>CAZWAV010000001.1:0-287994 GCA_964631935.1 uncultured Candidatus Saccharibacteria bacterium
GATGACGCCAGGTCAGCATGTCCCTTGATACCTTGGGCTACACACATAATACAATCGCAATTACAACGGGCAGCGACGGGGTAACCCTGAGCGAATCCTAATAAAAATTGCGCCAGTTCGGATTGGGGGCTGCAACTCGACCCCATGAAGTTGGAATTACTAGTAATCGCGGGTCAGATATACCGCGGTGAATACGTTCTCAAGTCTTGTACTCACCGCCCGTCAATTCAAGGGAGCCGGGAGTACTCGAAATCTCTCCATACGGAGGGCCTACAGTAAGCTCGGTGACAGGGAATAAGTCGTAACAAGGCACGGCTAGCGGAAGCTGGTCGTGGAATAATTCAATTTGAAATCGATCTCTCATCTAAATTTATTTAGTGAGTCGATCTTATTGAGTCGATATTATGTGCCTCAATTGAGCACGTAATGGTCTAGATGTGCTATGACCTAAAAGTACATTGGCAGGGAGGAAAGACTCCTAGAACGGAACAAAAGAAAAGATATTTAACTAACTTGATATTGATAGCATCCTATTTTATTACAAAACAAAAAGCACCCGAAAGGGTGTTTTTTGTTATTTGACTATATCTATTTTAAATGTTATTTTAGTTTTAAATTAAAAGCTTAAATTATGAGTGAAATACTTACTGTTAAAAATGTTATTAAAGCAAATAAACAACAAATAAAAGATCTCATTAAAAGTTGGATTTCTGAGAAAGATAAACGTTCTGAGTATATAAAGAAATTGAGAATTTTAAAAGAAAAAGTTAAGTTTGAATATCATCATTTTCTCTGTCGGGATATATCGTGTACCATATTAGTAACTGATGAAGAAGTAACTTTTTCACAAGAAGGACGAAATAGTAGATATGATCTTTTAAAAAATCATTTGTGTATGAAAATTTCCAATACAGAAACAATCTAATTTGTTTGTAAATTTGTCTAATTCTTTATAAAGCCTACTACTTCTTGTGTAGGTTTTATTTTTTGTATCAAAAAGCACCTCGCAATGAGGTGCTTTTTGATTATGTGCTCAAGTCAGCGGGTGCTAAACTCCAACACAATTGCCTATGTGAGTGCAGCCGCTGACTAGAGAACACAACGGCTGACTGAATCATTATATAGTATATATGGATATAATACAAAACCCCCTCGATTGCTCGAGGGGGTTTTGCTAGGCAATTGTCAATAAATATAATTTTTATTTATTGGAATCTGTTACTCACATAAAGGAGTATATCAGAAAGGAATGGGATTGTCAAGCAGAGGTCATTCTGGTATACTAATTTCGGTTTGTACTGGATAGATGCGCCCCGTCGCTCTCGAGTGACAGGGTGAGGAAAGTCCGAACACATATCAGGAAGTAATTCTTGGGTCCGTAGCGGGTAACGCCCGTCGTGAGTAATCATAGAGGTGCGAGCAGAGACGTTCTTTGCCTGAAAAGGCGGAACATCCTTATGTAAATAAGGATGAATCCTATAGGTAACTATAGGGGTGAAACGGCTAAATCCTTACGTGTGTGCAAGACCGTGTCCACCTTGTGTGGAAGAGTCGCTTGAGTCTATGGGTAACTATAGACCTAGATAAATATCTATCGGTTTGGTTTCGATCAGACCACAGAATTCGGCTTATAAGTACAAATCAAATATATGAAAGACACCTTGTCCAAAGCAGGGTGTTTTTCATTTCTAATTTTTACATTAATTTAAAATGTATTTCTCTCCAAAAGGCACGTAAAATTTTCTGGTGAAAATTTTACTCAATCGTTCGCGCCGTCGCGCTCTCGAGCCCTTTTGTTGAGATTACATTTTAAATTATTTTAATTAATTTTTTTAAAAATATTTTCAAAATAAAAAATAAAAAGTTATCCACACTTTTCTAGTAAAAAGTATTGCAGTATATATTTATATGTAAGATAATGTAGTAGTGAGTGTGATTAATTTTTTTACAAATTATTTTTTATAAATATTTTGTAAGGTCGTGAAATCATACATCCTTTAAAAATAATTAATTTTTTAAATATATGGCAGCAAAAAAGAAGGCTAAGAAAGCAGTTAAAAAAGTAGCAAAGAAAAAGGCTACAAAGAAAAAGAAGATATAGTCTTATCTTAAATAAAAAATCCCCTCTCTATCGGGGATTTTTTATTTGTGTTAGAATGTCAAAACTATGGCTATATTACAAAGTATATTCGGTAATGAAAATGACAGAAATATAAAGAAATGGCAACCATTGGTAAAGAAAATCAATGATTTAGAGCCGAGCATGAAAGAGCTTGCTTTAAGTGATTTTACTGTACGTACAGAAGCCCTAAAAGCCAAAATAGCCGAAGGTCAAAAGCTAGATGATATCTTACCAGAAGCTTTTGCTATGGTTCGTGAAGTGGCTCATCGCACAAGGAATGAAAGACACTATGATGTCCAGCTCATTGGAGGTATCGCAATGCATATGAATAATATTGCTGAGATGCGTACGGGTGAAGGTAAAACTTTGGTAGCTACTTCACCAGCATACCTCAATGCTCTAACCGGCAAGGGAGTACATATTGTTACAGTCAACGATTATCTTTCTCGTCGTGATGCTGTGTGGATGGCACCTATCTATGCAACCCTAGGTCTTTCTGTTGGTGTTGTGAATTCTATGAATACTTCTTATGTCTATGATCCATCTCACCAAGATAAAGAAGGTCTCGATTCTGACGACATCAGTTCATTTAAGGTCCAATATGAATTTTTAAGACCTTGTAGTCGTAAGGAAGCTTATGCTTGTGATATAACTTACGGTACAAATAACGAATTTGGATTTGATTTTTTACGCGACAATTTAGCCAATAACATTGGTGATGTAGTTCAGCGAGGTCACTACTACGCTATCGTAGATGAGGTAGACTCTATTTTAATTGATGAGTCACGTACACCTCTAATTATTTCTTCTGCCGCTGAGGATTCAGAAGACCTATATGCGACATTTGCCACTATTTCTGGTCAATTAAAAAAAGAAGAAGATTATACTGTCGATGAGAAGCTAAAGGCTATTTCTCTAACAGACGCAGGTATCACTAAAGCAGAAAGCCTTCTTGGTATTTCTGATATTTATACACAAAAGGGGATTAAATATGTTCATCACCTAGAGACTGCAGTACGCGCTCGTGCTCTATATGAAAACAATAAAGATTATGTCGTCAAAGACGGCGAAGTTATTATTGTAGATTCATTTACTGGTCGCCTACAGCCAGGACGTCGTTGGAGTGAAGGACTTCACCAAGCTATTGAAGCAAAAGAGGGAGTAAAGGTTGAGAAAGAAACTCGCGCCGTGGCATCTATTACTTTCCAAAATTACTTTAGATTTTATGAAAAGCTATCTGGCATGACAGGTACAGCGCTAACTTCAAAAGAAGAGTTCTTCAAAGTTTATGGTCTTGATGTAATTGTTATCCCTACTCATAGACCTATTAACCGTAAAGATCATAATGATTTAATATATCAGACAGAAAAAGGGAAGCTTGAAGCCGTAGCTAGAAAAGTTAAAGAGTTAAATCTTTCTGGCCAGCCAGTACTAATAGGTACAGTATCTATAGATAAAAATGAACTTCTTTCAGCTTATCTAACTAGTGCAGGAATTCCTCATACAGTACTTAACGCTAAAAACCATGAACGCGAAGGTGAGATCATAGCAAACGCCGGAAGAAAGGGTGCGGTTACTGTAGCGACAAACATGGCCGGACGTGGAGTCGATATTAAATTAGGCGGTGTCCCTTTTGATAGTAAACATTACGATGAAGTTAAGGCTCTCGGTGGATTATTTGTCTTTGGTACTGAGCGCCATGAAGCTCGTCGTATCGACAACCAGCTACGTGGACGTTCTGGTCGCCAAGGTGATCCAGGAGAGACACAGTTTTATGTATCACTTGAAGATGACCTCATGCGTATTTTCGGTTCAGACCGTATCAAGAAAATGATGGGTAGATTTGGTATACCTGAAGACCAGCCAATTGAGAACCGTTTCATTACCAATACCCTAGAAGGAGCTCAGGCTAAAATTGAAGGTTTCCATTTTGATGCTCGTAAGCATACCCTTGAGTATGACAATGTTATGAACCATCAAAGAAAAGTCATCTATGACCGAAGGCGTACTATGCTCTCCGGTAGTCATCAAGATCTCGAGCTATTTTTAAACGACCTTTCAGAAACATATCCAGAATTAAAGGAGATAATCGTAGAGAAAAGAGCTGCAGCAGGGGATGAAGCTTTCTTCGATACCGTTAGACGCATAGCCCTCTATACTACTGATAATCTTTGGGTAGAACACCTAGAGACTATGGAATATACTCGTTCATCCGTAAACTTAAGAGCTTATGGTCAGAGAGAGCCATTAATCGAATACAAAAAGGAAGGTCTAAGGCTCTTTAAAGAAATGGAAGCTATGTTTAAGGAACAAGTGGCTTCTCTTATAAAGACCATGAATATTGATACGACCAATAGACAAACAGAAGTCATAGAAGGGCAACCATCTCTCATTTTAAACTCACCAAACGATGGAACTGGCTCTTTTGAGCAATCAAAAGGCAAACCTAAAGCCCAAGAACCGACAAGAGTAGGCCCTAAAATAGGACGTAATGACCCATGTCATTGTGGCTCTGGCAAGAAGTATAAGAACTGTCACGGCAAAGAATAAAATCCATTTTATCTTGAAAAATAAGGATTTTTATAGGACATAGGCTCAAATATGTCAAAATTGTCGTACCAGCCTTGTTTTAAAGGCTAATTATCCAATTTTTGAGTATACATGTCAAATAGTCAAATAGATAAAACCCTTATTTTATAAGGGTTTTATCTATTTGACGACACTAAAAACCATGGTATAACTATTGACTTTTATATGACTTCGTGATACTATATCCCTACGTCCAATTATGTTGTCACTCTGATGATATATGAGGGCTTTTTAATTTAGTCCTATGACTTGCCACTATTGGCACTGAGGACTAAGAATACTGACATCGGTTTGGCGGAGCATAACCGCTAACTATGAATAAACAAAAAATAAGACAGTTCCTACAGTCATTTGTTGCTATTCCAATGTTGGCAGTAACAACACCAATACTTGGGGTAACACCATTACCAATATCAACTGTAGCCATTAGTCAGAATATAGCTGCGATTGAAGCTCCTGTGATAACAACACAAGAAGCTGAAGCTCGCAAAAAACACGCAGAAGAAATAGATTCATTCCTTGAATCAAGAAATGCTCCACTTGCCGGCTACGGAGAAAAGTTCGTAGAGGAAGCAGAGCAAAATGGTCTAGACTATCGTTTGCTTCCAGCTATTGCGGTCCGTGAGACTGGTGCTGGAAAAGAGCCATGTAAGAACCCAAAAGCTCCAAACAACAATTTCGGTTGGGCATCATGTAAAAAAGGCTTTAGTTCAGTTGATGAATCAATTGAGCATATAGCCAAAACATTAAGTGGTAATAACCCAAAAGTTAAGCACTACAAAGATGGCATGACGACTGAACAGATTCTAAAGAAATACAATCCTGATTCTATAATACCTGGCTACTCTAAGCAGGTTATCAAAATCATGAAAATGATTGATGATAGAGAAGATATAGCTTAATAAAAAATCCCCGAAAGGGGATTTTTTATTATATTCTTTTGAAGCTTTCTATTGTTATGCTTCTTTCGCCATTACGCTCTGAGACTTTACCAGAGAGAGCAATGATAACATCTTTAATTAAGGTATCTTTTGTTGACTCGAATAGTTTAGAAAAAACAACAGCATCTATGGAGCTTGAAAAGTCTGAAACTTTTATAAATGCCATGCGATCACCCTTTTTTGTTACAACTACACGTATATCGTCAACTATCGCAGCTACTGTTACAGGCATGCCGACTTTAACCTCTTTATTTCTTATTTTCAAAATTAATGTTCCGAATTTCTCAATTTTCTCTTTATAGCTATCTAATGGATGTCCAGAGATATAAAGACCAAGTAAATCTTTTTCCCAAGTTAATTTTTCATTCATTGTCGCTTCTAATTGAGGTACAAGTGTTAATTTAGTCTCTATGCCACCAATTGATCCAAAAAGTGAATCCTGAGCTGCAACGCCGCGAGATTCTTTATTGAAGGCAAGTAATGTTTCTAAGTTACCTATAACCATATTTCTAGGCGCTAAATCATCCATAGCCCCAGATTTTGCCAAGGCTTCCACGGACTTCTTGTTTAGATTTTTGTGGTTGATTCTTTCAAAGAAATCAGTTAATGATTTAAAAGGCCCACCTCTTTTTCTCTCTTCTATAATTGAGTCCGCTATATCAGTACCGAGATTTTTTATAGTATATAGTCCGAATCTTATTGTTCTTCCTTCTGGCTGGTTACTTCCGACGATAACAGTGAACCCTCCAAAACTTTCATTAACGTTTGGTGGTAATACATTAATATTCATCTTTTGACATTCATGGACAATTTCAGCAACCTTTTCAACATCCCCTGATTCCGCTGTCATAATAGCGGTCATATATTCTACTGGAAAATTCGCCTTCATGTATGCTGTTTGATAGGCTACTCGCCCATAGCTTGCTGAGTGGGCCTTATTGAAACCATAAGCAGCGAAAGGTTCTATCTGGTTCCACAATTCAGTAGCTTTCTTCTTTGGCCATTTACTATGCTCTACAGCACCATTTATAAAGTGGTCTTTTTGTTCGGCCATCTCTTTAGGTATTTTTTTACCAACAGCTTTACGGAATTTATCTGCTTCACCCCAGCTATAACCTGAAATATTAATTGCAATCAAAAGAAGATCATCTTGGTAAACAAGGACACCGTATGTCTGTTTAAGAATTGGTTCAAGGGCTGGATCTAGGTATTTTATAAGCTTGGCATTGTGTTTACGCTCAATATAAAGAGGGATAAATTGCATTGGTCCGGGACGATAAAGCGCGACCATGGCGTTTATATCGTGTATGGTTGTAGCCTTTAGTTCTCTTAGGTAGTGTGTAATACCCGAGCCATTTAATTGGAAAAGACCCATTGTCTCTCCACGAGCCAACATCTCAAATGTCTTCTTGTCGTCTAGTGGAATTTTATCTAAATCAACATCTTTATCTAAAATAGTTTTTACGAGTGATACTGCGTCAGCTAATATCGCCAAATTTCTTATTCCCAAGAAGTCGAATTTAGGTAGACCCGCATCTTCAATACTATACATATCGTATTGAGTGATAATATTTCCACCCTTAGGGTCAAATTGAATAGGTGAGAATTCATAAAGTGGCCTCGGAGCTATCACAATCCCAGCAGCGTGTACTGAGATATGTCTGACGCACCCTTCCATTTTTTTTGCTAGATCTATTATCTTTTTTGTATCTGGCTCTTTTTCATAAGCCTCTTTTAATTCAGGTACTATTTCAAATGCATGATCAATAGTCATGGGCATACCTTGAGAACCAAGAGGAATCATACTAGATATACGATCACCGACAGTGTATGGGTAGCCCAAGGCGCGAGCCACATCTCTGACTGAGCCTTTAGCCATCATAGTTCCAAAAGTACCGATCTGAGCTACTTTATCCTCACCGTATTTTTCTTTAGCATATGCAATGATTTCATCGCGTCTGTTATCAGCATAGTCCATGTCTATATCAGGCAATGATGGACGCTCAGGGTTTAGGAAACGTTCAAAAGGTAGTTTGTATTCAAGTGGATCAACATTTGTAATACCCAACAAATAGGTAGTTAATGATCCTGCGACACTTCCTCGAATATTTGTCAGTATTCCATGCTCACGTGCGTAACGAAGAAGGTCACCAACGACCAGGAAATAGGTCGGGTAACCTTTTTGTTTTATTATTCCTAATTCATATTCCAACCTATCTAAATATTCTTTAGATTGTGGAAGTTCTCGAAAAGTAAATCCATTATAAGCCTGCTCTCGAAGCATATTATCTCCGGTCGTACCTTCTGGAATAGGAAAATCAGGGAAGTATGCTTTACCAAGTTCTAGGTCGTATTCTTCACACATATCAGATACTACACGACTATTATCAACAGCTTCTGGTACATCTTTAAAATATTCTCTTGCTGTCTTCTCATCTATAAGAGAAAAGTCATCATCTGAGAATTCAAACTTACCAGTGTCTTTACCTTCGGCTCCAGTGTTTACCTGCAGTAGTGTGTGGTGAGCTTCATGATCATCACGGCAAGGGTAATGTGAATCTTGAGTTGCGACAGTAGGAATACCATGTTTTTTTGCAAGTTCTACAAGTGCAGTGCGGAGTTCAGCATCCCCCTCGATGTGCGGATGAGATTGGATTTCTATAAAATAATTCTCTTTACCAAATGCTTCTTGGTGATCTTTAATAAGTTCATCTGCACGTTCCATGTTGCCAGCAAGTACAGCGCGCGAGAGCATCCCACCCATACACCCCGAAAGACATATTATTCCCTCACCATATTCTTTCAGTAATTCTATATCTACACGAGGCTTGTAATAATACCCTTCAAGGTTTGCCTTTGTGACTAACTTCATCAAATTCTTGTAACCTATTTTATTTTTCGCTAATAAAATCAAGTGGTAGCGTTTATTATCTATACCCGGTTCTTTGTCTGTATGCTTACGTTCAGCTACATATACCTCACATCCAATTATTGGTTTAATACCAGCCTTCTGACATTCTTTATAGAACTCAATTGCTCCATACATATTTCCGTGGTCAGTAACGGCAATTGCAGGCATACCGTGCTCTTTTGCAATACGGACAATATCTTCAATTTTGGACAATCCATCAAGCAGGGAATAGTGGGAATGGGTGTGGAGGTGGATAAACTTGGAATTCATTTCCCTAGTATAGCAAATGAGGTATGATAGCTCTATATGGACAAGGAGCCTAAAAATCAGCAGTATATCATTGGAATTGACGAAGTAGGTAGAGGTCCAATTGCGGGACCGGTAGCTGTTTGTTCATTTAAGTGTGAACCTAGCTTCTTTAATTTAATTTCAATTGATATACCACTTCGAGATTCAAAGAAATTAACTAAAAAGCAAAGAGAGAAATGGTTTGAATATTTAAAAGAAGAAAAAGCAAAAGGTAATTGCGATTTTTCTGTTTCTCTTGTTTCTGCTGAGTGGATTGATAAAGTCGGCATTGTTCGATCTATTACAAAAGCACTCGAAACTTCACTCCTAAAGGTAACAAAAGATCCAAAAGAAGTCTCAGTCTATCTAGACGGTGGCCTAAAAGCCCCAGAGCAATTTATATACCAAGAAACAATTATCAAAGGCGATGAACTTCATCCAGTGATATCGTGTGCATCAATTGTGGCCAAAGTCTCTCGGGATAGTTTGATGGATACATACGCGAAAGAGTATCCAGATTATGGATTTGAAAATCATTCGGGTTATGGTACAAAAGCCCACTATTATGCCATAAAAAAGTATGGGCAAACCAAGCTCCATAGGAAAAGTTTCCTACACTAGAAGAATAAGTGATATATAAAACTCACTATAGGGTCTATTTCTGGACCATAAACTATTGCCCCGCCTAGAGCCCCGGTTATAGTAATAGTCACAAGTCCTATCAATGCAAGAATTATGGGTAAATACCCACTAAGTATTTTTTGAGCAATGTTTACTTTTATGTTCCAAATTTTTGAGAACTTACTAGATCTTAGCTTTTGATCAAATTCTGATTTACTTATCCAGGACACAAGATAGACGATAGCTAAAAATCCAAAAATCCAAGTAGAAGCTGATGCAAAAGTTGAGTGCGTTTCTATAAGCGGACGTAAATCTTTATTGGCTAAATTCTCAGCACTTTCCCCAGTATTAAGAGCCAGAAAGGCAGATATCGTACCAGTGATGACAAGAATTGCTTTTACGTAAAACCAATAAGCCGTCTCCTTTATTTTTTTAAATCTTAGCAATTCAGCTATAGCGTAAATTGTCATTAAAGCTATAGGAAAGTGTACAAAAATTGGATGTATATTCATGAACTAATTATACTACTTTCCATAGTTCTTTTCTAACCATTTTTTTATCTTCTTTTTATCATCTTTAAGCCACGTTGCATTTGAGTAAATACGCTCGTATGCTTGCTCGAGTGTCCGCTCCGCTCCTGGAGCACTATTTTTCTTAAAGAATTTCTTGGCCTCAACAGCATCTTTTACTTTAGTATGAGTTCCGAGCGGAGATAGTAGTCGTGAAAGAAAGTGACCACCTTCACCGTAATTTTTTAGGATTACTTTCCAATTACTTTTTACAAATTTCCAAGTTAGCTCACGACCATAAGAATTATTCCAAGTAGCTGTCATTAAATGTGGGGCATCTTGGTTTCTAATTGAGCCTGATAGTGTGTAGTTCAAGGTCTTTTTTAGTAACTTCTCATTTTTAAAAGCAGTCAATGCTCTGGCGTATCGATCCTTTTCCTCATGCATTTCTGTAATTTTATGTAGGTGTTCAAATTCTTCCCAGTCTTTTACGTTGCCGTTTTGAGCAACAATAGAGTATATGACACTTCTAAGATCTGCTTCTATTGGATTTTTTTTCTTATCTTTAAATTTTTCTTGAGCTTTCTTTATTATAATTTTATCTCCATAAAATCCTGCCTGTGAAAGAGCAAGTGAACGCAGAAATGTAGAGGAGTGATCTTCGCCACTAATCTTTTCCCAACCCATTTTTTGGGCAAGTGGGCTAAATAACGACAAAACATACTTATTGTAGATAGATGTATACTTTTCTTCCGAAATAATATTTTTTATTTTATTAACACCAGAAGCTATTTCAGCCCATACTATATACTCTGTCTCATTTTTATAAGAAAGAGAAAATTCCATTGCATCAGCGCTCGATATATACCCACCTTCTGCTAGTGCAAATAAATCGCGAATAATACCTAACCGGTCATGCAATGATATTTTTCCTTCTTTTATATCTTGTCTAAGGTGTTCAAGTGTTTCTTTGTCATATAATACTCTTGCTAATGATTTCTCTCCCTTATTTATTTTACCAATTGATGTTCCAATTAGAGGAGAAGAATTTTTTGTAATTAATGTCTTTAATACCTCATTATTACTTTCGTATGAGAATGGAATTTGCCATAGAGTTTTATCCTTAGTTTCTTTTGCTGAAATACGACTTGCAAAAAATCTCTCTTGGGAAATCTTGTATATATTTTTACTTTTACTTAAAGATAAAAGTGGATAGCCGGTTTTCTGAGTCCAATTCTGCATAATTTTTGACACTGGTTTTTTGCTAGTTTTTTCAAATGAGTGCCAAAGGTCTACTGTTTGTGTGTTTTTATAACTATGCTTCTTTAAATAGTGCTGTAAACCTAATCTAAAAGCATCCTCTCCTATATAGGAAGCAAGCATCCTTATAACAGTTGCTCCTTTTGCATAAGAGACCATGTCAAAAATTTCATTTATTTCATCAGGGTGATGTACTGTAACTTCAATAGGGTGAGAATTTTTTAATGAATCAAGTCTTAGTGCTGCTGCTACATCTGCTGTTAAGAATTGATCCCATACTTTCCACTCCGGGAATATGTGGTCAACAGCTAAGTATTCTATATATGATGCAAATCCTTCATTAAGCCAAAGATCAGTCCACCATTCCATTGTTACCAAGTTCCCGAACCATTGATGAGCAAGTTCATGGGCAATCACAAGCGCTACCCATTGTTTATTCGAAAGAGATGAATTTTCCTCATCAACCAGTATGGCTGTCTCTCTATAGGTTACAGCCCCCCAGTTTTCCATTGCACCAGATTCAAAATCTGGTATTGCAATCATATCAAGCACAGGAAGTGGGTAGGGAATATCGAAATATTTATTATAAAATTCAAGAGATCGTATTGCCACATCAAGTGCAAATTTTGCCTGATGTTTCTTGCCTACAGTTGTAAACACTCGTACCTGGGTCTTATCTTTTGTGTATCCCTCCACGTATTCAAACTCACCAATAATAAAGGCAAGTAAATATGTAGACATTCGAGGAGTTGAAGCAAATTCAATGACCTTATAACCACCTTCATGTTCCTTAATACTTGAGGGCATCGTATTTGATATGGCTGTATGACTACCAGGTACAATGAGAGATACATCAAAGATTGCTTTTTGTGCTGGTTCATCAAAGCAGGGGAATGCACGCCTCGCATCTGTAGCCTCAAATTGTGTTGTTGCTAAGTGTTTCTGCTCACCATTTAGTGTATACCTGCTACGATAAAATCCTCGGAGTGTTTCATTTATAATTCCTTCAAATACGATAGAGAGTTTTGCCTTACCTTTTTTAATTGGAGATTTAAATGTGAATGTCGCTGTCTCGGCTTTGATATCATAAGAAATAATACTTGCAAATTGGTTATCTTTATTTTGGATTATTTCGACCGTCTCAATTTTTATATCTTTAGAGTGTAGAGTTATTTCTTTTATCGGCTTGTCTATGGTCAGAGTTATAATCTCTTTACCTGAAAACGTAAAGGCTTCCAAATCTGGTTTGAGAGTCAAATTATATCGCTCTGGTTTTATGTGTGGAACGAGCCGAACGGATTTTATGTTCTTTTTGTTTAGTGGTTGTTTCTGAGTCATATATTATTTTGTTGCCTGTTCTATTCGCTCAAGAGCTACAATAAATGCTGTTCGACGAATATCAGTTTTCAATTCAGTAGATCTTTTCCATATTATTTCTGTTTCCTCATCCATTATCTTTTTTAATTTTTTAAACACTTCCTCTTCGGTCCAGTGTTCACCTTTTAGGTTCTGCTCCCATTCAAAAGTTGAAACTGTTACTCCGCCAGCATTCGCTAAAATGTCTGGAATAACAGGAATGTTTTTTGAGAAAAGTATATCATCGGCTTCTGGTGTAGTTGGGCCATTGGCAAGCTCGACAACAAGCTTTGCTTTTATGTTATTTGCATTCGCTTCTGTAATTTGATTTTCAAGTGCAGCAGGAATAAGTATATCGCACTCCAAGAGAAGAAGATCTTCATTGGTAATCATCTTTGATCCAGGGAATCCAGAAATTTGCCCGTTCTCTTTTTTGTATTCATTTAAAAGTTTTATATCAATACCGTCCTCTTTTAATATTGCTCCTTTTGAGTCGGATATAGCGATAATAGTGTGACCGTGCTTCGAAAGTATTTCTGCTGCATTACCACCGACATTTCCAAATCCTTGAATTACTATTTTGCATGAGTCAGGCATTGCCATCTTTTCCCTTATAGAATCAAATACATAAAACCCTCCGAGGCCTGTTGCTGGTCCGCGACCTTCTGACCCTCCGACTTCAATAGGCTTACCTGTAATAACAGCATTGGTTTTATCACCTGTAATTTTTGCATATTCATCTACCATCCAAGACATTATCTCAGGTGTTGTGTTTACATCAGGTGCTGGTACGTCGACTTGTGGACCAATGACAGGTGCCATAAGCTTAATCCATCCACGAGACAATCGCTCAAGTTCGCCCTTAGATAATTTTTTTGGATCTACTGTAATACCACCCTTTCCTCCACCCATAGGAATGTTTGCAACAGCACACTTAAGTGCCATCCAAAAGGCGAGAGCTTTAACCTCATTTATGTCAGTATCTTGATGGTATCTTATTCCACCTTTGTACGGCCCCCGAGCATTGTTGTATTGAACTCTATATCCCTCAAATATAGACAGTGAACCGTCATCCATAGTTACAGGTATGGATATTCTAATTTCACGATTAGGTTGGTGAAGACGAGACAGGAATTCTTTGCTGAATTGCTTCACTTTCGTAGCTCTTTCTAGTTGTGATAGGGCATTTTCGAATGGATTATTCATAATTTGTGTATTATTATTTTAATACTTTTTATTATACTCTTTTTGTCTGGCAACATATAATTTTGGTTATTAGCCTTATAATATAAGCTTAATAGGGGATGTAATAGCCCTTGACAAGATACATATATCTATGCTATAATACTCGCATGAATATGAAAACAACAAAAAACTTAATAATCTTATCAGCCTTTGTTTTTGGGCTCTTAGGTGCTAATAATGCGCTTGCTTATGTTCCAGGTGTCTGGGATCCAGCGCCACGTGTATATAACAATGAACCAGCTTTCTATAAAGTGCCTGTTACTTACGATGCACCAGTAGTTCCTCAGACTACAACAACTTCTACGACTTCTACTACAACAACACCAAAGAAGACAGTAGCTACGAATACTTCTACAACTAAAAGTACTACTACAACAACAAATGTTAACGATGCTCGTGAGTTGAAACCAATTGTTACAGAAGATGCTTACAACAATAATAATAATGGTCTAACAGCACTTTCACTTGCAGGCTCTGGTGGCTTTATGCCAAGTTCAGTATGGCAGTGGTTGATGGTGATATTGTTAATACTAGTGATTATTATAATCGCTCGCATGCTAGGAAAGTCTCACTCTCATCATGAAGTTCACACTGTAACAGCACACTAATTTTAGTATAAAATATAAAAAGCACCCTATCGGGTGCTTTTTATTATCCCCATAAAATCAAGAGATATATATATACATTAAATAACCAATATTGTATAATTATGTTATTAATACTAAAAAATAAAATCATGAAAATGAAAAAACTTCATCAGCATCTTTCGGATAATTTGTCCTGGTACAAGCATTGGCATGAGACAGGTTTTCATAAAATTATACATTACGGTATATTAGGGTTCGCCATCTTGTTTACCGTCGGAACCATTCTGTCTGCTACTACTGCAAGCGCCGTTGGAACCATATACTATGTATCGGCCTCTGGTTCAGACTCAAATAATGGTACTTCTATTTCTACCCCATGGCAAACAATCGCAAAGGTAAATGCCACCACATTTGTCGCTGGTGATAAAATACTCTTTAATTCTGGTGATACATTTACTGGGACTATCATTCCCTCTGCATCAGGGACATCCACTAATCCTATTACATATGGTGCGTATGGAAGTGGGGCAAAGCCGGTGATTACGGGGTTTGTAAATGTTTCAGGTTGGACAAGTTTAGGAGGGAATAAATGGGAGAGTGCGGCTCTTTCATCTGCATTTCCAGATATAAATATTTTGTCAGTTAATGGTGGTAATTATGCAAAAGGCCGAACTCCTGATACTGGATATTGGCCATCAACGAGTGCTACATATACCAAGAGTTCTAATGTTGGTACCATCACCGATACTGCTAATTTAAATGCAAGTTCAATCAATTGGAAAGATGCACAGGTGGTATTTCGAAGTCAGCGATGGGTTCTCGACAAAGCAACAATTACTGCTGCAAGTACTAATAAGATAACTTTTAATGGTGAACCATCAACCACTCCTGGTTGGGGATATTTTATTCAGAATGACCCAAGGACACTCAATCTTGTTAATGAATGGAGTTATAATCCGACATCAAAACAAATAACTATCTATAGTACTTCGACACCAACGAACGTGAAAGCTCCAGCTATTGATGTGGCAGTAAATCTTAATAGTAAAGATTATATAACATTTGACGGTATTGATTTTACTGGATTTAATTCAACTGGTATTAATACAACTTCCAAAACTGGGATTACTGTAACAAACTCCGCTTTTAATTTTATCGGCATTGATGCTATTTATGCATATCCAAATTCTATTAATTTAAAAGTTACTAATAATACTTTTAATGAGATAAATAGCAGAGGTATTCATGGTGGCTCTTCTGATAATGCTTTTATTTCGAATAACACCTTAAACAAAATTGGAAATCTTGCTGGGATGGGAAGTAATGGTGATGACAGCTATACTGGTATTATATCTATGGGTGATAATGGTATTGTGTCTTTTAATTCAATTACCAATGCTGGTTATGTCGGTATTCGTTGGGATGGAAAAAGTAGTCAGATATTAAAAAACTTTGTTGATACTACCAATTATATAAAAGATGATGGAGGAGGTATCTATTCATACCCACAACAAGATGGTACTGCGTACACAACAAGGTATCACGGTTTTCAGAGAACTGTCGCGAACAACATTGTTATGAATTCAATTGGTGCTGTTGCTGGTGGTGAACCTTCTAGTTCATACAGTCAAGGTGAAGGAATTTATGCTGATGGATTGAGTCCAAATATTAATTTTACAAATAATACTATTTACAAAGCAAAACTCGGGTTATTTATTAATGGGGGCCATGAAATAACCGCTTCTGGAAATACTGTTTATGATACAGAGAGAGGAATAAACTTCATGGCAATCCCTGATAAAAATGGAGTGCAACAGCGTGCCCACGACGTAAGCTTACAAAGCAACATTCTTGTAGCCAGAGAATCTTCTTTATATACAGAGTATCCAATATATCTTGAGTTAAAGGCTCCAACTCTCGCAACATGGATGGATGGATTCCTCGCAAATAATAATGTGTATGCACGTGTCAGACCAGCCAATGATCCAAAGCTAATATGGCTTGATGTGAGTGGTCCTGCCGATGTATTTAAGTCACTTTCAGAATGGAGGTTATTTTCAAGTCAAGACTCAAATGCAACTGAATCTCCAGTGGCGTTAACAACATCAACCAATTTACGCTTTGAATATAATGCGTCATCAGCTCCTAAAGTCGTCTCCCTTACTGAAAAATATGTCGATATGAAAAACGTCGACCAGACTTGCACACTCACTATCCCAGCATGGAGCTCTGTGGTGATGATTAAAACAGGAACGACTTGTACTTCTAATGGTGACCCAACCCCTCCCTCAACCTCCCTCACATCCCCAACAACAGGTACAACAGTCCTCGGTACCACACAACAAGTAGCAGCTAATGCTACAGATAATGTAGGTGTCACTAAAGTAGAGTTCTACATAGATGGTACAACTACATTACTAAACTGTACTCCAAACCCAGACACTACATCACCATATCTATGTATCTGGAACACTACAACAGTCTCAAACGGTACTCACACAATTACATCTAAAGCCTATGATGCTGCTGGTAACTCAGCTATATCATCTGTTGTTAGTGTGAATGTGCAGAATGTAGTAACTGATACTACTGCTCCAGTCTTTACACCAACAGGAGCTCTATCGTCACCATCAGCAAACCTTTCAGTTCCTGTGGGAACATCATACGACATCACTGCTCACGCAACAGACAATGTAGGAATGGCAAAAGTTGAATTCTATAAAGATGGAGTTCTCATCAATACTCAAACATCAGGTCCTAACTCGGACTTCACTTACTCATGGAATACAATAGGTCTAACTGTAGGTTCTACTCACTCATGGACAGCAAAAGCGTACGATACAGCAAGTCCTGCTAATGTATCAACTACTACAGCTAGAGTGATTACTATTGGAGCTGGAGCAGATACTACACCTCCAACAGCATCTATTACCAATGCAGGAGGATACTACAAAGGCGGTACCCGCATGACTCTCAAAGCTACATCCTCAGATAATGTCGGAGTTACGAAAACTGAATTTTATGTAAATGATGTTAAAAAATGCACAGACACAACATCACCATATACATGCTCATGGTCTATGCCGTCATCAACAACTGTCACTTCATATGTAATCAAAGCTAAAGCATATGATGCAGCAGGGAATGTTGGAACCTCAGCAGATGTGAAGATGACAAATAGGAAGATAGCAGAATTATCTGTGTTAGCTGATGCGGGACCTAATCAAACAATCACACTACCAACTAATTCAGTAACTCTAACTGGTAGTTATTCAACAAACACGTTAACTACAACAACTACCTGGTCTAAAGTCTCAGGATCAGGTACTATCACTTCTCCTACATCTACTACAACTACTGTTACAGGTCTTACTGCTGGAACATCTGTATTTCAGTTTACTGTTGATAATGGAGCTGGTTTTACTACCAGTGCTACTGTGACGGTGGTAGTGAATGTAGCGGTAAATACAGTTGTGTTCTCTTTTTCTGCTCCACAAGATCCTACAAAACTAGGACCACTTCCAAATGAAAATAGTGGTACCGTGACAACAATACAGGTTAATGCGAGCGGTACAAATCCAATAACAAAAGTTGATTTCTATGTAGATGGTAATTTAGTAGGGACAGACAATACTTCAAATCCATTCGGAACTGTCTGGGATACCACTACTGTGTCTAATGGAGCCCACTTATTTACAGCTAAAGCTACTGATAACTTAGGTAATACGGGCACATCTGCTGCTATAAGTGTCACTATTAGTAACTAAATAAAAGTCTTTAAATAAGGCATAAAAAGCACCCTTAAGGGTGCTTTTTATGCCTATAATAAAGGGTAATATATGCCTATTGACAAAATGACTTATATGGTATATAATACCCAGAGTAATAGTTCATTGACAGGTTTCTTGTTTTTAGTAAAAAATTTATATGACAACTCCCGCTTTATTTATAAAAAGTTGGTGTCGTCATATAAATTTTTAAAATTTTTCTAAAACTAAAAACAAAACAAAACAAAATGAAAAAGTTAACAAACCTCATGGCGGTAATAGCCATAATCGTATCTTCATCAATTTTCACTTCATGCAAAAAAGCAAGTGCAGAAATCGATGAAACACCGGCAGATTTTAACAGTACTAAAACAGCGGTTCAAAAAGCCAATGACACAAAGACTGAATTACCTGCAAAATACGAAAACTACCTGGATCAAAACATGACAAATGTAAATGCTGGCCAGAACAAATGCAACATCCCAGCTCCCGTACAATGGGGCCAGGGCGGTGAAATTACAGCCTGGTTGCAATCAAGCCTGACAATCAATGCGAATTCTTACTACAGTTACTTTCCTCAGCCAATGGTAAATATACCTGCCTTAGGTAAATTCCAGGTTAAGTATTGTAAAAATGGTGTTTGGAAGGTTGCCAAAACGACTAAAGTAATTTGGCCAGGATCTGACTTATATGACTTCGGTAGTATGACCATAACAGGCTTAACCATAGATTATGGAACACAGTTCTACATGGAAAGCTGGGGATTGAGCATCTGTCTCAATACAAGTCATATAGCAGAAACTTTCGGACCATACTATGCTGGCAATACAGCTATCACAGAAAAATGGATCGGAACACATGCTGTTGATGGATCGTTGTTGGATAAACAGGGTAAGCAAATAAATATGCAATAATGAAACCGGAGCTGTTCTAACCTTTTCATTGAAACCACACCTAATTAAAATAAAAACTGTACGAGAGTAAATCTTGTACAGTTTTTTTATTTTATATTACTTACTTTTAAGTAGAGAAAGCACCTATTAAAGCGGCGGTTACGTTTAGTATTGTGTGGCTTATGCCCATCCAGAGAAAATTACGATAATGGTAATAGATGAAAGCAAAGCCCAGTCCACCAATAAAACATATTAGGATGAATTGCCAACTAAACATACAGTGCATTGTCGTAAAGCACATAGTATTGGCGATAATTACGTCACGCTCTGACTTTAAGTACTTATTTAGAAATTTAATTAGAAATGTCCTATAACTTAAAACTTGAGCAAAACACAATGGAATGACAAAAAGGCGAAAGCTCAATTTATCAAGGATACCCACATCTGTCTTTAAGTTAAAAAAACCTTTTGCAATCAGAAGGAATGCTATCCCTGCCAAAGTAAAAGTAGCATACACTACTATAGTCTCTAAGTCTGTATTTTTTCTCTCATAATTCCAATCAAAGCCTTTTTTATTTAGCCATCCTTCTTTGGCCATAAATAGCACACACAGAGATGTGCATACTGATAAAACAATAAGATTTGTATCAGGACTATGGGGGATAGTGCGTGTCCAGACAGCCAGTGGTGCTAAATAAAATATGATGATTAGAAAAGATACGTCAAACAGCATCTGGCCGTTTAGATCTCGGGTTAGTATTTTATTTTTCATATAGGGGTTGTTTGAGGTGGACACAAAAGACTTTCTAAATCTTCTCTGTTCACCCCACAATCCAATTTAAAAGAGCAATGTACTAGGTTACATTATAATATATATACTATTCCGTCAATGAGATTATACCTATTATTTTACTAACAGATTTTTTCCGTATACAGACATTGCGTCTAAGACTTTCTCTAACTTTGCGCCCTTTTTTGTAATAGAATAATAAAGATTATTTTTCTCAATAATATTTTCACTCTCTAGATGTTTGATTTTATTTGTCAGTGTTCTTGTGCTGATGCCCTCTAATGATCTCTCGAGATCAGAGAATCTCATTTCATTTTTTAATAAGTCGCGGATTATAAGCATAGTCCATGGGTCAGACAATAGGCTAGCTACTTGAGCAATAGGGCAGTCCATATGGTTCTTCTTGTTCATAGACAAAGATTATCATATGTGCTTTAACATGTAAAGTACTTTACAAAGTAAAGTAAATAGTTTAGAATGAAAATATTATAAAATAACAATAAGAATTATATGATTAAATGGAATATAGATAACGCTCACTCAGAGATAGGCTTTAAGGTAAAGCACCTTGTTATATCTACTGTCCGTGGCAAGTTTACGGCTTTTGAAGGGTCTATTACAGGAGAAGATGAAGATCTTACAAAGTCTAATATTACTTTTTCTGCTGACACAGAAAGCATAAATACAAATAACGAGATGAGAGATAATCACTTAAGGTCTGCTGAATTTTTCGATACAGCAAAATTCCCAAAATTATCTTTTAAATCTAAAAGTATATCGAAAAAGAATGACACAGAGTTTACTGTAATAGGAGATCTAACTATGCGCGGAGTAACCAAGGAGATAACTTTGAATGCTGTCTTTAATGGTGCTACTATTGACCACTACGGTGGACATGTTAAGAGTTTTGATATTATAGGGAACCTTAGTCGTGAAGCTTTTGGCTTGACCTGGAATGCTACACTTGAGACTGGTGGATTTGCCGTTTCGGATGAAGTAAAGTTAGATATTATTGCTGAATTTAAAGAAGCAAAAGAGTAGTAAATTAAAACACCCCTTATGGGGTGTTTTAATTTAGATATAATCTAGAGATTTTGCTAAAATAATCTTATGACACAAAAAGTAGTATCTGACGGTACAATACATAAATTACCGGCTGATCTCAAAGAAGCTATTGTCTCTAACGATAAGGTGCTAGCCTTGTGGGAAGATATCACACCTCTTGCACGCAATGAGTGGATTTGCTGGGTTATCTCTGGCAAAAAATCCGAGACGAGGGATATTCGCATAAAGAAAGCTATTTCAAAAATGAAAGGGGAAATGCGCCGACCATGTTGCTGGGCAGGGTGTACCCACCGCTAATGGCATAAATAAAAAACCGAACCATCTAGTGATTCGGGTTTATAAATATTATATAATCTTGTTTAGTTGAAAATTTCCTTAGAAAATTTATCTAAGCAATAAGGTTTCTGACAATAACGCATATCATCCGGGAAACCCATTTCCTTTAATTTTTCCTGATACACTACTGTATGCAAAATAATTTCTGTTTTTGATGTATCGATAATTTCGCTAATTTTGTTGAATAGTTTAAGGCCTGCTCCATCGATACGATCAAACTTAACCAAAGGTTCAAAAATTATTTTTAATATACATTGCTCTTGTAATAGGCGAATAATATCTTTCTTGTTTGTTTCGATAAAAACTTCTACATCGCTATGTTCCAATTCTAATAATTCTTTAAAATTATCTTGATAATTTTCATCGTGATCAATAATTAAAATTTTCTTCTCCATATTTCCTGTTTTTTTGGTTTAGCATAAAAGACTTTTAAATAAATCTTCTTTGCTAAACCAAAAACCTATATAAAATAACTAATGTTACAAGCATGATAACATATTACACGGTTTTGTCAAAATTACCCCGAACTTAGTAGGATATTCGAATGAGTATAATATTAACTAACAAATAGTTACTTTATAGTTTTTACCGAGTTAATTAAAATTTCTTTATTATTTCTGACATAATTAAAACTGGCTTTACCTTGGATGTGTCCATCTTCATAAGTCATTGTTCCAGTTTTCATTGATGGGTTTACGTTTACTAAAGTTACATACCATGAACCACCTAAAACAGGTTTTTCTGGCGCAATAGTTTTAATATTGTCTCTGATATATTTTTCAACGACAATTTTATCATCAAGTGCCTCACAATCTGTTTGTGACATTTGAAATCCAGGTGTGATCTTGGTGGCATCTTTATATACATATACTCCATCTCCTTTGTCTATCATTTCACCAAACAAAGCGACAGCACTACCTTCCCCAAATTCAATTTTCAATTGCTCTGTTACGTGCATTCCTTCTCCCAGTGACTCCCACAAAACATCTGCAATACGACCACTAATCTTGGGATCCATTTTACCAACTGTTCCGTTAAATTTCCCAATCTTGCTATCCTTTTCGGCTGGAAGATTTTGATATTCGCCAATTACTTTATCACCTAAAATACTCATTTTAAGCCATGCACGGTCAGTAAGGCCACTTGAAGTTTCTTTAGAGTATTGATAACACATATCAGTAGTTTCTGTTTTTGAAGGGTTTTGGGCTACTTCTTCTTGCTCTTTATTCCTTGAAAGAAAAACAAAGATCAAGATTATAACAACAATAGAGATAACTATGTAAGTTAATATTTTTTTCATATATAAACTATATCATTAGTCTTGAACTTATACTAAGGCAACAAAAATAACCACTATAAAATAAGCTTCAAAAAAGTGTCTAGAACTTTGGATAATGTTCTAATGGCAATAATATTTTGACTAATTAAAATTCAACTATTGGTTTGAATCCTCCGCACACGAAACGCTTCATATCGACTGGCATTGTAGAAGAGTCGAAATCTTTTATACTTGGATCACTCATTACTTTTTTGTTCACTTGATCTCTGTGTGCACGAGATTTATATACGATCCAGGAGAAAACAACAGTCTCATCAGCCTTAAGATTTGCAAGCTTAATAAATCCTTTCTGTGGCATTCCTTTCTTTACCCTTAGATCATCTCCTATGCATTCAAAATATTCTAACGCGCCATTTTTCTTCCACATCTTAGCTCCCCATTCTGCCATCTTCTTGTAAGCGGCTAAATCTTTCTTTTTTATAGGTATCACAAAACCATCAACATATTTTTTACTTTTTGTATTCATTTTATTTTGATAAAATTAATAATAACACCTGCTAATTTTATCATAGGTTCGAAGTTCCTAAAATGGTAACAAAAAAATCATCATATTTCTAAGTTGATTTTTATATGCTCCGAACTTGGGATGATGTTCGGCAGAATCTAAGGTAGACATTGCTGGTAGATTGCAAAAATATCAGTTCCCAATATATCAAAATAAGCTGTGTAACCAAATTCTGCGGTTGAATTATCTACTTGTGGTTGAATCTTAGATATAAAATCTGATGTATTTTGCAGGCTAGGACCTACACTGCTGCCATTAGCATTCTGAATTCCACAATCATAAACTCTAGTGTTGTTAACCACTTTTAAATTCCTTATTTTAGGATTATTATTAATGAAAAATCCTCCTGTACTATCAACACCAGGGATCCATTCTTTATTAAGAGTTAAAATATCAACTGCAAATATCCACTTATTATCCTCTCTTTTTATTGATTTTATTGCGCCTGGCTGTTTAATAAAACTTTCTTTATCAAATGACACTACAAAACCAGCGTCATTTTTTTTCGCCCACTCACTTATATTTGTACCATCAGCAAATTGAGCATCTTCAAACCTTGATGTAGTATCAATACCAGCATCTTCAATTGCTTTAAGTTCTTCTTGGGACAGTTGGTCAGGTAATAATTTTTTTTCTTTAGAAGTAGAGTCTTGTACTTGTGATAATTCTACTTTAGTTCCCAAGATCATATTAACCACTTTAGGCACCCACATTTTTTGAGTCGCTAATAAACCTAAACCTATAACAATTAAAACAAGAAGAAAAATTCTAATAAATTTTATCAAATTCATATATAAATAATATCATAGGTTCGAACTTCTACTAAGGTAACAAAAAATCACCTTATTTTTAAAGTGATTTTCTAGTGCTCCGAACCTGGGACGATGTTCAAATTTATTTATTATCGTCTTAGTAAAGCATCTACTGCAGCATCAAGGTTATCAAAAACATCTGATTGATCCTTTTTACATTGGTCATATTTTGTATCACCTGGTCCACCATATCCTCCGCAGTTTGACCAACTTAGATTGAATTTTGTATTTCTGGTAGCGCTGTAGTTTTCAGTTACATACGTATATTCTCCACCCCAATGACCAGCACCACCATCAACAAAACTCGTAATGCAATACTTCCTGCCATTAATTATTTTTTCAGTTTTTGTTGCTTGAGGAGATTTAGAATCTGGTTCACAAATAAATGGGGTGTAGGGGGCTGGGGAGTTGTGAATTGCTGGTGGCCATGTTTGCGAGCTAATATAGCCTCGATTTATAGCACCTGAGACAGTAGACAATATATTATTCTCATTAGTAGTTGTTTGATTTGTTGAACTAGGTAAAACAACTGTTCTTCGTTCGGGTTTCAATTGCAAATATCCTAATATTCCGACAATGAGTACTAAAAACACAATTATAATATTTTTATTCATGCATAAATTCTATCATAGGTTCGAACTTCCACTAAGGTAACAAAAAATCACCCTATTTCTAAGGTGATTTTTATATGCTCCGAATTTGGGATGATGTTCGAATGAGTTTACTTTATAGATAATAATGTAAAACAAAAATACAGCTATGCTCCTTTGGGGGTATAGCTGTATTGTAGTGAATAAATCTCTTTACTGCGTGGGGGGCTCTGGGCCAAAATATTGAGTCCATTCTTCCCTGGTACAATTGGGGCATTCGTGAAGGTGTGTTTTTCCACGACATGAATTGTCATGTTCCCATACATGACCACAATTATCACACTTGTGTCTGTGAAAACCATCAGGGCTTTCATAATTTACGGCGGATGATTGTGATTGAGGCAGTGTTTGATTGTTTGGCATCTTTGATCGTTTTATTGTGTAAGAGTTATTGATTCACCTCCACTCCCCAATAGAAGCAGAGAAGAATCAACAAAATTCACAATAAATAATCTCAAAGAACTACCATTGCTTGTACAATAGCATAAATATATTAATTTGTCAAATTGCTCCGTATCTGGGAGGATGTTCGAATGAGCATTATAGAGTAAATATTATACGCCAATTTTCGGTTCCCAATTTTTTACACTTGTATGTAGTATTTTCAGTTTAGAAAGCCAATTTATAACAAAGAAAAATTGCTTAATAAAAATTAAGAAAATAACTGTAGATAATAAATTGAAAAGTAAATGCATATTGGCAATTTGTTGAGTCACGTTACCTCCGAATCTGATAATTAAACTAGTAAGCATTGGTAAAAATGGATAAATTATTATTACTCCAATCACATTAAATAGAAAGTGGGCTAATGCTGTTTTCTTTGCTTCTATTTGCATCGGTATAGTAGCTAGAAGTGCCGTCGAAGTAGTTCCAATGTTTGCACCCAGCATTAATCCTATACCTTGAGGCAAGCTGATTAAGCCTGAAATGGATAAAGCCAGAATCAGCCCCCCTGTGACACTACTTGATTGAAATATTGTTGTAATGAGTATTCCTACAATAATAGCTATAGGAATATTAGTTATCTTTGATATTGCATTTAATATATCTGGGTTATCGGTAAGTGGTGCTACTACTTGTGTTATCAGAGAAATACAAAAGAAAACTAACCCAAAATAAAAAACAGACTTACCATAAATACTATATTTCTTTCCAAATTTTAGAAGTAAGAAACCAAATATAATGATAAAAGGCGCAATTGCTGTGACATTAAATGCAATTAACTGAGAAGTAATAGTGGTTCCAATATTTGCGCCAAAAACAATACTCAGACTTTCATAAAAAGTAATAATACCAGCATTTACAAGTCCAACAGTCATCACAGTTGTTGCGGTACTCGATTGAATGATTGAGGTTACAGCCGTCCCAGTAAGAGTTCCTATTATTGGATTTTTAGTTAAACGTTTTAAAAGAGTTTTTAACCTAACACCTGCAACTTGTTCAATCTGCCTGCTAAATTTGTTTATACTAAATATAAAAATAAGCACTAAGGCTACAACAGTGACAGTAATTTGAAATATCATTTATACATTATATCAAAGGTTCGAACTTCTACTAAGGTAACAAAAAATCACCTTATTTCTAAAGTGATTTTTCGAGGCTCCGGAGGCAGGGATCGAACCTGCGACCAATCGATTAACAGTCGATTGCTCTACCGCTGAGCTACTCCGGAATTTGTATTCGGAAGTAGCTAAGCGGAACCGCTGGTCACAAATATTTTTCTGTTGAAAAATTTCGCGACCCCGACTCGGCACCTACGTGCCTGCGCCTTTGAAATGCTAGGCATTTCAACTACTCCGGAATCTTCAAATACTAACAAAAAACCACCAAAAAAGCAAAACTGCATACTAACCCTATAAGGCAACTTTCTGCTATAATATATATTATTAGCTAAGCTTGTAAAAAATTATGAACATAAATATTAAAGCGACGAATATGGAGTTAACTGGTGCGATTAGTGATTATGTGAACAAGCGTTTGGCTTCACTTGAAAAGTTTTCTAAAAATACAGAAATCACTGGCTATGTAGAAGTAGGTAAGACGACAAACCACCACAAACAAGGTGATGTGTTCAAAGCTGAACTTGATATAAACATAAATGGTGATAAATTCTTTGCAATGTCAGAACAAAGTGATTTGTATGCTGCTATTGATGATGCAAAAGAAGAAATTTCTAGAAAGATTAAAAATAACAAAGATCGCAAGCAGACTCTATTTAAAAGGGGAGCATCTAGTGTAAAGAAGATGATAAAAGGTATTTCAAAAAGAAACCCTTTCACTTCTAAATACTAGTGTGTAAAATCTGAATAACTTATTTCTTTCTTACCTTCTGGAATGACTCGTTCAATAATGAATGAGTCATTTTCGTATTTTGCCTTCTTTATTTTTATTCTGATCTTTTTGCCATCTTTTTCTACAAAGAAATATGTGCCTGGCCAATCTGCGAAAGCGCGATATTTATTGAAATTTGTCATGGCATCAGAATTTAAATCAAGAAGTCCATCTTCCTTTTTTAATTTTTTACAAAAAGTCGCCAAGCTCTCATCTTGAGGTGTTAGTGTTATGTTCCTTTCAAATATTTTTGGTAGGGTGTCTCTTAGTAGTTCTCCACCTATAATAGTTAATCTCTTCAATAGATCAGTTTTTGTCTCACTGCTATCTATGCCCAGTTCTTTCTCTACTATTATGGGCCCGCTATCTAGTTTGAATGCCATTTGTTGAATACTCACACCTGTTACAGTGTCCCCGTGTAGCAAGGCTTCTTCCACCGGTGATGCACCTCTGTATTTAGGTAATAGGGAATAGTGAATATTTATCGTACCTAGGTGTGGCGTATTAATTAATTCTTCAGGAATGATTTTGCCATAAGCGATAACGATAGACAAATCTACATCAAATTTTTTTAGCTCATCTATAAATTCCTGGTTTATTTTTTCTGGCTTAAGACATACGATATTGTGATTCTTTGCCCAGATGCTTACAGGAGTCTCCTGTGTGTGCATACCACGGCCGGCTTGCCTATCTGGAGATGTAACTATAACTTTCGGTATGTAACCACCATTAAATAGAATATCGAGCGTATTGCTTGCGACATCTGGAGTACCAAAAAATGCGAAGGTATCTTTATTCATATTATTTAAATTCTTCTTCTGGGGTAGATTCGTGTATATCTTTCGCCTTATCGATGAAGAGTATCCCATCTAAATGATCAGTCTCATGTTGGAATATGTGGGCAAGTAAACCACTACCATCTCTAATAAACTTCTTACCATGCTCATCGTAGGCTTCCATAGTAGCCTTTGTAGCCCGACGAACCTTGCCATAGAGTGGCCGGACAGATAGACAACCTTCTGCCATCATTTTCTTGTCCTTTGAAATCTTTTTGAACACAGGATTTATAAATACTAGATCTGGATGGTGTTTCTTTAATGAGTCGATACCTTCAACTTTCACGTACTCATCTTTCTTTTGTCCGCGGATAAAATCTTCTTCGAAGATTCTTCCTGAAACCAAGAATATACGCAAAGACACACCTATCTGTGGAGCAGCTATTGCTACACCATCATCCTGAGAGTGAAGTGCTTCTGCCATTTGTTTTAATACTTTCTGAATACTACTTTTTGTTATATCAGCAACAGGAACCGCTTTAGCGATTTTGCGCAATGTCGGATTTCCATTTTGGACGATTTCAGTCATATTATTTTAATTCTTTTATGTACTCTAGAAGCTTTGTCAATTTTACTGTCTCTTGAGATCTATTTGTCATATCGCGGAAGATGACCGAATTTTCCATAGCTTCTTTCTGTCCGAATATTATTGCATAGTGCATACCAAGTTTCTCGGCGATAGCAAGCTGAGCTCCTAGATTATCTTTTGATATTGATTGAGCTATAGGCACTTTACCTTTTCGAAGTATTTCGATCACGTTAAGTGATTTTAATTTCGCATCAAAGCCAAGCTGAATAAAGTAAACTTTCGGCTTCTTCAGTATTCTTGGGCAGAGCTTCTTGTACCATGAAGATTCTACGACACGGTCTACGCCGATACTTACTCCCATGGCTGGAATGTCTTTCTTTGATCCTAATTGTTTGCCTAAGTAATCATATCTACCACCACCAGCGATAGTAAGTGGTGTACCTTCCTCGCCACCATTCTCCTCAATGATTTCAAATACTGTACGAGTGTAATAAGAGAGACCACGAACAAGATTCTTGTTTATTGAATACGGTACTTCCATCTGCTCCAAATACTCAAGGACTTCTTTGAAGTGTTTCTTGCAAGCGGAGCATAGATAAGAAAGTGAATCAGGGGCTCCGAGATTTATCTCAATTGTTTTTTCTTCCTTTGAATCAAGAATGCGAAGGGGGTTAGTCTTTAGTCTTTCACGATCGACTGCTGGAAGGGAACTTAGGTGTTTCTTGTAATAATTTGTTAATTCTTTTAAGTAAGAACCTCGGCACTCTTTGTCGCCTATAGAGTTTATGCTAACAGAAAGATTTGTTGCACCAGCTTCTTCAAGGATTGCAAGTGTAGTCTTGATAATAAGAGCATCAATAATACTTTTCTCACTACCAAGAGATTCAAGTCCGAATTGATAGAACTGGCGGTATCTACCACGTTGAGGTTTGTCGTGTCTAAAAAATGGACCATAGTAATACATCATTACCGGTTGGGGTAGTGATTGCATACCGTGCTCTATATAAGCACGCATTACACCTGCAGTGTTCTCTGGCCTGATTGCTAGATGGTCACCACCTTTTGTCTTAAGAGTGTACATCTCTTTATCTATAGCATCGGTACCTACACCTATAGCTGTAGTGAAAGTACCTTCGTGTTCCAGTATAGGAGTCTCTATTGGTCGAAAGCCATAATACACCGCTATCTCTTGAGCTTTCTCAAAGAATCCTTGGAATTGATAATATTGCTCGTCGACAATGTCACGCATGCCTTTAACAGATGCTAGAGGTTCTTTGTTTCCTTTTTTCTTTTCTGTGCTCATATTATTTGGTCTCTATAACTTTACCTGGTAAATAGGATATATCTTTAAATGGTAACAGCCGGAAATACGCACGGCCAACCATAAGCTTTCGAGGGAGCATCCCCCATATGCGTGAGTCTGAACTTCGATTTCGATTATCTCCCATTACGAAATATTCTTCATTGCCCGTTGTATAATCACCAGTGGTACTAAATTGTTCATCTATGTAATCTTCTTTTAAGGTGAAACCTTCCGGATGTGCTTGATTTGTGATTGTAACTATGCCGGTCTTAATACTAACTTTTTCATTTGGTAATCCAATGATGCGCTTAATAAAAAATCTTGATGGATCATTTGGATATCGGAATATAACTACATCTCCACGATGAGGACCGTTTACGATGTAAGAAATTTCATCAACTATAAGGTACTGACCGTCGTCGAAAGTAGGGAACATTGATTCTCCACTAACAACGAATGGCTGAGCTATGAACATGCGGATGGGTACGACGATAGCAAGGGCGATAACAGCAAACTTTAATAGATCCCAAGCACTCTCTGCGTGCTTCTGGATCTTGGCTCTCATGGGTGAAACTGGCTTGTTGTTTTCCATATAGCCATTATTCTATCATACAAAGAGTATTGACAGAATAGGGAAATATGTTGTGTGGTGTAATTTGGCTGTTCGGAATAAATCTTTTCAAGAAAAAATGTCTGGCCGAGCTTCCAAAAGAATTAGGCGAGGATATCCGAGGACTTTTTTGTTGATAAGATTTATGTAGAAATAATGTTATAATCAAAAATATGTTAATCGTTGGACTTGGAAATCCTGGAAAGGAATATGAGAAAACTCGCCACAATAGTGGGCGAATTATTTTAGAACATATAGCAAAAGCGAACGACTTCGGAGATTGGAAGAATGATATGAAATTAAAATCACTTCGTGCGAAAGGTGAAATCGACGGAAAAAAATTTGATTTCCTCCTCCCTGAAACTTTTATGAATAATTCTGGGCAAGCCGTCGCTCCGCTCATAGATGGTCCAAAGAAATTGAAAAATCTAGTCGTTATTTATGATGACCTTGATATTCCCGTTGGGAGCCTGAAAGTGTCTTTCAATAAAAGTTCTGGTGGACACAATGGACTCGAGTCAATCATAAAGAAAGTAAAATCTCGTGAGTTCGTTCGCATTCGTGTCGGCGTCTCACCTCACACTCCTACTGGCAAAATCAAAAAACCAAAAGGGGAAGATGCAGTTCTGAAATTCCTCCTCGGGACTTTCAAGGAAGATGAACTTAAAATCCTCAAAAAGCAATCAAAAGAAATTGCAGAAATAATCGTCTGTATCGCAAACGAAGGAAAAGATAAAGCTATGACTTTATATAATTAAAAAATCCCCATATGGGGATTTTTTAATGACAGCACTACTTTTACTCAGCTTTCTTTCCTGCTTCTAGGAAGACAAGAGTCATACGCTGATCTTTTGGTTCAAAGAGTGTGACTTGGAAGTCATACTTCTTGCCCATCTCAAGAGTCTTCTTTAGTTTCTCTTCAGAACCGAAGCTTGAGTTGTGGACCAAACCTGCAACACCTTGCTTTATAGATACAAGTGCGCCGTGCTTGTTGAACTTGATGACTACACCAGAGACGATATCGCCTTTCTTGAGTGTGTTTTCAAATTCATGCCATGGATTTTCTTTCAATGCTTTCACTGAGAGAGAAATCTTACCATCTTTTACTTCAATGATTTTTGCTTTTACTTTGTCGCCAACTTTGAACATTGTTCGTGGATCTTCTACAAGACCCCAATCGATCTCAGAGATGTGCACTAGACCTTCAAGACCTTCTTCTATCTTAAGGAAGATTCCGAAGTCCACAATTCCAGCAACTGTACACTCTAACTCATCACCAACTGAATACTTACCGATAATTTCCTGGCGTTCTTCTGGATTATTGTCTTTTTCAGAGAATATAAGTTTGCCTTCTTTTGGAAGGGCAGAAATCATCACTACATTGATACGCTTACCAACGAGCATTTTCAAAGCCTTCAAGATTTTATCCTTATCTGAATCTTCTACGCGAGGGTAGTGCTCACTCTTAAGCTGACTTGCAGGAAGGAATCCAGCGATACCTTGCCATTCAAGTATAAGTCCACCCTTGTTTGCTTCTTTGACTGTAAGTTCAAGGGGAGTTTTTGACTTTATTGCTTTATCAGCTTCACTCCAGATGAGTGCTTGCTTTGCTTCTTTAAGAGAAAGTTCGATATAACCTTCGTCGTTATCTATAGATACGACTTTCGCTTTAACGACATCACCGATATTTACTTTCTTTATAATGTCTTTCGCATTGATGAACTCACGTCCGTAAATAATACCTGTACCAAATGGTGCAAGATCAATATATACAGATGACTTTGCAATTGATATAACTGGACCTTCAACTAGTGAATCCACTTGTGGAGGAAGTTCAGCTTTATCAAGCATCTTGCCGATACTCGAGAGCTCTATCTTTGCATGTTCTGCAATACTATCTACCACACTTTTCTCTTCTTCTGTCTTTTTCATAAATTTTGTATTAAAAAAACCGCACTATTTGCGGCGCAGGATGAGAGTCTTTTGAAATATTGGCCTTCCAATTACGTCATCAGGGTTAATCTCAAGCTGGGCTTATAATCTGCTTACTCTACTACGTTTTTATTACTTTTGCAATAGAAAGTAGGGGATTGACATACGTGTCATTTTAATGTACACTATGAGCCATTATTAGTTCCTCGACAAATGTTTTATTGTCGGTATCTTTCATTTTTTCCGCAATATATTTGTAGGTAAAATGAAGGATATCTTCAAAACTTAAAACAATAAACATGAAAAAGGTAATCTACCTATCTCTGCTCTCACTGATTACAGTCAGGGTAAGTTCTCAAATACCAGTCAAAATTTGGACATTTTCTAATGTTTCAGGAACTGCTACAAGAGTACTCACTCGTTTACCGAGCAATCTAAACAAAGCGGTGGTTGCTGATCAAGCAGCCGGGTTAATCGAATTGGTTGATGTAACAACATCGACAGTTACAAAAACACCAATCGTTGGTCTTAATGCAACTACAGATTTTGCATTAGGGACTCACAAGTCTCCAAATGCTACAGCTGACACGCTTGTTGGCTCATTTGCTTCTGGTGGTTCGAATTACATTTTTGCCCCGATAAATATCGCTGGTACAAGTGCAAGTATAGACACCAGATGGAGTATTTCTGGAAACAATGGGCGAGCTTATCATTCGATTTTACTTTTACCTTCTGGTAATAGGCAAGTCTATTTCGATAAGAATCCTGCTTTTGCAAGTAGTCCGTTTGACTGCTATGTTAATGGAATTCAGATAACGGGCCATTTTGCAGAATTAACCCCTTCGGGTGGGGTGATTCAAACACAGTGTGAACCGAGTATTTTGGTTCCACCGGTGGTCCCGCCTATTCCAATGGTTAACGAACCGTTTTATCTGTTGTCCGGTGATATATTTTACCCCGGATCATTTACAACAGTAAATGGAGTAGCTTCAGGTAAGGCATTCAAGCTTAGCGCTGATGGTACAGTTGTTACCCCCTTAAGCCTAAGTAATTCTAATCAAGCCAATGTCTACACAGCAGGTGGCAGGATTGGGACTAATGGAGTTACTTATATTGCCTATAGTTCAGGAGTGCTGGGAACCCCATTGATAACTTTTGATGAAAATACCAACACATTCGGATCTGTGGGAGCGCCACTTGTGTATCAAAATCCACAAAGTGCTCCATTTGAAAAGAATGGAAAAATGTACGTGACCGGTTCAACACCTATTTCAGCTTCAACAGGAAGCACAATATTGGCTCTAGACATGGTGACTTCTACTTGGGAGGATAATGATAATGGGCTATGGATTAACGGTTATGCTGCAAACCAGACTGTGACCCAGATATTTTTTGGTGTTACAGGAGATTGTGGATTTATTTTCGGTAATATGGGTCAAAATACTGGTACTCTCGCGAGCAATGTATCATTTCAAGCTGCAATGTGCCCGCCAGTTGTTCTTGCTTTCGGTATGGAATTAAAGTTTGTACGTAAAAATGATTTCGAAATCACATTACATTTTACAAATGTGGATCAGAGTACAGTTTTACAGAAAAGTACTAACGGAGTTAATTTCATAGACTTACCAAATGCTTTAGGGGTAAACAGTGAAGGTAATGTAAAAGTAGGGAATATCACAACAGGAGATTCTTATTTCAGATTAAGATCAGTCAACACTTACTCAAATATTGTAAGGGTTGCATCATCAAAAGATAACATCACTGTTATGGGTTTGAATGTTTATTTCCCCAATGGTAATACATTGGAAGTTTACAACACGTTGGGTCAAAAAGTTGCTATATACAAAAACGGCAACGCGATCCTAACACAAAAGGGTATTTTAATTTTAGCTTCTATTTCACCTAACGGGGAAAGAGAAATTAAGAAAGTATTTATCCAATAAAAATTTAAAGTTTAAAATAATACCAGCTTCCTTGAAAAAGGGAGCTGTTTTTTTATTTATAATCTGACAAAAATAACCCCTTGACTTTCTCTTATAAATTTGGTACAGTATGCACCTCATAGTAATGATATTGATTTATCACGGCTTTAATTATTAACAAGTTAAGTATTTACAAACAAATGACAAAAAAGATTTTTTCATACGTTTTAGTTTTTGCTTTTGCATTTTTTATAAGTGCACAGACAATTCCTAAAATAGTTCGCGCAAGCCTTGCATTACCACAATGCCAAGACGGTTTAGATAACGATTCTGATGGAGTTATAGATAACTTAGACCCACAGTGTCACACAGATGGCGATGCTTCTAATGCATTTTCATATGACGCAAATATCGACAATGAAGCTGCGCCTCCAGGTGGTGGTCTTGCATTACCACAATGCCAAGATGGTTTAGATAACGATTCTGATGGAGTTATAGATAACTTAGATCCACAGTGTCACACAGATGGCGATGCTTCTAATGCATTTTCATATGACGCAAATATCGACAATGAAGCTTCACCAGTAATAATAACTAGCGGAGGTGGAGGAGGAGGTGGACATCATCTATGTTCTGATACATTAGATAATGACAGTGATGGAGTTGTCGATTCAGCTGATCCAGGATGTCATAGTGATGGCGATCCTACTAACACTGCTTCATATAACCCATTCGATGATAGTGAATTAAACACAAATACTGTAACTACAGCTCCAGTGCCACAAGTTCTGGGTGCTACTACTGGTCCAGTAGAATGTGGTGGTCTTACAGGCCGACCATGTTCATTACAGAAGACAGGTGGTACAGAAGTATCTCAAAGAACTCTATTAAACAGAAAGGCAAATGCTATTGCAATGAGTGAACACAATGAACTAATTATTCCAAAGCTAGGAATAGACAAAAATGTTCTCTACTATCAATCAACTGACTCTCTATTTAAGGAAGCAATGCTCCTACCTTGGACATCTACGCCAGATAAAGGTGGTAACACTGTTCTTGTCGGACATGCTTACTACCTTAGAAATAATATTTACTCTAAGTCTACATTTTATGAACTAGATAAAATGTCTGCTGGCGACGAAATTACGATGTACTGGAAAGGAGTAAAATACACATACATAGTAAAAGAAATGAAGAAAGTGACTCCAGACCAAATAGATATTGAAAGTCCTACAACAACACCGACTCTCACTATTTATTCTTGTGGACGATTCACGAATCTTACAAGAACAGTAGTTGTAGCTACTCTTAAGGCCTAAATCTAACATTAATAAAACCCCTCATTTGAGGGGTTTTATTAATGTGTAAAAAGTATTTAGACCCTTTTAATTTTGGTTAAATTTGTTATAATAGTCTCATGATTATTACATATCTCGGTAAGCAATTCTTCAAAATACAGCAAGGGGAGTTAGTTATCGCATTTAACCCTATTAGCAAAGATTCAAAATCAAAAGACTTGGTGTCACGATTCGGTGCTGCTATTGCTTTGTCGACCACTAATCACCCAGACTACAATGGTATCGATATGCTTTCTCATGGAGAGACAGTCCCATTTGAAATAAATGGCCCAGGAGACTATGAAGTTAAAGACATTTTCATAAAAGGTATTTTAAATGAAACAACTATCGGAGGAAAGAAGTACATCAATACTATATACTCACTATCTATAGAAGGTATATCAATATGTTTCCTCGGTGCTGTGTCTCAAGGGAAACTTTCCGCTGAAGTGTATGGACAAATTGAATCACCTGATATTTTATTTGTTCCTGTTGGTAATAATGACTTACTTAACCCATCAGAAGCTTATAAGCTTGCAGTTTCTCTTGAGCCGAAAATTATTATTCCTATGGAGTATGATCAAGCTACACTTAAGGCATTTCTAAAAGAAGGAGGTCAAGAGAAAGTTACACCAGTAGAAAAGCTAACAATCAAAGCTAAAGAGCTAATAGGTCGCCAAGGTGATATAATAGTATTGTCCTCATAATATTTATGAATGAATATATTAAAAAGTTACAATCAAAACCAGAAGATGTTCGTAAAAGAATATTAGTAGGTTCACTTATTGGATCAATGGCTTTTGTGGCGCTTGTCTGGGGTTATAATTTAAGCGATAGATTTAATGGCGAGAAAGCACCTGAACAAGTTGCAACTTCAGAGTCTAATATAAAACCATTTGAACTTTTTACAAATTCTATAGGGAATACATATAAAAATATTACAGCGAGCGTGGGTAATATTTTTTCCAAAAAAGAAGTTGCAACTGGTGGAGATAAGCAGATAGACCTTATCGTAGTAGAGCATTCAGAAACCCAATAATATGGCAAAAGAAGAACCGATAAAAAAAGAACATGTAAATGTTGTTTCAGTAAATATTAGCTCTGAAATGAAAGAATCATTCATCGACTACGCGATGTCTGTTATTACTGATCGTGCATTACCAGATGTTCGTGACGGATTGAAGCCTGTGCATAGACGCATACTCTATGCGATGAATGAAATGGGGCTAAATTATAGTAGTCGCTTTCGTAAGTCTGCGACAGTAGTGGGTGACGTGCTAGGTAAATATCATCCACACGGAGATGTTGCCGTTTATGACTCTATGGTTGGTATGGCTCAAGATTTTTCTTATCGCTATCCATTAATATTTGGCCAAGGAAACTTCGGATCAATAGATGGTGACGGTGCTGCGGCCATGCGTTATACAGAAGCGAAAATGTCTCGCCTCTCATCTTATCTACTTCTTGATCTTGAGAAAGAGACAGTGGATTTTCGTCCGAACTATGATCAGACTCGCAAGGAGCCTATTGTTCTCCCAACTGCAGTTCCAAGCTTGTTACTCAATGGAACTCTTGGTATTGCTGTTGGTATGGCGACAAATATCCCACCTCACAACTTGGCTGAGACTATTGATGCAACTATACATCTTATAGAAAACAAAGATGCTACAACAGAAGATTTAATGGAATTTATTAAAGGACCCGACTTTCCGATGGGTGGTGTTGTGTATGGCCAAGCAGATTTACTTCATGCATATTCTACTGGTCGTGGAGGTGTAGTGACTCGTGGTGAAGCAGAAATAATCGAGCAGAAGACTGGTACGTTCCAAATCATCATTACTTCTATTCCGTATCGTGTAAACAAATCTGCATTGATTGAATCTATTGCAGCTCTTGTGCAAGAAAAGAAACTCGAAGGCATCAAAGGTCTTCGTGATGAATCAGCAAAGGATATCCGCATAGCTATTGATTTAAAAGCAGGAGTATTTCCTCAAAAAGTTTTAAATTATATATATAAACATACTCAACTTGAACAATCTTTCAATTTTAATATTGTTGCCCTTGTTGATGGGGTACCCCAGACATTATCTCTCAAGAGTCTACTTTCTGAGTTTATAGGTCACCGTGTTGTAGTTGTGCGTCGTCGTACTGAATATGATCTGCGTCGTGCTAAAGAACGCGAGCATATATTGCTTGGTCTTAAAAAAGCGCTAGATCATATTGATCGAGTTATCTCTATAATCCGTGCATCTAAAGACACTGCAATTGCAAAGGTAAACTTGATGAAAGAATTTAAATTCTCCGATCTTCAGGCGACAGCTATTCTAGATATGAAGCTAGCAAAGCTTGCTGGTCTTGAACGTAAAAACGTAGAGCTCGAATTAAAAGAAAAACAAGAACTAATTAAAGAATTGGAAGCATTACTTGCAAGTCCTAAAAAAATGCTAGGAGTCATTTCTGATGAACTAAAGGCAATAAGAGAAAAAAATGCCGACGAGCGTCGCACTCGCATAATCAAGGGTGGCGTTAAAGCTATTAATGAAGAAGACCTTATTCCAGAGAAAGAATCAGTGCTTGTATTCACAAAGGGTGGATATGTAAAGCGTACAGATCCTGGTGAATATCGCGCTCAGCGTCGTGGTGGTGTGGGAGTCATAGATATAGAAACGAAAGATGAAGATTTCGTGACAATGCTTGCAGGAGCCAATACCCACAGTGATTTACTTTTCTTTACCAATCGTGGTAAAGCATACCAGATAAAGATGTATGATATTCCAGAAGGTAAGCGCGCGACAAAGGGTAAATCAATAATGAACTTTATTTCTCTTGAATCAGATGAGAAGGTTACTTCAATACTTCCTATTGGTAAAGAAGAAAAGAAAACAGTAGAAAGCTTGATGATGGTCACAACACAGGGTGTAGTGAAGAAAGTCTCAGCTGAGAGCTTTAAAGATGTACGTCGAAGTGGCCTTATTGCTATTTCACTTGGCAAAGACGATGAACTCCAAGCAGTACTTCCAATAACAAAAGGTGATGATGTAATGCTCGCAACTACTCTTGGTCAATCTATAAGATTCAAAGAATCAGATGTTCGTGAAATGGGGCGCTCCGCAGGGGGAGTACGTGCCATTAAGCTTGGCAAAGGAGATGTGGTAATCGGAGTAGATCGTATACCAAAAGGCGAGACAAGTCTGGCATTCCTCTCACTTTCTTCAAATGGCCTAGGTAAGAAGACTAATATAAAAGAATACAAAACACAAAATCGTGGTGGCTCAGGCATAAAGACAGCAAAAGTTACACCAAAGACTGGTAAGCTTATCGTGGCTAAAATTGTCGGAGATGAAAACGAGATCATTGCAGTATCACAGAAAGGCCAAGTCATACGTGTAGATCTCAAATCAATTCCTACTTCTGGTCGCCAGACTCAAGGTGTAACTATTATGAAGCTCCGACCCGGGGATTCGATTGCATCAATTACTTGTTTATAAGATAAGTTAACGTAATAAAAAATACCTCTTATTGGGGTATTTTTTATTACGTTATGTTATAATTAAACATATGTTTTCAAACCCAGAACAAAATATTGCATCTCTTTCTTTAAAGGAAGGTATGCGTGTTGCTGACTTAGGCGCTGGAACTGGGTTCTATTCTATAGAGGCAAGTAAAAGAGTCGGTCATACTGGTAAAGTCTATGCTGTTGAAGTTCAGAAAGACATGGTTAAGAAACTAGAAAGCGAACTAAAAGAAAAAGGAATTAAAAATGTCGATTGTATTTGGGGTGACATAGAAAAATCAGGTGGTACTAAAATTGCAGATGGGAGTATTGATGCTGTGGTACTTTCTAATATTTTGTTTCAAGTTTCTGATAAACTTGGTCTTATAGATGAAGCAAAAAGAATATTAAAAAAAGGCGGTAAGGTTTTATTGGTAGATTGGATGGAGTCATATGGAGGTATGGGTCCAGCACCTCATCATGTAGTTACAGAGAAAGTGGCACAAGAACTTTTCGATAAAAGAGGTTTTAAAACACTAGAAAATATTTCTTCCTCCGACCATCATTATGGTATAATTTTTACACATGAATAATTTCCAGACAATTTTAGTTTCTGTATTCTTGGCTTTCTTTGTATTTGCTGTCTTGATATTCTCTGGACTCTTAAAAATTGGTAATTCTTCAAATAAAGATACTTCTAAGCCAGTAGGTAAAGTTGTTATTTGGGGCACTTTTCCGAATACACCTGAATTTTCTAAGGTCTTTGAAGATACGAATAGTGCTAATCTAGACCTGACTATTAGTTATAAAAAACAATCAGAATCAACATATAAGCAGTCTCTTATAGAGGCATTTGCTTCTGGTAAGGGGCCTGATTTATTTATAATAACCCCAGACATGGTACAGAAGTTTGGTGATTTTATATATAAAGTGCCATATACTAGCTATGCACAGAAGACATTCCAGGATGCATTTATAGATGGAGCGAATGTTTATCTTTCAAGTGATGGAGTCATAGGTTTTCCAATCGCAGTGGACCCTATGGTGCTTTATTACAATAAGGATATTTTTTCTAATGAAGGCATCGTTTCTCCACCACAATATTGGGATGATCTTTTCGGTTTGAGTAGTAGATTAACAAAGAAGAAAGATGATGGAACGATACTACAGAGCATGATAGCTCTTGGAAGATTTGATAATATAAAACACTCGAAGGATATATTGGCAACATTACTTCTCCAAAGCAACAATCCTATTATAGAAAGAAGCTCTACTGGCTATGTATCAGTTCTTGATGAAAATGCGCAAGCTCTCCCAGTATCTCCAATAGAACAAATACTTAAATTTTTCATAGAATTTTCTAATCCATCCGACAATGCTTATTCATGGAATCGTTCGCTATCGAATTCTATGGATATGTTTACAGGAGGTAAACTCGCTATGTATATAGGGCGTGCCAGTGAGTTATTTAATATTGAATCAACAAATCCAAATTTAAGTTTTGATGTCACAAATATACTCCAGACACGAGGTACAAATATAAAACGTACATATGGAAATATTTATGCAATTGCTGTAAATAAAAAGTCTACCAACTTAACTGCGGCTTTCGGTGTAGCTGGAATTCTTAGTACGGGCGATACAGCCAAGAATCTTGCCGTAGCACTTTCTCTACCTCCTGCATCAAAGACTTTACTTGCCACAAAACCAGCTGATCCATATCTTTTCACTTTCTTTAATTCAGCCATAGTTTCTCGCACATGGCTTGATCCTGATAGTACGCAGAGTGATGCTATCTTTGGGGAGTTAATCCAAAACGTCTTATCCAGTAAATTATCAATGGGTGATGCTATAGGTAAAGCTCAAGGCCAGCTTGATTCTATAAATAAATAATATGAAAAAAAATATATCAATATCTATAATACTCCTCACAATACTGTTTGCCCCGTTTATTGGTACAAAGTTAGCCTACGTAGAAGCAAAGCCTATTGTTCCTGATTGTGGAACCCTCTCTACTCCTACTGATAGTAGTGGTAATCCAAAAAAAGATTCTGCAGGTAACATAATCACACAAAAAGTCATAACTAATCCTTGTGATTTCGATGATTTAATGGATTTGATAAACAACCTCATTAACTTCTTGCTATTCGTTATTGCTACACCCCTCGTGGCAATCATACTTTGCTATGTAGGATTTAAATTGCTTACTTCAGGGGGTAATTCAGAAGGTATGACTAAAGCCAAAACTATACTAAAGAATGTTATTTTTGGTTATATAATAGCTCTTATTGCATGGCTGCTTATAAAGACCATACTTACAACTGTAGGTATTGATCCAAAGGATGCTTTCCTTATTGAATTCTAATTATCAACTAAATGTTATATAATAATCTCATATGAATATTTTCAGAGTAAAAGGTAAAAAATTAGTCTTAGAAATTACAAAATATCTTTTTGTCTTCTTGGTAGCTTTTGTTTTAATTAGACCAGTTTTTGCTGATCCTTGTACGGGTCAAGACAATACTGGAACTCCTACTCCTTATGGTTGTACTTCTACAATTGATAATACCCAACAGAATAGTTCTACAATTGACAACACAAAACCCAATACAGATACTGGTATAAAAATTAATTCAGGAATAAAAAACCCACTTGGTAATGGCTTTGGTTCTGACATTCCAACTTTCCTAGAATCAGTTTTAAATTTCTTTCTCCTAATAGGTATACCTATTATTACTTTGGCGATAATATACTGTGGTTTCCTTTTTGTTACAGCACAAGGCAATTCTGAGAAATTGAAAAAGGCCAAGCAAGCATTACTCTACACTATAGTTGGCGCAGCTCTATTACTTGGCTCTCTGGTTATAACTCGTGCCATTCAAGGTACAGTCGATGAAATTAAAACTAACAATAAATAATTTATGGATATTTGTAAAACAGCAGAGACAAAATTAGATAGCATTGGGCATATATTTAACTGGGCAAGTTGTACGCTTATTAAGTTTGTTGTGCCTCTACTTTTTTCTCTTGCGACAGTAGGGTTTATCTGGGGTATCATTCAATATTTCTTAAACCCCGATAATGAAGAAAAGCGTAAAAAAGGGAAGAGTTATATGATTTGGGGATTGATTGCTCTGTTTGTGATGGTGAGTATGTGGGGACTGGTTGGAGTACTGACGAAGACCTTCGGCATCCAGACACTTATTCCCCAGCTTTCACAGTAGGGTATTGTAATTTGTTAGTTCTTTTATGATATAATAGAGGGGTAAATAAGTAGATAGTACATTACCTGCGGTCGCAAGGTAATGACAAATTATTATAAGAGTTTTTTATTAATTAATTTAGTTAACTTATGAAGAAAATTATTGCATTCGGTTTAGCGTTCGGCGTAACTCCATTCTTGGCTCTTGCCGCAGATGCGTTCAGTATTATTACAAAGATAAATCAAATACTTTCTCTCGTTATTCCAGTTTTGATTACTCTTGCTGTTGTTTACTTTATCTGGGGTATTATCCAATACACTCTTTCTACAGATGAAGAAAAGAAAAAGAAAGCTCGTGGGATGATCATCAATGGTCTTATCGGTCTATTTATAATCGTTGCTTTCTGGGGTATCATCAGACTTGTTACAAATACATTTGGTGTTGGTCCTGAACAACTAAACTCAAACGCTATACCTTGTATCCCTGGCCCTGGTGTTCCTTGCTAGTACTAGTCTACAACTAATAATATATGAGTTTTAATATTGTCCCAGTCGCAGAGGCAGATGTCCTTACGCTCGTTAAGAGTATTGATAAGGTTATTATTAACCCCATCATAATCTTCTTATTCGCTGTCGCGATGGTCTACTTCCTCTACGGCGTGGCACAATATCTATTAGCCTCAGATAATGAAGAAGTCCGAAGCAAAAGCAAATCTCACATGATGTGGGGTGTAATCGGGCTTTTTATTATGGTTGCCGTATTCGGCATCATGAGGATACTCCTAAATACATTCGGAGAAACTAAAATCCAAGTTAATAGTAACGGCGACTTTAATGTCACAGGTACAACTCTAAACGATACCCCTGTTGCCAATAATCCTGGTACGGGTGGAGATTTGTTTAAGCCTGGTTCGGTAGATGTGAGTACAAATACTGACTCTCCTGCTCTAGGATCTAATCAGTACATAACAAGTCCATTCCCAATGTATGAAGCACATGCTACAACTTGTTGGAGTAACATATCTTATAGCAAAGCAGGAACTGAATTTAATGCTCTTGAATTAGTCAAAGCTAATGCCAAAACTAGATACTTGTCTGCTAGTGGTATGACAAGCTTGCAAGCTGATAAGTTGGGCTATCCAAAAGCTTTTGAGACAAAAGTTCTATACGATAAAACAGGGAAGATATATTATGCCTGGCTTGATTCTAGAGCACCTATAGGTACTGGGACCATGACTGATTGTAATTTGAAAGTTCTAGCTCCAGCCCCTACACTCCCCGCATCTATAGTATTCTCTCAGTCTGATGTTAGTAGTGCAACTGATACAGCAAACCTACCTCAAGATGTATATACAAGTAGTCCATTCCCAACTTTCGAAGCAAAGCCTGCGGTGTGTTGGAATAATGGCAACAGTCCATTCCTAGCTAAAGGTAGTACTGAGTTCAATGCTCTAGAATTGGTTAAAGCAAATGCACGTAAGAAATATTTGTCGGATAATAATATTTCCGTTACAGATAGTACAAAAGCAAATTACCCTGTGATTTTTGAATCAAAAGTTCTCTATGATAAAAAGGCCAAGATTTATTACGCATGGCTTGATTCTCGCGCACCTATAGGAACAGGGAAGATGACTGACTGTAATTTGAAAGTAGTTACACCTGCTCGTGCGGTACCTGATTCAATAGTTTTTTCCCAAGTTGATGCAACAGGAGGAGTGTTAAACCTTAGTGGTTCAACTACAGACAATAATATTGCGGATTACACAAAGAGCCCATTCAAGCAGAAATATATTCCCAATAATCTTTGCTGGCGTGAGCAAATATACAATAAAGCAAATACTGAATTTGAAGCATCAAGCCAGGTAAAGTTTAACGCACGTTTAGATTATCTTAGTGCTAGTCATTTGACTGAGAGTACAGCCCCACAGAACTTGCCTACAGTTTATGGATCATTTACTGCCTATGACAAGGTAAACAAAGTCTACTATGTATGGCTCGATGTCCGAGCTCCTATAGGAGCAGGTAGTAAGGCATCTGACTGTAACTTGGCCCCTGATGGTGCGCCTATCACTCTACAAGAGCCTACAGCTCGAAGTGCCAAGCCAAACCCTCTATCTGCAAAAGCACAAACGTCAAAAGATTCGAATGACTCATATTATAGAGTTATTGATTCGGGGGCTGACAACAACTATTTCGTCGCTCGCAATATTGCTATAAATAATGCTCTTATTCAAATAGCTAAACTAAAAGGTCTAGATAGTATTACTGATATAACATCAAAGACTATAGTAGAAGAGAAGTACTATCCTCAAGATCCTTATACTCTCAACTTTGACTATTGGGTAGCTATAGAATCTCCTAAATAGGTAAAAGAAAACGCCCAGTATAAACGGGGCGTTTTTGTTTTAATTGAGAACAATTTTATCTAGTTTTTAAGATCTTAGCAACTTCTTTAACAAGTTTGGAGAGATCACCATCAAAACTGAATTGTTTCTTGTCGATTGTTTTTTTAACAATCTCAAGAATTACTTCTGCAGCTTGAAGCTGTTCACTCTCACTTCCGCTAGGCATAACATATTCACCAACACTTTTTACTCGTTTCTTCAATGCGTCAGCAGCTATATCCTTAGCTTCTTGTTTAAGAGCTTCAATAACCTTAAGAGCTAATGCTTCATAATAAGCTGGATCTAGTTCTGTGTCACCTATAGTTATATTTAATACAATATAAGGATAATTCTGGCTTTCACAAAATCTGTTTATCCTCTCAGACAATTCGTGTTCCATGTCATGAATAGTTGTACCCTTATCACTATCAAGCGCACTTGGTTCAAGCGTTCCCACTTTATGAATAAAGAATTCATCTGTGCACCTCATAATTTCCGCCTTGATAGTTTCAAGACCACCTTCAATGGTGAGTATTTTAGCTCCTTCCTGGTCATTATCTCTTTTGATCATGATTCTGATGTCTCTTATCCACGCTTTTATTTTTTTAAGAGTGATAAGAGTGGGAGTTGTCGGCATTACCAAAGGAATTCTTCGTAAATCCAAAGTAGTACCCATTTGAGTAAACAATGGATCAACCCAGGCAATACGCTGTTTTACTGTCCCAACTGGACGACCAGATAATTCTGATATGACTATTGTTTCTGTCAGTACGCTACCTTTGCGTCCGCCTAGATAGATGTAAACGATACAGATAATCATACAGATAATTAATGACAATAATACTGGAACATCAACTATGTCATTCTCAATTGAGCCAATAAAGAGCAATAACCTTACAATGAAGATTACTGAACCAATAACCATAATCAATAGTGGTAGTAGCTTAAGCTTGTAAGCGGTAAAAAACAGGTTTGCTATAGTTACCATTACAAATATACCCACTAAAATCCAAAGATTTGAAATAACTGACATTTTTTTAAGTTTTGAGTTAAAGATCAATAGTGCAATCTTTTTTGGATTCACACCTACCAATTTTAACGGTGATTGAATGATCACTTTTATTTACAAAAGTGATGTGAGTTGAGATAGATGAGTCACATGGACCAGAAATACAATGTCCTTTCATGGTTGCAAGTGTTCCTTGAGAATTGTATCTCTCAATTTTGTCGCTTGACCACATAGGAATGTAATCGTAGGTTAATTTTACTCTTACTGTTTTACCTGCTCCTACTTTGAATTTAAGTATGTCCCCATATGGGGTTTCTCTTAAATCATAAGTTCTTGCTCTATTGTTCCAAAGTATAGTAGCAATCGCAAGGACCACAACTCCTAAAATCAAAAGTATTACGGTAAGTATTACTTTTGAATTTCTGGGTGTTGGTAGGGTTGGAGGTATTGGTGTCGAATGAGAGTGAGATGATGTTGTCATTGTTGTCTTTTTTTGGTTAATAAAATTTAAGTTAGTTTAGAGAACGTCCCTAGCCTTCCCAAAAGGGAAGACTAGAATTGTTCTCTAAACAACCTATAACCAAATTTTTTCAAAGAACTAACTTACTCTTCACATAATAGCATATATAAACAGAAAAGTCAAGTAGTAGAAACCAATTATATACTTACAATACAAGGCTAAAATAGCTGAAATAGTTGTCTTTTTCAGTAAAAATGTTATACTCATCCCGTCAGTAGTTTAGGCCTTATCGTCTAACGGTTAGGACATCGGCTTTTCAAGCCGGTAATCCGGGTTCGATTCCCGGTAGGGTCACAATACAAAAAGCCACAGAAATGTGGCTTTTTGTATATACATATACCGCTTAGACCCTTTGTGCTAAACTGTAAATATGACAGATCCAGAATTTCATACAAGTGAGAATCCAAAAGAACAAGCATCAGAGTATATCACTAATGTTTTAAAAGACCACTTAATTAAAGGTGAGAAAGTTTTATGGCTAGTACCTGGAGGCTCAGCTATTGCTGTGGCGGTTATGATATCAAAAGAGTTACAAGATTTTGATTGTAAAAATTTAACTATATCACTTACAGATGAGAGATATGGAGAAATTGGACACAATGACTCAAGCTGGTATCAGTTAGAAAAAGCCGGTTTTAGTGTTCCTGGAGCACAACTTTATCCTGTCCTTCAAGGCAAAAATATAGAAGAAACTGTGGGAGAGTATAATAATACGTTAAAGAATTTTATAGATGAAGCAGATTTTATTATAGGCCTTTTTGGTATTGGTGCTGATGGACACACGGCTGGAATACTTCCAGGGAGCCCTGCTGTAGAATCTTCTGATTTGGCGTTTGGATATCAAGGAGGGAATTATTATCGAATTACAGTTACACCTACAATTATCCCTTTTATAGATGAGGTTGTCGTATATGCGACAGGAGAAGAAAAGAAAGAGACTTTAGAAAAACTGAAAGGTGATAATACTTTCCTTGAACAGCCAGCGCAGTGTCTTAAACAGGCAGGTAAGTTTATTATTTTTAATAATTAAATCATATGAAAAAAATCGCAATTTCTGGTCTTGGTAAAATGGGTATGCAAATAGCTCGTAAGTTAGCAGAGGATGGTTTTGAAGTTATAGCTCATAATAGGAGTACACCTGCTATTGATGAAGCTGTGTCGTATGGAGCGAAGCCTGCACATACAAAAGAAGAAGTCGTGAAAGCTTTTGAAGGTGAGCAACTTGTATTATGGTTGATGGTTCCTTCGGATGTTGTTGACGCTACTCTCGATGAATGGCTCGCTTTAATTCCCAAAGGGAGCATTATTATAGATGGAGGGAATTCTGACTTCAGACTTACCAAAGAAAGATCAAAAAAAGTTACAGATCAGGGTTCATATATGTTCGATGTCGGCACGAGTGGTGGTGTCTGGGGCTATCAAAATGGCTTTTCAATGATGGCAGGTGGTGACAAAGATCAATTTAAAAATATAGAGAAAATATTACAGACACTTGCAAAGCCAACTGGCGCATATCACTACTTTGGCGAAAGTGGCTCTGGTCATTTTGTGAAAATGACACATAATGCTATTGAGTACGGTATGATGGAAAGTTTGGCCGAAGGCTATAATTTACTTAAAAATGGTCCATACAAAAATATAGACCTTGCTGCTGCAGGTGAAGTCTGGCAACACCACAGTGTTGTTACTTCATGGCTCAATGAATTATCGCGTGATATTTTGAAAGAAAACCCTGAACTGGGTGGCATAGAGGGCACAGTTGCAGAGTCAGGGGAAGCTCGCTGGATGCTAGAAGTCGCAAAAGATTACAAAATACCCACTCCTTCAATCCAAGCCTCATTTGATGTAAGATTAGATTCTCAAAAGGGAAATGTTAATTTCGCTACAAAGTTACTTGCCGCCATGCGGAATGCTTTCGGTGGGCATAAGATAAATAATGGATAATAAACCGACTATTTTAATTGTCGTAGGTATTACAGGAGATCTATCGACCCGAAAGGTATTGCCAGCAATAAGTAATTTAATAGAATCAGGTAAGGTGCCTGATGATTTTGTGGTTCTTGGTGTTACTAGAAAACCGGAAGTTGATGTTGATAAGTTACTTTTGAATGTGGAGTTTAAGGATGGGATAAAAAATCATTTGAAGTTTTTCCAGATGGATTTAGATAGTGACGATGAATATTTACGCCTAAATGAGAAATTAAAAGAAATTGAAGGCATGTTTAGTTCACCCTCACAACATCTCTTTTATCTTTCTGTCCCACCGCAGGTATCGTTGTTTGTCATAGAGAAACTCGGTCTGGCTGGCTTCGCCAAAGAGGGTACTACAAAGATCTTATTAGAAAAACCATTTGGTGTAAATTTGGAATCTGCGAAGGGTTTTGTAAAACAGATAAGTAGGTATTTTGATGAAAAACAAGTTTACAGGATTGATCACTACCTTGCCAAACCAATGACACAAGAGGTAATTTCTTTTCGAGACAATGATTTAACCTTCAAAGATTATTGGAATAATAGCTCTATTGAGCGAATTGAAATTATAGCTAGTGAATCCATCGGTATTGAAGGCCGGATATCTTTTTATGAACAGACAGGTGCATTAATCGACTTAGTCCAAAGTCATTTATTACAATTGGCAGCTATTATGCTGATGGATATAAATAAAGATGATCTTTCAAAGAGAAAACTACAAGCCTTAAAAAACCTTAATATACCTTCTGATAAACCTATCACAAACTATGTACATCGTGGCCAATACACTAAATATAAAAATGAGGTCAATAATAATGGTAGTAAAATTGAAACTTATGTATCTATAACTCTAGAGTCTAATAATCCTAAATGGATAGGTGTACCAATAAATATAATGACAGGTAAGATGCTAGATAAGAAGGCAACTGAGATTGTTATTTATTATAAAAAAAATCTTGGCCCAGATAAATTGATATTTAGAATTCAACCCGATGAAGGTATTACATTTCCTTCTTGGTCTTTAAAATCTGATTTTAATTATTCAATCAATCACAATACTAAAATTCCAGAAGCATATGAAAATGTTTTAACTGGTTCATTTAAATCTGACCATAGTATTTTTGTTTCTAGCGAAGAAGTACTCGAATCATGGCGTATTATCGCGCCTATTCAAGAGGCTTGGAAGAAATCTAATGACGATTTGTTTATTTACGAAGAGGGAAGTAATCCTTACTATTTAAAATAAAAATCCAGCAGACTTAGTCTGCTGGATAATTTAAGCGATAGCTTTTGCTTACGCTGTTTTAACTTTTCTCCTTCTGGGGTGCATTTTGAATTGCTTTCTTGACATGTAAACAACTTTTGCGAGAACTCTCTTAATTCCAGTCCTCCTTTTTGTTTTTCCGGCTGTTGCCTGTTGTTTTGGAATGTTTTGCCCTAAATTCTCTGAGGATAGTAACTTTACTTTCACTGGTAAGGTTGAAGTTTTTTTCATAAGTTGTTGTCCGCTTATAACAGCGACACCAAACAATACAATAAATGCTTCTGCTAACGTCACTAAATGTGGCTGATTCCAATACTTATAGCCAAAGGCACAAAGAATAAGGAACACCAGTAATCCCATCATCGGAATTGGTAATTTAAAGTAATCTCCAAAAGATCCTTTAAGGGAAAAGTCTTCCTTTTGTATAGAAATACCATTTTCTTTGGTATTTGAAACAAGAGATTCTGAGCTTGATGACCCAGTTTGAAGGTTTTCTTTTTTGTTCACGGTTGTAAGTTTTTAGGATGAAAAAAACAAATTAAAATAAATCATTAATTACAATATTAGCATATAAAGATATTTTGTCAAATATGCCAAAATAGTACCTTTAAGTGCTATAATATTTTCACTGATTGTTGATTTTTGCTTTAAAATAAGGTATTCTCGATCGGTATAGGCCTGAATCTGAAGGGAAGCGTGGCTGAGTGGTTGAAAGCACCGCTCTCGAAAAGCGGAATATGGGAAACCGTATCGTGAGTTCAAATCTCACCGCTTCCGCAAAAAATTAATGCGCGGTTAGCTGTTTTGGTGGAAAAAGAACCTTGGCTATGGCAATTGTATTTAAGTTATGAAGAAGTTATTATGCGCGGTTAGCTCAGTTGGTAGAGCGACCCCTTGACGTGGGGTAGGTCAGAGGTTCGACTCCTCTATCGCGCACACATATGAATACACAGTTTATAATCCTCGCTGCAGGTAAGGGTAAAAGAATGGAATCTGATGATCCCAAGGCTTTAACACCATTACGTAACAAACCATTTTTGAAACACATAATGGACACTATTTCTCTTGTCGACCAAGAGGCTAAGCCAGTCATCGTAGTAGGTCACAAAAAGGAAAGAATCTTTGAAGTCCTAGGTACGAATCATAATTATGCTCACCAAGAAGAACAATTGGGTACAGGCCATGCAGTATTATCTGCAAGGGAAAATGTGAACAAAGATCATAAAATGATCATGATACTATCTACTGATCAGCCTCTAGTATCAAAAGAAACTATTGAAAAAATTATTTCCACACATAAAGAAAAAATGCCCGCTATAACGATAGGTACGGTGGTGTTGCCAGACTTTGAAGACTGGAGAGGAGGTATGATGCATTTCGGTAGAATTATTCGTGATGCAAATGGCCAGGTTTTAAAAAATATTGAATACAAAGATGCAAGCGAAGAAGAGAGACAAATTACAGAAGTTAACCCAGCGCTGTATGCTTTCGATAGTGAATGGTTGTGGAATAATATAGATAAATTAAAAAATGAAAATGCTCAAGGGGAATACTATCTTACAGATCTTATCCGTCTTGCTCGTGAACAAGGGGAGAGGGTAGAGGCTGTACCTGTGGCAAATATCATAGAAGGACTCCAGCCCAACTCTAAAGCTGAACTTGAGGCACTTGAAAGAGTACTAGAAAAAGAATCTTAATTGTGTAAATTGGCATATTAAAAGCCCAGAATTAATCCTGGGCTTTTATTCGTTTTCCATACTTAATTTCAAAATATTGATACAAAGCCTGCATCAATAGCTTGCTGTACTGAAAAGAATTTCAGCATATCGCCCTTCATTTCTTTTTTGGGAATTTTGTAGTCAGCGGGGTAGTAAAATTTACCACCTGCAGGAGCTACAAATAGCACAGGCTCATCTTCTTCTTTAACAAATACATAAGCTGTTTTTTTTGTGGCACTTGAGCCTTCTGAAAAATCAGGTTTACCAGTGTCTGAACTTTGGCTTGCAAATTCAAAAAATTTGCAAAAGTTTCCAATTTGATTGCCTTCCAACATTTTTGGCATGATTACACCTTCACCGGCACCAAAGGCTTTTTTTGCTTCTACTTTTGAGCAGTCGGTCATATTATGGAATCTGCCTACTATGCTATTACCTGGGGAGGTTATAACACAACGATTAATGCAGTTTTCACAAATACGCCGCTCGCTTCCTTCGGTTATTGCAATGATAGGGTTCATTCCTAAAAAGGCTCTGTCGCCTCTGAGGGTGTAAGTTACAAACGATTTTTTACTCTTCTTCATAAACAGGGGGTTTAAGTGTTAAAAATTACAAATTAGCTCTTATTGTACCAAGTTTAAGCGTAAATGTCAATATGAGCAATTCTAAAATAGGCTCTAGGGGAGCCTATTTTAGAATTTATTTATTTTTATGGAGCCAGATATAAGCATCCTCTAGAGCTTTAACAGCATCACCACTTGCGATATTGTTCTGGTGGTATCTACCATTTGTACAGTCGCCGGCAGCCCAGATACCTTGCTCTGAAGTCATCTGAGTCATAGGGTCTACGACAATCTTGTTGAACTCATCTATAGTCACGACCCCTCTCATGAATTCTGTGTTCGGGATTTGGCCTACTTCTACAAATATTCCTGTTGTAGGTATTGTATGTTCTTCACCTGTGATTTTATCTTTGTAAGTAAGTGAATTTACAAATTGATCACCATCTACTCTTAGAATATCTGCATTAGTTATGGCTTTAAATTTCGGGTTCTCTAATATTTTCTTAACAGTTATTTCATCAGCTCGGAATTCAGCGCTCCGGTGAACCATAGTGACACTTTTACAATATGCGAGTAGTTGTGCGGCCGTCTCGAATCCTGCATTACCTCCACCAATGACTAAGACATCTTGATCGGCGAATAGTGGTCCATCACAAGACGCACAGTAGGTGATACCTTTGTGTTCAAATTTGTCTGCATTTAGAGCTTCGAGCTTTCGTCTACTACTACCAGTAGCAACAAGCAGACCTCTTGATTCGTAAGTCTTACCAGACTCAGTTGTGATTGTAATAATCATGCCATCTTTTTTAACAGCAGTGACTTTTTCACCTTCAATGATGTCTAAATATTGACCTTTATAGTAGAGAATATGTTTCTTTAAGTTTTCGCCAAGATCTGCACCCTTTATCTCAGGAGTACCGATCCAGTTATATATAAGCTCAGATACTATAGATTGGCCACCGAACTCTCCTGTAATTATGGCAGTTTTAAGTTGTTTGCGTGCAGAATACACAGCCGCTGCCGCGCCTGCTGGTCCTCCACCAATAATAATTAAATCATACATAAGTACCATTATAACATATGTGTCTAGTATTAAAAAAACCGAGACCTTTTTAATTGTCTCGGTTTTCTTAATAACTATTTCTTTCTTCTTAAGAATGCTGGGACAGTACTCCAGTCATCTGTATCATCTATAAATAAATCATTTTCTTTAGGCTCGTTCTTCTTTACATACTCAGTCGCACCATTTTTTACTGTTTCTTTATTTACGGCCTGAACTATCTCTTCTTTCGTGGCTGTAGCTATTGTTGGCTCTCCAACTCTTTGGCTACTTTGAAAAAGAGAACGGCGAGGAATATCAGTAGGGAATCCAGTAGCGATAACAGTGACTTTCATTTCACCCTTCTTTAGCTTCTCATCGCGAATTGTACCAAATATTACTTTTGCTTCTTTGTCTATTGATTCTGTGATTACCTTTGCTGCCTCGCTAATTTCATGGATTGTAAGATCGTCTCCACCTGAAATTGCAAAGAGTACTCCCTTTGCTCCTGAGATTGAAAGATCAAGAAGAGGAGAGTTAATAGCAGCAAGGGCTGCTTTCTCTGCACGGCCTTCACCAGCAGCGATACCTACACCCATGAGCGCACTTCCCGCATCATGCATAACAGCTCTAATGTCAGCGAAGTCTACGTTAACCATACCTGGAGTAGTGATTAGCTCAGAAATACCTTCGACAGCTTGCTTGAGGACTTCATCACACATTGAGAAAGCTTGTCTGAATCCAACTTCCTTACCAGAAATGATTATAAGACGATCATTTGGAATTACTAGAATTGCATCAACTTCTTGTTCAAGAAGAGCTAGGCCTTCTTCGGCAAGCTTCATGCGTTGATTACCTTCAAATGAGAATGGTTTTGTAACGATAGCGACAGTAAGTATACCTTGCTCTTTTGCTGCTTGAGCAACAATTGGAGCTGCTCCTGTGCCTGTACCTCCGCCCATACCACAAGCAATGAAAACCATGTCAGCGCCTTTGATGACATCTTGTATTTCTGCTTTTGTTTCTTCAGCTGCACGCTTACCAATTTCTGGATTCATGCCGGCACCTAGACCTTTTGTGAGATTTTTACCCAAGTGAACCTTCTTTTCTGCAAGAGAGTTGTGTAAGTCTTGAGTATCTGTGTTCATAACGATGAACTCCACCCCTCGCACTTTGGAGCTTATCATGTGATTGAGAGCATTTTTTCCTGAACCACCTATACCGATGACTTTAATTCGGGCGAATGATTCGATTTCAGGGTTAATTTTAGGCATATATTATATATAGAAATCTAGGGTTATTAATAAATCTGCGTACCTACATAATAGCAGATATTTAATAAAAGCAAATGTTTGACAAAGCTATATTTTATGGCAAAAGTTGAGACAAAAGTGATTTGAAAAATCCTTTTACTTGCTTAACATTGTCTCCAATGCCGATATTTATATTACTATTTGAATTTCCGTCACCAGAAGAAAGGGCTAAGCCAAAAGCTGTATACCAAGATGAGTCGCGAATCTTTAATTTATTATTTATTGTGCTATCCACTGGACCCGTACGACAAGGAAGTTTTAATTCTCTCTTTGCTATGTCTTCGATGTTTGCAACATGTGAGCCACCACCAGTAATAATAATACCAGCTGGTAATAATTCATTACGACGAAGTCTCTTTAGATGATTACTGACAAGCTCAAAGATATCAGAAAGGCGAGCCTCAATAATCTCATCTATTTTTTTCTTTGGATAGTCTCCGCCAATGACAGAGCCCAACTTTATACTCTCAGCTTCTTCAAGGGCGATACGGAATCCAAGAGCAACGTCCTTTGTAATGTCCATACTACCAATCGAGAATACTTGCATGGACATCAGTAGATTGTTCTCAAAGACTGCAATGGAAACTGTTTCGGCTCCGATATCAAGTAAGGCACAGCCCGCAGCTTTTTGCTTTACCCCTAAGAGTATTAGAGAGCTTGCAAGAGGGGATGCGATGACGTCTTGAGCTTCAATGTCAGCTAAAGCGAGCGCTGTAATAAGATCTTCTATGTTTTGCTTTAGGCATGTTATAAAAAGAGTCTTTACTTCAAGCTTCACACCCTTCATACCTTCTGGTCGCGCGTGGAGATCCTTACCATCGAGCTTGTAACCGACAGGAATGATATGAATTATTTTCTTATTTAAAATTTCTAAGTTTTCTTCGCTATCAGCAAGAGCTTTAGAAATATCGAGCTGGGTCACTTCTTGATCAGCACGAGAAATAATAACTGAACCAGTCGATACTGTAGACCCGAGGCTTATACCACCGATAGATATATAGGCGCGTTTGATCTTTGAACCTAATGTCTTCTCGGCTTGTTTTACTGCCTCTTTAATACTTTTTGAAACGTGTTCAGTATTTGTAATATAACCGAGGCGCATGCCCGCTGTTTGCGATTGGCCTGTAGCAATAGTATATGGTGAATCGTCTTCTTTATTGTAACCAACTACAACCACGCGAGTTGTATGCGTGCCTACATCAATACCACAAGTGTAATTAGTTTTAGCCATTGGGAGTTTTATGAAGGGGATTACTGAAATATCTTGAGATACTTCTTCTCTTCTCTCTCCATTGTACTACTATGTTCGAAACCTTTCAAATGTAGGCATCCGTGGATAAATAAATATTTTAGGAATTTTGGATATGTCATATCAAAAAGTGGTGCGTCGCTTTTTACTTTAGTAGCATCAAAAGTAATTTCTCCAGAATTTTGAGATAAAGAAAAAGAAAGTACATTTGTCGTACTATCTTTACCTCGGTAAAGTTTGTTTATTTTCTTCTGCTCTACTTTAGATAAGAAGCTAACCGATAGATCGTATGTAGGTCCTAAAATTTTGTCTTTCATAGATGCAAAAGGCAAGCGTGGAAGCTTGCCTTTTGTCTTGTTTGTTATGTTGCAAAGATTTGAACCTTCCATATCTTAACGACGTCCTCGCTTTACTACTTCTTGTGCTTTACCCATTTTCAAAAGTTTCTCATGATTCTTTCGGCGAGTGATACGCTTGAGAGTAGCGTGCTTTGTTTTAAGTTTTGATAGAGGGCGCTCATTGTAACGCTTACTCTTTACCTTCTGGATGATTCCAGACTCCTGAACCTTGCGTGAAAAACGACGAACTAGGTTCATATTGCTTTCGTTTGTATTTTTCTTGACCTCGATGACTGTTATCATATGTAGGGCTTATAGTATCATATCTTTTGATTAGAGGCAAGAAGTCGGAATATAAAATAAAAAATAGCCCACTTCGCTTTACGCTAGGTGGACTATTTGCGATCTACATGAAAATTACTTAATTACTAAGCAGTTTTTTCTTCAATTGCCAGTATGTCTTTGGCATGACCATTTGCAGAGAATGATATTGGTGTGGCTGAAAAGAACATCTCAACCTTAACATTATCTATACCTGTTATTGTCATTTTTCCGCTTCCTTTGGTTTCCAGAACTTTTGCCATAGCATTTACCATTTGTAGCATTGTCGGTTCTGTTAATTTGGGGTCAGCTTTTTTCTCTTCAGTAGTTGTTGGCTGTGGCCTTAATACTGGAGCTGTAGCATCTGCAATGAATTGAATGTTTTGACCGGTAAAATAATTACCCATCCTAACATCATTCCCACATCCCTGAAGGAAATAAACATATTGGTCAGTGCCGTTTATGTTTACTATGCCACGATAAGCAGATTGGTTTGTAAATGTTCTCCTTTGTGGAGTCACATTACCAGCATAGAATACTTCCAGGTTATTACCACTCAGCATTCCTCTTTGTACTTCACGTACTTGAAGGTTTGGATTGTTGAATTGCCTGTTAGCAACTTCGTTTGTATAAGCAAATGCATTTTCATCTGTTAAACCATTCCGTCTCATTGCTGGTCCTGATGTTACCGGGTCTTTTTTTGCTTCATCTGATTTCTTTTTTAATCCTTGCCTAACAGCAAAGAAAAGAGCGATAAGTGCAAGAGAGATCAAAATAAGTAAAACCATTCCAGGGCTCATGATTAGTGCCCCTTCTGAAATAGGTGGTGGAATTTTTTTTGCTTCTGCGTCTGCGGGGGTTTGATCTTTAGGAAATTGAATTACCGGGCCATGTGCATTTATTAAGGCAGAAATTTTACTTTTCAAAATTTTCCATTGGCTATCACCGTTTTCTACGGTAATAATTTTTTGTGTACCATCCTGAAATAGGAAGGTTAAAGTCTGGCCAATCTGAATCTTGTTGGGATCAATAATCCCGTTACTTAAATTTGCTTCCTTGCTTTTGTTGATGGTATTTGCAATTTCAGCGGGGGAAAGTTCCTGGCATATTGAAGCCAGAGTGATGCATACAGCAAGTATGCTTAACATTACTTTTTTCATGTTTTGTTTTGTTTTAAATGAAGAATTATTGATTAGTGAGCTCTTGATGACTCATATTGATATAAGTCTAAAAGGGCGCACTAATCTGTTTAGGGGTATTCTAGCATAAAACACTTGACTTGTCAAGTAAGAATAGGTTTATAATACTAAGCTTTTAAAGCAAATCCTCTGGGTCTACGTTTATAGAGAACGATGGAGGAAGCGAGAATAATATCTCAGCGAGATTTGAAGGCACAGGTTCTTTGTCTGTTGTTGGAAGTTGCCAAAGGCTCGGATTAACCTTTATGACTGTATTTGTTATGTATTGGCCTTTGACTTTACCAATAAATGCTGAAAATATTTGAGGCTCATAGGCGCTTAGTGTGTGATCCAAATATCTACGAGCCTTATCTGTCTCGGCGGCAGTACCCGTGAATGTGATTTTTATTAATCGCTTGAATGGTGGATAGCCGAATGCTTTACGTTCTTTTAAGTCTTCTCTATATAGAGGTAGAACATTACCACTTAAAATATATTGGAGGATTTGATTTTCAGGAAGCCGGGTTTGAATTACTAAGTTACGAGTAGTTATAGAATGTAATTTCTCAATGATGTGTAAAATTTTCTGTGTAATATTGAAGCTTGGTATTGAAAGTAAACCATCAAGAGAAATAATTGCACTATGAGTGACTTCGCTATGAAGATATGAGAATGCCATTTCTGTACCAATTAGGATACTACCTGGCTTTTTAGAAAATGAATTAATAGCAAGTCTGGCTTCCTTGTCTGTTGGAGTCGACTCCTTATCTATTTGTACAATATGAGCTTTAGGAAATAAATCTTTTACTTCTTCGTAGACCCTGTCTGTACCTATGCCAAGTGGAGTCAGATTCCAACTATGGCATTCTGGGCATTTGATTTCAGTGGATTCTTTGCGTCCGCATTTATTACACATAAAGATTCTTGTCTGTGCGATCTTTGTTGCATTGCGCTGCTTCGCCCCATAGAGAACCATAGGGGCTGAACATGTCGGACAAAGCAGTGTATGTCCACAATCGTGACATACAGTAACTCCCGCCAGGCCTTTTCTTATAGAGAATAAAAATATTGATTCATCGTGAGAGATAGCGTACTCGATCATTTTCTTTGTTTTGTCTGAGAGGACTGTAAATTTCTTTGAACCTTTTTCGTCTAACTCTTCTTTCATATCTACAACCATTTGGCGCTCGGCTTTTGGAAGCCTGAAATGTGGCGCATGAATTTCCCCGAGAATACCTTCCTCGTGTCTATTTAGAGTATCAGGGCGAAGCAATGTGTCACCAAAGATTAATTTTGATTTTTGTATTGAAGAGAGAACTTCTATAAAACTACGAACATCGAGATAAGGTTTCCTTAATTGCTTATACGAATCTGAGCTCTCATGCTCAAGGATTATAGTTTTGGTGTCGGGTCGAGGAATTGATAAGAACATGCCAGTGCCTATGATAAGTACTGGGTGCTCTGTGTTAATGACACTATTGTAATTACTGATCAATGCCTTCTTGGTCATGTCTCCATGAAAAGCGAATGCATACTGATCAATACCTTTACTAAGAGCATTTTTCCATTCCTCTATATCGTAACGAGTGGGGACACAGATAAAGACTGATTGCTTTTTGGCGAATGCTTCGCGGATGAGCGTACGATAGAAAGCTATACGATCAGGAATAAGTGCTTGGAAAATTAATTTTTCATGTTTTATATTTTCTATTTTTTCTGAGGCTTCTATTTCCTTTGATTCTTTGAGTTCTCGTATATTGTCTAGAAACACAGAAGGCAACATTGCGCTGATGATATTACCAGTCGAGCTAACTGCGTAATCTTTCATACGAGAGCATGCAATAAAAAATTCTTTTGTGAAAGGGGAGGCACCTTTTATTCCAATAATTTTTTTTAGTTGATATTCAGCTTTTTTTAGATCAGACTTTCGAGATCGCGCATCTTCTATGTTTATGACAATAGCGTCAGCCGTCTTGGACCTTATGGGTATAGTAACAATAGTGCCTAGTGGTATATCAGATGCTGAGAAATATGATAGATACTCCTTTTGCAGGCCTTTCTTTATAGGGGTGACAGTAGCTATATACATACCTTTATCCTAGCACAACTTCTGTGCTATAGTAGCTCTATATATATGGCTATATTTTCTAAAAAATTGGGTATTGATTTGGGCACAGCCAATACCCTAGTATATCTTCCTGGTAAGGGCATTATTCTAAATGAACCTTCTGTTGTTGCTGTTTCGGAACAGGACAATACTATTTTAGCTATTGGCATCGAAGCAAAAGAAATGATTGGTAAAACTCCAGAGAGTATTGTAGTTTACCGCCCAATGAAAGATGGAGTGATCGCAGACTATAGAGTAACTGAAGCAATGCTTAGGTATTTTATTTCAAAGGCGCTTGGTAAATATAATTTATTCAAACCAGATGTAATGGTCTCAGTTCCTGCAGGTATTACTTCGACAGAGCGACGTGCAGTTGTAGAGGCAGCTGTGCGCGCCGGAGCAAAAAATGCATACGTAGTGAAAGAACCAATCCTTGCTGCTATCGGTGCGGGAATTCCTATTCATGAATCGAAAGGCCACATGGTTATGGATATCGGTGGAGGTACAACAGACATAGCAGTTATTTCACTTGGAGGAATCGTATCTTCGACTTCAGTAAAATGTGCTGGCGATAAAATTGATCAAGCCATCGCTGACTATATAAAGAAGACATTCAATCTTGCTATCGGAGATAAAACGGCCGAAGCGATAAAGGTGAAGATAGGCGCAGCCGTGCCACTTGAAGAAGAGCTTACTATCACTATTAAAGGGCGTGACTTTATCCAAGGACTTCCACGTACTGCACAAATTTCTACAAATGAAGTTGTACGAGCAATTGATAAAGAATTACGCACAATGATAAGTGCAATTAAGGATGTGCTATCGCTTACCCCACCAGAACTCGCTGCTGATATTATTGATGATGGTATAATCATGACAGGTGGATCATCTCAACTTAGGAACCTGTCTGATCTTATATATCGACGTACTGGAGTCAAAGCTTATGTTGCCGATGAGCCACTACTATGTGTTGCCAAAGGTACAGGTGAAGCACTAAATCATTTAGAAACTTATAAAAAAACAATTTTAAGCAAACGATAATATGCGCCATATCAAATCTCTCTCTAAAAGAATTGCACTTATTCTTTTTTGCTGTTTTGCGGCCATAGGTGTAGTCTTCTCTGGAGTTTATGTGGCTATGCGATTTCACCTAACTGACGTTGCTGGTAGTATAGATTCTCGCAATGCTTTCTTTAATATAAAAAATAAAGGACTCTCAGGTATATCTAGTATTTATGCAAATAGTTCTAAACCAGGAGTTCTAAGCCCTGTCGCAGAATGTCAGATAATGGCTATTTCCTCAGTCCTACCAGACAATGGGAAAGTAATACTAGATACCTATACAGCTACTAAGTCACCGATAATTGTAGAGAAAATGATACGTGCGGTAGATATTGTGACAAACAACAATTCGTTCCTTCAAGATAGAATGAAGAAATGTAATGTTTTTACAAACACACTTGCAAGTGTAGGTAATATAACAGCCTCTAATCAGACAATATTTGCATGGGTTATGTCTCCTGAGTGGGCTGCTCTACGCGATGCATTGATAAAAGATAAAGATATAATACAAAAGGCAAGTATGGACTCTGGTGTGCCTGCTCGTACTATAGTGTCGAGTGTTATTTCAGAACAATTTAGATTCTTTACTGCTAATCGTGAATCTTTCAAGAAATATTTTGAACCTTTAAAAATTCTTGGCAATGGAACAAAATTCTCATATGGTGTAGCTGGTGTAAAAGCTGAGACCGCAGAAGCTATTGAAAATAATTTAAAAAATTCTACAAGTCCTTTCTATCTTGGTTCTGATTATGAAAATATTTTTACTTATAGTACTGAAGATGTGGCTAACGAAAGATTAATGAGGTTAACTGATCCAAAGAATCACTACTATTCATATTTCTATACTGGAATATTCCTGAAAGAGATTATGCACCAGTGGGAAGTTGCTGGTTATCCGATATCAGATCGTCCTGAAGTGCTGGCTACACTATTTAATCTAGGTTTTAATAAATCTGTACCAAAAGAAAACCCTGAAGTAGGAGGATCTACTATTACGATAAATGATCGTGACTATACTTTCGGAGGTTTATCTTATGAATTCTATTATTCTGGTGAGCTTTCTGATATTTTTCCAATTGGAGTAGAATAAATACATGAGCTTTATAAAAGATTTATTCCCTGAGAATCTGTACCATAGCTATATAGTAGAAGGTGATCCAGACACTACTGTCTTTCCTTTGCGAGAAGCATTAGAAGATAGGGGAGATATTGAAGCAAGAAGTGCTGATGTGCTTTGTCAGATATATGATTCATTCACTATAGATGATAGTAAAAAAATAAAAGAATGGCATAGCGAAAAGGCTATAGAGGGTACGAAGAGAGTTTGTATTATTGGAGCCAAGTTTATTAACCATGACGCAGAGAGGACTTTGCTTAAAATGATTGAAGAGCCCAAGGAAGGCACACATTTCTTTATTGTTGTACCGAATTCACTTGTGTTGCTCGATACTATACTATCCAGAGCTCATGTAATTAGAGTAGACGAAGTATCTAATCCTCTTTTTAAAAAGAGTACTGAAGAATTTTTTAAATCAAAGCCTAAAGATAGGATTGAATTAGTGGCAGAAATTATAGAAGAGCATAAAGATAGTGTCGGGAGTGGTGGCTTGAGGTTTAGTGCAATAAGACTTGTAAATGATCTTGAAAAAATAGTGTACGAACAATTTAAAAATGATAAAAATAATCCAGAAATTAAATTTAAATTAGGGGAGTTGGCTAAAGCTCGAGACTATCTATCTCTTCCAGGTGCGTCGGTGAAGATGATTTTAGAACATATTTCCCTTGTGCTATAATAAAAACCTATGGCTTACAATACGAATGATTTCAAAACAAAATTAAAAAAAGTTGAGGAATGGCTCTCAAAAGAATATTCTCAGGTGCACACAGGGCGCGCTACTCCTATGGTGCTAGATAGTGTCATGGTGGAAAGCTATGGTTCCCACATGCCTATCAAGAACGTGGCTGGCGTATCTATAGAAGATCCAAAGACTCTTCGTGTCGCTCCGTGGGATAAGAATCAAATAAAAGATATAGAGACAGCGATTATGGCAGCGAATCTCGGGCTTTCTGTAGTGTCTGATAGTGATGGAGTAAGAGTTATCTTCCCAATGCTTACTACCGAGAATAGAGCGAAGCTCGCAAAGATACTGAAAGAAAAGCTTGAGGATGCTCGTATAAGTGTCCGCCAAGAGCGAGGTGATGAGATGAGTAAACTAGAAGACCTAAGTGAAGATGAGAAAAAGCGCGCAAAAGATGACGTCCAAAAATGTGTAGATGAATCAAATCAAAACCTCGAAGCAATATTTGCTAAAAAGGAAGCAGAGGTAATGAATCAATAAAATATGATTGAATCTTCATTTAATAAACATGAACAATTTAACCCAAAAGTAGAATTGGCGACAGTAGATGACTGGGAAGAATGTAAAAGATTACGACTATTAGAAGTTACTGGTGAAGATGCAAAAATGTTTGGCGCTGGACCAAAAGAAGTCTCTGTAGAGGAGAATAGAACGAAAGAAGATTGGCAATATGCATTATCAAGTAATGATATGTTATTCGTGTTATCTAAGAACGGTTCTAAATCTGTGGGCTTAGGTCGCGCTATAAAAGAAAAAGGAAAGGAAGGAGTGTGGCGTTTGGGTTGGGGTTATACTGAAAAAGATTTTCGAAATAAAGGTTTTGGAACAAAAAATTCAATGTTACGACTTAAGGAGTTATTAAAAAGAGGAGCGAAGGAAGCGATGCTTTATGTAAAATCTGACAATAAAGATTCTTTTCGTGTTCAAGAATCTCTGGGTTTTAAAATAGTCAAAGTTTATCCACCACTTATTGCGGGTGAAGCAGAAGATTGCTTAATGATGCTAGATTTAACTAATCCTGATGTTATTAAAAAGATAAATGATTTTGTGATATAATATAAAAACCTAAATGAATATAATAATTTTCTTAGTAATACTATTAGTGCTTGTTGTGTCCCATGAGTTTGGGCATTTTATTGTTGCAAAGAAATCTGGAATACGTGTAGATGAATTTTCTTTTGGTTTTCCTCCAAAACTTTTTGGAATTAAGAGAGGGGAGACAAGGTACAACTTCAATGCACTACCATTTGGTGGTTATGTAAAGATCTTTGGTGAGAATCCGGATGAAGAATCCATGAATGGTCCAGATAAAAATAGAAGTTTTGTAAATAAGCCGAAATATATCCAAGCCGCAGTGTTATTTGCAGGGGTGGCTATGAACTTCCTAGTAGCTTGGCTGCTTCTTTCTGTAGGCTTTATGTCTGGTCTCCCTACTTCTGTCGGAGCTGAACCAAAAGGTTCTATATTACAGAATCAAGCTCTGACTGTTACAAGTACAACACCAAATTCTCCTGCAGAAAAAGCTGGAATAAAAACGGGAGATAAGATTACACATCTTGAAGTAAAAGGAGATGGTACTGATACACCATCAACAACAAGTGTTCAATACTTTGTAAAAAAGCACAGTGAAGAGCCAATACAAGTCTCTCTTATAAGAGGCAAAGAAGCCAAGCAAGTAACTGTGACTCCAGAAATAAATAAAGAAAGCAATGTACCAATGATTGGTATTAGTATGGATATTATAGGTACGCTTAAACTACCAGTCCATAAAGCTCTCTGGGAAGGATTAAAATTATCTTGGAATCTAGTTGTTGCTACTGTATCTGGTTTCTACACTTTGATTCATGATGGTCTGACAGGGCATGGAAATCTATCTGCTGTAACTGGGCCAATAGGAATTGTTGGAGTCGTAGGGGATGCAGCGCAATTTGGATTTATATATCTGCTTTCATTTACTGCTCTTATTTCTATAAACCTTGCAGTCATAAATCTAATCCCGTTTCCAGCACTCGATGGGGGACGATTACTATTTCTTCTTATAGAGAAAATAAAAGGTTCACGCATTAAGCCGAAAATTGCAAATACTGCAAACGTCATCGGCTTCTCACTCCTTATGATTCTCATGGCCGTGATAACTTATCACGATATAGTTAAACTACTATAGAGTATTTTACATTATCCAAAATCTATGATATATTAAAAGCACATTCGCCCGCAGGCGTTTTATTTTTTACTCAAATTAATCAACTTATTATGAAACCAACAGAAATCCGAAATATCGCTATTATTGCTCACGTGGACCACGGCAAGACAACTCTTACTGATGAGCTCATGAAGCAGTGTGGTATGAATGATACTGGTGCAACTATGGACTCAAACGCTCTTGAACAAGAGCGTGGTATCACCATCTACTCCAAAAATACATCTGTTAATTATAAAGGTACAAAGATAAATATTGTGGATACACCAGGTCACTCGGATTTCGGATCTGAAGTTGAGCGTGTGCTCCGCGCGATCGACTCCGTTCTCCTACTTGTAGATGCGCAAGAAGGACCTATGCCTCAAACACGTTTCGTTCTAAAGAAATCTCTTGAACTAGGGTTAAAACCAATTGTCGTTATTAATAAAATCGATAAACCAGCCGCAAACCCTGCACGTGTTCATGATGAGATATTAGAATTATTTATCGAGCTCGGTGCTACAAATGACCAGATAGATTTCAAGACTATCTACGCTATTGGGCGTCAAGGTATTGCTAAGCTTCAACTTTCCGATGAATCTAAAGATCTAACTCCACTTCTAGATTTAGTACTGCAAGAAGTAAAAGAAGCCTCAGTTAATCCGGATAAGCCTTTCCAAGCCCAAGTATTTAACCTAGGTTATGATAACTTTTTAGGCCGCTTGGCTATTGCTCGTGCATATGCAGGATCAATTAAAACTGGATCAAACATTATTGTTAAAGACGATAAAGGAAACTCTCGTAATACTCGCATTACAAAAATGTTTACCTTCGAAGGTATTGCTCGTAAAGAAGTAGATGTTCTCAATACAGGAGATATCGCTATTATCGCAGGTATTCCAGATGTATTTATCGGTGAGACTATATGTGACGTGGCAACGACAGAAGCTCTGCCGTCTATTGCTATTGATGAGCCAACAATCTCTCTTAACTTCTTAGTCAACGATTCACCATTTGCTGGACGCGAAGGTAAATTCGTAACATCTCGTCAAATTCGTGAACGCCTAGAAAAAGAACTTGAGATAAATGTAGGACTTAAAATAAATTTTGATGGAACAGATCAAGAAGAAATGCAAGAAGGATATCTTGTCTATGGACGCGGCGAATTACATATTGCTGTATTGCTTGAGAATATGCGACGAGAAGGGTATGAACTTCAAGTTTCTCAACCTCACGTTATTATAAAAGAAGAAAATGGTAAAAAACTTGAACCTTACGAAGAGGTGACTATTGATGTACGTAATGAATTCTCTGGAGCTGTTATCGAGAAGCTTACTGCTCGCCGTGGAATGATTACTAGTATGCAAGAAAAAGAAGGCATCACTCGTATGCTTATAGAAATGCCTACAAGAGGTTTGCTCGGATACCGAGGACAGTTCGTAGTAGATACAAAAGGTGAAGGGCTCCTTGCTTCTAGATTCATAGGATTTAAAGATTACGCAGGTGAAATAAAGAAACGTGATGTCGGATCAATGACATCTATGGTTACAGGTAAGGTAGTAGCATTCTCTTTGTGGACACTTCAAGAGCGTGGAATACTTTATGTTGAGCACGGCGATGAAGTCTATGAAGGTATGGTGGTGGGTAACGTGACAAAGGGTGATGAAATGTCTGTAAACCCAACAAAGGGTAAGCAACTATCAAATATGCGCTCATCTGGTACTGATGAAGCTGTGAACGTGAAGCCCCCATACAAACTCTCAATTGAGCGTGCCCTAGAAGTGATGGCAGATGACGAATACCTTGAAATTACACCCAAAAATGTCCGTTTACGCAAGAAATTCCTTACTGAACAAGAACGATCAAAGAACAAATCGTCAAGTAAAAAGTAGTATTTAGTCCTATTTTATATAAGAAATAGGTGAGTAGTTGACTTTATTTAATAGTAGTGATATTATGAAATTGTAGAAAATAATTATAACATTAACTTTTATTCAAATGGCTAACACTATTACATTTAAACCAAAACAAGTTACCAAGCGTATGCTCTCAAATCTGCCAGAACGAGCTTACGAAGTGGTCACAAACCGTTTTGGACTTACGGACGACGCACAAAGAAAAACTCTTGAAGCCATTGGTAAAAAATATGGTATTACTCGTGAGCGTGTTCGTCAGATTGAGAATGCGGCACTGACTCTAATACGGAAATCATCAGCTTTCAAAGACGAGAAAGGAGTTTTCGAAGAACTAAAGAAGCTAATCCATACTCTCGGTGCCGTTGTTTCTGAACATGAACTTTTGAATCACATTTCAAAAGATAAACTTACTCAGAATCATATCCATCTATATCTTACTCTTGGTGATGACTTTACTAAACACAAAGAAGACGATGATTTTAAGACTCGTTGGAGTGTAGATAGTGATGTAGCAGAAGAAGTTCACAAGTCACTAAAAAATCTTTATTCAAATTTATCTGACGATGAGCTAGTTCCAGAGAGTGAGATTGTTGCTCGATTCCTCGATGAAGTAAAAGCTCTCTCTACTCAATACAAAAATGAAGAGATTGCAAAGCGCTGGCTTTCAATGTCAAAGAACATTAGCCGTAATCCTCTTGGTGAATGGGGTAAATCTACATCTTCTAGTATCAAGACTCGCGGTATCAAGGATTATGCATTCTTAATGATGCGTAAACATGGTTCACCTATGCACTTCCGTGAAGTAGCAAAAGCAGTTACTAATACTTTCGACAAGAAATGCCACACTGCTACTTGTCACAATGAACTTATTAAAGACTCACGATTTGTTCTCGTAGGACGTGGCATATACGCTCTGTCTGAATGGGGATACAAATCAGGTGTAGTTCGTGATGTAATAAAAGAACTTCTAAAAAAGAACGGTCCAATGTCAAAAGAAGATATAGTAGACCAAGTTATGAAGGAGAGATATCTAAAGAAAAACACTATTCTCGTTAATCTTCAAAATTCTAAGTATTTCAAGAAAAACAAAAGTGGATTATATAGCGCTGTATAAATAAAAGAAACCTCTCATTTGTTGAGAGGTTTCTTTTTGATATGGTATAATAATCGTATGTATCAACGTGGAATCATAAATATTCTCTTGATTGTTATAGGTCTTGTTATAGTTTGTATTTTAATTGGTGTTTTTGCTGGGTCTTCGTCAAGACAGACAGAGACAACAACCACTACTACTTATGGTAATTAATTTTTAATCCTATGGTTTCAGAATTCTTTGCAACCCACAACTTTAATCTAATCCAAATCCTACTTGTAACGATAGGTTACCTGATGCCGATTCCTCTTTCTATAGCAGCTCTACGGCTATGGCATCACTACAGACAAGAGCGCTTTATAATGGGTATTAAATGGGTCCTTCTTGAAGTCCAAGTTCCTCGTGATGTAATAAAGAGTCCTGCAGCTATGGAACTTATTTTTTCTAATGCTTTTTATCATAAAAGTATGAAAGGATTTTGGGAGCAATATATTCAAGGAGCGCCATGGTTTTGGTTTTCTCTTGAGATGGTTTCTATAGATGGAAAGGTGCACTTCTTTATACGTACACCTACTCGTATGCGAGATCTTGTAGAGACACAAATATATGCCCAGTACCCCCAAGCTAAGGTCGTCGAAGTTGATGACTATACACTTCATGTGCCTCAATACAAAAAACATGGAGATTGGAATATGTGGGGATGCGAATTTAACAAAATGAAAGAAGATTTTCTTCCTATTCGTACGTATAGAGACATGGAAGAAATGGATAGTGGTACTAAGGAAGAATACAAGATTGACCCAATCACTCCTATAATAGAATTTTTAGGATCTCTTCCTCGTGGCCAACAAGTCTGGATACAAATAGTAATAAGACAAAATATTAAAACCTACCACAGTCATCATACTGGTAAGCATATTAATTTTTACGATGCAACATTTGAATTCATTGAACAAATGCTTCTGCCCTATACTCGTGTTCAGAAAAATGATAATGGAGACACTATGGGTATGGATATGCGTACTCCTGATCCACTCAAAAATCAAGTTAAAATTATGGTTGAGAACGCTAGTTTAATACACTTCGACTGTGGTATTCGTGTTGTTACTCTCTCAGACAAGAGACTTTGTAGTGAAGAGCAATTTATGAATCTCAGACGTAATGTACGTTTAATTTGGCGTCAATTTGCTCAACCTAATATCAATGAGTTAAACCGTATTAATTCAACACAGTTCGATGCGCCATGGTCTGATCCGACTGGACTTGCTCTTACAAAATACAAAAAGCGTACATTGGATTTTTATCGAATGAGGACATTTTTTCATCCACCAATTCAGTATTCTATAGAATATCCAAAAATATTGTCAGCTTTTTTTCCATCTGGATCTCCAAAAATTTTCGTCATGTCTACTCGCGAACTTGCAACAATTTTCCATTTCCCTGGTATGGTATCGGAAACCCCAAGCTTTAAACGTATCGAATCAAAAATTGCGAAACCTCCTTCAAATTTGCCATTATAATATATGGATGATAATTCTCTGGAACAACAACCCAAATCATCTCGTAGGCACGTCTTGGTGTATTCGTTTTTTGCCCTATGCTTTATATGTATAGCAATATATTCTTTGTTATCAGCTCCAACTTTTAATAGAAGTCTTCTAAATGGACAAGTAGTTGCTATACACGTCGCTCACAATGAATCACTTGACGAGATAGCAAATGAATTAGAAAATAAAAAGATTATTAAGAGAGCTTTTGTTTTGAAATTACTTGTAGAATTATTAGGTGCTTCCCATAAAGTCCCAAGAGGTGATTATGTCTTTAAGGAAAGTATGAATACACTAAGCGTGGCTTGGATGTTAGCACGTGGACAACACAATATAGACCCGATTAAAATTACCTTTAAAGAAGGTATAACAAATGAAGAAATGGCAACTATACTAGCCTCAAAGCTCCAAAGTTTCCGTCGTGATTTATTTCTCTCTGATCCAAAAAGTAAACAAGGCTATTTATTCCCTGATACTTATTTCTTTTTCCCCATGACAACTGCTGATGAAATTGTAGATCAAATGTATTCTGATTTTAATAATCGCATAGCACAACTTAAATCTGATATTGAAAATTCTAAACATAGCCTAAATGACATAATAATAATGGCTTCCCTTATTCAAAATGAAGCAAACGGAGAATCTGATTCTGATCTCATATCTGGAATACTTTGGAATAGGATTAAAAATGGTATGCCACTTCAAGTCGATGTAAGTAAGGAAACATATAGTAAAGCAGGTCTACCTTCGTTACCAATTTCAAATCCTGGTATTGTCGCTATAAAAGCAGCTATCCATCCAGCAGACTCAACATATATGTATTATCTTCACGACAAAGATGGTATGATACACACCGCTCGGACATTTACAGAGCATAAAGCAAATATTAATAAATATCTCAGATAATATGATTTTAGAAACTAAAAAACAAAAAGATTACGAATTGCTAGATTCTGGTGGTGGCCAGAAACTTGAACGCTATGGTTCGTATGTATTACTGCGCCCAGACCCAGAAGCTCTTTGGAAAAAGACCTTACCTGCTACTGACTGGAAGAATGCCGACCTTGAATTTGTTCGTACTGGTAATCGCACAAAATGGATTACCAAAAAGGATACACTAAGAGATTGGAATATTTCTTTTGGTGATTTAACTTTTTCTATTCGTCCTACATCTTTCAAACACACAGGACTTTTCCCAGAGCAACTTCCAAACTGGCAGTGGATGGAGAGTGTAATAAAGAAAAATGCAAAATCTTACAATAGCCCCATGAGTGTTCTAAATTTATTTGCATACACTGGTGGAGCGAGTCTTGCTTGCGCAAAAGCAGGTGCTGAAGTCTGCCATGTTGATGGATCAAAGACTGCTGTCGCTTGGGCTCGAGAAAACGCAGAACTCTCAGGACTAAAAGATGCGCCCATAAGATGGATAGTAGATGATTGTCTTATGTTTCTAAAAAGAGAAATAAAAAGAGGGCGCAAATATGATGCCATTGTTATGGATCCACCATCATTTGGACACGGACCCAAAGATGAGTTGTGGAAGATCGAAGAGAGTTTTCTGGAACTTATGGATCTATGCAAGCAAATACTATCCGATGAGCCACTTTTTATATTAATAAATGGCTATACTGCTGGATATTCACCTATAGCATATGAGAATAATTTAAAAGATATAATGGAAGGGAAGAATGGAACTATAGAAATAGGCGAGCTTGTTATAAAGCAGACATCAAGTGAGAAATTGCTTCCTTGTGGTATATTTGCGAGATGGGAGCGAAAATAGGCAAAACTGTATTTGTGGGAGTATCCGGTGGAGTGGATTCGTCTGTTTCAGCTGCGCTCTTGAAAGACCAAGGCTATAATGTCGTCGGTGTTTTTATCCGTACCTGGCAACCGGATTTTATCGAATGTACATGGAGAGACGAACGTCGTGATGCGATGAGAGTATGTGCCCATTTAGATATCCCATTTCTTGAATGTGATGCAGAAGAAGCCTACAAGAAAGGTGTAGCTGACTACATGATAGAAGAATACAAGAAAGGGAATACTCCAAACCCAGATGTTATGTGTAATCGTGAAGTAAAGTTTGGTGTATTTTGGGATTTTGCAAAAAAGCAAGGTGCTGATTTTATTGCGACTGGGCATTATGCAATGGTTGAGAAAAACAAAGAAAATATATTTGAGTTAAAAAAAGGAGATGACGAGAGTAAAGACCAATCATATTTTCTGTGGACTCTTACACAAGAAGATTTGTCCCATACACTTTTCCCAATTGGCCACATGAAGAAAACTGAAGTAAGAAAACTTGCAGAAAAATATAAACTTCCTACGTCGAAAAAGAAAGATAGTCAGGGGGTATGTTTCCTTGGGCCACTTGATATGAAAGATTTCTTGTCACACTATATAGAATCTAAAAAAGGCGACGTGTCTGATGAAAAAGGTAAAGTTATTGGCTACCATGATGGAGCAGTATTTTTTACATTAGGCGAACGCCACGGATTTACAATTACAAATAAAACTTCGCACGACAAAGCCTATTATGTAGTATCTAAAGATATAAATAAAAATACTATAACAGTATCAACTGATATATCTTCATCAAAAGTTTCCATTTCTTCTGGTCTTCGGGGAAAGTCACCAGACCACTCAGAAACGGAAGCTTTCGGCTACGTCCTTAAAAACATAAGTTGGGTTGCAGGTTCCCCTAAAGAGAATAAAAAATATACAGCCCAAATTCGTTATCATGGAGAACAGCTTTTTTGTAGTATCAAAAATACTAATATTACTTTTGATAAGCCTATTTTAATTTCACCTGGCCAATCAATTGTTATTTATGACAAAAATGTGTGTCTCGGTGGTGGAGTTGCTCAGTAAATTTTTACTTATTTGTGATATAATAGCCTAATGCGTTCAATTTTTAACCCCAAATATATTATATTGTCAGTTTTTTCTGCTTGTTTGTTGATTACCACTAACGCTTTTGCCACTAATGTAACTATAGGTAATAATCCTTGGTATGGTGTTGCAGTAGGAAGCAAGGTTTATGTAATTGCGCAAGGAGAACAGCAAGTAGTTGTCATTGATTCTAATACTGATACTGTTATTGCAAATATAAATGTTGGACTTGGGCCATATTCTATGAGTCTAGTAGGAAATAAAATGTATGTTTTGAACTCTACTGATAATAGTGTTTCTGTTGTTAATACAGTCACCGATACAGTTATTACTACAATTACCGTTGGTGGCTCACCTCAATTTTCTGCTGTTGCTGGTGATAAAGTTTATGTAGTAAATACTGGAAGTGATACGGTTTCTGTTATTGACTCTAATACAGATACAGTATCCACTACTATTTCAGTTGGAAGCCAGCCATACTTCCCTGTAGTTGCTGGTAATAAAGTATATGTAACTAATCAAGGAAATAATACAGTTTCTGTTATTAGTACTGTTACAAATACAGTTGTCGCCACAATTCCAGTAAATGGTCCAGGTTTTTCTGCTGTTGTAGGTAATAAGATTTATGTTGAAAATGATGTTGATTATAATATGAAAGTCATTGATTCAACTACTGACACAATTATTGCTACCATTCCTGTAGGTACCAACATGCAATATACACCAATAGCTATAGGTAATAAGCTTTATATTAGTAATGATCAGTCTAGTACTGTCTCTGTGATTAATACAGCAACTAATACCTTAATGGCGACAATCCCTGTTGGTGATGGCGCTTATTTTTTACAAGGGTTAGGTACTCATGTTTATGTTGCAAATCAAAATAGTGATTCTGTTTCTGTTATTGATTCTAATACTAATTCAGTTATCGATACCATAGCTGTTGGAAGTCAGCCTATTATTGCTATTCCGGCTGGGCATAAGGTTTACGTTGCAAACAATATTAGCCTTTTTGTGTCTGTAATCGACGACAACACCATCCCTTCTCAACTCCCAAACCTCACCTCTTTCAGCACCTCAAGTTCAAGTGGAACATATACCACAGGTAATACTATAACCATCACAGCCAACTTCGGCACTACAATTCAAGCAGGTAGCACAATGACAGTCCTTCTTAATTCAGGAACCTCAGTAGTATTGAATAATGTATCAGGTACAACAATATCAGGAACATATACAGTCCAATCGGGCGATTCATCACCTGATCTTGCTATTCGAAGCATCACCTCAGCTAACGTCTCTGATGGCGCTCATACTCGTACATCATATTCCTTACCATCATCTCAAGGTTCATTTACTGCGGAAAACTCATTCATCACTCGTAGTCTAGGGGATACAAAGAACATCATTATCAACACACAACCAATAACAATCACAACCGGCTCTCACCCATACCAAGTCTCACAAGCAATTAACGGATTCCTTTATGTTGCTAACCAAGGAGCAGGAACTGTATCTGTCATAGATATTGCAAGTGGATCACTTGCAACTACAATTTCAGTTGGCTCTGAGCCATATGGTTTAGCCCTCTCAGGTACTACACTATATGTTGCTAATACTGGTAGCAATACAGTATCAGCTATCAATACAGCTACGAATACAGTGATAGCTACAATATCTGTTGGTGTTAAACCATACTATGTCGCCACCATCGGTACCAACGTCTATGTCACTAACGGTGCATCAAACACAGTCTCAGTCATTAATTCAAATACAAATCTTGTAACAGCGACTATCCCCGTCGGTTCATACCCAAGAGGTATCAAAGCACATGGTACTGATTTATATGTTGCCAACTATGGAGACCCAAACTATTCAGGAGGGAACTATATATCGGTCATCAATTCTCTTACAAATACAGTATCCGCTAATATTTTTCTTCCTGTAGGATCTGATGGTCCACGAGGAGTTACTGTTCTTGGAACAAAAGCCTATGTTACAAACTTTAGATCAAACAATGTTTCAGTAATTAATACTGCCACAAACACCATCACAGCAACTATTTCTGTAGGTATGGGGCCTAGAGGTATCGTTGGTGTAGGAACAAATATATATGTTGAGAACTTCGATGATGGAACAATATCAATTATTGATACTAACTCAAATACTGTTACTTCTACTATCGATGTTGGCTCTTCTCCTGCAGGTATGGGAGTATCAGGAACGGATATTTATGTAAGTGCTTTTCAAGATGATGAGGTAAGGGTGTTGGATAGTACGACTGGATTATTAAAATTAACCACAGCACCTGGTGCTCCTACTTCCGTTTCTGCAAGTCCTGATAATGGCCAAGCTTCTGTTTCCTTTACTCCTCCTACCTCTAATGGTGGATCTGCTATTACTTTATACACTGTGACATCTTCACCTGGATCTATTACTGCTACTGGTGCATCTTCTCCAATTACTGTAACTGGGCTTACAAATGGTACTCCTTATACATTTACAGTAACTGCTACTAATAATGCTGGAACAAGTACTGCGTCATCTCCCTCATCTGCCGTTACTCCAAGTGGTCCGTCTGGTGGAAGACACTACCCGGCCCCAACCCCAGAACAACCTCAGATAAAAACAGTAGATCATTACTCTCCAATTATTAATAGTATTAAATTTACAAAGTACATAGGCCCTAAAAATCCTAAGAGTGAAGTGAAGGAATTGCAATCATCGCTCAATATTATTTTAACTTCAAAGCTTGTTAAGCTGTTAAGTGTCGACGGAGTTTATGGTAGAAACACTATATCTGCGTTAAAGCTATTCCAAAAAGAAAATAATCTAAAAGCAGATGGTATCTTTGGTCCAAAGACTAGGGAGGTTATTAATAAGATTTTAGCAACTAAATAATAAATGAAAAATATATTTCTTACAAAAAAATTTTTTGTTGCCATTGTATTTCTTTTGTGTTTTTTTGCTTCTACTGAACATGTTTTTGCGGATATAAATATTGGTTCTGGGCAAAAGTATGTAACCTTAGTAGGCAACAAAATATATACCTCCAATAATGATAATACAATATCTGTTATAAATACCACCAATGACTCAGTCATAAAAACCATTGGATCAGTTAGTTCTGGATATATGACCTCTGTAGGAAATAAATTGTACGTTGCTGGTACTGCTGGAAATGTTATAACTGTAATAAATACTTTGACAGATACTGTTTCATCAACAATAAATGTGAGTAATTCACCCTTTTATATCTCTGTTTGGGGGACAAAATTATATGTAAATCATTACGATGGTACTAATAATCCGCATATTATTACAGTTATTAATACTAATACAGATGCAATTACTACTACAATTACAGGATTGAATCAACTTTACTATACGTATTCATTGGGGGATAAAGTCTATGTAAGCAATTCGGGCTCAAATTCTATTTCAATAATAGACGCAATAAACGATACAATATCTACTATTATTGGTTCCGTACAGTCACCAGTCAGTTTTAAATCTATAGGAACTAAATTATTCATAGGTAATGGAACTCTTACTAATACTAGCGTTCTTGATACTGTCAACAATAGTATTTCTAATATATCAGAGCCAGGTGTTTCTACGGCAGGATCTTTATGTGGCATGGGGACAAAAATTTATAAAATGAATCTAGGCAATTCTATGTCTGTAATTGATGCTATTAATAATACAGTAAGTTCGAATATCACAGTGGGAAATTCTCCATCTCAGTGTATAGTACTTAACTCTAAGGTATATGTAATAAATGCAAGTAGTAATACTGTATCAGTTATTGACACTAATACAGATACCGTTGTTGATACTATCTCAGTAGGCTCTTCTCCACAATCCTTAGTTGCTTTAGGTAATAAAATTTATGTAGAATCCTTGTCGAGTGCTTTTGTGTCGGTCATTGACACAACAACTATCCCTTCTCAACTACCCAACCTTACTTCTTTCTCAACCAATACACCATCTGGTCCGTATGATACGGGAGACTCTATAACTATCACAGCCAACTTCGGCACTACAGTTCAAGCAGGTAGTACCATGACAGTTCTTCTTAATTCTGGAACATCTGTGGTGTTAAATAATGTCTCCGGGTCAACTCTTTCTGGAACATATACAGTCCAAGCAGGAGATGCAACTCCCGATCTTGCCATTAGAAGCATCACATCAGCATCTGTCTCAGATGGTACTCACACAAGAACATCATACTCACTACCGTCATCTCAAGGTTCATTTACTGCGGAAAACTCATTCATCACTCGCAATCTTGGAGATACAAAGAACATCAATATAGGTTCATATGAAAAGATTAATGTAGGCTCAAACCCATACCAAATCTCTACAGCTATCAATGGATACCTCTACGTTGCCAACCAAGGTGCTGGTACTGTCTCGGTCATCAACCAAGCAACCGGTGCACTCACTCAAACCATCACCGTGGGTTCTGAGCCATATGGACTTGCTTCGGTTGGTACACAACTCTATGTTGCCAATACCGGAAGTGACACGGTGTCTGTCATTGATACTACAACCAACACAGTCACGACAAGTATTTCTGTTGGTGTCAAACCATACTACGTCGCAGTCATCGGTACCAACGTCTATGTCACTAATGGTGCATCAAACACCGTCTCCGTCATAAACAGTGCCACAAATACGGTCACAGCAACGATTCCCGTTGGTTCATATCCACGCGGCATCAAAGCCTATGGCACTGACCTCTATGTTGCCAACTACGGAGATCCTAACTATTCAGGAGGGAACTATATATCTGTTATTAACTCACTTACTAATACAGTCTCAAACTACATCATCACCCCTGCAGGTTCTGACGGTCCCCGTGGTGTCACCGCGCTAGGATCAAATGTTTACGTAACCAATTTCCGCTCAAACAATGTCTCTGTCATCAATACAACAACCAAAGCAATCACTGCAACCATACCAGTCGGCACGGGCCCTCGTGGAATCACAGGATTAGGCAGCAAGCTCTACGTCGAGAACTTCGACGATGGTACCATATCTATAATAGACACGAACTCAAATACCGTCACCAGCACTGTTGACGTCGGTCACTCACCAGCAGGTATGAGTATTGTTGGTACTGACATATACATCTCACTCTTCCAAGATGATGCACTTCGCATCTTAGATACAACGACAGGACTACTAAAAGAAGACTCCAAACCCATATCTAAAACACTACCATCTGTTTCATTTGAAGGTAATACGGCAACTTTGTCAGGAGAAATTATTGCCATAGGTAATTCAAATGTTATTACTAGGGGTTTTGAGTATGGAACTACTACATCTTATGGTACAACAACCATAGAAAGTGGTTCATTTTCTGCTGGTACATTTAGCGCTGATGCCGAAGGTCTCATTAGTGGAACTACTTACCATTTTCGTAGTTATGCAACAAGTTCTTTGGGTACAGGTTATGGTAATGATATGACTTTTGTTTCCTCAGCCTCTACCTATACTTTGGTTGGGCCATCAAGCGGACTCAAAGATACTGAATCTGAGGTATTCACAGTCACTCCAAATGGTAACTTTATTGGTAATGTTACTATCACACCTTCAGGTGGTGGACTCACTAATCCAATAAACCTAGCTTTCTCATCTGCTGATCCTCAAACTTTTACTATAACTCCTACACTATCAGGTACTGTTACTCTAACGGCAACAAATGATGGAGGTCTTACTGATCCAGGAGAGGTTGAGTATGTGGTTTTAAATACATACTGGTTCACTAGTTACAATAATCAGTCACCGAACGATCTCTCCAATTATTGGACTAACGAAGGTCTTAATGAACAAGCTACATCTTTACCTCTACCGACAGATGTTTTAAATATAGCCCAGGATTCGATATATGGAGGAACCGCAAAATTAAATGGGAGTGCTAAAAATTCTGGTATTATTAGTGGTAACGCTATTTTTAATGGTGACTATTCTGAAAATTTAGGAACTATAATAGGAAACAAAATCCGCCGTTATCTTTCTAATACCACTACCACAAGAAATAATACTAAGTGGATTGTGGTTGCTGACGGGGCGGTCGTAGATATCACTAATAGCGCATATGATTCCCAGTCTACTTTTTTTCGAATGAATGGAGGATCATTTACGCCAAGTCAAATATACCACTTCTATGTTAATGATGGTTCTATTTCATCACCATCAAGCTATACGGTTGACGGCGACCACTCCTCTGAAATTCTCCCCACTTTTAATTTAGATGAAATATATGTTGATGCTAACATTAGATTTAATGGAAATATTGTTTTTAATGGTTCATCGCAAAATAATGGAATAGTAATTGGTAATGCAATCTTTAAAGATAATTCTGTCAATAATTCAATAGTTAACGGCGATTCTATTTTTTATGGTGACTATTCTGAAAATTTAGGAACTATCTCAGGAGATAAAATCCGCCGTTACCTTTTTGATACTACTACTACAAAAGATTTTGATGGATGGACCGTTGTTGCTGATGGAGCAGTAGTAAATGTCGAAGGTGCAATAATAGGGTCAGCAACATTAACCACTGAAAATTTCGGTTCTTTTGTGTATGCCCATCCATTGTCAGCTGTATTGAGCAACTCAAATTTGTTAACTATTACTTATAGTCAAATATTAGATCCTGGTTCAATTCCAAGTACTAATGATTATCAAATTTTAGTAAATGGATCTACATCTATTGGTATTGATAATATTAATATTGATGGAGATAAAGTATTGATTACCATTAACGGTAGTGTTAATGAAAATGATGTTGTAAAATTAACTTATATTATTGGAGAATCTCCAGTAAGAGTAGATGCTGACAAAAATACTGGTAATCTTATTAATTATACAGTCGTAAATTCTATAATTTCCTCAGCCTCTACCTATACTTTGGTTGGGCCATCAAGCGGACTCAAAGATACTGAATCTGAGGTATTCACAGTCACTCCAAATGGTAACTTTATTGGTAATGTTACTATCACACCTTCAGGTGGTGGACTCACTAATCCAATAAACCTAGCTTTCTCATCTGCTGATCCTCAAACTTTTACTATAACTCCTACACTATCAGGTACTGTTACTCTAACGGCAACAAATGATGGAGGTCTTACTGATCCAGGAGAGGTTGAGTATGTGGTTAATTATATAGATACTACTGCACCAACACTTACAGAAGTCACTCCTGTTTCCACACCAAGCACCACCACCACACCTACATATACCTTCTCATCTAGTGAAGCAGGTTCTATTAGTTATGGTGGTGCATGTACTTCAAGTACAACCTCTGCAACAACAGGAAACAACACCATCACTCTCGCTACTCTCACTCCTGGTACCTACACTAACTGCACAATTACTGTCACCGACAGTTCTCTAAATGCTTCAACTCCTCTTACTATCACTACGTTTACTATAACCCAACCTTCTTCAGGTGGTGGGGGAGGTGGTTCTTCTGGTGGCTCAATACCTCGTACACCTGATCCGATAGCTTGTCCTACTGGTGTAATGCTTGACTTACTCACAGGTAAACGCTGTACTGTATTTACTACACCACCGCTAACTACAATTAACCCTAATACTCCTGATAGACTAGCATCTATTTTTGATCGCAATCTAAAACTTAAAATGAAAGGCTCTGATGTTAAAGCACTTCAACAATATCTAAACACAACACTAAATCTACCTAAACCACTTATTATAGATGGAATATTTGGCAAGTATACATTAAATGCTTTAAAGATATTCCAGAAAGATAACAATTTAATACCCGATGGTATCTTTGGCCCGAAGACTAAGGAAGTTATGAACAAGATTTTAGCAGCTAAATAATAAATTTGTTATAATAAAAACATGGAAAACATATTTGATCAGGGTACGCTTGATATAGTATTACCACTTTTTATAGCATTAATCTTGGGTATGATTATTGGCACAGAGAGAGTCTGGGCTCACAAGACAGCTGGCATGCGAACATATGCTCTTGTATCTATGGGTTCTGCGCTTTTCGTTCTCGTGTCTAGTGAGATGGTTAAACAATACGCAGGATTCTCTGGTATGAATCCGTTGCATATAGTTGCTCAGATAATAGTGGGTGTTGGATTTATCGGAACAGGATTAATATTTACTAAAGATAATAAGTTGATGGGTCTTACTACTGCTACTGGCTTGTGGGTCTCTGCAGGTATCGGTATGGCTTGTGGATTTGGATTGTATAAAATTGCGATTGTAGCAACTCTCCTTACTCTATTTATATTTATTGTATTATGGTTCCTAGAAGAGCAACTAAAAGAAACTAAATTTTTTAAAGATTCCCATCCTGAAGATTTTGGTAAATAAGAAAAGCCCCGATTGACGGGGCTTTTCTGTTTAGTCTTTTTGGTATAGTATAAGGAATATGCAATCAGATGAAGTTCGCAGTAGATTCCTCAAATTTTTTGAATCGAAAGGTCACAAGATTTTACCATCATCTTCTTTAATTCCAGAAGGTGATATTTCTGTATTATTCACAACAGCGGGAATGCAGCAGTTTAAACCCTACTATGGAGCACCAGAAAATGCTATACGAGATTTTGGAAATAAAAATATAGTCACAGTGCAGAAATGTGTCCGTACTGGAGATATAGATGAAGTTGGGGATGATACACATCTATCATTCTTTGAAATGCTAGGAAACTTTTCTTTTGGTGGTTATGGACGCAAAGAAGCCATATCTTATGCTCATGAATTTATAACCAAAGAACTAGGACTACCTATTTCATATGTGACTATATATAAAGGTGAGGGTATTGTTCCCAAAGATGAGGAATCAAGAAAAATTTGGGCAGAGATTGATTCGAATCTAGATATCCGTGAAGATGGTAAAGATGTTTTCTGGGGTCCGACGGGTGACTCTGGTCCTTGTGGTCCGACCACAGAGATATATTGCAAAAATGCTAATGGCGAAGACGTGGAAATTTGGAATATAGTTTTCAATGAATATTTCTGTGATGGTTCAAGAGAAAATTTAGACAAAGGACAGGCTTCGCTTACAAAATTAGAAACATTGGGAATTGATACGGGTATGGGATTTGAGAGATTGCTTGCGACAGTACAGAATAAAAAAAGTGTATACGGAACTGATCTTTTTAATAGTGAGGATACTAAAGAAGAACGTATTGTTGCCGACCATGTAAAGACAGCACTCTTTATGATCTCTGATGGACTAACTCCATCAAACACAGGCAGAGGTTATGTACTTCGTAGGTTAATAAGACGAGCTGTGAGATTCTCAAAAGACTCGCTTTCAAAAGAAATCGAAAAAATAAAAAAGATTTATAATGGTGTATACAACCTTGATGATAAAGGAGAAATAGAAAAAGAAGAAAATAAATTTAGGATTACTCTCGATAATGGTCTAAAAGAATTTGAAAAAGGAGTTGATCCATTTATATTGGCTACTACATATGGTTTTCCGATAGAACTTACTGAAGAATTAGCAAAAGAAAAGGGAATTGTAATAGATAGAGAAGAATTTGATAAAAAAATGGCTGAGCACCAGAAACTTTCACAGACCGCTTCAGCAGGAATGTTCAAAGGTGGTCTTGCGAATCATAATGAGCAGACTATCAAGCTACATACTGCACATCACCTACTTCTTGCTGGACTCCAAGCGATAGTTTCTCCTGGTATTAAACAACGGGGAAGTAATATCACAGAAGAGCGATTGCGTATAGATTTCCTCTGTGATCACAAGCTCACCGATGAAGAGAAGAAGGGTGTTGAGGATTGGGTAAATGACAAAATATCACAAGAGCTTGATATGGTTCGCAAAGAAATGCCGCTTTCTGAAGCAGAAAAGATTGGTGCCGAAATGGAGTTCGGGGCAAAGTATCCAGAGACTGTCTCTGTGTATATGATTGAAGATAAAAATGGTAATGCTATATCAAAAGAATTTTGTGGTGGGCCACATGTATCAAATACAAGTGAACTTGGTCACTTCAAAATACAGAAAGAAGAAGCTGTTGCCCAAGGCATACGTCGTATTAAAGCAATACTAGAATAATATGAAGCCTTTCTCAAAAGACATAGTTATTGTGGATTTTGAAGTCACTGATTTTGATTTTGTAAAAGGTGAACCAGTACAGATTGGTGTCCTTGTCTTAGATAAAGATACACTAGAGGAAAAGGGGAGTTTCGTTTCGTGGATTAAAGTAGATCAAGAATTACATACCGACCTCCCGGGCCTAAAATGGGCAACTATATCATGCTCAGATATTGAAGAGATAAAGAAAGCACCTAGTCTATCAGAAGTTGCAAGTGAGATTGTAAAAATACTTCCAGAGACGTATTCACTCTGTGCTTGGAATGCTAATTTTGATTTCAATTTTTGGAAGAAGTTATTAGCGACAGTAGATAAAAATATAAGATCAACTGGTATCATAGACCTCTGGACTCTTGCCTATATAAAATTATTAAAAGATCCAAATTATAACGGAGATTTTAAATCTGAATCCGTCTTCCAATATTTCGGAGCAGAACCTCGTCTAAAGCATGATGCTCTAGGAGATTGCAAAATAGAAGCCATGGTTTTCAAAAATTTGATAAAATAGTTTTGTTATAACAATTCATATAGTATAATATAAGTATTATATGGCATTATTTTCATCATCAAAGAAAGAAAGAATTGTGGCTATTTTCGACATAGGCTCTGGTAGTGTGGGTGGAGCCATTACTCGTATTCCAAGCGATGTAAAAGATATACCAACTATTATAAAATCTGCCCGTACTGAAGTACCTGTTCGTGATGAACTCAAGTTTGATGTTCTGCTTGAAGACATGCTTGTGGCCCTCAACGCTACAGCTACATCGCTATATGAAGGTAAGGTTGGTGCTCCAGATGAGATTGTGTGCGTATTAGCATCCCCATGGTATGTCTCTGAGACTCGTATAATAAAGATTGATAGAGATCACTCATTTGTATTTACCAAAAAGATAGCTGATGAAGCATTACAGAAAGAAATATCTGCCCTCAAATCTGTATACGATAATAAATACGCTAATACCAAAAGTGTCCCTGAGGTAATAGAGAACCATGTTATGGGTGTTTCTCTTAATGGCTATCTTGTAGATGAACCAATCGGCAAGAAAAGTAAATCTATAGAAATGCATATGGTCATTTCTCTTTCACCAAAAGTATGCCTAGATAAGATACGCAAAACTCTCTCAAACACCTTTCATCATATGCCGGTATCATTCTCTTCGTTTGTGATGTCTTCTTACTTAGCTGTTCGTGATAAGTATGTAGTTCCTGAGTCTTATTTATTGCTCGATATCGGTGGAGAGGTAACAGATGTGGCTATTATAAATAGAGGAGTATTAAAAGCCTCACTATCATTTCCTTTTGGAAAAAACACATTCTTTAAATATATTTATACAAAGATGGAGATCGAGCTACGTGACGCTAAAGAACTCTTCAATCTGTTTACCACTGATGCTCTAGCAGTTAAGAGAAAACAAAAAGCTGAGCTCCTATTTAAATCAATCGAGAATTCATGGGGTGAAGCATTCCGTGCGTGCATTGGTACATTGCCACACACGCTTAATCTACCCAATACAATATTTGTCACAGCCGATGCCGACATAAGAGGGTGGTTTGTGAATGTTGTCCGCAATGAACCATATATACAGTCGATGGTTGCTGACCACAAGGCTACGGTTATAACTCTAGAAGGCCCAGAATTTCTCACAATGTGTAGTGTGAAAGATGGTACATGTGACCCATTCCTCATGGTTGAAGCGATAGGATTTATGAGAAAATTAAGAAAATAATTATGGCAAAAAAAGTAATGGAAGACATGAAATCAAAAGGTGTGAGGATTACAAAGATTTTAAAGAAAGATGTAGATCCGACATTTAAAGAAAAGCCGGCACAAAAACCGGAGAAAGTTGTAGTAAAAGAGGAAGAAGAAATTATTGTTCCTAAAAGCATGATTCCAGAAAGACCCAAACCAGAATCGGGAAATGAAAATCACTTAGAGACAAGGGTATATGTAAACCAGCAAGAAATGGCTAAAAGAATGTACTCTAGTCCTAGAACTAAAAGCAAGTCTGGTTTAATCAAAAAGCCAATATTGATAATGCTACTTGCTTCAATTTTTATTGGTGGAGTTTATTTCATCTGTGATAAATTCCAGAATGCAAAAATTTCCGTTATTGCTAAACAGCAATCATTCAACCTTGATCACGCATCATTTAGTGCGTCTACTTCATCAGAAGCACCTGTGCACTTTGAATTAATGATAGTTTCCAATGAAGAGTATAAAGATTTCAATCTCAGTAATCCACAAAATGTATCCATAAAAGCTCACGGAGAAGTGACTCTATATAACGAGAACTCTACGAAGCCCCAAAAGTTATTAATCCACACATTCCTTGCCGACGAAAAAGGTAAAACTTATCAGACAGATCAAGCTGTGACGATACCAGGGTACACACTCGACGCATCTAAGAAAATTATCCCAGGTAAAATAGACATTGGTATTACCGCATTTCTTGCTGGAGATTCATATAATGGTACACCAAAGACTTTAACCATTACTGGATTCAAAGGTACAGCAAAAGCTAAGACTGTATATGCTAAATTAAAGACACCGCTTACTGGCGGAGCTCAAGGTACAGCTTATACTCTAAGTCCTACAGATAAAGGTACTGTTACGGCCTTTGCGCAGTCTACATTTAAAAGCAATCTCATGAATAAAGTGAATGCCGAGGTACCAGCAGGGTACATATTGTATCCAAGTGCTATGAATTTTACCTATAACACAGAGCAGGATGTTCTATCTCCGACACCAAATGCAAAAGTTAAAGTCAGTGGTACCATTTCTTCAATAATCCTGGATAAAAAAGATCTATCAAAAGCATTAGTGAAGAGTTTGTTACCAAGTATTACAGCAAAAGAATTAGAAGAAGTTAGTATCCCCGATATATCAAAACTAACATTTAATTTCAAAAATTCCGGCCAATTAATAAGTAAAGATTTAAAACAAGTTGATTTTAATTTAACTGGTCCCATCAATGCTATCTGGGCACCAGATGTTGCGACACTACAGACAAGTATCTTGGGGGTTAAGAAAGCTGATCTCATACAAATATTTAAAACTGACCCAGGAATTACTTCTGCGACAGCTCGTATTTTCCCACCATGGCAGGGAACTGTGCCTATGAATGAGAATAAGATACATATAGAAGTGAAGTAACTAGGTAGAAGAGATATAATACACTACTTTGACAAGTAGTGTATTATATGTTATAAAGACACAAATTTGTGGATACTCTCATTTTGGTATTTAAGCATTTTTGATATCAATATGAGGGTATCGATATTGGTGCTCTTTAAAATAAATTTACTAACATGAAAAAATTATTTTTTATATCAGTTGCATTAGTTGTAACTGGTTTAAGTTCATTCAGTTGCAAGAAAAGCAAAGCTGAAGATCTGCTACAGATAGCAACGCCTACAGTGGAATCTACTAGTAACGGTGCCACATTTTTAAAATCCGCATGGGTTACTGAATTTATGGTAAGGACCTGGATCGGCTCCGATGGCATGACTCCAACAAAGGCGGAATATCAACTGGGTGTAAGTATCCCTGCTGACTCGTTTGACCTGTACATCCCTCAAAGCATTAAATTCATTCCTGGTGCAACAGGTGGCAACAGTACAGCAATTCCTTACACCAAACTTTCGGCTGGAGCATATACCGGTATGATCAACTTTGCTGTGTTGGATTCATCTGGTAATTATCTCGATGCTGCATCAGGTTTGAATGCTGCAGGAAATGGCAGACTTGGTACAGAAGGTGTAAATATTACTTATCAAATGACATTTTCACCAAATGTAATTGTTGATCAATCAGGAATGGTAAAGATACCGAAAGGTACCATCGGCCGTGTTGATATCACAATTTTTATTACTGAGCCCGGTACAAATGAGGTGAAAGGTAAATACCAAATCGGAGTACTTTCAATTAATGCTTCAAAAACACCCGTTGCAAGTAAAATAACAGCGTGGCCTAATTTATTTAAGACCCAGCTGCAAAACCCTGCCTTTAATTAATTATTTCTTTTGCTGGTAATTCAAGCTATAAACCTGTCTCCATGGTGAGGCAGGTTTTTTGTTTGCTTTTTTAATTCATAGTGCATATACTCCCAAGCCAAAAAATAGTTAAAATATCCATATATTGGTTAAATAGATTTGACCAAGAACTATTTTCTTGGTATTATATAAACATTAAATGAATCAAAAAGACGATACAAACACTGTTATAGGTACTGTTACTGAGGCGCTTCCTAATACATTATTTCGAGTAGATATAGGTAATGATAAAATCATTATTTCATATCTTGCCGGAAAGATGAGGATGCACCGCATAAAAGTGCTAGTAGGAGACAAGGTAGAAGTGCTTTTGGACCCTTACGGAGGTAAAGGCAGGATAATAAAAAGAAGCTAAGGCGTCTATCAGCATACTCCACTTGCGTTTTAAAGAAGGATAGTGTAGTATAGCCTGATATACGCATAAGTCGAAAATAGAGGGTGGAAGCCCTATATTTTTCTTTCGCGTTATAAATATATGAAGATAAAATCAGCCGTTAAAAAAATCTGTGCGAAATGCAAAATGATAAAGCGACAAGGTCATCTTCGCGTTATTTGTTCTAATCCTAAACATAAACAAAAACAATAATTTTCTATGAGAATACTCGGTATAACTATCCCAAACAACAAGCATTTAGACATTGGCCTTACATCCCTCTATGGTATTGGTGTTTCCCGTGCTCGTGCAATCCTCAAGGAAGCCGGCATTGATCACACTATCAAAGCAGATGCTCTATCTGTAGATGATGAAAATGCAATCCGTAAAGTTATAGAGACTATGTCAATCGAAGGAGCATTAAAGCGTGAAATCTCTGCAAACATAAAAAGACTGAAAGATATCAAATCATACCGAGGTGTCCGACATATGCGCCGTCTTCCTGTAAATGGTCAACGAACAAAGACAAACTCTCGTACTGTCCGTGGTAACGTCCGTAAGACTATGGCATCAGGTCGCCGTAAAGAAAGTAAAACATAATTAATATGGGAAAAGTAAAAATCATAACTAAAGAAGAAGGTAAGCCTGAAGTAGAAGTTACAGCAGAAGCGCCAAAGTCAACTGTAAAAGTTCCTAAGAAGAAGGTTGTTTCTGGTACTTTGCACGTTGAAGCCACTTTCAATAATACAAAGGTGGTGCTATCTGATAAAGAAGGCAATACACTATTCTGGACTTCAGCAGGCTCACTCGGATTCAAAGGTGCAAAGAAAGGAACTCCATTTGCTGCTTCAAAAGCGGGCTCTGTAATAGGAGAAAAAGCAAAAGCTCTTGGAATCAAAGAAGTTGATGTAAAGGTAAAAGGTGTCGGTAGTGGTCGTGAACCTACTATCCGCGCATTCATGGCTTACGATATAGAAATATCAGGAGTTCGTGATATGACACCGGTACCACACAATGGTCCAAAGCCAAAGAAGCCTCGCCGAGTATAATCAAAGTTTAAATATAATATGAAAACAGTTCAAAAATATAAAATTTGCAGACGTTTAGGACCAGGTGTGTTTGAAAAGTGTCAAACAGCTAAATTTGTCATGTCTGAAGCTCGCCATGCAAAGAGTTCAAAAGGCAAGCGCCCTAAAGCTCTTTCTGGTTATGCTACTCAATTCCTAGAAAAGCAGAAAGTTCGCTTTATGTATGGTATCAGTGAAAAGCAATTCCAGAATTATATTAATGAAGCGGTTGCCCACAAAGGTACCCCAGCTACAGAACACCTATTTGAATTACTCGAGACTCGCCTAGATAACGTCGTATACAAATTCGGTCTTGCCCACACACGACGCCTTTCAAGACAGATGGTATCTCATGGGCACATCACAGTAAACGGAAAGAAAACTACAGTTGCCTCACAGAGAGTAAAAGTAGGAGATGTTATTGCTGTCCGCCCTGGAAGTTCAAAGAGCGTTTTATTTGCTGACATGGCTAAGAAGATGAAGGAGTATACATTACCAAACTGGTTAACGTTCAATGTCGATACGCTATCCGGTGTTATGCAAGGTAAGCCAAAAAATGTCGAGGGTTATTTAGACCTCAACACAGTGCTTGAATTTTATAGTCGTTAATTGCGTTCGGTCGGGTTCGCTCTTAATAAATAATAACGAAAGCCTTAAAAACTTTCCAATATCATATGTCTGATTTAAATATAATATTACCATCAAAGTTATCTATCATTTCTGAAGTAGGCACAAAAGGTGTCTATGAAATTGACGGCCTTTACCCTGGTTATGGACATACTCTCGGCAACTCCCTTCGCCGCATAATACTCTCTTCTCTCACTGGTGCAGCTATTACATCATTAAAAATCGACGGTGCTGATCATGAATTCTCAGTACTAGATGGCGTTAAAGAAGATGTCATCACTATACTTCTTCATTTGAAGCAGGTGCGTTTTCGTTTACTTACAGATGAACCTCAGACCGTAAAACTTTCAGTAAAAGGACCAAAATCTGTCACTGCTGGTGATATAGAAGTTTCTGGTCAAGTAGAAGTTTTAAATAAAGATATGTATATTGCTGAAGTTACAGGCAAAGTAAATCTTTCAATAGAAATGACAGTTCAGAAAGGTCTTGGATTCGTTGCGAAAGATTCTCACCAGAAGACAAAGACTGAAGTAGGTATGATTGCCGTTGATGCAATCTTTACTCCTATACGCCGTGTATCATACGAAGTAGAAAACATGCGCGTTGGTGACAAGACAAACCACAACCGCCTACGTATGACTATCGAAACTGATGGTACTCTTACTCCACGTGAGGCACTTGAACAAGCTATCACTATTATGGTAGAACAATTACAGGCAATCGTAGGATTCACTATATCTTCAAAGAGTGTCGCTAAAGACTCTAGTGAAGAAAGTGGTAATGACGACGCAGATGAGAAAGGAACACCAGAAGGTGGTAATGAATTCACAGATATATTGAAAACTCGTATTGATACACTAGATCTTTCTACTCGTACTCTTAATGCTCTTACAGGCGCAAATATCCGTACTATCGGAGGTGTGGCTCGTAAGAAGAAAGAAGATTTACTAGAGATCGAAGGTATTGGCGATAAAGGAATCCAAGAGATCAAGAAAGTTCTTGGTGGATATGGTATAACACTTAAGTAATAATATAATTTTATGCGACATCACAGTAATGTAAGAAAATTTGGAAGAACACGAAGCCAGCGTCACGCTCTATTAAAGGGGCTTACTTTGTCGCTTATTGCGCATGGTCGCATAGAGACTACAGAAGCGAAAGCCAAAGAACTTCGCCCTCATATAGAGAAGCTTGTTACAAAGGCAAATGTTGGTACACTTGCATCACGTCGCTTGGTCCTTTCCCGACTTTACAACTTGAGTGCTGAAGCGAATAAACTTATCGATACTATTGCTCCTAAATACAAAGGGCAAGCAGGTGGATATACACGTATTACAAAGCTCGGTGCCAGAGCAGGAGATGCAAGTAAAATGGCTGTAATTGAATTTATATAATACTATGACTACTACACACACAATTGACGCTAGCGGTAAAACTTTTGGACGCATTGCTTCGCAAGCTGCCAAGGCTCTTATGGGCAAGACTACTCCTGACTATGTGCCAAACAAAGTCGCTGACGTTCGCGTATATATTACAAATGCGAAGCTTACAAAAATGTCTGAGCGCCGAATGAAAGAAACTCTTCATGAGACTTATTCTGGCTACCCAGGTGGATTTAAAACAGCGACAAACGAAAAGATCGTAAAGACAAAAGGATGGAAAACTCTTTATGAATTGGCTGTTTACGGAATGCTACCTGCGAATAAACTACGCCCACTTATGATGAAGCGCTTAACAATAAACGAATAATATATGGAAAAGAAAGCATCAACAAAAGAATATTTCAGAGCTATTGGTCGCAGAAAGACTGCTACTGCTGTAGTGAAGCTCTTCAAAGCATCAAAAACTTCTTATGATATAAATGGCAAAGATCTTGCTGTATATTTCCCAACAGCTGAACTAAAGAAAATAGTTACAGGTGCATTTGAAACTGCAACTCCAAGTGAGAAATTTGAAGTAGTCGTTACTACAAAAGGTGGTGGCTCTCATGCTCAAGCCGAAGCTGTTCGACATGGTATCTCACGTGCCCTTGTGCTCTTCGATGCAGAACTTCGTACAACTCTCAAGAAAGCAAAAATGCTTAAACGTGATCCTCGTAAAGTTGAACGTAAGAAATTCGGTCTTAAGAAAGCTCGTAAATCTCCACAGTGGTCTAAACGTTAATATGTTTACAAAAAATCAGATTTGCGAGAATCTGGTTTTTTGTTTATGATAATGCCTATGAACGAAGATGAAGTAAAAAATACAGAAGAAAATGAACACTTTGAAGATGTGACTTTTGTCGATAGTACTGAAGATGGTGATGCTCTACCTACGAAAGATGTCGTAAAGAAACTTAGTGATGATCTCAAGAAAGCTCGCGCTGATAAAGAAGAATATCTGACTGGCTGGCAGAGAGCAAAAGCTGATTATGTAAACTTACAGAAAGAAATGGATCAGGTCCGCGCGAATACATCGTTGATTACAAAAGAAAAAATTGTAGAGAGTTTACTCCCTTCGATTGATAGCTTTGACATGGCAATGGCAAATAAGAAAGCGTGGGAGAGTGTTGATAAGAATTGGCGCACAGGCGTGGAATATATATACCAGCAAATCATTTCAGGATTATCAGATGTTGGAGTAGAAATTATAGATAAAACTGGAATCCCATTTGACCCAAATCTCCATCAATCAATTGAAAGTATTGTTACGGATGACCAAAGTAAAGATCACACTATCGAAAAAGTAATCCAAGCTGGATACAAAATAGGGGAACGAGTAATCCGCCCAGCGAGGGTAAATATATTTGAATATAAAAAATAAAACTCCACAATGTGGAGTTTTATTTTAATCTAAACAATCTCAATAATTCTGTCTCAGTTTCTTCGTCAACTTTATCTGTTACTAGTATCATCATCTCTGTCATAAGACCGAGATCTTTTTTTATATTTGTGAATAGATGCTCGAAAGGGTACATAGATACCCACATAGAATTTTTCATACAAATGAATCCAGCTTTCTTGAGGAGATAACGAAGAGCTTCGCGCTCACTTTTACGCTCTTCCGGAAGATCAAGGAGGATGATACGCCAATACCCATCCCAAGAGGTGTTGATGATAGCGTTATCACCTTCGAGCTTTATGCTGTGTGCTCTCTTCTTTCCTTCCTTTGTAAGACGAGCATAATCACTTTGTGGAGAAGATATCTGCTCTATGAAACCAGCCTCTTCTAGGCCCTTTATAGAGCGATTTATGGCGTATTTTGAGTCATTTTCAGGGTTTATTTGCTCTATTATTTCAGACAGGGAAATAGCTGGCCTATTTGCCAGTATTTTGATGATTCTCCTTGAGAAATCCTGCCTTTTAATCATATTTGACATTATACCAAGTATAAATATAATATCAACATACTTTCCGTGGTCACGAAATACTTGTCAAAAATAAATAGGGAGTATATAATAGATCTAGAAATCGAAAATTAATAAAATTAAGTAGAAAATTATATGATAGACCCAACAAAGATAGATTTTAATCAGCTGCCAAAGAAGTTCGGAGACGGAGCAATTGGAGCTTTTAACAAGGACGTGTTTTATTTCGGTATAACATCTGGCAACAATATAGATGTCTTCGCCACAACTCCAAGAGTTATGAAAGATGTTGCAATATTCTTCCAGAGACATATCGAGAATTATGAAAAGCAATTCGGAGAAATAGATATGAGTATTCCACCAATCCCGAGCCCGCTTCAGTCATCTGATTTACAAAAGTAATTAAAAGTAATTAGGCCTCATGCATTATTTCCTTTTCTCGGGTCCTCGGGGGAAGTCACCAGACCGGCTCGAAAAGAAATTAATGCACTCGGCCTCAAAACAATATGAGTAAAATAATAGGAATAGATTTGGGTACGACAAATAGTGCTGTTGCCATAATCGAAGGTGGACAGCCAAAAATTATTGAGAATGTAGAAGGTGCACGTACAACACCTTCTATAGTAGCCATCGGCAAGAACGGAGATCGTCTTGTCGGTCTTCTTGCAAAGCGCCAAGCAGTTACAAACCCGCAGAATACTATCTATGGTATCAAGCGCTTCATGGGTCACATGTTCGAAGATCCAGAAATACAAAAAACTCAGACTACAGCGCCATTCAAAATCCAAAAAGGTAAAGATGGCGGAGTAGAAGTAAATATCGGTGACAAATGGAATCGTCCGGAAGAAATTTCTGCAATGATTCTTGCAAAGATCAAAGCCGATGTTGAAGCAAAGCTCGGAGAGAAAATTACCGAAGCGATTATCACTGTGCCTGCATACTTCAATGATGCACAAAGAAAAGCAACAAAAGATGCTGGTCAGATCGCAGGCCTTGAGGTGAAGCGTATCATAAATGAGCCGACTGCTGCAGCGCTTGCGTACGGATTCAATACAAAGAAAGATGAAAAGATCGTCGTCTACGACTTCGGAGGAGGTACGTTTGACGTATCTGTCCTTGAAGTTTCAAATGATGTGATAGAAGTTAAATCTACCGACGGTGACTCACACATGGGAGGCCGTGATATTGATCAGAAGATCATTGCATGGATCGCAAGTGAATTCAAAAAACAATCAGGTGTTGATGTAACGAAAGATCCTCTTGCTCTTCAGCGTCTTGATGAAGCTGCTGAAAAAGCAAAGATCGAACTCTCTACAACTGCTGAGACAGAAATAAATATCCCATTCATTACTTCTACAGAAGCTGGACCTCAGCACTTGTTACTGAAGATGAACCAAGCTCAGCTTATATCTCTTTCACAAGAGTACATTGATCGCTCAATAGAGATCACAAAGCGTGCTATGGAAGCAAGTCCTTTCAAGATGTCTGAAATCAATGAGATTATAATGGTAGGAGGTCAGACAAGAATGCCTGCAATAGTTGAAGCAGTAAAAGCGCTATTCGGCAAAGAACCAAACCGCTCAATCAACCCAGATGAAGTTGTAGCTCTTGGTGCTGCTGTTCAAGCTGGAGTTCTACAAGGCGATGTGAAGGACGTGCTCCTTCTAGACGTCATTCCACTATCTCTCGGTATTGAGACTCTTGGTGGAGTCGCTACGAAGCTTGTAGAGCGCAATACGACTATACCTAGCTCAAAGTCTCAAGTGTTCTCAACCGCAGCTGACAATCAAACATCTGTTGAGATTCACATCACTCAAGGTGAGCGCCCAATGGCTTCAGATAATAAATCTCTAGGTAGATTTATCCTTGGTGATATACCACCAGCACCTCGAGGTATGCCACAGATTGAAGTGACATTTGATGTCGACGCCAACGGCATACTAAATGTCAAAGCTAAAGACAAAGCTTCCGGTAAAGAATCATCAATCCGTATTGAAGCATCATCTGGACTAACAGATGCCGATATCAAGCGCATGCAAGATGAAGCGGAAACTCACAGAGAAGAAGATGCAAAGAAGAAAGAGCTTGTCGACGAGAAAAATACAGCCGAAATGATGATCTTCTCTGCTGAGAAATCTGTTAAAGAATATGGTGACAAGATCACTCCTGAAGTGAAAGCAAGTGTAGAAGAAAAGATTGCAGCTGCAAGAACTGCGAAAGAAGGAAATGATGTTGCTGCTATTAAATCCGCACTTGAAGCTCTTACGACAGAAGTTTCTAAAATCGGCGAAGCGATGAGTAAAGAAAATCCGCAAGGAGCGGAAGCTGGTACAACAGCTGAACCTCAGAACCCTGAAGTCAAAGATGCTGAAGTAAATGAGAATCCAGAGAATAAATAAAATTATGATAATATAATTTTATGGCAAAAGACTATTACGAAACATTAGGAGTATCAAAGAGTGCGTCAAAGGACGAGATTAAAAAAGCGTTCCATAAGATGGCGCACAAATACCATCCTGACAAGAACAAGGGTGATGATTCAAAGTTCAAAGAAGTGAATGAAGCTTATCAAACTCTTTCTGATGATCAGAAGAGATCTCAATATGATCGCTTTGGTTCTGCGGGTCCGCAAGGATTCAATCCTGGGCAAGGAGGTGGATTCGGAGGTTTCGATTTCTCAGGTCAAGGAGGAATGGAATTTGATATGGGTGACCTTGGTGATATCTTCGGAGATTTCTTTGGAGGTGGCATGGGTCGCAAGCAAGCTCGCCGTGGACGAGATATCTCTACTGAAATAGATCTGACTTTCGAAGAATCTATTTTTGGAGTGACTCGTACAATTCTTCTGACTAAACAATCAGTCTGTGATATCTGTAAAGGAACAGGAGGCAAGCCAGGCACCAAGATGGATACATGCAAGACTTGTAATGGTAACGGCCAAGTCCGCGAAATGAAGCGCTCAATACTAGGAACATTTGAGACGAGAAAGACTTGTGATACTTGTCATGGACAAGGGAAAATTCCATCAGAGAAATGTACAGAATGTCGTGGTAATGGAGTTCTTAACAAACAGCAAGAAATTGAAATCAAAGTTCCAGCAGGAATTAATTCAGGCGAGATGATCCGCATGACAGGCATGGGTGAAGCAGTCCAAGGAGGCACAGCTGGAGATTTATATATCAAGATCAACGTCCGCTCACATGCCACATTTAAACGCGATGGGTTAAATCTTACTCTTGATCTACCAATCAAGCTCACTGATGCATTACTTGGAATGACATATAATCTAAAAACATTGGAAGGGAATATGGTTGAAGTGAAAATACCAGAAGGTATAAATCATGGAGATTTGCTCCGAGTCAAAGGCAAAGGTGTGCCATCCAACCGTGGCCGAGGCGATATCATTCTCCGCATCCAAGTCCAAATGCCGAAGAAAATCTCGAAAACTTCAAAAGAACTCATTCAAAAGCTCAAAGAAGAGGGAATCTAGCATTGACAAAACTCAATAAATATGCTATCGTGCAAGGATAGTAGTTCTTCGATATGGGTTTTATTTGGTTCCCAAAGTAGATATGCAATATTGTCTTTTCTGGGAACCAAAACAAAACCTAAACATGAAAAAAATAATTTATCTTATCATTCCAGTGATATTTTTGGCAGCATATAAAAATGCTCCTAAAAAACCGAGATCAGGAACTTTATTTGGGATTGATATATCCGAATGCCAACCCGGTAATATAAACTGGAAAAAAGTTAAAAGCTCTAAACACAAAGTTAAATTTGTCATTATGCGTTCAACTATGGGTGATGACCGCACAGATGATAAATTTAACCAAAGGTTTAAAGAGGCAAAAGCTGCTGGGTTTATAGTGGGTGCTTACCACTATTATGATCCGAATGAAAATTCGGTGAAACAGGCATACAATTACCTCTCTGCTATTAAACTTAAAAAAGGCGATTTCATCCCTATCGTTGACCTGGAAAGATTGAGTAGAATTCAATCAACAGACAAACTAAAGAAAGGACTGAAGAATTGGCTTGATATTGTTGAAAAGCATTATCATGTTAAACCAATACTTTACACTAGCTATAGTTTTTATCTGGACAACCTCGCAAAAGAATTTTCCAATTATCCGCTCTGGGTTGCTACGTACTCTGTTGAAAAAAGGAGTACTGGGGTTGTAAAATCTTGCGAAATTCTCCAGTTTGCTTGCAGGGTTCCTGTTCAAGGCATCAGAGGGAGAGTTGATGGCAATGATATTAAAAGGGCAAAGCTAAAAAAGCTACTCTTACAATGAGGCAGATAGAAAAAGTCAGACGACATTCTATCTGCCTTTTTCTATTTACATTTGGTGAGAGTTTGCTATTATTACGATATTATTATTTATCCGAGTCTGGCTAGACAGATTTGATATAAAAGAAATGACTAAACGTTCTGTGGCTTCAAAGAAGCTCTGGAAGATCGGTGCGAAGGAGTTCAACACGCAATATTTCGATTTCAATAAAGATGGTGACCTTATTATCAAAGAAGGCCACAATATTTACAATGTCCGCTACATGGCCGAGAAGTTCGGTACATCGCTTGAGATTCTTTTACCGTTCGTCATTGAGGAGCGTATTGAGGATTTCCTAGACCTTGTGAAGGACCTCTCAAAGAAGACTGGATACTTGGGTAAATTCTTCTACCATTACCCGATGAAGGTGAATCAGAATAAGGAAGTGGTTATGGCCCTTGTTGGTGAAGGGGCTCATCTGGAGACTTCTTCCTATAACGATCTTTGGCTTGTGAAGAAAATGCTTGAGCAGGAAACATTTAATCCGAACATCCGTATTCTTTGTTCTGGTCCAAAGACAGACAAATATATTTCTCTTATAGACGATCTTCAGCACAAGGGTGTGAAGATTTTTCCCCTTATCGAGGGCCCAAACGAATTGAAGTTTCTGCAGTATTCAAAATACGACGTCGGTATAAGGCTTGATATGCCGATCAAAGCAAGCTCATATTGGAACAAGCCAATTGATCGCTTCGGATTCTCCTCGAAAGAAATTTTAAATATGGGTTCATTTAAGAACCTCAAAATTCTTCACTATCATATAGGTTCACAAATTGAGAAGCTCTCAGATGTTCTTGGTCCTATCAAATATGCGCTTGATATTTATTTCAAATTAAAAGAAAAGAATCCATCACTTGATACTATAGATATCGGAGGTGGTATGCCAATTCCGTATACTCGCAATAAGAGCTATCCAGTGGATAAATTAATGGAGAAAGTGTTCAAGCTTATAAAAACTGAATCCGAGAAAAGAGGTCTTCCGCACCCAAACCTTATTTGTGAATGGGGTCGCTACATCGTCGCCCCTGCGCAGATTACAGTATTCAAGATTATTGATACAAAAGCTATTGCCAACAAGAAAGCACCAGCGAAGAAATGGTATGTTATCGATGGAAGTTTTATGAATGATTTGCTAGATACATGGGCAATAGGTCAGAAATGGGCGATATCACCAGCCAACAATAAGCATGATGCTAATCTAAATGAAATATGGCTAGCTGGATCTAGTTGTGACTCTGATGATATCTACACAGGTGTACACGGCACAGTAACTCTTCCAGATTATGACAGTGCAAGTGGTGAACCAATGTACATCGTCGTCTACGATACTGGTGCATATCAGGATCCACTTGCGGCGCATCACTGCATGCTCTCATCCCCACTTAAACTTATCGCTGAGAATGGGCACATAGTTGTCGCTCGTAAGCGTGAATCCCCTGATGATGTAGGCAAGAATTTCGGTTGGTAAGCGAAGCAAATTATTTTATGAAAAAATGTCTGGCCGAGCTTCCAAAAGAATTTGGCGAGGAGATCCGAGGACTTTTTTCAGAATATAATTTGGGAAGCTTTTATTATAAATGATACAATAAACTTATGGATAAAAATTTACACACACTAGAATTTATATTAAAGAATTACAAGAACTTCAATTCACGTGCGACTCGTGATGCTACTATTGCATATTGGAAACATATTGAGAAAGGAGGCAAGATGTTCTGGGCAGTAGCAGGAGCTATGTCTTCAGCACAGCTTGGCATAACTCTTGCTCCCGCAATTAGAAATGGTCTTATTTCTGGAATGTCTGTGACTGGTGCGAATCTTGAGGAATCACTTTTCCGATTAGTCGCTCATGATAGTTATAAAGATTTTCCAGATTATAGATATTTTACAAAAGATGATGATACAAAAATTCTTGAAAATCGTATGCGTCGTGTTACTGATACAAGTATTCCTGAAGATGAAGCTTTCCGTGCGGTAGAGAAGCATATCGTTCCTGTGTGGAAGAAAGCTACAGAAGATGGTACTCGCAAATTCTGGCATGAATATTTCTATGATTTAATTCAAGCCATAGATAAAGATAAGCACGAAGGCAAGGCTGAAGAGTGCTGGCTACTTGCGGCAGCAGAGAATAATATCCCAATTGTTGTACCTGGATACGAAGATTCTACATTTGGAAATATCTTTGCTTCACATGTGAAGATGGGTGATGCAAGCGCATCTATAGCAAAGTCTGGTATCGAATACATGGGAGCATTCTATGATCAATATCAAGAGCTCTCAAAAGGAGAGGGAATTGGATTCTTCCAGATTGGTGGAGGTATAGCTGGAGATTTCCCGATATGTGTCGTGCCTTCTCTTAAATATGATATGGAGCAGGAGGCTAAGCCATGGGCTTACTTCTGTCAGATATCTGACTCAACTACTTCTTATGGATCATACTCTGGAGCGACACCTAACGAGAAGATTACTTGGGATAAACTCACAAAAGATACACCAATGTTCGTCGTCGAATCCGATGCAACAATCGTAGTACCTCTTATGCTTACTGCTCTTATGGAATGCAAAGCAAACCCTAGTGAAGCAAACAAATTGATTGAAAAATATTTAGCTTAAATTAAAAATCCCGCATAGTGCGGGATTTTTAATTATTTTAGTTTGTCTTTAAATTTATTAGCAATTATAGAATAGCAAAGTTGTGCTGCCCCGTATTCAGTAAGCACTGAATCTTTCATTGGTGAGACTTCTACAATATCTGCACCTATAAGATTTTTTTCCTTTACTATTTTTGTTATAAGTTCCATACCATACCACCACTCAAGTCCTCCTTGCACAGGTGTACCGGTTCCTGGCATATGTGCCGGGTCAAAGCCATCTACGTCTATCGTTATGTAGACATTTTTTGTAGTTATTGATTTAAGTATCTCATCTATCGTTGGAACTTTAGCTTTTCCCCATTCAAATACTGTTATGTTGTTCTTCGGGTCGCTAAAGTATTTATACTCATCTATTGAATATGTACGGATACCGACTTGGACTAGTTTATAGCCAAGCTCATTACCTCGATGAAGTACACAAGAGTGTGCATATTTTGATGGGTGAGAGCTATAGTCGCCATCAGTATCACGAAGATCACAGTGAGCGTCTATTTGAACTATAGTAGTATCTTTAGGGTTATTATGTTTAGCTAGCGCTTGGAATAAGCCTAACGACACAGAATGTTCTCCACCTAGAAGAAATACAAACTTACCCTTAGCTACTAACTTCTCACATTCATCAGTAATTTTCTTTAATGCCTTCTCTGGAGTAAGGCTACTTATTTTACCTAAATCTTTCTGGCTTATTTTTACAAATTTATTAACTTCTTTCTTGTATTCACGATCGAAGAATTCAAGTTTTGTATCAAGGCATTTTAGTATCGCTTTTGGCCCATGAACTGTACCTTTCCGAGATGATGCAGTTTTTTCGTAAGAAGCACTAACAATCACTACATCAGCGTTTTCAGGTTTCTTTTCATTTAAAATTGAATTTATCATATGTTCGTATATTACGAAAAATATGACAATATTGCAACGATTATGTTATAATAATCCTATCCCATTTAACTTTTTATGATACCCGAATTTCCACAGTTCAAAAAAATTGAATTATCTGATAGAGAAGAAATAAATAAATTTACCAAATCCTACCCACCATATTCGGATTTTAACTTTGTCAGCATGTGGTCCTGGGATATAAAAGGAGAAATGCAGATCTCACAATTAAATAATAACCTTGTTGTCAAATTCACTGATTACATCACAGGAGACTATTTCTACTCGTTCCTAGGTAATAATAAGCCCAATGAGACAGTAGAGTCACTTCTTGATTTATCAGACAAAGAAGGTTTTATAACTGAACTTAAGCTAATACCTGAAGACTCTATAAAAGGTATTGATACAAAGAAATTCAATATAAAAGAAAACAGAGATCATTTTGACTATATTTTAGATTTAAACCACTTATCTACTTATGCACATTCGAAATTAAGGGGCCATGCTAGCTTCCATCGACGTTTCCTGGATGAGCATAGTAATTTTTTATCGAGTAAAGTTCTTGATTTGAAAGATGAAGATACTAGAAATCAAATAGTTAATCTAACCAAGATATGGATGCAGAATAAAGTGAGCGAACAAAAGGATTTTCTGCCGAAACTTGAAGATGTTATCCACAAGTATTTTATGCAAGAAAGCTTCAATAATAAAAATTTCATTTCAGTAGGTATTTTCCATGATAATAAAATGATAGCTTTTACAATAAACGAATTAGAAGAAGGGGATTTCTCCGTTTGTCATTTCATGAAAGCAAATAGTGCTTTTAAGGGTATATATTCTTATTTGGTTAGTGAAACTAGTAAGGTTCTACTTTCAAAAGGCAAAAAATATATAAATTTTGAACAAGATCTAGGGTTAAGTAATCTTAGGCAATCCAAAAAGACCTATTACCCTATAGATTTTTTAAAGAAATTTAACATTAGTAAGAAATAGTTTGCTAATTATATTTGTGATATAATATACCAAGCATAAATAATCATATGAAAAAAAAGATACTATACATTATTCCGATTGTCATACTTTTATTTTTTACTATTTGGTGGCTGCGTCTCCAGTATTTAGGTATCGACTCTACTCGTGATCAGAGGCAATTATGGGGTGCTACATATCAGATACTCGCACTATACGGTGCGATAGTTGGTCTATTTATATCTCGTCAGTGGGGTGGGCATAGAAGTCTTATTGGTAAGACAATACTTGCTTTCTCTATAGGCCTTTTCCTTCAATCATTTGGTCAGACATATAGTAGTTACTATGTTTTTGCCTATAAAGTAGAATCTCCTATCTATCCTGGTATAGGCGACATAGGATTTTTCGGAAGCGTACTTTCTTATATATATGGAGTGTTACTATTAGCAAAAGCTGGTGGTATCAAAACCCCACTTAAAAAGGTTAGAAATAAGTTATGGGCTATTGCTATACCTGCCCTTATACTTACTTCTTCTTACTTATTCTTCTTGCAAGGTTATGAATTTGATTGGACAAATAGAGTTAAGATTTTCTTAGATTTCGGATATCCATTCGGCCAGGCTCTATATGTATCTATTGCTATTTTGTCTTTACTCATGTCTGCAAACATCTTAGGAGGTATGATGAAGAGACCCATATGGTTCCTTATCTTCGCACTCCTATTCCAGTATTTTGGAGATTTCTTCTTTTTGTATGAAGCTAATCAAGGAAGTTGGTATGTCGGCAACATAAATGATTACATATACTGTGCATCATATTTCATTATGACAATGGCAATTTTATATATGGGTATTATATTTAATAGGATACAAAAATCTTAATTTATGATAGCTACTATATTACCAAATATGAATATTTTTGATCAAATATCAGTAAAAATAATCCAAGAACAAGAGCTAATCATAGGCCCTGTGGCTTGGGAGGAGGCAAAGAAAGTGCCAGGATTTCATGTGATTGATCAGAAAAAAGGAGAAGTTTCTTTTGATGGAGATGGCAAGGAAGTTCTTAATTCGCTTGTTGCTCAATATGCAAGACTTTTCGGGAAAGCATCAAATGAAGTTTGTAAAGAAGCAGCTCATGATTTAATTGCCGGATTATCACCAGACCAAATACCGTCTAGCCTAAAGTAATATGTCAGATACACAATCAACCAACGATACAACTCCAGAAGAGTTTCAAAAGGCTACTGAAGAGCTATATAAGAAAAACCTAGAGTTAGTCCATCTAAATAAAGAAGTTGAAAGACTTAATGGCGAGCTAGAAGGTGCCAATGATAAATTAAAATCTCTTGATAAATTAAAGACAGAGTTTCTTTCTCTTGCCTCACACCAGCTAAGATCGCCACTTACTGCTATTAAGGGTTACACTTCCATGGTTCTTGAGGGTGATTTTGGTGAAGTAAACCCGAAAGCTAAAGAGGCCATTGACCGTGTTTTTCAATCAAGCCAGAATCTAACTAAAGTTGTAGAGGATTTACTAAATGTATCAAAAATAGAACAAGGTGGAATGAAATATGAGATGGCACCATTTAGTCTTGTTGAAGTAGCTGGTGACATGGCAAAAGATCTATCTATTACAGCAGAGAAGAGAGGCCTCAAATTAACTTTCGAATCTGACAATGATCTAGATTGCATGGTAAATGGTGATAAAGAAAAAATTCGCCAAGTTGTATTAAACTTTATCGATAACTCTATTAAATATACAAAAGAGGGAATTATTGCAGTGTCCGTTAGAAAAGTAGGTGACAAAGTTATCTTTGCAGTTAAAGATACAGGCATGGGTATGACTCCAGAAATCAAAGCGACACTATTCCAGAAATTTGCTCGTGGAGAAGGCGCTAGGATGAACACTAGCGGATCAGGCTTAGGGCTTTACCTAGCGAAAGAAATTATTGAAGCCCATAAAGGAACGGTTAATGTAGATTCAGAAGGACCTGGCAAAGGTTCAACATTTTCTTTCTCTCTAGATATTCTAAAACAGCAATAATTTAGATTTTTGATACCTTGTAACCACTATCTACGTCTTTAATCTCGTAACCTAAATCTCTAATACTGTCTCGCAATTCATCACTTTTCGCCCAATCTTTATTGTCGCGTGCCTTAGATCTATCTTCGGCTAAATTTTTTATATTATCGGGTATAATATCTTCTTTTATATTTTCAAACCCAAACCCAAATACCTTATCGAAATCAAGCATTGTTGTACGTTTATCTCTATTTAGTATTTCTGGATCACGCACTAGGTCAAATAAAAGTGCTAAAGCTTTTGGTGTATCTAAATCATCATCCATATATGATATGAGTTTATCTTTGTATTCTTTATTTACTTCGCCATTATCTTCTCCTAAAGACAAAAAGCTCTCATATAGTCTCTTTAGTGCTGTTTTACTAGCATTCACGGCATCTAGTGTAAAGTTTGTTTTAGTTCGATAGTGGGCAGTATAGAGCCATAGGCGGAAGTCTACAGGATTAATATCCTCTTCTATTAAGTCACGAAGGGTGTAAAAATTCCCAGCAGATTTTGCCATCTTTCTACCGTCTACCATCAAATGCTCATTGTGTATCCAGTATTTAACAAAATCCTTACCAGTAGCGCACTCTGATTGAGCAATTTCATTTTCATGATGAGGGAATATTAAATCAACTCCACCAGTGTGAATATCAATATACTCTCCTAGGTTTGCAATACTCATTGCTGAGCATTCTATATGCCAGCCTGGACGTCCTTTACCAAGTGAAGTTTCCCAAAATACATCCCCGTCATTAGCATCCCAAGATTTCCAAAGAGCAAAATCTTGAGCATTGTCTTTATCATATTCGTCTTTTTTTAATCTACCATCTGCGTTCTCTTTTAAATCATCAATATTAAAATGAGAAAGCTTGCCATAATTTTTGTCTTTATGGATATCAAAATATACTGAGCCGTCTTCTGTCTTGTATGCATAACCTTTCTCCATGAGAATCTCAACCATCTTTACCATCTCGTCTATATAGTCGGTGGCTTTGGTGTAAGTATCTGGAGCTATAATATTTAGCATATCTCTATCTTTGAAGAATTCCTCAGTGTAAAATTCTGTGAACTCTTTCAATGTTTTACCTTTTGCTTTTGAATCTCGTATAGTCTTATCATCTACATCAGTAATATTCATGACATGTTTAACATTAAAACCTTTGTATTTTAAGTATCTCTTTAACATGTCGGCAAAAACATAAGCTCTGTAGTTGCCTATGTGAGGATAATTATAAACAGTAGGCCCACAAGTATATAAACTTATAGAGTCTTTGTTTATAGGGTTGAATTTTTCTTTCTCGCGGGAGAGGGAATTAAATATTTCTAAATCCATTTTTTTAATTTAAAGTAAATAAAAGTAATGACACTTGTTAGCAACATAGCTCCAAGTATCAGATATAGCTGAGCAGGTGTATTAATAAGAGAAAAGCTCGTGTTCATCATAAATACACTAGATATAACAGTAATAGGAGAAATAAGGAAAGTTATTATTGTTAAGATTTTCATTGTCTCATTAGTTTTACTTGCAAGCAATGAATCGTTAGTATCACGTAGGTCATCTAGGATTTCCTTGTGAGAATCTAGTATTGCTTGAGTTTTGTTGTACTCGCTAATAATAGCAGAAAGATAGTAGCCAAATTTTTCTCCAAAGAATTCTTTTGCTGCCATCTCAAATGAATTCAAGACCTCTTTATGGAAACGAAGAGCTTGTCTAAAATCAAGCAATGTACGATTAATATCTGATATAGTTGCAACCATTTTACTCTCTGTGCCTTCAAATATCTTCTTCTCCGTATCTTTTAAGACAAGATTTATATCATTGAGTTGATATCTTGAATGGATGTAGAGTGTTTTTATAAGGTGAAAGAATAAGAAACCGGCATGATCTACGTCCATTCTTTTTTCTAAAATAGCATCCACTTCAAAAGTCTTAGAGAATTCATGAAGCGAGTCTATGAATTCATAATGTGTAGTAATTATAAACTTATTTCCAACAACGAAATCTATTTCTTGTTCGCTACTCTTTCTGTTTTTATGAGAAACTTGAGGGAAGTGTAATATAAGGTATATAAAGGTAGGATATAGGTCAATTTTAGATTGGAAGCTCTTTGTGTGCATCTCTTCACCCACAAGAACGGGGATAGAATACTCTTCCATGATATGAACCAATTCTTCCTCTGTTGGAGATTCAAGGTCAACCCAGGTGAGCCCTTTATAAGTGTACTTTGATATCATATTCTATAGTATAACACCCGACTTGCATATTTTGAAACTTTTGTGTATTATAAGCCCTGTGGAAATGGTCTTTTTTAGGACCTTTCTCTGGTACAGATAATATATGGCTACAACAAAAACTACAACAAAAAAGAAGGCTTCAGACAACACTGAATTTGCGGTGATTGAAACTGGCGGTAAACAATACAAAGTCGCTGTTGGCGATGTCCTAAAAGTTGAAAAACTCGATGGTTCATTTACTGCTGGAGACAAAATCGTTTTCGACAAGGTTTTACTTGTAGATAACGGTATCGATACAACTATTGGCTCACCTTATATCAAGACAGCTACAGTAGAATCACTATTCCAACGCCATGGACGCGGTAAAACAGTAAAGGTAGTCAAATACAAGCAGAAGAGCCGATACCTCAAGAAGAACGGCCATCGCCAACCTTTCGTTGAAGTCAAAATCTCAGCAATAAAATAAAACCACTCAGAGATGAGTGGTTTTATTATGCTCTATTTTTTAATGCATTCTTGATAGTTTCACTATCAGAGTATTCAAGCTCAGTACCAGTAGAGAGTCCGCGGCCCAGACTTACAATATTAAAATTATAATTTTTTTGAATAAGCGAGAGTATTTCTCTTAAATACATATCAGTATGTTCTCCTTGAGGATTAAGAGATAATGCTATTATGATTTCTTTTAAATTATCTTTCTTTGCACGATCTTCCACACTTCGTGTCAACTCTTTTATTCGAATAAAAGTCGGAGTTTCTTTTGTAACTATTGGGACCAACCCTCCTAATATAAAGTACATACCATTGTAATTTTTACTTTTCTTTATACTTTCAAAGTCAGCATCTTTTTCAACAATTAGAAGGGAAGTCTTGTCCGTTTTTGGGTTTGCGCATGTCTCACATAGTACATTCCTATCTCCCTGGAAGAATAGAAAGCATGATGGACATTGGTGAATTTTCTCCTTGATTTCTAAGACTGCTTCTCCTAGCTCCTGAACGTAATTAGGATTTTTATGTAATAAGAAATATACAAAACGTTTTGCTTGTCGTTCACCTATACCTGGGAATTCTTTAAATTGCTGTGCAAGTTTCTCTATTGGATTCATATTAGAATTGATCTATATCACCCTTACTTAGGGATGAAGGCATGAACTCACTGACATTACTCTTCTGTAGTGATACAAATGTTGTAAGCTTCTGGTCGAAGTAAAGATCTACTTTACCAACTGGACCATTTCTGTGTTTTTCGATAAGCACCTCGACTATGTTGGTATGTTCTGACTCATCTTTACCTTTGTCTTCACGGTGTAGGAACATAACTACGTCAGCATCCTGTTCGATTGATCCTGAATCACGGAGGTCAGATAAACGAGGTCTACCACCACGAGATTCAACAGCACGAGAAAGCTGGGAAAGAGCAAGTACTGGAACATCAAACTCTTTAGCTAAAGCTTTGAGTGAGCGTGAAATCTCTGTAACTTGGTTGACCATGCTATCGTAATTCTTAGAAGTCGACATAAGTTGCAAGTAATCAACGATAATCATACCTATACCATGCTCGGCTCTTATTCGACGACAAACAGATCGCATGCGTACTATAGAGTTACCAGCCATGTCATCTACAAATATTGGGGCACGAGAAAGCTTGTCTAGTGAGTCACGTATCTTTGAGAATTCGTTCTCTGCTGATAAGTTACCCGTACGAAGATTCCAAGCATTAACTTTTGATTGAGCAGCTAGCATCCTGTCAACTAACTGCTGTGTACTCATTTCAAGTGAGAATATGACGACCGGTGTACCAGTATTAAGTGCCGCCTGACGAGCAATATCAAGAGCAAGAGTTGTTTTACCGACAGAAGGACGAGCCGCAAGGATTATCAAGTCAGACTTCTGAAGACCAGATAGGTATTGATCAAGGTCATGGAATCCTGTTGGTACGCCACGAAGTTCTCCTTTAGTTTCATGTAGTCGTTCCAACCTTTCCCATGCTTCGGGCAAACTTTGCTTCATAGATGTAAAAGCATGACCCCCAGCATTATTATTGATACCCATCATGCGTTTTTCTGCTTGATCGAGAGTTTCAAATACATCTTCTACTTCTTCTCTAAATCCAAGTTCAGAAATATCTGTACCCGCATCAATAATTTTCCTTAAGATATTTTTTTTATTAACTATCTCAGCGTAGTGTTTGATATTTGTTGAAGCGGGGACTGAGTTTGCTAATTCACTTAGATAATTACTACCGCCGATTTGTTCAAGGATCCCTTTTTCTTCTAGTTTATGAGAAAGAGAAATTATATCTATCGGATCTCCTTTACTTGAGAGTTCAATCATGACTTTATAGATTTGAGAATGTTTAGAAACATAAAAAGACTCTATCGATATGAGATCATTTATTTCATGTATTGCTCCGGGTCGAAGCATTATGGAACCAAGCACTGCTTTCTCTGAATCGATGCTTTGTGGGGGGACCCGTAGGTTTGATCTATTTTTGATATTTTTATCTGCCATAGGACTCATTGTAGCATAGTAGGAGATTTTAAAAATCTCTAATCTTAGAACAAATATGTTAGTAAAATGTGCAAAACTAGCCATTTTTTGGTATTATTGTCTATATGAAGAAACGATTACTTTCGGGAGTCAAACCTACAGGTGCCCCACATATAGGTAACTACTTTGGAGCTATGCGCCAGTTTGTCGATTTGCAAGATGAATATGAAGCTCTTATTATGATTGCTGACTATCATGCTCTTAATTTCATTCAAAACAAGAAGGAAATGGAAGATAATATAATAAATGTCACTCTCGATTACCTTGGAATTGGTCTCGACCCAGAAAAAGTGACTATATTTAAGCAGTCAGATATAAGTGCGCACACAGAGCTTGCTTGGATATTTGATACGATCACAACCATGCCTTACCTTATGCGCGCACACGCATATAAGGATGCTGAAGCTAAAAATAAAGAAATAAGCGTCGGTACTTTTAATTACCCAATGTTAATGGCATCAGATATATTACTTTACGATCCAGAGATTGTGCCTGTAGGTTCTGATCAGAAGCAACACGTAGAGTACGCACGTGATACAGCTCAAAAGTTCAATAATATTTTTGGAGAAACTTTCTCGATGCCGAAAGCTATGATAATGGAAGGTGTAGCAACTGTGCCAGGTACAGATGGGCAGAAAATGAGTAAGAGCTACAAGAATACTATTCCACTTTTTGGTACTGACGAAGAAATTAAAAAAGCAGTGATGAGCATAGTTACAGATTCAAAAACTCCTGACGAACCGAAAGAACCAGAAGCTTGTAATATTTTTGCTCTACATAAACTATTCTTGAAGAAAGATGAAGCTGAATCTTTAGCTAATCGTTACAAGGCTGGTGGTATGAGCTATAAAGAATCAAAAGATATGTTATTGGGAGAAATTCTTACCCTTATCGCTCCAATGCGACAGCGCAGAGATATGTACGCAAAAGATTTAGACAAAGTACGAGCAATTCTAAATAAAGGAAAAGAGAAAGCCAAAGAGATGGCTGAAAAGAAGATGAGTTCAGTAAAAACAAACATAGGAGTATCTATATAACAATATGCTAATGTCCATTATAAAAATTTTAGTTATTGCTGCGATTATATATGTCTTGCTAAAGACGGTTAAAGTTTTCCGCATCATACTAACCGTAGTGCTAGGTGTTATTTACATACCTATAAATACATTTAATGTGGCAGTTCAAAAATGGTATTTTGGAATGAGGCATAAGGATGAAATCATATACTATGCCTTTACTCCGTTTTATTGGATAATCGTTGGTATTACATTCATTATATCTATACCTTATGAATTCGTTATAGCAATGGATCTGCATTAGATTATAGAATCTTTCTGTGATAAAGTATTTTAATATGACCAATCGTATTTATATTAAGGATTTAAAAGATTTTATAGGCCAAGAAGTAGCCATTGCGGGCTTCGTGGATGTTCGTCGCGACCAAGGTAAGCTTGTATTTATGGATATGCGTGATATGTCAGGCAAAGTCCAAGGAGTAGTCTTACCAAGTCACACTGAAGCAATGGAGCAAGTCAAAGAAGTTCGTACAGAATGGGTACTTAAAGTCACAGGCATAGTGAATAAACGTCCAGAGAAAAACGTAAAAGAAGGAGTTCTTAATGGAGATATTGAGCTTGAAATAACTGGAATTGAAGTATTAAGTGCTGCTCAAGAATTACCATTTGCTTCCGATGCAGATTTAAACCTCGATACACTTCTCGATTATCGACCTCTTACTCTTCGTCGTGCCAGAGAACAAGCAATCTTTAAAACTCAGCATGTTATACTTTCTGCTTTTCGTGAATATTTAAATAGTCAAAATTTTACAGAATTTCAAGCTCCAAGAATAGTTGGTGATGACGCAGAAGGCGGGGCGGGTATCTTTAAGATTGAATACTTATATGAAAAGCCTGCTTACTTATCTACTAGCCCTCAATTGTATAAACAGATGATGGTTGGTGTATTTGAAAGAGTATACACAACAGGCCCGCAATTTCGTGCGGAAAAACACGCAACTTCAAGACATCTAAACGAGCTTACAATGCTTGATATAGAAATGGGATTTATTAAAGATCATACAGATGTGATGTCTATGATTTCAAATACTTTAAAAAGTGTGGTTGTTGCTGTCGGTGAGAAAGCAAAAAATGAACTTAATTTTTTCAACATAGAACTTCCTAAAACCCCAGACGTATTTCCAAGTATGAAGCTAAGCGAAGCTCATGAATTGATAAAAAAAGAAACTGGTAAAGACAATACAATTGAACCTGATCTTGAACCAGAAGAAGAAAGATGGTTGTGTGAGTATGCCGCAAGAGAATTAAATAGTGACTTTATTTTTATCACTCACTACCCAGTGTCAAAAAGACCGTTCTATACAATGGAAGACCCAGAAGATCCTGGCTTTACAAAGAGTTTTGACCTACTTTTCCGTGGAGTGGAGATAATTTCAGGAAGTCAACGTGTCCATGACTACAACATGCTCATAGAGAAAATAAAAGGTAAAGGTCTTGATCCAGAAAAGTTTGATTTCTATCTTATGGCTTTCAAGTACGGACTACCTCCTCATGGTGGAATTGGTATGGGTCTTGAGCGTCTTACACAAAAGTTCCTAGGTATTGAAAATGTAAAAGAAGCCACACTTTTTCCTCGTGATATTAATCGTATTGATAAGAGATTGTCTCTATAAATATGAATGATTGTATTTTTTGTAAAATTTCAAAAGAGGAGATACCTTCTGCTAAAGTCTACGAGGATTCTGAATTCTTCGCATTTTTAGATATAAATCCCGTAGTTAAAGGTCATACTATTTTAATTCCAAAAGCTCATAGTAGATGGATGCAAAATACTGATGATGAAACTGTGGGTAAAATATTTATAGTTGCAAAAAAAATAATGAACAAGATCCAAGGCTCTTTGTCTTGCGATTATGTATCATTAAATGTTGTAGGCGAGGAAGTTGAACACTTCCATATACACCTAATGCCTCGATATTTAGGAGATAAGATAGCGACATTCATATCTACTCCTTACGAATCACCAGAAGAGAAAGACGAATACGCCAATAAAATAAGAGGATAATATGTCAGAAGAAAACATTACATCTACATACAATGTACGGACAGGTTCGTTCGAAGGACCACTTGAACTTCTGCTTTCTCTTATAGAACAGAGAAAACTTTTTGTAAATGAGATATCTCTTGCTCAAGTTACAGATGATTATATATCATATATAAAATCACTATCAGATTTGCCAAACGAGAAACGAATTGCTGACGTTTCTTACTTTATATTAATAGCAGCGACACTGATTCTTATTAAATCAAAATCATTACTACCCAGCCTGTCTTTAACTGAGGATGAGGAAGAGAAAATAACTGATCTTGAAACAAGATTGAAGTTATATCAGATCATAAAGAATGCAAGTCTTGATATAAAGACAAATTTCGGTGCTAGTATTATATTTACACCACTTGAGCGTACATGGAGTGAACCTCTCTTTTCTCCAGATGAAGGTATAACAATATCTTCGATGTCACAATCAGTAAATGACGTATTGGCTCATATTCCCAAAAAACAAGAAAAGTTAACTGAAATAGAAGTAAAAAAGATTATTAGTATAGATCAGGTGATCGATAATCTCACAGAACGCATACAGAGTGCTATAAATATTTCATTCAAAGAATTTGCTAAAAGTCATAATGCTGAGAATGTTAGCGAAGCCCGTGTTCATATTATCGTTTCGTTTTTAGCTATGTTAGAATTAGTACGTGAAGGAATTATAGATGTTATACAGAATACTTCTTTTGAAGATATCAGTATTACTAAACCACAACTTGAAGCAGAAATTAATTAATATATGGAATTAGAATCAAAAATTGAAGGCTTACTTTTTTACAAAGGAGAAGATGTGACCATAAAGTCACTATCTACTCTTTTAAAGGTGTCTGAAGATGAAATAAAGGAAGCTTTAAATAAACTTGGGGAATCTTTATCTGGGAGAGGTCTTGTGTTAGTTAGAAAAGATGATTCTGTTTTGCTTGGAATATCTGCAACACTCAGTCCTATAATAGAGTCCATTCGTAAAGATGAAATTACCCGTGAATTATCCAAAGCATCACTCGAAACTCTGTCCATAATACTCTACAAGGATGGCGTTGCTCGAAGTGAGATAGATTACATAAGGGGAGTAAACTCTAGTTTCATTTTAAGAAATTTACTAGTTAGAGGGCTTATAGAAAAGATACTTGATCCAAAAGATAGCCGGCGAGCCTTGTATAAACCCACTTTTGATACACTGTCATATATGGGTGTATCTTCAGTTGAAAATTTACCCAATTACGTAAATATAAAAACACAATTAGAAGAAGTAATTAATCAGAGTCAAAACAACAATGACTAATGCACTTAAAATTTTCCTACCAGCAACCGTAAGCTTTATTGTTGGTATTTTGCTCACACCCATTGCTACACACTATTTTTATAAATATAAAATGTGGCGTAAAGTTTCCAGAAACGAAAATGTTCCTGTTGGGGAATTTCATAAGATACACAATGAGGTTGCTGAATTATCCACGCCTCGTACTGGCGGGATGATCATATGGATATCTGTAATAATAACTATATTTATATTTGGATTCATTGATCTTACTTTCAATAATACTTTAACAAGCAAGTTATACTTCGTAAGTCGTAACCAAACCCTTCTTCCATTATTCACTCTAATTATGGCATCTCTAATAGGACTTTGGGATGATTTCTTGCAGATTTTCGGAACAGGCAAATGGACAACTGATCCTATAAAATTACGCTACTTAAAAGTGAGCATAATTATTGGTCTTGGCCTTGTGATAGGTTGGTGGTTTTTCGTAAAACTCGGAATCTCTGGTATTTATATTCCTTGGCTTGGTTTTGTAGAACTTGGGTATCTATTCATTCCTTTTTTCATACTCATAATGCTTGGTGTATGGTCAACAAGTGTCATAGATGGTGTTGATGGACTCTCAGGTGGAATATTAGCATCAATCTTTGCAAGCTATACACTTATAGCTTTCTTTCATAATCAAATAGATTTAGCGGCCTTCTGTGGAGTTATCACAGGAGGACTTCTTGCCTTTTTGTGGTTCAATATACCACCAGCTCGTTTCTATATGGGTGAAACTGGCATGATAGGACTCACCGTCACTCTTGCTGTCATTGCGTTCCTCACTAATACCGTTCTATTATTACCGATTATTGCTTTCCCGTTATTTATCACATCTGTCTCGACGATCATTCAGATGACATCAAGAAGGTTGCGTAATGGTAAGAAAGTTTTCCTTTTCGCGCCACTCCATCATCATTTTGAAGCCTTGGGTTGGCCTTCTTATAAAGTAACTATGCGTTACTGGATTGTCGGAATAATAACTGCAGTTATAGGAGTTATACTTTCACTTATTGATTAATGAAAAAGACAGGAATAGATAAAATATTTTTTGGCATAGTCATCACTCTTATTGTTATAGGAGTTATTATGTTCACTTCTGCCTCTCTCGGAATACTCGCCAAAAACGAAGCGAAGTTTTATAGTGTGATGTTCGCTCAATTTGCTTTTGGTTTAGGCGGTGGACTTGTAGCAATGTATATAGGATTTAAAATACCTTACAAATTTTGGCGGACTTACTCTTTGCCAATATTTATTATTTCAATAATATTAACTACACTCGTATTTGTTCCAAAGCTCGGATCCTTACACGGTGGTGCAAGGCGCTGGATTAATATCCTTGGTGTTTCATTTCAACCAGTAGAATTTCTGAAGATAGGGTTCGTTATGTATTTTGCCGCATGGCTCTCATGGGTAAAGAATAGGATAAATGATATGAGGTTTAGTGTTATACCGCTTCTGGTTCTACTTTCAATTATTGCCCTTGTTCTCATAAAGCAACCAGATACTAAGAGTATAATACTTATTGTTATTACAGCCCTATGTATGCTTTTTGTTTCTGGAGTTCCTTGGAAATATATATTAGGTATATTGGGAATAAGTCTAATAGGCTTTATGGTCCTAGTATTCTTTAAACCTTATCTGATGGAGAGAATTAATACATTCATAAATCCTAGTCAAAATAGTAGTGGTTCATCCTACCAACTTCAACAATCTCTAATCGCTATAGGCTCAGGTGGAGTTTTTGGTAGAGGGCTTGGACAAAGTATTCAGAAATTTAATTACTTACCAGAACCACAAGGGGATTCAATCTTCGCGGTTCTAGGTGAAGAATTAGGATTTTTTGGAGCTTTTATTCTAATATGTATATACATAGCTTTTGCTTTGCGTGGATATAAGATTGCTTATCATGCCCCCGATTCTTTCTCTAAATTACTTGTTATAGGTTTTATAACAATAATAACAGCCCAATCTTTTATGAACATAGCTTCTATTATTGGCGTATTCCCTTTGACTGGTGTGCCCCTGGTATTTATAAGTCATGGGGGAACAGCACTACTACTGTCTCTTGGTATGATGGGTATAGTTCTAAACATATCGAGAGTCGCAAAGAAACAAAACTAGAAAAGTTATATAAAATAGGCTACAATATATCAATATGAAGGTATTACTTACAGGAGGCGGAACAGGAGGACATTTCTACCCGCTTATTGCAATTGCTGAGGAATTAAATTCAATCGCCCAAAAAGAAAAGATAATAGATCTTAAGCTCTACTACATGTCTGATTCTCCTTACGATAAGCGTATGCTTTTTGAGAACAGAATGACTTTCGTTCAAGTTCCAGCTGGTAAGATGCGATTATATTTCTCTATTAGAAATTTTTTCGATATTTTCAAAACAGCTATTGGAGCATTTTTTGGTTTTATAACAATGTTCTTTATCTATCCTGACGTAGTTATTTCGAAAGGTGGTTATGCTGCTTTTCCTGCTGTGTTCGCTGCTAAATTACTTCGTATTCCAGTTATAATCCACGAATCAGATTCTTCGCCGGGTAGATTAAACCTCTGGACTGCAAAATTTGCGAAAAACATTGCAGTATCTTGGCCAGAAGCAGGTGAAAAATTCCCCAAAGATAAAACAGCTTTAACTGGCCAGCCTATAAGAAAAGCAATACTGCACGGATCACCTGAAGGTGCGTACGATTTCTTTAAATTAAATCCTAGCCTACCTATTATTTTTATTTCTGGTGGCTCATCTGGTGCAGAGAAAATTAATAATGCAATAATAGAAGTTCTACCTGAGCTACTTTCAAGATACCAAATAATTCATCAAACAGGTGCAAAGTTGTATGATGATGTTATAGCAAGCTCTAAACTAGTTCTTGAAGGTAATCAAAATATAGATAGATACAAACCTATGCCATATTTAAATAATCTAAGTATACGTATGGCTGCTGGAATATCTAGCCTAGTAATATCTCGTGCGGGATCTGCTATTTTTGAAATTGCTTCATGGGGTGTACCTTCAATAATTATTCCAATTACAAACTCAAATGGTGATCATCAAAGAAAAAATGCTTTCAGTTATGCCAGGTCTGGCGCATGTGAAGTCATAGAAGAAAGTAACCTTACCTCTCATGTACTTATCGCTGAGATAGATAAACTAATTGGATCAAAAGATAAACTTCTTACTATGAAAAATAATGCATTGGCTTTTGCATCACCTGATGCCGCACAGAAGATAGCACAAGCAGCTATAGATATTGCTCTAACCCACGAATCATAATATGGAAAAAGATACAAAAAAGGTTGTTACACGTTTTGCTCCGTCACCGACAGGTTATATGCATATTGGTGGAGTACGAACTGCTCTTTATGCTTGGGCATATGCAAGAAAACATAATGGTACATTCATCCTTCGCATCGAGGATACAGACAAAGAAAGGGAAGTCGAAGGTTCTATCGAGCAAATTATTGAATCTCTGAAATGGCTTGGTGTCGATTGGGATGAGGGAGTAGACATAGGAGGTCCGCATGCTCCATACTTACAATCGGAAAGATTAGAATCCTATAAAAGATATGCAAAGATTCTTGTAGATAAAGGTCTCGCATATGCTGATCCATACACAAGCGAGGAAATAGAAAATTTCAAGAAAGATGCTGAAGAAAAAAAGTTACCATTTCTCTACAGAAATCATAGACCAGAAAATCCTCCAGAGTGGGATGGTTCACAACCACTACGATTAAAGATTACTGATGTTAAATCATATACTTGGCATGATGAAGTCAGGGGCGATCTTTCTGCTGGCCCTGAAGCATTAGATGACTTTATTCTAATCAAAAGTGATGGATATCCTACTTATAACTTCGCTCATATTATTGATGATCTAGAGATGGGTGTTACTCACATAATGCGTGCCGATGAATTTATATCTTCTACACCAAAGTTTCTTGCATTATACGAAGCTCTTGAAATAGAGAAGCCATATTTCGCCACGCTTCCGCCAATCCTTGCTCCTGATGGAAAGAAAAAACTTGGGAAAAGGGATGGTGCAAAAGATATACTTGGTTACAAAGCTGATGGATATTTACCAGAAGCTATGCTCAACTTCTTGGTTTTTATTGGATGGAACCCAGGTGATGAAACAGAAATAGTAAGCCCTGAAGAATTTATTCAACTTTTTGATATTTCAAAAATCCACCATAGCGGAGCTCGATTCAATGAAGAGAAGCTTGATTGGATTAATCGCGAACACCTAAAGAAATTATCATATGAGGCCCAAGAAGAGTACATAATGAAATTCATACCAGATGGTCTAAAGCACTTACCTGGGTACAATAATACGATAATACACAACATAACTCCTGTGATTATGGAAAGAATTGCAAAAGGTACAGATATTGCAAAAATGGCTGAAGACGGCGAACTCACTTACTTTTTTGGTAAACCAGTTTACGACAAAGATTCTTTGTTCTTCAAATCATCAAAAATTCCAAACGATAATAGATACGAGACACTCTTTAAATATATAAGTGGAGCAATATCTCTAATTTCTCAATTAACAGATACTGACTTTACTAAAGAAAAGATAAAAGAAGTGTTATGGCCATATGCTGAGGAAGTAGGGCGCGGTGATATTCTCTGGCCTATGCGCTACGCTCTATCTGGTCTAGATAAATCACCAGACCCATTTATACTAGCTGAGATATTTGGAAAAGAAGAAACCATTTCTCGTTTAAATACAGCAATTTTATTACTTCAAAAATAGTAGTATAATCCGATTACTGATGAAATATAAATTTTTCACCGCGAGCTTGGTTATATGGTGTGCATTTTCTATGCCACTCGTATCACTTGCTGCAACTGCCGAGAGTGTCAACCAGCAGATAAGTAGTATAAATGCTCAAATTCAAGCTCTAGATAAAGAAATAAAACAATATCAAGATCAGATAAATCTAACAACTGGACAAGCCAACACGTTAGCCAACCTCATAAAAGAGCTAACCCTAACTAGGAATAAATTACTTAAGGAAGTCGATCAAACACAGAAAAAGATAACAAATACAGGGCTTGTTATTGGTACAATAAATAATGATATAGAAGCCCAGCAACGATTAATAGATACATCAAAGCTATCAATAAGTAAGATGCTACAAGTCTTACATGAGCGTGATAATTCTAATGTATTGATGCAGTTATTTTCAAAAACAAGCTTAATAGACGCAAGTCGTGAATATAACAATATTATCTCTTTCAATAAAAATATTAGAAATCATATTGTAGATCTAAAGCAACAAGTAGACAATCTAACTATTTCAAAAAATCAAAAAGAGAGTGAACAGCAGAATTTAAACAAACTAAAAAAATCTTTAGTAGACAAAAAGCTTGCTGTTGATGCTGCGAAGAAAGAGAAAGATACTCTTCTTTTTGAAACAAAAAATCAAGAATCAGCCTATAAGAAACTTCTCGCTGAAAGTCAGAAGAAGAGGGATGCTTTCGAAAAAGATTTAGAGAATTATGAAGCTCAATTAAAATTTATCCTTAATCCAAATCTATTACCAGGGGAAGGATCTGGTATATTGTCTTGGCCTCTTGATAACATATTCATCACTCAGCTATTTGGCAAGACAGTTTCAGCAAAAAGATTGTATGTTTCTGGGTCACACTCTGGTGTAGATTTTAGGGCGAGCATAGGTACGCCAGTAAAATCTATGGGAAGCGGTGTTGTTGTCGGTACTGGTGACACTGATCTATATTGTAAAGGTGCATCTTTTGGTAAATGGGTATTTATAAAATACAATAACGGTCTATCTAGTACTTTTGGTCATTTATCAGTCATTTCATCAAGCGCCGGACAGAGTGTAAATACTGGTGACGTAGTTGGATTCTCAGGTAATACTGGACATTCTACTGGTCCACATTTGCACGTCGCAGTCTATGCTTCTCAAGGAGCAGATGTGAAGACAGTGCCAAGCCTTAGTTGTAATGGTAAAACATTCACTATGCCTATAGCTCCAGTGAGTGCCTATCTTGACCCAATGCTCTATCTACCTAAGCTATCAGGCTCAATGATTAAGAATGACACCCGAAGAGACTAATGATATAATTTTATTATGAACGAAGAACAACCTAAGCCAGTTGTGCATAAGCATTTTCATATAGGAGCGCTCCTCCTAGCTATTATAATTATTTATCTACTATTTAAAGTTAACTTAGAGAAAGCTATAAATTCTCCCCAGTTTCAAAAGAATGTCTCATACATAGAGACCAAGGGTCATGAGTACATAGGAAAACCATTCTTGTCTTTCTGGACTAGTATCTTTAGTTTAAAATTACAATCTCCTAAACTTGATAATTCAACTTTCGATAACGTAGTTAAGCCAAATAAGATACAACAATACTTCGGGAATACTTCAGATGAAACAGTAAATCAACTCAGTTCACCTGTGGCAAATTAATTGTTGTAAAATAACAAAAAATATGTAATTATCTATGCATTGCCCAATTGGGTAATATGCCCGAGTGGCGGAATTGGTATACGCGCACGACTTAAAATCGTGTCTCGTAAGGGATGTGGGTTCGACTCCCACCTCGGGCACATTTTTATGGATAAAAAATATTACACTACAATAGGATTAGAGATACACGCAGAACTAAACACAAATTCAAAAATGTTTTGTGGTTGTGTTAATGATGCTGACGAAGAAAAGCCAAACGTAAATATTTGTCCTGTGTGTACAGCTCATCCAGGAACACTACCTGTCATAAATAAAAAGGCAGTAGAGAGCGTTATTCGTGTGGGTCTTGCTCTTGGCGCCAATATCGCTGACTTTACAGAATTTGATAGAAAAAATTATTTCTATCCTGATATTCCAAAAGCTTACCAGATATCTCAATATAAGTATCCAATAGTATCAGGTGGCGAATTAAATGGAGTTAAAATTACACGCATTCACTTAGAAGAAGACACCGCAAACAATAAACATGATAGGGGGGATTATTCTTTGGTTGATTTTAATCGTGCAGGACTACCTCTTATGGAGCTTGTAACTGAGCCAGTTATCCATAGCGCAAAAGAAGCAGGAGATTTTGGAAGAGAACTCCAACTCCTTCTTCGCTACTTAGGAGTATCGGAAGCGAATATGGAGAAGGGTCAAATGCGCGTAGAGCTTAATATTTCAATATCAGAAGATCTAAATACTCTCGGGACTAAATGCGAAGTGAAAAATATAAATTCATTCCGTGCTGTTGAGCGTGCAGCTGAATATGAAATAAAAAGAATGACAGCACTACTTGATGCTGGTAAAGGTACAGATATAGTACAGGAAACTCGTGGCTGGGATGAGAACAAGCAGTCCACTTTCTCACAGCGATCTAAAGAGAATGCAAATGATTACCGTTACTTCCCAGACCCAGATCTACCAAAGCTCTATCTGAACAAGGCTTTTGATATAGAAAAATTAAAAAAAGAATTACCAGAGATTCCTTCAGTTAAACGTGCTCGATATAAAAATGATTACGGGATAAAAGACGAGGATATAGAAAGTTATGTAACAGATACAGAACTTGGTATTTGGTTTGAGGATATAGCTAAAATCTTAAATGATAAAGAGAAGATAAAAGTTGCTTCAAATTATATAACTTCTGATTATACAGGACTTAAGAAAAATAACATCGGTGTTAATCCACCCAAGGCTTCAAATTTTGCTGAACTTATAGACATGGTAGCCGAAGGCAAGATTTCATCTCGCTCTGCGAAAGATATTTTAGCTAAGATTGTCATAGACGATGGTTCTCCGCTTGAAATTGCAACTCACCTAGACTTAATCCAGAAAAATGACGAAGGTGCACTAAAAGAAATAGTCCAAAAAATCATAGATAATAATCCTGATATCGTAGCGACATATAAAGGGGGTAAAGAGAATGCCCTCATGTCTTTGGTTGGTCAAATAATGAAAGAAACAAAAGGATCAGCTAATCCTGCTATTGTTCAGAAGCTTCTAAAGGAGTTGATTAAGTAGAACTTGACAGATTTAAGTTTAATATATATAATCCTTTTTATGGGTATGAAGTTTATAAAGTGACTTCTAGACCTGGGGATTAAAGACCCTCCGTATACACGGAGGGTCCTAATTTAAAAATTTTGATCTTTGTTGATAGGGCCGCTATTGGTCCATTCATGTTGGTTGTTTTAAGGGTTAAAGAGGATTCCCCTCGGTTTTCCGGGGGGAATTTATAAAAAATTTGATCTTTCTAAATTATTTAAGATGCAAGTGTTTGTTTCAGAGAACAAACGGCTCTCTTTTTTATAAGGATAAGTAGAGAGCCATTTTAAATCTTTTCTCATATAGCAGCTTTAGCAACTGCATAGTTTTGGTAAGGCCTTTCTGGAAACAGAGAGGCTTTTTTATTTATAAACCTGATATAATTTAACTATGGAATCAAAAGTAAAACTCGGCAAGTATAGACATTTTAAAGGGGGTACAGTGGAAGTCATTGGTGTCGCCAAAAACTCTGAAAATTATGAGGAGGAATTTGTCGTTTATATCCATCCATATGGAGGTCATGATCAAATATGGATTCGCCCAGTGGCTATGTTTGGAGAGTTTGTAGAACGTGATGGTCATAAAGGTCCAAGATTTGAATATATAGGTGAATAAATGATATAATTTTGCTATGAAATTATTTAAAAAGGATTCTAAAAAGATTCGCGTAGCTATTAATGGATTCGGGCGCATTGGCAGAGCATTTGTAAAAGTTGCTTGGGATAGACCAGAGATTGAAATTGTTGCTGTAAATGATCTTGGATCACTAGACTCACTAGCTTATCTTCTAAAACATGACACTGTATATCGTAACTGGAATCATGAAGTAAAGCATGATGGTAAGAATATATGGATTGATGGCAAAGAAGTTCATTTCGTTTCTGAAAAAGATACAACAAAGCTTCCTTGGAAAGATTTAAATATAGACGTAGTTGTTGAATCGACTGGACTCTTCACTTCATATGATAAAGCAAAATTCCACATTGATGATGGTGCGAAGAAAGTAGTTATTTCTGCTCCGTCAAAAGGTGGAGAAGGGAATGTCCCAGGCGAAACAATACTTCTCGGTATAAATGAAGAAAAGTTTGGCACATGTGATATAACTTCAAATGCATCTTGTACGACAAATGCTGCTTCTCCTCTTATTGGAATTCTTCATGAAGCTATTGGTATAGAGAAAGCAGTTCTTTCAACTACCCATGGATATACAGCATCTCAATCTCTTGTAGATGGTCCAAGCAAGAAAGACCTCCGTGAAGGCCGTGCAGCAGCTCAGAACATTGTCCCAAGCTCAACTGGTGCTGCTATTGCAGTCACTGAAGCTTTTCCAGACCTTAAAGGCCTATTTGATGGTATATCTCTTCGTGTACCAGTACCTGCAGGATCTATAGTAGATATTACATTTATCTCAAAGCGTCCGACTACAGTTGAAGAAGTAAATAATATTTTAAAGAAAGCAGCAGCAAGCGAAAAGTGGAGTACATTATTTGCTATTACAGAAGAGCCATTAGTTTCAAGTGATATTCTCGGTGAATCTCATGCTTCAATTGCAGACCTTGCTATGACTCGCGTTATTGGAGGCAATCTTGTGAAAGTCCTCGGTTGGTATGATAATGAAATGTCTTACACTCACACACTTGTAGACCATGTTATAAAGACAGGGAATACTATAAAATAATTATTCCCATTCTCCTCTAAAGACACATTTGGCTTCACCTTTGAGCCAAATGTTTTGGTATGTACCATCAGTCTTCTTTTCAAAAGATACAGAGAGGTCACCCCCAGGCATTTTTATATAGCAGATATTACCTATGAACATTCCGAGATTATGTGCAGCAATAGCGACTGACGTTGCACCTGTACCGCAAGCCCATGTCTCATCTTCTACTCCTCGTTCATACGTACGTACATGAAATACTCCATCTATAAGCTCCACGAAGTTAGTATTTACTCCATCTGGATCAGAATATCGGATCTTCCTACCGATTTCAACGACAGGGAAGTTCGCAAGGCCAGTTACAAATGACATATTGTGAGGAGTTGTACCTTGGCATATAAATGGCAAATCATTGCGAGTAGTAATTTCATTTATATCCTGCATTTTGAGTTTAACCACATCACCATCTATCTCTGCTTCATGGGTACCATCAACGGCTTCAAATATAACATTCCTAGCGTCTTCTACGATTTTTAGCACATGATAAGCAAAATGGACTATACACCTACCGCCATTTCCACACATTGATCCGATACTCCCATCATTATTTATAAACACCATCTTGAAATCATATTTTTTTGAGTCTTCTAATAAAATAATACCATCAGCCCCTACGCCGAACCGTCTATGGCAAAGGAGTTTAATTTGTTCAGTATCATGTATATCAAAACTACCAGATCTGTTGTCTATGATAATAAAGTCATTCCCAGCGCCATGATATTTATAGAATTCCATCATATATTTTTATTATAATATGTTTTAATTAAATGGTATAATATCCCCATGAAAGTCTATATCGGATCTGACCACGCTGGATATGAATTGAAAGAAAAGCTTAAAATCTATTTAAGTGAGCTTGATTATGAAGTCGAAGACATGGGTGCATTTGAACTTGAAAAGGACGATGACTATCCAGACTTCATAAAGCCAGTAGCCCATGCTGTAGCGGATGATCCTGAAAGTTTAGGAATTGTTTTAGGTGGAAGTGGAGAGGGCGAAGAGATGGCCGCAAACAAGGTGGAAGGCATAAGAGCCACTGAATACTATGGTGGTAATTTAGAAATTGTAAAACTTTCACGTGAGCACAATAATGCCAATGTTCTTTCTCTTGGGGCAAGATTCGTAAAAGAAGATGAGGCCAAAGAAGCAGTTAAAATATTTTTAGAAACTCCATTTTCAAATGAAGAGCGACATATCCGTAGAATAGAAAAAATATGACTGAAGTAATACCTGCAATTTTAGTTGAAGATTTTGAAGAACTCAGAGCGAGTATATCTCGCGTTGTAAGTGTTGCTCGAACTGTACAAGTTGATATTTGTGATGGCAAATTCACTCCCTACGCTAGTTGGCCAATGCAAGGAAGCGATGAACGGAGCGTCCAAGGTATCTTAAACGAAGAAGAAGGGCTACCTTACTGGGATTCACTCGATTTTGAATTTGATCTTATGGTTATAAATGCACACGAGCAGTTTGAGTTTTTTACTAGACTAGGTGCTAAAAGAATAGTATTTCACATTGAAGCAGAATTAAATAAAGATAAATTCAAAGAATTTTTAGAAGGCATGGATATGTATTTCCGTGAAAATGTACAGATAGGTGTAGCTATAAATACCACGACTCCAGTTAGTGAACTTGACTCGATAATTTCTCATATCGATTTTGTACAGTGTATGGGCATAGAAAGTATTGGTCACCAAGGTGAACCATTCGACGAGAGAGTGTTAGATCAGATAAAATCATTGCGAGCAAAGTATCCAGAGCTTATAATAAGCGTAGATGGAAGTGTAAATGAAAAGACTGCACCACTTCTTGTCAAAGCCGGAGCAAATAGATTAGTGGTGGGGTCTGCATTGATGGCAAGCCTTGATGTACGCGAAACCATAAAGAATTTAGAAAGTTTATAATATGGAAAATCTTAATGATACAAAAATCAAAGATCTAGAGATAAAAGCAAATGATATTCGCCAGAGTATTGTTGAAATGTTGCTTGAAGCAAAATCAGGGCACACAGCTGGGCCATTAGGAATGGCAGATATTTTCACCCTGCTCTATTTCCATGCACTAAAGCATGACCCGATACTTCCGGACTGGAAAGATCGTGATCGATTAGTCCTTTCAAATGGCCATATCTGCCCAGTGCTTTACGCAACAATGGCCCATGCTGGCTATATGCCTATCAAAGAGCTTATGACATTGCGTAAGTTCGGCACGCGCTTACAAGGCCATCCACACCGCGAATATATGCCATGGCTTGAAAATTCTTCAGGGCCGCTTGGTTCAGGGCTTTCGCAAGCTGTAGGTATGGCACTAGCTGACCGCATAGACAATGGAAATGGAACAAGTAAGACTATTTACGCACTACTTTCAGATGGGGAACATGATGAAGGCAACACTTGGGAAGCAGTACTGCTTGCAGGAAAGGAGAAATTAAGAAATTTGATCGCTATTATTGACCGTAATAATATCCAGATTGATGGATACACAGAAGAAATAATGCCACTAGGCGATATGGCAAAGAAATATGAACAGTTCGGCTGGCACGTACAAGAAATTGATGGTCATAACATGAGAGAGATAAATGATGCGATTTGTATGGCGAAAGCTGTCTATGACAAGCCATCAGTCATTGTCGCTCGTACAATTCCAGGTAAAGGTGTCAAAGAATTTGAACGGGATTACCATTGGCATGGAGTTACTCCAAACAAAGAGCAAGCAGATATAGCCCTCAAAGAATTACGAACATTAGGAGGTAAAATTAAAAGCGAGCATGAATAATCCAGAAATAAAAATTCCACAGGCAGAAGAATTCTTTAAATCAAGTGAGATTAAAGAAGTTTCAAAGAGTATTAAGATTGAGTTTTTAAGTCGCTCTATAACTATTATTATTGCAGGGCTTGGTTTAATCACAGTTCTTGCTTGGGATGAAGCATTAAAAGATTTATACAGAGAAATTGTTGCGAATTCAGATTCAATTACGGGTAAGTTCGGCTATGCGTTAATAATTACACTCGTTTCCGTAATAGTATCGGTAATACTAACCAGGGTCTTTATGAGAAGAAAAATTAAGAGTTTAGATAAATAATATGCTCAATCAATCACTCAGACTAAATACAAAACTTTTCAATGACGATGTCGAGCAAGTTCCTATTCGTCAAGGATTTGGTGAAGGTTTACTCCAAGCTGGTGTCGAGAATGATCATGTAGTCGCTTTATGCGCAGATCTTACTGAATCAACGAAGATGAATTTATTTTCAGAGAAGTTTCCTGAGCGATTCATAGAGATAGGCGTCGCAGAACAAAACCTGGCTACAGTGGCCTCAGGTATGGCTGCAATGGGCAAGATTCCATTTATATCTTCATACGCTATGTTTAGCCCGGGGCGCAACTGGGAGCAAATTCGTACGACAATAGCTTACAATGATCGACCAGTGAAAATTGCAGGCTCTCATGCTGGTATTTCTGTGGGTCCAGATGGTGGCACACACCAGGCGGTTGAGGATTTAGCTATTACAAGAGTTATACCTAATATGGTTGTCATTTCTCCATGCGACTCTATTGAAGCAAAGAAGGCAACTATCGCATGCGCAAAGACAAAAGAGCCTACATACTTACGTCTTGCTCGCGAAAAAACCCCCATCATTACCACAGAAGATACACCTTTTGAAATAGGTAAAGCTCAAATAGTTTTTAATCCTGAACAAGGACTTGCGCAAGTTGGTATTATTGCTACAGGCGCACTGGTCCATAAAGCATTATTAGCCGCAAAAGATTTAGAGAAGGAGGGGATTAAAGTAAAAGTTATGAACCTCGCTACTATTAAACCGCTCGATGAAGAAGCCATAGTAGCTCTTGCTAAAGAAGCTAAAGCCATAGTAACAGTAGAGGAGCATCAGATTATAGGTGGTATGGGAAGTGCAATTGCTGAATGTTTAGCAAAATATTATCCTACGCCAATAGAATTTATAGGTGTTAAAAATGTTTTCGGCCAATCTGGTACTCCAGCGGAACTAATAGAACATTACGAAATGGGAGTATCCCATATAATAAAAGCAGTCGAAAAAGCATTGACTAGAAGATAATTATTAGATATCTTAAAACATATGAATACACCAAACAAAGTGCTAATGGGTCAGGCAAGGGAAACCTTAAAAGGTAAGTGGAAATTAGCAGTTAAAGTTACTCTTGTTTACTTAGTGATCATGATAGTGGCTCAGGTTTTACCTGTGGTCAAATACGTAGCTTCATTTATCATAACAGGACCTCTTACTCTAGGTCTCTCAATATTCTGGCTCTCTTTTTCTAGAGGAAACATTCCAGAACTAGATGAAATGTTTAAAGGTTTTGATACATGGTGGAGAGCTATAAAAGCTCAGTTGCTAATATCAATATTTACATTTCTATGGTCTTTACTTCTAATCATTCCTGGAATCATCGCTTCTTTGTCTTACTCAATGACATTTTTTATTCTCTCAGAAGATAAAAACATTGGTGTAAACGCTGCTATAGAGAAAAGTAAGAAAATGATGTATGGATACAAATGGAAATTATGCAGACTTAGTCTAAGATTTTTGGGTTGGAGTCTACTTTGTCTTCTTACTCTTGGTATTGGATTTATCTGGCTTATACCTTACATGTGGGTAACACTATCAAAGTTTTACGATGATATAAAAAATGACTCACTAGAGAAAGTTCCTGAAATCGTTACTCTCCCTGTAACAGAATAAAATAATTAAAAATGCTATCCAAATATTGGATAGCATTTTAAATTAGTCTATAAGTAATTTAAGCAGTGAAAGTTGGATTAAGCATATCCAGGTTACCCATATAAGTAATCAACTCAAAATTGATTAATATCTTACGTTCCTCAATTTGTTTATTACTTTGAAGTTCGGTAATCCTTCTTTCGATTCTCTTTAGCTCATTATTACTTAAAATACTTTTTCCATTCCACCAGTCTTCAAGCTCTTTACTATACTTAGATAGCATTTCATTAAGAAAGCAAAGTGTTGATCCTTGTGGAATCTCGTTTGGTAATTGATCAGAAAATTCGTAGTTCATAATTGGAAATTTAATGGTTATTATTTATGATTTGAATTTTGTTTGCATCATTATAGCAAACTATTTACTAAAAGTCAAGCAAAATACCCTTTAATTTAAAGGGTATTTTGCTTCTAGCCTATTAAATCTTCTTTGGTTTATAATCTTCTGGTGCCTTTTGCAAATATTCTTCGATTTTTTCTTGAGTCAGGAGACCTTTTTGTGCACCAATCTCTTGTGTGACTGACATGGCGTTTATAGGGGCCCAAAGTAATGCTTCTTCCAAGGTCTTACCCATAGCGAGGCATGCAGTAATAGTAGATTCAAATGCATCACCAGCTCCTGTGCGTTCCTTTGGCACATGAGGATACACTGGCATGAACCACATATCTCCATTTTCTTCTCTTGCATATGCTCCTTTTATACCATCAGTCATGACTATAGTCTTAGGTCCAAGAGCGTGGAGCATGTCCATTAACTTTTTCTGATCCATTTCCTTGGTTGCTAGAATTCTTTGTGCTTCTTCTACGTTACAGAAAAAGATTTCTGTCTTTTCGTATATGTCTTTCAATTTTTCAACACCAAGTTTTATTTGGAATGTTCCTGGTTGAAAGGCCAACTTTGTTTCAGGGTGCTCACTTAGCCAATCTGCTATCTCATGGTGAAATCCTTCAGTATTCTCACCAAGTGATGATAAATAAATCCACTTAGGAGCCTTAATATCTTTAGGGAAATGGCGCTCGAATGGAGCGTGATTTACAAGTATCGTACGTTCAGGTCCATACCAAAGTACATAATGGTAGTTTGTAGGAAGTTTTGGATCAATTTCTATATACTCAAGGCTAACGTTATTCTCCGTCAGAGCTTTCATGCAAGCTTTTCCATAATCATCATTACCTACAACTCCAGATAGAGCTGAGTGTAAGCCTAAGCGACTTGCAGATACTGCGGCATTAGCACTGTTTCCAACAGCATATATAATTTCATGAAATTCAAAAGGGACTTTGTCTCCAAAACGCACACAAAGCCTACAATTCTCTTGATCAAGGTCACAAGTTGCTTCTGCGTCTTTCAATCTTATAAAATCATCTACTACTAGATCTCCGATAGCTAGAAAATCAATTGGTTTATCCATATATGCTCATTATAACATAGTGTGATATAATTTTGCACATGAAGACACTGCGTGAATGCATAAAAGAAGCAAGCGAAAAAGGTGTGGCAATAGGACATTTTAATATTTCTAATTTAGAAGGCCTGCACGGCATATATCAGGCAGCAAAAAAACTTTCACTTCCAGTTATTATTGGTGTGTCTGAAGGCGAAGAGGCATTCGTTGGACGTGAAGAAGCAGTGGCTCTTGTTCGAACACTAAGAGAAAAGGATAATTATCCAATCTTTCTAAATGCTGATCACCATGCATCATTTGAAAGTGTAAAAGCTTGTATTGATGCTGGTTTTGATATGGCGATTATAGATTGCGCCAAATTAAGTTTTGAAGAGAATGTAAAAATTACAAAACAATGTGTCGACTACGCTCGCAGTGTAACGAAAGAAACAGGCAGGGATATTCTGATTGAAGCTGAACTCGGCTATATAGGTTCTGGTTCTACTATAAAAGATACAATACCTGAAGGAGCGGGAGTGCTTACTACAGCAGAAGATGCAGAAAAATACGTCGAAGCAACTGGTATTGATCTGTTTGCCCCTTCAGTCGGATCTATACATGGACTCATTAAAAGTGGCAAGCCACATATTGATAGTAAGCGAGTTGCGCAGATCAAAGAAGTTACAGGTATTCCACTAGTGCTACATGGTGGTTCAGGGCTTAGAGATGAAGACTTTACCAATGCAATTAAGGCTGGAATCTCAATTGTACACATAAATTCAGAACTCAGACTTGCTTATGAACAAGCTGTCGGAAAGTTTATAACAGAAAATCCAGAAGAAATAACGCCAGCTAAAATACTACAGCCAGCAGTTGATGCTATTGAGAAGATAGTAGAAGCTCGACTTAACCTTTTTAATAATATTAAATAATAAATGAAAGACGAAATAAAAAAGTTTTTTAAAGGTGATATAGAGGACAACGAAGAATCTCTAAAGAAATATTCACGTGATGCATCACTTCTTGAAGTACGACCAGAACTCGTACTTTTTCCAAAAGGAAGTGATGACATCAAATCTCTAGTTAAGTGGGTAAATGAAAACAAAGATAAATATCCAAAGCTCGCAATAACTCCACGATCAGCTGGAACTTGTATGTCAGGCGGGGCTATAGGAGAATCTATTGTTTTAGATTTTACCCGCTATGTGAACAAGATAGATAAGATAGAGAGAACTTCACCTTTTGAAATTACTCCTAAATATCCAGATGCACACAAAGTTACAATATCTGGCTTTGCAACAGTAGAGCCTGGGGTGTACTATCGTGATTTTGAACCTTTAACTATAAAAGATGGCCTATTGTTACCTTGCTATACAGCCTCGAAAAGTTTGAATGCTCTTGGTGGTATGGTCGGGAATAATTCTGCAGGAGAAAAAACACTTAACTACGGTAAAACAGAAGATTACATAAAAGAATTGAGAGTAGTTTTTGCTGATGGAAGGGAATACATAGTCAAACCTCTAAACAAGAAGGAACTCTACTCAAAGATTGCGCAAGGAGATTTTGAAGGTGATATATATAAAAATATATTCCAATTAATAAATAATAATAAAGAAGATATAAAAAAAGCAAAACCAAACGTCTCTAAAAATTCTGCGGGGTATTATCTTTGGAATGTCTGGGACGAAGAAAAAGAAATCTTTGATCTCGGTAAACTTATAGTAGGCTCCCAGGGAACCTTAGGAATAGTTACAAGTATTACGCTCTATCTTGTTGATCTAAAAAAAGCCTCAAAACTTGTTGTTATTTTCATGAAAGATATAAAGAGACTTGGTGAACTTGTTGATGTTATACTACCTCACAATCCAGAGAGCTTAGAATCTTATGATGATGCAACAATGAAACTGGCCATTAAATTCTTCCCAGATTTTCTAAAAAAGAAAGGTATATGGGGGATGATAAAATTCATGTGGAGCTTCTGGCCAGAAGTATTTATGATGAGTACTTTTGGTATACCTAAATTAATACTTCTTGTAGAATTTGCTGGAAATAGCGAAAAAGAAATAGATAGAGATGCAAAGAAATTAATGCCAGATTTAAAAAAATTCCCATTTAAAACTCGTATTACAACATCAGCTACTGAATCAGAAAAATATTGGGACATTCGCCGAGAAAGCTTTGCTCTGCTTCGTAAACACGTTAAAGACAAGCATACAGCACCATTCATAGATGACATTATAGTCAAACCTGAATTTCTCCCTGAATTTTTACCAAAACTAAATACTATACTAGATAAATATCCAATCACTTATACAATAGCGGGACATGCTGGTAATGGTAATTTCCATATTATTCCTCTTATGGACTTTTCAGACCAAAATACATCTCATATTATCTTAGACCTTTCTAAAGAAGTTTATGATCTAGTTCTAGAATATAGAGGTTCGACTACGGCTGAACATAATGATGGTATTATCCGCTCACCATTCTTACTACAGATGTTTGGAGAGAAGATATATAAGCTCTTTGAAGAAACTAAAAATATATTTGATTCTAAAAATATTTTTAATCCGGGTAAAAAAGTTGGCGCAACTATGGATTACATAAAAGACCACATTATTAAGGAGGGTCACGACTTGTCTCACAAGATATAGATTTATGAAAAGCAAAACATTGTCTGTAAAAAAATCTAAGACAGGAATGGGTTTATTTGCTGAGAAAAATTTTAAATCTGGAGATTTAATTGTAGAACTCAAAGGTAAATTAATAACCTGTTATGAAGATGAAAATATAGATGAGGAAACCAGATCAAATACTATAAGATTTAATAATGAGAAATTTTTAAGTCCAAAAGGGGAGATTGGTGAAATGGTAAATCATTCATGTAATCCAAACAGTAAAATTACGAAAAAGAACAATAAGCTTGTTCTCATTGCTATTAAACCTATCGGAAAGGGAACAGAAATTTTCTTTGATTACTCAACAGTACTTGCAAATGATGATATATGGACTATGAAATGTAAGTGTGGGGAGAACAACTGTAGAAAAGTAGTGAAGAAATTTAATTCATTATCTAAAAAGCTTAGAAATAACTATATAGAATATAGTATAGTTCCAAAATATATTTTAAGAATAAAATAAATTCACATATTTGCTATGGGGCAGTTTTTATGCTATTATCACACCCATGCAAACATTAACCGCAACAAAGCGAAGTAAGACAGATAAGTTGGGTGCTGTGCGAAGTAACGGCATGGTCCCAGCAGTCGTCTATGGCGCTCGTGTGGAAAACACATCAATTTCCGTACCGAGTGTCGACTTCATAAAAGCTTGGAAAGTCGCCGGAGAATCAAGTACTATCGTGCTTGACCTCGAAGGTAAAAAAATTGATGTCCTTATTCATGACCTCCAAGTCGATCCAGTTAAAGGATTCCCTATACACGTGGATTTCCTTGCTATCGATATGAATAAGACTGTAGAAGTTCAAGTTCCTATAGAATTCATAGGAGTAGCTCCTGCAGAAAAGAGTGGTCTAGGTGTACTTGTTAAAGTTATCCATGAAGTTGAAATTGAGGCTCTTCCAAAAGATTTACCTCACAACATCGAAGTGGACTTATCTTCACTAGTTGCTCTTGGTGACCAAATACACATAAAAGATGTGAATCTTCCAAAAGGTGTAACAATGAAAACACCAGCTGATGAAGTAGTCGCGCTTATATCTGCAGTGAAAGAAGAAGTTGAGGAGGTTGCTCCAGTAGACCTATCATCTATTGAAGTGGAGAAGAAAGGAAAGAAAGATGAAGAAGGAGAAGGTGATTCAAATTCTGAAGCAAAATAATATACTCTAATTATAAAATTCCTTGAGATTTCGGTCTCAAGGAATTTTATATGTTATAATAGGACCATGGAAAGATTAATCCGATATTTTTTTTCTGTTATCCTTTTGATAGCAATAACAATAAGTAGTTTCAGTTACGGAGCAATAAATACAGTATATGCTGATCAAGCATTGACCAATGCCCAAGCTGATAAGGCACGCCTTGAGGCAGAACTGTCTGGGCTTGAGCAAGAAATAGCCCAAAAGCAACAAGAACTTAACGCACAGAAAGGCCAATCAGTGTCTTTATCTCGAGATATTGCTATTTTGACGACTCAAATCAAAAAATCTAAATTAGATATTCAAGCAAAAACACTTGTTATTAAGAAACTTGGCGGTGAAATAAAAGAAAAAGACAAAACAATAGAGAATCTAACAACAAAAATTGAAACAGAAAAAGAATCTCTGGCTCAACTGGTCAGAAAAGATAGAGAGATAGATGATAAATCTATGGTTGCATTTATTTTATCCAAAGACACTATGTCTCAAGCCTATGGCGATATTGATGCATTTGCGTCTATAAAGTTAGGTATCAAAAAATCTGTAAATGAAATCAGGGGTGTAAAGAACCAAACCGAAGCAGAAAAGAAATCTCTAGAGAAGAAGAAAGATCAAGAAACAGATGTAAAAGTCCAACTTGAAACTGCCAAGAAACAAGTAGAAGCAAATGAGAACGCAAAGCAACAGCTACTTGTAGTAAGTAAAGACAAAGAGAAAACTTACCAGCAGATACTCGCCGATAAAGCAAAACGTCGATCAGAAATTCTTGCTGTACTATTCAACCTTCGTGATGTGTCAGCTATTCCATTCGGGAAAGCTCTTGAGTACGCTAATGCAGCATCAAAGGTTACTGGGGTCACACCTGCATTTATTCTTGCTATAATTACTCAAGAAAGTAACTTGGGTACTGATCAAGGTTCTTGTTATGTTACAAACATGGCAACTGGTGAGGGGGTTAGTTCAAAGAGCAATAAAACTTACAAAAACGTTATGAAGCCAACTCGTGATGTTGGACCATTTACTGATATTACTCTTGCTCTTGGGCGTGACCCAGCTAAAACTTTAGTCTCTTGCCCTATAGCATCTGCAGGAAGCTCAAGTTGGGGTGGAGCTATGGGACCTGCTCAGTTCATACCATCCACATGGAAAGGTATGGCTAGTAAGGTAGCAAGAGCTCTTGGAATAAACACAGCAGATCCATGGAATCCGAGAGACGCATTTATGGCATCGGCCCTTTTCCTTTCAGATCTAGGTGGATCAGGAGACAGCTATACTGGCCAAATAAGAGCTGCTTGTAAATACTATGGCTCTGGGGGGTCAACTTGTGCTTACGGTAGACAAGTTATGACGAAAATGGCCAATATTCAGACCAAAATGATCGACCCATTGCAGAACTAATAATTGTGTGCTATTATTGCGCAATATGAAAAAAGATATCCACCCAAAATACAACAACGCCACACCAGTAACTTGCGCTTGCGGAGCGTCTTTTACTGTGGGCTCAACAATGGACAAAATGGCTATTGAAATCTGTAGTCAATGTCATCCATTCTATACAGGTAATGATAAGATCCTCGACACTGCAGGACGAGTAGACCGTTTCAAGAAGCGTGCTGCTGTAGCAAAAAAGAAATAACGTTTTTAAATAAAAAACTAGTCTTCGAGAGGAGCTAGTTTTTTATTTTTGCTATATAATAACTATATGAATCTGGATTTAGACCAATTAAAGAAAGACCACAAGACAAGCTATCATGCATTAGAGTACGAGAGGCTTTTGGTTGAGGAACAGAAAGTTCTGGAGATGGTAACTCAAGATGAATCATTGCGTGATCTTGCTGAAGAAGAATTACAGAATATTCGCTTCCAAAAAGAAGCTATTGAGCGCCAACTTGAAGAAATAATGAAAGCGGACAAAGAAGAAGAGGAATTTCCTAATGAGGTAGTCCTTGAAGTCCGTGCGGGCGCCGGCGGAGATGAAGCATCACTCTTTGGTATTGAACTAGTAGAAATGTATGAACGCTTTGCCGATAACCATGGGTGGAACTGCAAGCATTTAGATGAATATACTCTGGAGATAAAAGGTAAGGATGTTTATAAACTTCTTCGTTTTGAAACTGGAGTCCATAGAGTCCAGCGTATTCCTGCTACAGAGAAAAATGGCCGTATACACACTTCTACTGCATCAGTCGCGATTTTACCAATTCGTAAAAAAAGCAAGATAGTTATTAATCCTGCAGATCTTGAAATGGAGTACTCACGCTCAGGTGGAGCTGGAGGACAGAACGTGAATAAAGTTGAGACAGCTGTACGACTTATACACAAGCCGACAGGCATAGATGTCCGTTCTACTAGTGAGCGTAATCAGCTCGGTAACCGTGAGAAAGCTATGAGTATCCTGATATCGAAACTCCAAATGCTTCAAGATGAAGAGGAAGCAAAAAAGTATTCAGGAGACAGAAAGGCACAAATCGGTACAGCCGATAGAAGTGAGAAAATACGCACCTACAATTTCCCTCAAGACCGTGTCACTGATCATCGTATCAAGCAATCCTGGTCCAATATCCCAGGTATTATGTCTGGGAATCTCGATAAGATAATAGAAGCTATGCAAGCCGGCGTAGTCGGAGACGCAGAAGAAGAATAAACATATAATGAAAGAATTCTTAGGAATATTAGCTATAGCACTTTCATTTTTTAGTGCTGTTCCATATATTTTAGATATTTTAAAAGGGAAGACTAAACCTCATCTCTTTACTTATATAGTTTGGACTATAGTCACAACATTAGCATTCCTTGGGCAACTCACAGCCGGAGCAGGACCAGGAGCATGGACAACAGGAGCTATGGCATTTCTTACCCTTTGCATATTGATAGCTTCTATAAAACATTCAACAAAAGATATTACTAAACTCGATATATTTTTCTTTGTTACTTCTCTTTTAGCCATAATTCCATGGTTACTAACAAAAGACCCAACTATATCTGTCGTAATAGCAACATTTATAGATGTTTGTGCGTTCTTTCCGACAATAAGAAAAACATTCAGTGACCCTAATAGTGAGACATTAGTATCTTGGATACTAAACCTAATTCGTCACCCACTTGCAATTCTCGCTACGACTAACATTGTCTTAGCTACATACATCTACCCAGCCTCTCTTTTTGTCATGAATGCCGTAGTTGTATACGTAATAATTAGAAGGAGGCTTGTCCTTAGGGCGACTAGTGGATTGTAAATTTGACATACGTGTGGTATACTTTCGCCCAGTAGTTGTTATACGTTTTGGTTATTAGTTTCATACTGAACTGTTTTAAACATTGAGTATGTAAATGAAATCAGGCACTAAGCGATTACATTTATAAATTAGTTTTCTTCGAGCAGACGTATGAAAGTATTCTGCAAGAAGCACATTGTCATATATGGCAAAAAAGTTATATGTCGGAGGTCTTCCTTATAAGACGACTAACGATGAGCTTAAGTCTCACTTCGAGGCTGCAGGCCCAGTTGCATCAGCAACTATTATTATGGACAAGATGACAGGTCGCTCAAAAGGTTTCGGTTTCGTAGAAATGGAAAACGATGCTGATGCTGCGACAGCTATCTCAATGTTTGATGGTAAAGATTACGAAGGTCGTAATCTTACAGTCAATGAAGCTCGACCTATGGAAGAGCGCCCAGCAGGCGGCGGTTTCCGTGGAAACAGATAATATATTTATCTAAAACTCTATCTCAAAAATACTCCCTTATGGGGGTATTTTTGTTTGCAAAATATACATTTTATTGATATATTGCTAGTGTCGTTCATTGAACGGGCTTTTTTAGTTAAATCAGTCTTTAAGTATGCGTGTGTAGTTCAGTGGTAGAACGCTGTCCTGATAAGACAGAGGTCGAAGGTTCGATTCCTTCCACACGCACAAGGCACGTCGCCTTTTCTTTTTATGGAAAATAGTAATAAAAAACAACCCATGTGGAATAGTGAATATATAAAAGTATTCAGTAAGATTTCTGCTTGGATTATCGGTCCAGTACTCGTTAGTGCTTTGGTTGGTAATTATTTAGATAAAAAGTTTAATTCGAGTCCTTGGATTCTAGGAGTTGGACTCGCAATATCATTTACAGTTTCAATGGTTGCTATAGTAAAAATTGCTAAGAAATATGACACGGAAGTTTTAAAAGAAAAAGATGGAGACAAATAATTTAGAATTAAATACACCCCAAATAGTAGAATCACAAGAAATATCTCATGAGTCTACTCTTTTTGCTGAACCTATTGGACACATAGGCTCACTCCCTGTAACAAATTCTCTTTTCACCACTTGGATTGTAGTGTTAGTCGTTCTCATATTTTCTCTAGCACTCAAACTGAGAATAAAACAGATTCCTAGGGGATTCCAGAATTTCTTTGAATTTGTCATAGAGGGAGCGATGACTTTAGCTGACCAAGTGACAGGGGATAAGAAAATAACAAAAAAAGTCTTTCCACTAGCATTTACTATTTTTATATTCGTACTTCTTTCCAACTGGCTAGGAATTTTACCTTTGGGTGGCTTTGGTATCATAGAGACCACAGAACACGGTAAGGCTTTTATTCCATTTATCCGAAGTGGCACAGCAGATATCAATACGACTCTTGCTCTTGGTTTGGTGGCAGTTATAGGCTCAAACATCTTCGGAATTATATCTATTGGCGCCTGGAAAATGTTCAATAAATATGTTAATGTAAAGGCGTTCGGAGAGATTATAAAGAAGGTTCGAAAAGAGCCAGCAATCCTTATTTCAGCTCCGATAATGTTCTTTGTGGGTATTCTTGAGCTTGTCGGTGAATTTGCAAAAATTGCCTCACTCTCATTCCGTCTTTTTGGAAATGTATTTGCAGGTGAAGTGCTACTCATGGCTATGAGTACAATTTTGGCGTATGTATTACCACTGCCATTTATGGGTCTTGAGATATTTGTCGGTCTTATTCAGGCATTCATCTTCTCGTTACTCACACTTGTATACTTCACGATTGCAGCACAAGATCATGAAGAGCATGATGAGAAGCATACACACGAAGAAGAAGTTAAACACGCGACAGCGTAGTCGGAAATTACTTTTGGAAATGGTCTGGTGAACCGACCCGAGGACCTTTCTAAAAGTAATTTCCGACGAAGCTTGGAAATAATTATTAAAGTCGAAAAAATTATTAGTTAATAATCATTTAAAATATATGGAACTCGCACCACTCGCAAAAGCACTCGCTATCGGTTTAGGCGCAATCGGTCCTGGTATTGGTATCGGTATGATTGGTTCAAAAGCTATGGAAGCTATTGGCCGCAACCCTGAAGCTTCAGGAAAAGTATTTGTCCCAATGCTTATTGCATCAGCATTCGCTGAAGCGATCGCTATTTACGCACTCGTTATTGCATTCTCAATAAAATAAAGCTTATCTACTCGCTTGCGTCTCTATCAGCAGGCGAGGCAGTTAGCTCCTCATCACTAGAAATATTTTAGTTGTGAGAAGCTAGGTGTATTTATATAAATAATTAATTTAATATGGACTCATTCATTTCAACATTTCACATAGATTGGAAAATCCTCATCGCCCAGGCGGTGAATTTCGGTATTATATTCCTCGTACTTTATTTTTTTGCATTGAAACCTTTAAAAAAAGTTATGGGTGAACGTACAAATGTTATAGAAAAGGGGATACAAGACGCCAAAGACAATGCTCGTTTAATGGCTACAACTAAGACAGAGTATGAGCAAGTTATAGCAAAAGCTAGAGAAGAAGCTCATGCACTATTCCAAGAAGGCAAGCGTGAAGCTGAAGCAAAGAAAACAGAAATGATAGAAAAAGCTCAATCTGAAGTAGAGATGATGATAGCAAGTGGCAAGAAGAATCTTGAGGCTGAAAAAGTAAAGATGGTAGAGGAAGCAAAGAATGAAATAGTTTCTCTGGTTGTCGCTGCTACCGAGAAAGTATTAAAAGATGGAAGCGATAAATCTGTAAACGAGAAAGCTGTAAAGAAGATAGGTAACATATAATATGAAATTACGTTCAACTAAAACTTTAGCTCAAGCCATATACGAAACCACAAAAGGCAAAAGTGGTGTTGAACTTACTAGTGCACTTGAAAAGACACTTTTGTTCCTGGACAAAAATCAGTTACTAGGTAAATCAAAAGAAATACTTTCACAATTAGAGAAAATCATAGATATAGAAGAAAAAGTACTAAGGGCAAAAGTAAGGAGCGCAGATGTTCTATCAAAGAAAATGATTGATGAATTACAAGAAAGTTTAAAGAAGAGGTACAGAGCAAAAACAGTTGAGATAGATAGTACAGTAGACGCAAAGCTAATCAACGGATTAAAAATAGAAGTGAACGATGAGATTATAGACCTGACACTAAGCAACCGATTACATCAATTACAAACACATTTAATAAAGAACTAATATGGCCAAAAATACAATTGTAGAAAATTTAAGAAAACAAATTGAAAAGTTTCAAGTAGAAGCAAAAGCCGAAAAAGTAGGCCATGTTATTGAAGTATTCGATGGTATCGCTCGAGTCTCAGGACTCTCTGATCTAAAGGCCTCAGAAATGGTGACTTTTGCTGGTGGTGAAGCAGGTGTTGCTCTTAACCTTGATGAAGATTCAGTTGGTATCATTATTTTGGGTGGGTTCTCAAACATCAAAGAAGGTGATGAAGTGAAAGCTACAGGTGAAATCCTTTCAGTTCCAGTTAGTGATTCTCAGATCGGTCGTGTACTAAACGCTCTTGGTGCTCCTATTGATGGCAAAGGTAAAGTTGCCTCAAGTAAGCTATATCCTATTGAGCGTGTCGCATCAGGGGTGATGAGTCGCCAGGGTGTCGACCAGCCAGTCCAGACAGGTATTAAAGCTATCGATGCTATTATTCCAGTCGGTCGTGGCCAGCGTGAGCTTATCATTGGTGATCGTCAGACGGGTAAGACTGCTATTGCAATCGACGCAATTCTAAACCAAAAAGGTCAGAACATGATCTGTGTCTATGTCTCAATTGGCCAAAAAGATTCGAAACTTCGCAAACTTCAAACTCGCCTAGAAGAAGGTGGGGCTATGGATTACACAGTCATCGTATCTGCTGGCTCATCTGAAGCTGCAGCTCTCTCATACATCGCTCCTTATACTGGAGTTTCTATTGCTGAGTATTTCATGGATCAAGGTAAAGATGTATTAATAATATACGATGATCTTTCAAAGCATGCTGTAGCATACCGTGAGATTTCACTTCTTCTTCGTCGTCCACCAGGCCGTGAAGCTTATCCTGGAGATGTGTTCTACTTGCACTCACGCTTACTTGAACGTGCATGTCGTAAGAATAAAGATTACGGAGGTGGATCAATCACTGCTTTCCCAATCATTGAAACTCAAGGTGGAGATATTTCTGCATACATTCCGACAAACGTCATCTCTATTACAGATGGTCAGATCTTCCTTGAGACTGATTTATTCTATAAAGGTATACGCCCTGCAGTGAACGTCGGTAACTCTGTATCACGTGTGGGAGGAAGTGCTCAGATTAAAGCTATGAAAAAAGTGGCAGGAACTTTGAAACTTGATCTTGCGCAATTCCGCGAACTTGAAGCTTTCTCTCAATTCGGTTCAGATCTCGATGAATCTACCAAGCGCCAGCTTGAACGTGGTAAACGTGCAGTCGAAGTTCTTAAACAGCCCCAATACTCACCAGTGGGCACCACAAAGCAAATTGTGACTCTCTATGCTCTTGTGAAAGGTTATATGGATACAGTACCAGTAGATAAGATCAAGCAATTCGAAGAAGAGCTTGCTGATTACGCAGAACAGAATGCGAAAGATTTCTATACAGATATAGAGAAGAGTAAAATGTGGACAGATGAATCAGAAGCTTCGCTCAAGAAAGCGATTGAAGATTTCGTAAAGACATTTGTAAAATAAAATTAGTTTATGGCAAATCAGAAGTTAATAAAAAATAGAATAAGAAGTGTGAAGAACACGAAGAAGATCACGAAAGCTATGGAGCTCGTGGCAGCTTCGAAAATGAAGCGCGCAGTTAATGCGACGCTTGCTTCACGTCTGTACGCAAATTATTCTTGGGATCTTTTAACTTCTCTTTCTGGTAAATTAGATGAGATTACACACCCATTTTTTATAGAAAATACAACAAACTCAAAATCTCTAGTCGTATTAATAACTTCTAATCGTGGACTATGTGGTTCTTATAATTCACAAGCTATAAAGAAAGCACTTTTGTTACTAAAAAATACAGGCGATAATGAAATCATTTCTGTTGGTAAAAAAGGTGATAATGCTATGCGTAGAATTGGTCAGAATATTATTGCTTCGTTCGTAGAGATTCCAGACAATGCATCGCTTAATGACATTCGCCCACTATCAGAACTCATAACACGTAAATATAAAGAGGGTATTTATAAAAGTGTGATAGTTATTTATACAGACTTTGTGTCGGCTCTCACACAGAAAGCAACCATTAGAAATCTTCTCCCGATCAGTAAGCAAGAAATCAAAGATATGATAGAGAGTTTAGCAGAAGAAAAAGACAAAGAAAAACTTAAAGAAGATTCAGTTCCATATATATTTGAAGGAGATACGAATACACTTGTGGAAATGCTCGCCGAAAAATTAGTCCGAATGCAGATTTACCAGATGATCCTAGAATCAAGCGCTTCTGAACAGTCAGCCCGAATGGTCGCCATGAAGAATGCCTCTGAAGCTGCCGGAGAGATGATCGATGACCTGACATTAGTATTCAATAAAGCCCGTCAGGCCGGCATTACCCAGGAAATATCAGAAATTAGTGCCGGTATGGCAAGTGTAAGTTAAATTTTATTATTATAAGTATCAAATTATTATGAAAGGAAAAATCAAAAAAATTATCGGTCCGGTCGTAGATGTAGAATTCGAAGAAAATCTACCTGCTATTTACAATGCTCTCACTGTCATGAATGGCGACAAGATGGTCGTCCTTGAAGTTGAGCAACACGTCGGTGGCAATGTCCTCCGTGCAGTGGCTATGGATACGACAGATGGCCTTGCTCGTGGCATGGAAGTCACAGACACAGGCGCACCTATATCTGTTCCAGTCGGTACAGATACTCTCGGACGTATTTTCAATGTCTTGGGTGATGTTATCGATGATGGTGCAGAAGTTGCTACAAAAGATCGCTCATCTATTCACCGATCCGCTCCTTCTTTCGTTGAACAAGCGACAAAAGTGGAAATCCTTGAGACTGGTATCAAAGTTATCGACCTCATCTGTCCAGTACTAAAGGGAGGTAAGGTTGGACTCTTCGGAGGTGCCGGAGTGGGAAAGACTGTTGTGATCCAAGAGCTTATCCACAACATCGCATCAAATCACGGAGGCTACTCAGTATTTGCTGGTGTCGGTGAACGTACTCGTGAAGGAAATGACCTCTACCACGAAATGAAAGATTCAGGTGTGCTTCCAAAAGTTGCCATGGTCTTCGGACAAATGAATGAGCCACCAGGAGCTCGTCTACGTGTTGCTCTTTCTGGTCTTACAATGGCTGAACACTTCCGCGACAAAGAAGGTAAGGATGTGCTTTTCTTCATAGACAATATCTTCCGCTTTACTCAAGCAGGTTCTGAGGTGTCAGCTCTTCTTGGTCGCATACCAAGTGCTGTGGGTTACCAGCCAACACTCGCAACAGAAATGGGAAACTTACAAGAGCGTATTACTTCCACAGATAAGGGTTCAGTTACATCTGTGCAAGCTGTCTACGTGCCAGCCGACGACCTTACTGACCCAGCTCCAGCAACAACATTCTCACACCTAGACTCTACAGTGGTGCTTAACCGTTCACTTACTGAAATTGGTATTTACCCAGCTGTTGATCCGTTAGACTCATCTTCTACAATTCTTGATCCACACATCGTCGGTAAAGAACACTATGAAGTCGCTCGTGAAGTTCAACGTGTACTTCAGCGTTACAAGGACCTGCAAGACATCATTGCAATCTTGGGTATGGAAGAACTTTCAGATGATGATAAAGCTCTAGTTGTCCGTGCACGTAAGGTTCAGAAATTCCTTTCACAGCCATTCTTCGTTGCTGAGCAGTTTACTGGTACACCAGGAACATATGTTACACTTGCTGACACTATCCGCTCATTCCGCGAAATTCTAGATGGTAAGCATGACAGCAAACCAGAGAATGAATTTTACATGAAGGGAGCTATGTAATTAACTATGTCAAAACTATTATTAAAAATTGTCACTCCAGAGAAACTTATTCTCGAAGAAGAAGTTGATCAAGTTACTCTCCCTAGTACGGAAGGGGAACTTACAATACTTCCAGAACATATTCCAATGATCGCAGGTCTTGCATCTGGCGATGTCGTAGCGTTCACAAATGGAGAGCAGGTACCTTTAGCAGTCTCTGGTGGATTCATCGAGGTAAAACAAGTAAATGGCAAGACCGAAGTAGCCATTCTTGCAGACTTCGCAGAACACGTAGCAGATATTACCGAGGAAGCAATCAAGCACGCAGAGGCTAAAGCTCTCGATCTTAAGAAGCAGGCTGAGAATAAAGAAATAGTAGATTTCGAACATTTCGCTGCTGAACTTGAGCGCTCACTTACTCGTGTAAAAATCGCTGATAAATGGCGAACTCGCAAATATAGGAAATAAAAAACGCGGATATTAAGTCCGCGTTTTTCGATCTATTTACTTTATCTTCATATCCAACATCTTGCAATCGACAAGAATCATATCTAATAATTTTTGTATTGCATCATCATCAAACTTTACAGCATAGATAATTTCACCTTTTGCGTTTGCAGTTATAATTCTGTTTTTTGTGCAATTTGAAGGTAAAAGTAGATTGTTTTTATAATGAACTGAATCAATTTCCAAACCTTCTTCATGAAATACAGTAAATCTAAATCCATATTCACTATCTTTGTCTTTTAAATAAACTGAAAAATTCATGCTGGTTTTATCTAAAGAATCAATATACCTATCAAATTCTAGGCCTTTGTTTTTTAAGAAATCTGTAACAATATTAACTATCTTTTTTAAATTGTTTTGATTTCTTTGTCTTACTTCTTTTATGTTTACAAATGAAATGATCTTCTTTTTCTGCTTTTTCATTATAGAAATTTTTAGGGGTTAAAAAATGCCAAAGCCCTCAATTAATTTGAGAAATTTGGCATTCCTTAACCTAACAAGAATTAATTCTTTTATAGCACTTTTTATGTCTTTCGTCAAGTAATAATAAGCATATTTTTTGGTATATTAGATGTTATGAAAAGTAATTTTACGATAATACTATTCTATAAATATACTCATATAGATGATCCTAAAGCATTTAGAGATGCTCAATTCGAGTTATGTAAGCGCCTTGGAATGAAGGGCCGTATGATCATAGCCCATGAAGGCATAAATGGCACATTTGAAGGTACAAATGAGGCTTGTCGCGAGTATATGGATCTCATGAAAGCAGATCCTAAATTTGCTGATATACACTGGAAGATAAGTGAAGGTACGACAGACGGCACAGCTTTTCCACGACTCTCTATAAAAACTCGCAAAGAAATAGTATCACTACACTTAGGTGATGAGGCCGACATTGATCCGAATCAAATCACCGGCACCCATTTGAAGCCTGAAGATTTACATAAATGGTATGAGGAAGGTAAGAAATTCCACATTGTAGATATGCGTAACGATTATGAACTTCGTGTCGGTAAATTTGAAGGTACCGTTTTCCCAGACTTGAACAATTTCCGCGATCTCAAAAAGAACATTAAGAAAATTGAAGATTTAAAAGATACGACAGTACTCACCGTCTGTACAGGTGGTGTGCGATGCGAGAAAGCATCTGGTCTTTTGGTACGTGAAGGGTTCAAAGATGTTTATCAGCTTGATGGGGGAATAGTGAGCTATATGGAAAAATACCCAGGTCAAGATTTCAAGGGTTCACTGTATGTCTTTGATAAAAGAATTGTTATGAATTTTAATGATCCCGAAAAACATGAGATTATTGGTCGCTGTAGTAAGTGTGATGTTCCAAGCGAGCACTATGTGAACTGCGCCAATCTCATGTGTCACGATCATTTTATTTGCTGTGAAGATTGTTTAAGGACTAGCGCAGAAAACCATCCTCCATATGGTGAAGCTTATTGCAACATCTGGTGCAATATCAAATGGAAATGGTATCAATTTAGAAAGAATTTAAAACTCCATTTAGCTAAATAAGCCATTGACACTTCTGTAAAGTAAAAGTATTATTTATTCATTAATAAATAATACTTTTTAATATGGATCCAATAAATCAGGCTAGTGGTGGTTCAAAGAAAGGGTTATATATCGGTATTGGTATTGTGGCTATTTTAGTTCTTGGTTTTCTATTGCGTAATTCATTTGGTATGACACGCAATGTTAGTGTCGGTGGGTATAACGCAGAGGTTACTAAGAAATTAGATGGTTCAACAACTTATAAAAGTGATTATGGTACAGCAACCGTAAATAGCAATAAGTGGCCAGACAACTGGCCAACAGATGTACCTAAATATAGTAATTCTACTGTCACAACCGCTGGAACAACAAATGCACAAGCTGGCCTAGAAGCATTTAACGTTGTATTTACAACTTCTGACAATTCTCAAACTGTACTCGATTTCTATAAGAGTGGGTTAACATCTTCTGGTTGGGTATCTCTGTATTCAGGTAAAGCGATTACTGGTACACAAGTCGGAGCAAATATCACTGTTAGCGCAAAGAAAGACAAGAGGAATGTTAGTCTAGTAATCACAGATTTAGGTGGCGGACAGACAAGAGCCACTCTAATGACTTACACAATGCCAGAAGTCAAAACTGGGCTGTAATCTCTTAATAAAAACCCTTATTATTTAATAGGGGTTTTTATATTTATAGTTATCCACAGATATTCTCTTGACTGTGAACGAGCGTTCACATATACTGTATATGTAGTCGATTTAGTAATAAATCAATAAAATATATGAACAGAGAACAATACGTCAAAATAATAGAGAGGGAATTGCATAACCTCAACAAGAGAATCGACATGAAGATTCTCCAAGGTGTAGAATACAGGAGAGAGGCTCGCGAGCACAAGATACTACAGAAGAAAATGCTTCAGCATTCTCGAAAGAGTTTCTTTGGAAAGTTTATATCTGCAGTACCTCAATTTCTAATATTTTTCTAATTATGCAAAACGAATACAAAAATAAACTCCTATCTTTTTATAATAGAGAAAAGCGCATGCCTACATATACTGAAATGATGCGTCTTTTCGGTTTCAAATCCAAGAATGCAGTTGCGAGACTAGTCGATAAATTTATCGATGCAGGTTTAGTTGCCAAAGATCACCTAGGTAGGCTTGTTCCAGATCAATCATTCGATAGTATTCCAATGTTGGGACTCGTCAAAGCTGGCTTTCCATCAGACGTTGCCGAAGAATCTCGTGATACAGTGAACCTCGATGAATATTTAGTTACAAAGAAAGACAATACCTACATGCTCGAAGTTGATGGTGATTCCATGATTGATGCACACATTGCCGATGGCGATATGGTCCTTGTTGAGAAGACAGACAAAGCCAAAGACGGTCAAATAGTTATCGCCGACGTAGATGGTGAATTCACAATGAAATATTTCCGTAAGAGTGGCGACAAAGTGTGGCTTGAACCTGCCAATAAAGATTTCAAAAATATCTATCCTGTTACTTATCTAACTATCACTGCCGTTGTGAAAGCCGTCATTCGCAAGTACTAATGTTACAATAGCTTATGACTCAAGCACAGGCACTTGCCATTATGAAGACAGGAGTGAATGTGTACCTCACAGGATCTGCTGGAAGTGGAAAGACTTATCTTCTCAATCAATATATTTCATACCTAAGCGACCACGACATCCCCGTGGCTGTTACTGCATCCACTGGCATTGCTGCTACTCACATGAACGGCATGACCATCCACGGCTGGGCAGGTATTGGCATCAAAGATACCATGGATGAGCACGATATCGAACTCTTAGAAGGCAAGCAATACTTATGGAAGAGATTCGAGAAAGCTCGAGTGCTTATTATCGATGAAGTCTCTATGCTTCACGCACATCGTCTCGATATCGTCGAGCGTGTATGCCGAAGATTTAAAAGAAGCGATAAGCCTTTTGGAGGATTACAAGTTATTCTCTCTGGTGATTTCTTTCAGCTTCCTCCGATCAATCGTTCAAATGAACCAGATCTGAAAGACATGGTCCTCTATAGCGAGGCGTGGCGCATAATGGCTCCAGCTATTTGCTACCTGACTGAACAACACCGCCAAGACGATGAGATGCTCACAGGTATACTCAATGCTATACGCGACAATTCTATAGACACACTTCATTACGAAGAATTAGAGAAAAGATTAAATGCCGAGCTTGCAGATGGTGTACGCCCGACAAAGCTCTACACCCACAACGCCAATGTCGACACGGAGAACAGTGCCGAACTCGGATCAATAAAAAGCGATGAGAAAATGTACAAGATGACTTCGACCGGTCCTGAGGTACTTGTAGAAATATTAAAGAAGAGTTGCTTAGCTCATGAAGAATTACGACTGAAAGTCGGAGCAGAAGTCATGTGCATCAAGAATAATTTCGAAGCCGGATATGTGAATGGCTCAAGAGGTAAGGTCATCGCATTCCTAGATTCAGATAATACTCCGATTATAGAGCTCTATAATGGCAAGACCATATACGCTACACCTGAGACATGGGCCATAGAAGAAAATGGTAAGGAGAAGGCGAGCATCAGCCAGTTACCGATACGCCTGGCTTGGGCTATTACTATCCATAAGAGCCAAGGTATATCACTCGATAATGCTGAGATAGACCTCTCTCGAGCTTTTGCCTATGGTATGGGATATGTAGCGCTCTCACGCGTGCGTACCCTCGCTGGTATTCGACTTATAGGGTTCAATCCTGACTCTCTTCGTGTTGACCCGAAAGTCTTAGAATTCGACCAAGATCTTCGCAATGAAAGTACTCAGAATGAACTCATGTTCGGCAAGTTAAAGAAAGGCGAGCAAGAGAAACTTGAACATGATTTCATTTCTCGTATGGGTGGAATGATAAAGAAAGGCGACAAGAGAAAAGAAGCTCCGGTTAAAATTTCAACTGTTATGGTGACTAAAGAATTACTTGATCAAGGCAAATCCATAAAGGAGATCTGCAAAGCACGAGATCTGACCCCAGGTACCATCACTCACCATATCGAACAGATCATCGAGCAATATCCAGAAACAAATATTTCTCATATCAAGCCAAAACAAAAACATATAGACATAGTAAAGAAAGCTAACTCCACGCTCGAAGGTGAAGAAGTAGGGAAGTTAAGTCCAATCAAAATGATATTAGAGAAAGATGGGCACAAGTTATCATTTGAAGATATAAGATTGGCTAAATTATTTATATGATAAAAAAGAAAACTAAGAAATTAAGTTTGTTTACAGAGCGAGTACTAAATATTGTCTCTAGTATAAAGCGCGGTCAGACTATGACTTATAAAGAAGTGGCAGAGAGAGCCGGCAGCCCAGGGGCGGCCAGAGCTGTAGGATCTATTATGAAAGCCAATTACAAGCCAGGTGTACCTTGTCATCGTGTTATCCGAAGTGATGGAATTATAGGTGAGTATAATCGTGGCGGCCCTAGAGAGAAATATAAAAAGCTCAAGAAAGAAGGTGCAATAAAGTAGGGAATTAATTCATGGTTGCTCTATCTTTTATTTCTTCTAATTCTTTTATACGTTGGTCAATATTATCCCCTAGACCTCTCATAGATATAAATTCATCCCAATCTGGAGAATCAAAAAAGGAGATTGCTTCCTTTACTTCTTCACTCTTTGCATATCTTTCCATCTCTAAAGAGATCAGTTCTTTTTTGAGAGGTATTAATTTGGCATTTATATTTTTTATTTTCTCTGAGAGTAATATTTCGGCTTTCCAATCTAGTAATTTTGCAACACCGCTTGGCTTAACCAATCCAAGAGATATAATCTTTGTTATCTTGTCTGAAATTTCACTACTTTTTAGTAATTTTGAATTATTTGGATCTTTAAGAAGAGCACCTCGAACTTCTTCCTCAGAGAGAATTTCACGCCATTTATGATTAGCCAGAGTCTGATCAATTACATCTCGCTCCAAACGAAGTGGTTCTTGTTCACTTTCGATTTCATCTTTTTTGTACTCAATTATGGTGATTTCTTTTTCCAATCGAGGAACTTGATTAAGCTCTACAATCTGCTTTGCGTACTTTTTCTGTAATAATTCTAATTTTTCTCTATCTTTTTTATTATTTTCCAAAAGCTCTGTACGGCCCTTTTTTTGAATATTCTCTGCTTGTTTTATGTCTTCGATTGATGCCTCTGATACATCCCATGTTGAATCGATAGGTTCAGTTGATTCTCCTTCATATTTTTGTTCGGGATCATCATAGTTGAGCTTTCCGCTTAATTCTGCTTTCTTTTCAAGGTCTTTCACATCTTCTTTAGTGATACCTTTAAATGTTTCTTTCATGTGTTAATTATACCACTTAATTCCTAGTAAATTTAACCAAAAAGGAATATAATTAACTCGTTATGCAAACACGTTTAATTTCAATAATCATAGGTGCGGTACTCATAGTAAGTATGGGGTCTTTAGTTTATAAGACAAAAAAGCCAGTAATCTTGCCTACTGAGGAAGGCACAACAAGCGAATCACTCCTTAATGACAATTCCAAACCTGCTCAAACGACTACTCCAGTAAAGCCTAGCACTCAGCCATCAGTCAAAAAGTATGTATCAGACGATGATGATGACGAAAGTGATGACGATGACAGAGGTAGTACAACAAGCCCAGTAGTAACTCCAAAACCAGTCACCACCACTCCACCACCTACTACAACAGGAGGAGGTATTACTCTTGCGACCATAGCTAAACATAATTCACGTTCAAGCTGTTGGTCAGCTATCAATGGTAGTGTGTACGACCTGACAAGCTGGATACCGAATCACCCAGGAGGAGAGCAGGCTATTCTTTCACTTTGTGGTATTGATGGATCAAATGGCTACAATAGTCAGCATGGTGGGAGCTCAAAGCCGGCTAGAATACTCGGAGGATTTAAAATTGGAACTTTTGCAAAGTAAAATTTTATGAATATAAATATAAATATAACAAGACAAGAGTTCGGTATGCATTTACTCCGCTTAGGGCTTTCTGCCGTTTTCCTTTGGTTTGGATTCTCGCAATTAATAGATAGCCTTTCTTGGGTAGCGATCGTTCCAGATTGGGCTGTAAACCTTTTGCATATGCCTCCAGCTATGATCGTCATGGCTAATGGAGTATTTGAAGTGGTACTTGCAAGTCTACTTGCTATGGGATTCTTTGTGCGAATTATTTCTTTCGTACTTGCCCTTCACCTTATATCTATTGCTTTTGATTTTGGATTTTCCGCCACAGGTATCCGCGACCTTGGTCTAGTTATAGCTTCTTTTGCTCTATCGTTCATGTACACGAAGAAAGAGAACTCAGCCCCAGCTACACCAATATCAAATATATAAACATGTACATACATGTGAAAGTTACCACTGGAGTAAAGAAAGAAGTATTCAAGATAAAGAACGATGATCATTTTGAAATTTCTGTTCGCGAGAAAGCTGAGCGTAATCTGGCCAATACTCGCGTAATAGAGCTTGTCGCTCTTCATTTCAATATTCCAATATCTCACATCCGTATAATCAATGGTCACCACAGCCCAAGCAAACTTTTATCAATCAATAATTTAATCTAAAATTTATGGGACTTGTATTCATGCTATTCATATTCTGTATTGTACTTATCCTTATTAAGGTAGAGCGTGATAGGCAAGAGAAGAATGGAGGAGGTCATCACTAAATGTGGTATTATTGGTGTATATGAACAATTCATACAACTGGTACTCTACTCTTATAAAGCCTACCTGGTCACCACCTTCATGGCTTTTTGGGCCAGTATGGACATTCCTTTATATTCTTATCACCATATCTTTTGGTAAAGTATTCATGATGCTATATCAGAAGCAAATATCTTTTATGGTTGCGCTTCCATTTATCTTAAATCTTATTTTCAACTTTTCATTTACTTATTTTCAATTCGGATTAAAGAACAACCTCCTCGCTGCCATCGATATAGTCCTTATACTCACTACCATCATCTGGGCGATGATCGCCATCTTCCCATATGCCAAGTGGATTACTTATATTCAGATACCGTACCTGCTTTGGGTATCATTTGCGACGATCCTACAGCTAACTATCACTTACTTAAATAGATAAAGATGAATTTAGACTTTATTGGATTGTTCATATTAATAGCAGGGTTTATCATCGGACTCGGGTCCGTGACCGTGATTGATATTCATGGATTTTTAGGCAGAAAGTCATCTTACTGGACAGAAGCTACTATACGCACCCACAAGGTCACAAAGCCACTTATCTGGCTTGGAACTATACTTGCGATAATTGGTGGTCTTATATTTTATCGTAATGAATCACTCTCTAACATCCCTTACTATCATGCATTAATTGCCTGCGTGCTTATAATCAATGGCATTTTCTTGTCTTTCTACGTCAGTCCATTTTTATTAAAACAAGAGCGCGAAGGGAAGCAGAGCGAGCTTTTGCCTTCATCGCTACAGAATAAAATAATTGTAAGCTTAATATTTTCTGATATAGGTTGGTGGGGAGGCTTAGGATTGTTAGTTTACTATCTCATCAATCATTAATCTTCATGCCGAAAAAGATCAAGGATAATTCAGACATAATTTTTAAACCGCAATTAACTCCAAAGCAAATGCTAAAGCTTGGTGTATTCGGTGGCTACTATTTTGAAGTTAAAACAAAGGATATCCCAAAAGAAATAATAAAGCTCGCAAATATTTCAAAAACCAAAAAGAAAGACCCTAAATTAAATTATTTCAAAGTGAGCGCTAGTCAGCCACTTTCTGTATGGCAAAAGAAGGGTTGGATAAATAAAGTTGATCCAAATGGTTGGTTCGAATGGTATATAAAATATTTTTATGGAAGAAGATTAGATAAGGAAGACGCGAGGCAGATAAAGAGGTGGTATATGATGCGCCGGCACATAACCCAAGTGAAAAACAATTGCAGGGTGAGTGATACATTCTGCCGTCCCCGTCAAAGACAAGCCCTCCTACACTGGGCATATGATTCGAGAAAAATTTAATGAAAAAAGTTTATAAAATAAAAGCGAAGGTTTGGCGATGGCCTGGAGATGCCGGCTGGCATTTCGTAAATGTAGACAAAAAAATATCTGAACAAATACGCAAGGCTTACCCAAAAGGCTTTGTAAAGATTAGAGCCCAAATAGGGAAGACCATATGGGATACATCGCTATTTCCACACAAACTCTCAGCCTCATATCTCTTGTCTGTCAAAGCTAGTGTTCGTAAAAAAGAAAGTATTTTCGAAAGTGATGAAGTAAAAATTGAGTTTCGAATTAAATAATTCTAAATCTCCTTAAGTAAATCCTCCACATCAAGAGGCTCGGTGACCATTTCGACGAGGCCGTCGTTTGAAACTTTCCATTCTGAGCGTGGGCGGTCACAGTAAAGCTCGACTCCGATACCGTCGGGGTCGTTTAGATATATGGCTTCAGATACTCCATGATCTGCAGTGCCTGTGAGAGGGTAGCCCGCATCTATGAGACGCTTGAGGACAAGCGCAAGCTCGCGGCGTGTAGGGAAGAGAATTGCATGGTGGTAGATACCACTGTGGCCCGCAGGTGGAGGAGTAGCGCCTTTGCCAGCCCACGTATTGAGCCCTATATGGTGATGGTAGCCCCCAGCAGAGAGAAATACAGCTGACGTGCCATATCGAGCTGTAACCTCAAATCCCAAGATATCACGATAAAAAGCTAGAGATCTATCTAAGTCTCCCACGGTCAAATGCACATGACCTATTTGTACGTCTTTGTGTATTTTGTTGTCATTTTCTTTTACCATACTTATATTATACCAGACCCGTCAAGCGGCTAGTATTGCTACTCTTGACATTTTAGATATTTTATATATAATTTGCTGAAATTAACCCCATCCTTTTTAAACTCTAATACACAAAATTATGAAAAAACTATTTTTCTTAATACCTATTTTTGCTCTCTTTTCCTGCGAACCAGAAAAAGAAACAAAACCATTCTTGGATGCTGATGGTATACCTATGCCGACTCACTATTTCACTAATGACTTTACAGGTAAGATGCTGGACAGTACTGAGATCGGAAAACTCAATCGCAGGCTCAAAGCATACGAAGACAGTACGACAAATCAGATTGTGGTTATCTGCCTCCCTAAACTTCCAGACAATAAAAATGGAAATACATGGAATCTTGAAGAGCTCACTACTGAAACTTTTCGTAAATGGGGAATAGGACAGAAAGATAAAAACAATGGTGTATTGTTTCTTATTGCTTTTGATGACCATAAGAATCGTATTGAGCCTGGATATGGCCTCGAAGGAGCATTACCTGACATTATCTGCAAGCATATTCTCGATGAAAATGTAAAACCACATTTTGAAGACGAAAAATATTACGAGGGTATTGATGAGGCTATAACAAAGATGGAGAAAGCTATCGCCGGTGAATATTTGGCAGAACGAAAAGCCGAAAAAGATGAGTACAATTTCTGGATCTGGCTTGCTGTCGGTTTAGGGATCGCAGGACTTCTAGGATTCATCCGACTCATCATTGCTGCAATAGTAGGAGGAGCATATGGTGGTTTCTATTGGTACTACATGCACCCACCACTACATGATATACCTGAAGCTATTGCTGCTGTATTTATTTGTGCGGTACTGGGAATTATAGCTAAATTCGTTATCGAAGCTGGTATTGGATTTGATGGTAGTAGTAGTGATAGTTCTGGAGGTAGTGGAGGGTTCTTCGGGGGAGGAGGTGGCTCTGGAGGTGGCGGAGCCAGTGGAAGTTGGTAAAATATGTTTTTAATTAGAATATTGTACGGTCGCTTCTTTAAGAAGTGGCCGTTTTTATTTATTGACTTTTCAAGTAAAATGATGTAGAAAGTAGACAAATATTGAAAACAATTTAAACAAAAGTTTATGAAAAAAGTTAGGAAACAGCAAGGGCCATTCTCGAACGCGGCCATAAAGAAATTACTCAAGCTTCATAATGCAATCAATGACCAAAAGTACAGGAAAGAATCTTTCAAAGAAAAATTGAAGGAACACGTGGTTAAAGGGTTTAAAATGCCTGAGAGAGCAACAGTTGAGAACGCTTTGCAGGCGATGTACAAATACAAATCCAAAACCAAGTACAATTCTAAACTTTTGACAGGTATCATTGACGGTAGGTTTACTGAAAAAGGCTCAGCATGGGTACATGTAACAAATGAAAAAGATGATCTGGTTTGGACCAGGGAATTCTACAGGATAACTCCGAAAATCCTGATCGAGCGTTTATTGCCATATGCAATTGTTGCAAAAAATATCGCCGACGGCAGACCTCCTGGAATGAAACTGGCTTTTGCTGTAGGATCCGAAACTGAGTATGTATGGAAATCAAGCAATGGCCGGAAAGTGATACCTTTAAATTTAAACGATTACTTTACCAGTTTAACTAAGGAGCAAGTTGCTTTTGTTAAAGCCAACGAATCAAGTCGTAATTCATATTTGCGCAGAACAGAAGGCCAGGTAACAAGACAAAGTAAAATCCAGAAAACCTGGAAATAAAACAGTGTGAAAACATTAATAGCATCCCATCTGCGAAAGCAATGGGATCTTTTTTATTTTTAGTAATAAAAAAACTGATAGAGGACTTTCGTCATATCAGTTTTTATGCTTAAAACCTCCCGTTATTTTTCTTTATTTTGAACCTCAGTAATAGTAATGGAAACAATATCTGAAAATAGAATTTCGATAATATTATTAGAATTATTATCGAAGGTTCCCAATATAAATTGCCCTTTACTGTCAACAGGTCTCTCTTCGAGGAACTTCCTTTCACTTTTTACACCAACCTTTAACCATAAACGCGGTGCATCAATAGGTAAACCATTTATTGAGTCGCCTTTTTTAAATACTTTTATTCCAAAGACAGAAGTTGTAAACTGCCTATCTTCCAATGGATATTTGAATAAAACTTTTTCTTTAAACGTTCTAGTTTTTAGAACTTTAAATTTAAAGCTTACTGTCATTAAATAAGATTTATTTACTAAATCATATTTATTAGCAAAATCTTTTAAAAGCTTTTCTTCCCAATAATTATAAGCATCTTCATTGCTGATAATTGATGGGTTTGAATTTAGGATAATCATCCGCGGGGTGGGTATGGCTGTATTTGCGTTCATGTTTTGTTAATTTACAGGTTAAAATTAGTATGACTTTAACATAAATTAAAGATAAAGTCAATATTTAACTTAGTTAAAATTCTCCCATTCAAAAAACCGCCAGATGGCGGGTTTTTTGAATAGTATCAATGTACAATTTTTATAGAGCAGTGATGATCAATAGTCATGTGCGTCTACATCTATAGTGACGGTTCATAACTAGTATTCTTACAAGATTATATTTATTTAAATAAATGCTCCCTTATAAAGAGAGCATTTTTAAATTCAGTCAGAAATTTTTTTACAAAGCTACTTGCTTTTGAACCATTATTTTACGTAAGTTTATTAAACCATAACGCATCCGGCCCAATGCAGTATTGATACTACATTTGGTCAAAGCTGAGATCTCTTTGAAAGAGAGACCTGCGTAATGACGAAGTATCATAACTTCACGTTGATCTTCTGGAAGAATATCGATCATTTTCCTTACATTATCATGACTCTGATCAGTCATCATCCGCTTATCTACGCCAGGCTGAGAAAAGTTCAAGACTTCAAATATGTCGCGATCATCGCTTGTCTTAATGGTCGGAGTACGTTTCACTTTCCTGAAATGATCAACACATAGGTTGTGTGCAATACGTATTGCCCATGGTACAAATTTACCCTGGTCAGTATAACGACCGCCTCGCATAGTGTCTATAATCTTTAAGAACATATCCTGGAAAATATCTTCTGCAAGGTATTTATCTTTTGTAAGCAGATAAATAGAAGTAAAAATTTTGTCCTTGTGGCGCAACATCAAGGCGCCCAAAGCTTCAGCTTCTCCGTTTATATATAAATGGATAAGTTGTTGGTCGGTTTTATTGACATATTTTTTCATGTGTAAGGTTTTAAAAGATGAGTGGAAAAATTTCCTGTGGCCTTAAATTTAATAGTACAACTTAGTACCATGCGTGTCAAAATTTTAATATTTTAATCCACATTTACTTATTGGCTTTGAGGTGTACAATACAAATATGAAAAAAACAATCTGGGTCATAGTGGCAATTCTTATTATTGGGGGCATCGTTTATTTTGCTAAATTTAAAAATACTGGTTCTGTGGCGGTCCACAAGGAAGGAGATCCTATCTGCTACGCTTACCACCAGGAGGCTACACCTAAAGCACCATACAAGGTAGATGAGTATATAAAGCTTGCTATTTTGGGTAATGTAGCCAAAGGCACAAAGACTGGCACACAAAGTGGCCCAGACATGACCAATGGATACACAGGTACCTTGGAAGGTACTTCCGACAAAGATACTATCAATGTACTTTATTCATACGAGATAGAAGGATCAAAAAATATGGAAAAGGAAATATATAAAGTTGTTCCAGCTGGGCTCGAGAAGTGGAGATACGTACTTGTAAATAGAAATGAAGTTCTGACTCCAGACACAACAAGCGAACCAAAGATAATTCCTTACAACACAATCGATTGTAAAGATGTCAAATAGCTAAATAATTGACAGACATGTACGGACTTGTATACTTAGAGCAAGGAGTGTTACATCCTTGCAATTTGCTCAAAAAAATCAATCATCAAAAAAAATCGTCACATGAAAAAGATTCACTCTGTTTCCATTATGGCAATGATAATTGCAATAATGATGATGATGCCTTCTTCTGTTAGAGGAGGTGTTGTATCTCAAAGTGGTATAACTTTTACGCCTAAAGAAGACCCAGTAATTATTACTGTATTTCCAAATCCGGCGATAAGAGATATATACATCAGGGGAGAAAATGTTGACCTTCATAACGCTCTGGTGCAGGTAATTGATGCAAAAGGTAAGGCTGTTGAAGTTCTTATGAGGCAGAATGGTAATGGCTATGAGATCCGTTTAGGTAAGGATATCCGGGCCGAAATACTGTTCATAAGAATAATAACCAAAGATGGAAAAAGCTACTCAGCTAAAGTGATAAAAGTTAATTAAGATGGGAAACCGCTCAAAATAAATACCGGTGAAAGCCTCTATGCTTGTCGTACTACTATCCTATATAGATACGACAAGCTTTTTTATTAGCTATCCTGCTAGATAAGAGTATACTGAGATAGGATCGATATTATCATTTAAATTCATAACATTAAATATGGAAACTCAAACTAATATAACTCCAGCACCAGAAGGAAACAGTTCAGGTGCAAACACAGTCCTTCTTGTTCTAGTTGTAGTAATTCTTTTAGGATTCGGATACTGGTGGTACAAGCACAATAGAGGATCAGCAGCACCAGCACAGAACAATCCATCTATAAACGTAGATGTGAATCTACCAGCCTCTAGCTCAAGTACTTCAACAACACCAGCTCAGTAAAACTTAACTAGTGATCCTTTGACATATTAATTAATGTGGGTCTTAAAGTTTAAGATACTTGCATTAGTTTTTAATCAGAGTACTATGGTAAGTGAGTTTCGCAAGTATGACGGATATGACAGTAATGAAATATCTTCAGTAGCAATATTGATAGCGCTTGTGGGTCTCATAAAAAAAGTGCAACAATTTTTATTAATTGAGGCGCTTTTTTTATTTGTATTTGAGGATTAGTGATATAATAAGAATATGAAAATAATTAAAAAAAGAAATGTTAAAGCTCAAATCCCGCTTCCAGTAAAAGGGGATAAGAAGACAGACTTTGCTATCAAGCATCCTCCAAGCTTAAAACCGAAAAATAAACGCGCAAAGTAAAATAAAAACCGCTGCCATAAGACGAGCGGTTTTTTCATTAAACCTAAAACCAAACTAAATAATTTTATCTTATTCTCTTATTCGAAGAAGCAGAATAATTTTTTGCCCACATCAAAGCCTTATACATCAGCCAGATAATGAATATAAAGATCAGTGACCAAACTAAATATCCAGAGGTTTTTTCCCAATTGATAGCAATAAATATTGTATTCATAACACAGATTTTAAGGTTTTGGAAAAATGTTTAATTCACTAGTATTTAAGTACTTTTGGTATATTTTGTCAACTATATGTGCTATAATAAGCGTATATTAATAGTAACCTAAATATATTATGGCAGTACTAAAAGCATTGTGCATGAAGTGTAGAGATGATAAGAATAAGCCGACTATGCAGGAGATGAAGAATCCTGTAGTCTCAGAAAAGAATGGTAGATACTCTGCAAAGGGCCAGTGTGCTGTGTGTGGAGGAAACATGTTTAAGTTCATGTCAAAGGCAGATGCTGAGGCAATGAAATAATCAGATAAATAAAATACCCCTTAAAAGGGGTATTTTATTTATTACTGTTTCTTTTTGCGACTTGCTGCTTTCTTTTCAAGCATTACTTTCTTTATAGCTAGACGCTTCTTTGTTTTACGAGAGTGTCGTGACTTTGGTTTAATACCAAGGTTAGTGCTTCTTTTTGCCATATAATTTTTTATTACTAATAAATGAGTACTCATTATACTTCAAAATCTGTAATAATCCAATTATTCAAACATCGCAAGTAAGCTCTTTATCTGCTAGTATAAAAAGATGAAGATAACTTCTACAAAATTCATAAAAGGAATAGTTGGAGATGACGACATTCTTGCAAATGGTATACCTCAGATAGCTTTCATTGGTCGCTCTAATGTGGGTAAATCGAGCCTCATTAACGCTATAACAAACAGCCGAGAATCTCGTACAAGCTCTTACCCAGGAAGTACTCAGGAAATAAATATATTCCTCATAAATGATTCCTTCTACTTAGTCGATCTTCCAGGATACGGCTTTGCTCGCGCCTCAGGTGCAGGACGTGAGAAGATAGGGGAGCTTATAGACTCTTATCTATTTAATTCAATATACACCCAGAAAAAAGTAGTGCTCATTGTCGATGCGAATGTAGGCATGACAGATAGAGACATCACTATGTTTGAAGAGTTGGAAAGATATAATAAAGATTTTATTATTGTTCTTTCTAAAATAGATAAAATGACTCAGTCAGAATACCACAAGAAAATAGCTGAGATTAAAAAAATGACAGGGAATCATGTTGTCATTCCATTCTCTTCAAAAAAGCGAACAGGCCTTGAAGCTCTAGTAGACGAAATTTTTAGTTAATATGATAATATAAGAATATGGACGTACTTGCACACATGCTCTGGACTAACTACGGAGCTCGAGTTGGAAATAAAAAATTAGAAAAGGAAAAGAAGCCATTAATAAAGCTGGCTTGGGCAACTTTCTGGGGAGTATTCCCAGATTTATTTGCGTTCACTATTCCATTCTGTATTGCTATTTTTAATATAATATTCAAAGGGCAATCACTGGCATCCATGAGAGATCACCACGGCCTTGCTAGCGGGTTCGATATAGCCAGCTTCTTGTATCAATTCAGTCATAGCATTGTTATATGGGCTGTAGTATTTGCTTTAGTATGGTTCCTATACAAAAGACCAAGATTAGCACTTCTCGGTTGGGCTCTTCATATCCTTATCGATATTCCTTCTCATGCAGCGACATTTTACCCAACACCATTCTTATTTCCAATATCGGACTTTCGCTTTACCCATGGAGTACCATGGTCAAACGTGTGGTATATGATAATAAATTACTCACTCCTCCTTTTAGCAAGTCTTTACTTCTTTTCAAGGAAAAAGAAAACTGATTAATTTTAATTAATTTGATATAATAGATTTATGAAACAACATAGATTTGAAGCACTTGCAGATAGCATCTTTGCTATTGTTATGACCATCTTAGTGTTTGAAATACGAGTGCCGATATATGACGGCATAGTGAGCGACAAAACTCTTTTTGACGCAATTATGAACATTTATCCTCTTTTCCTAAGTTACCTACTGAGTTTCTCTCTGCTTTTCACTTACTGGAGAGCTCATCATTTTATAACTTCAGTACTAGCAAAAAATATTGATCTCAAGTTGTCTAATTTAAACGCATTATTTTTCCTTTTTGTAGGACTTGTGCCATTCTCATCACATCTTCTCGGTGCATATAGCTATACTGAGACAGCAATAATAACTTTCGCTGTAAATATAATTTTAATCGGCTTAACACTCTACGCAATGCGCCAGCATATAATAAATTCACCAGAAATTAAAAATGCACCCACCACACATGTGGAGAATGCTCATGCAAACGTACGCACACTCTTGCCTGTAGTAGTCGCTCTTATTGCTATTACTGTATCATTCTTTGATAAACCAGTAGCCTTGGCCTTCTTTACAATAGCGATACTTTTTAACCTATCGAGCCGAAGTACTCACTACATGTTCGTAGTGGTTGATACGCTAAACCCTAATAAATAAAAACGCTCCACTACAATAAAATTGTAGGGAGTCGTTTTTCATAAGATTGAGGTCTTTGCTATATCTAAGCCATACCGATTACGAATCCTGTTGTCATTACAACAGTAAAAATAATCATCATGGGCACAATATGCCAGTTGCCTGATACAAGATCGATAGTGTCTCTAATGTCTCTATTTTTGTCTACTAAAACATATAGTAGATAGAAAGTTGAAACAATAGTAATGACATACAAGAGAAAGGATAATAGAGGAATCTCTATACTTCCTAAAAAAACTGTAAGCAAGAAACTTGCTACTAATAATCCTGTGATTGAAAGGTACGGGTGATTTTTCTTTTTCATAGAAAAGGTTTTGGTTAAAAATCGAGTGACTTGCGTATATTATAACATATAATAAAGTCAATTGTCAATATGAAAAATACACTTAATTACAAAGATTAAATCCTATAAATGGTATAATAAAGCATGTCTAAAAATCGACGAAGAATCATAATATTAATATGTCTTATTATAATAATCGTATTGGTAGCGGGTGGAATTAGAGCTTCAAATGAGAAAAAGCGTAAGTTTCAAGAATTAACTGCGCAGGTACAGGGATACTCTACGACAACATCACAGAGAGTGAATAGCGCTGTTATTACTCTCCCTGAAGAAAATACTCTTGTTGGACTACAAGATGGTAAAGGATCTTATAAACTTAAAAACTCAAAAAATGAAGGAGTAGTCATAATGGAGAATAATTACCTAAAGACTCAATTTGTAGAAGGTATATATAAGAAAAAAGATCCAAGGCAAGATGCTATAGCCCCTATGACAGTAAGTGGTGATTCACATAACGGATCAACATATTTAATCCTGTTTAACGACCGAGGAGATGCGGCGATTGAAAAGTCATATGCTTGGATAGGTGGAGATGATAATATAATCATAGATAGTATTAAAACATTACCTGCTGATAAAAAAGATGAGGAGTACAAAGTTGATCTATTTTATCGAAAAGATAATAAACCAAAAGAGTTAACCATACCTGTTGTGGATGGGCACTTTAAACCAGAGGTTGATAAATCAGAGGCACCAACCAATGGCACTGCACCTTCAACACCAAGCACTACTCCACCAAAAACAGCAACGAACAACAATCCTCCAGTAAAACCTACAACACCATCATCGCCCGTAATGTGCACCATGGAAGCCAAAGAATGCCCAGATGGATCTTTTGTAGGGAGGTCTGGCCCTAAATGTGAATTTGCAATATGTCCTTCACCTCAGCAATCAACAAGCGCAGTAATTAATCAGAAGATATTTAGTAATGGAATTTACATAACACCACTTGAGATAGTGGAAGACAGCAGATGTCCAGCTGGTGTGAATTGTGTCTGGGCAGGTAGACTACGAATAAAAGTAAAATTAGAGAGGGGAGGACAGACCAATGAAGTCATGACTGACCTTGGAGTAAACTCTGTAGTATTTATGGGAAAGAAAGTCACTCTTGTAAGAGCAACTCCAACTCCTAGACCAGCAGACGCTGTGCCATCAGGAGATTATAGATTTGAGTTTTCTGTAACCGACAAAGCAAGCCAGAACTAGCGTTTCTTTTCTCTCCAATCGTATTCTTCTTCCTCATCATCTTTCTTATCCACAATAGGAGTACCACAATTAGCACACTCTGTATCATAAGAACGCAAACCACATCTTGGACAAACTGGTTCTTTCTTTTCTTCTTGTTCAATTTCTTCTTCCATATATAAAGAATATATTATAAAAGTAAAAGTTTTGCAAAATTTTTCTATCTACATGCTATAATATATTTATTATTAATAAAATAATTTTTAAATACATATGGCAAAAGGAATGGGTGCTCGCAAAGAAAAGAAAAAACCAAAAGCTGCAAAGAAGAAATAAATACAAAACACCCCTCCGATTTCTCGGAGGGGTGTTTTGATATCGCTTACGCGCGTTGTACGTTTACAGCACTAGGTCCCTTTGCAGTTTCCTCAGTGTCAAAAGTAACAGCGTCACCTTCACGTAGTTCGTCGAACTGTACGTTTACAAGAGAGTTACTGTGAAAGAATAAATCCTTCGCAAGTCCTTCTGCTGTGATGAAACCGAAACCTTTATCAGTAAGCTTTTTTATTGAGCCAGTCATGATTTTAGTTTAGATAAATGATAATTACAAATAAGATGAATGTTCGAAAGTCGACTCTTCTAAAGATACCCTTACGTGGCGCAATTATACAATTTACAGATTTTTTTGTCAATGATTGTTTATGAGATAGGGGATAGTGCCTTTAAGTAAAGACCATAAAGCTTGACAATGTAAGCTCTAGATGCTATTCTGTAGAAGTTGAAATACTCCTTAGTGCGTGTCATAAGTGTTTCAATTTTGTCTCAACTCGAGGCAATTATTTATTTTTGAAACACGTAAAATTTAATTATGGCTACATATAGCAAACAAGGCCCAAAGCGGGCTTCTTCATATTCATCTGGACCAAAGCGTGGTCCTTCAAGTCGTCCAAGTTCAGGAGGTCATTCTTCGGCTCGACCATCTAGTTATAAACCTGGAGCAAGATCAGGTGCTAGTACTTCACATAAGCCTTCATTTGGCTCAAAACCTTCATATAATAGCCACAGGCCACACGGTGGGGCCGCACGACCATCTTTTGGTGGCAACCGAAGAAGTGGTGGTGGTAGAAAGAAAGGTAATTCATTTGAACGTATTGATGTTTCTCGATTTATAAGCAAAGCTACAATAATAGAAAAGGAGGAGATTTACATACCAACTCATACATTCTCAGATTTCGCTATTGATGAAAAACTTAAAACTGCAATCGCAAATAAACAATACATTTACCCAAGTCCAATCCAAGACAAGGCTATTCCTCATGCCTTAGAAGGACGAGACATATTAGGTATAGCAAACACTGGTACTGGTAAGACAGCAGCATTTCTTATACCTCTTATAAATAAAGTTTTAAAGAACCCAAAAGAGACAGCTATCATAATCGCTCCAACTCGCGAGCTAGCACTTCAAATCGAAAAAGAATTTATTGAATTCACGAGAGGTATGAAGATGTGGTCTGTATCATGCGTAGGAGGCGCACCAATATTTGCCCAAATTAAAAATCTACGTCGTGGATGTAACTTTGTAATAGGTACACCAGGACGACTTCTAGACTTAGTAAAGAGAAAAGAAATAGATCTATCAGACACTCGTTCAGTTGTTCTTGATGAAGCAGACAGAATGCTCGATATGGGATTCATTGAAGATATTAAATTCCTATTAGAAAAAACTCCAAAAGATCGTCAGAGTTTCTTTTTCTCAGCAACCCTTCCAAAGCCGATCGAAACACTTATTAATACATTTGCAAATGATCCAGTACGAGTACTAGTAAAGACTCGGGACACTTCAAAGAACGTGGAGCAAGATGTCATCCGCGTTGCTCGTGGAGCTGAAAAGATAGATGTACTATCTGAACTACTTTCTGGTCCAGAATTTAAGAAAGTTGTTATATTCTCTGAAATGAAACATGCAGTAGAGAAGCTGTCTGTAGAACTTATCAAAAGGGGATTCAAAGCAGGATCTATACACGGTGACAAGCGTCACAATGAGCGTCAGCGCACTCTAAAGCGATTTAAGGAGGATGAACTGAATATCCTTGTAGCTACCGACGTAGCGGCTCGTGGACTTGATATTCCAGATGTCACTCATGTTATAAACTACGAAATACCTCAGACTTATGATACATATGTCCACCGCATTGGCCGAACTGGCCGTGCAAGCAAGAAAGGCGTAGCGCTTACATTTGTTGGAGCGTAATTGATTGACATTTATAGATTAGAAATGTATATTATTTTCGATATCAGTTTTTTTAACCAATAAACCAACTTGTTATGGGAAGCAATAAAAAGCCATCCAAAACGTTAAAGAAAAGATTAGCTACCACAAAATCAACCAAGGCCCGAACTCATCAAAAAAAGGCAATAGTTGAAGCCAGCAAAAAGAAGAAGCTAAAATCAGAAGGAGATGAAGTTCATTTGCAAGACAGCAAAACAGTTAATGGCAAAAGAATTCCTCGTTACATTCAAAAAGAAGAGGAGGAAAATAAACTGCTAAGGAAAACTGCTTAGGTTTTGTTAAATAAAATAACAGGTGAGGTGATGATCCATGCAAAAAGGCCGGGTACAGCAATGTATCTGGCTTTTTATCTATTCAAGTAAATAAAAAACTGGCAGAGGACTTTCGTCATACCAGTTTTATCAAAAACCCCAATTTATTTTAACCCTTTTGAAGCATATATACCCCAAAAATAATAATTACTATACTGAATACTTTTTGCATACTTATATGTTCTCTTAAAATTATCCAAGCGAACAATGTAGTAGCAACCGGCATCAGGCAACTTATCATAACAACGTATTTTGATATATCAAAACCTGAGTTTGATGACAGCAAAGAACTGTATGTTACCATCCCAATACCATTAAGAATTGCGGCTAAGGTTATGATCATCAATCCTTTTGGTGTAGCACCTGTTGATATCTGAATATCATTTTTTAAGTACATATAGGCAATAGCTGTTAGTGCTGTCACCAGGCAAATGAAAAAGGTTATTGTGGAGGGTTGTAACTTAGACATTTTGGCAAGATTAGGCCAAATTGACCAAACAATGACGCAAGTCAAGGTAAGAGTTAGTGGATTTTGCATGAGCTTATTATTTTTATGGTTCAATTAAATTGAGTTTAGTGTACATCATTTTTCAATTTTGTCAAATATATAAAATTGCAAAAAATATCTTGAGTGTTAAAATAGCTCGCGACTAATATTTAATTAGTCACACTCACATAGGGAAGTCGCTTTAACTTTAATTAGTGAGCGGCTTTTCTGTTTATATATACGTGTGATGCATATAAACCTTTATTTATAAAAATATAAAGAACAAATCGTTATTATAGCTTATATGAAAAACCCAATGTAACGTCGTAAAAGATATATTGTACGACACTCATATATAAATAAAGCCTTGGCCTATAAAGGCTCAGGTACCACTTCCCTAGGCTAGTTTTTAGACCCAGAGGTATTAGTTGATAGACATGTATTAAATGCACGAACTCCAGTATTGTATTCCGAAATTTTTTGTTTCAAATCTAAAATCATTTGATTATATTTTAAGACAAGTGAGTTGTAATCAGTAATCTGCTCATTTGGGGTCTTCCCTGCGTATATTACCCCACTATCTATCTTGCTACGTCTAAGGCTTAGATCAGTCTCTAGAGTCTTAAGATCTTTTTGGTTGAGTTTAATAATTCCATGCAAAGCTTCATTTATAGAAGGACAAGCACTCCTTGGTAGGCCAAAATGCTGAACAGCGAGCCATGTATCATGACCATCGAACATTCCACGCCCCACAGCGACACCTATTTCGGTATAACTTTTATTTAAAATATTTGCGCGATGTCCCGGACTTGCCATCCATGCATCAAGAAGAGCTTTGGCGTCTTTAAAATTACCTAATGCAAGATTCTCTCCAATAACAATATATTCGTATGATACCCTATCACCTAAATCAGAAACTCCTATTCCATCTGGAGATATGTGCTCAAAGTATTGTTGTTTGAACATATCATTTAATTTTAACTGAGCAGAGAAATCTAATTTAGAATTTTCTTTAAGCGCTAGTAAATTACCATTGGATGCTCTGTTTGAATTTGTTAAAGCTATGACATCTTTTACTGAGAGCTTTACATTTGCTGTATCAGAAGTAAGACTATCTGTTACCTTCAAGGCTCCTGGTGTAATTACTTTCTTTAAAAGACTAGATACTTGCTCAGCTTTTATTAGTATATTGTCTTTTGTAGTACTATCTGGGTATTTATTTATCTTCCCTTCTATATAAGATACCGCACGATTATAGGCGACTTTAACATCATCTTTGACAACAAATAGTGATAGTAAAACAAATATTATTATTATGATTTGATAAGAAATTTTCATAAATTATTTACATGATGTTGATGGACTGTAGCCTGATTTCTCAGCATCCGAAGCAGTATCGAACCAGACTTTATTTTCTTCTTTTATTCTATTGGCACCTTTGCATGATGCACTATAATATAGTTTACCATTTTTTGAGGCGACATAGTTACCCTCTTTTGAGATATTTGTACCTTGAGATTGTTTTTGTTTTACAGTAGAATAATTTCTTAAACTTTTTTCTTCATTTGCTACAACACTAGTGCTTTTTATGGAGCCAGGATAGACCTTATCTATCATAGATAGTCTCCCCAAACCAAAAGAAGAAAAACCCACTAAAATAAGGATAATAAGGTATATGGGCATAAAATTGCCATTTGCCATGCCCCTCTTGATTTTATGCAGGAAGTCATGTATACTCATACAACATTATTATAAATAATAAAAGGGCTTAAGACTAGCTTAAATTATATATGGCACATAGGAAGGCCGGCGGTTCCGCCAAAAACTTAACAGACTCAAATCCAAAGTACCTCGGTACTAAGCTTTACGCTGGCGAAAAGGCAAAAGCAGGATCAATAATTATCCGCCAACGTGGTACTAAAATCCTACCTGGTAAAAACGTAGCTATGGGTAAGGATCATACCCTATTTGCTCTGACTCCTGGTACAATTAAATTCGGCACAAAGAGAAAAGTAAACTTTAACCGAACCTCTTCAGTCAAAAAAATCGTTCACGTAATATAAATAAAAACCTCAACTAAAGTTGAGGTTTTTATTTACAAGAATTATTTATAAATCCAATTGTAACTTGTCCAACATATCCATCTGATTGGATATTAAAGTATGTCTGCATGCGTTTTATTGCTTTCTCTGAGATAGGCCCCAGATTGCCATCCTCTTTACCTGCATTAAACCCAAGTCTATTTAAATGGGCCTGGAGTATTTTAGCTTCTTTCACAATTCCTTTCGTATAAGAATTATATTTACCATCTACTGATCCCAATTTTAATTTTTGAGTTATCAATCTATCAGGAGCACAAAGTTGTACCACCTTATCAAGGCTATTAAACTGATCTGGGAATTGCTTTATGATTGCGTCTGCTGCTTGCGTATTACCTATGGCAAGCAGATTTTGCACCCGACTCTGAGCGGTCGAATGGCTACTCCTACTCGATACGGTTGTACTACACGTTGTACCACCATCAGTAATAGTCCAACCATACGTACTGATAATACTTGCTCTTTGGGTAGCTGATGTACAATACGTACTATTTCCTCCATCAAATGTTACATTTGATTTCAAAGCAAGTGCTGACCATTTTGTAATAAGTGCATCATAGTTTGTAGTAGAGAGTTTTACTCCATTAAACATATTATTCATATAACTAACATTCGACACATCCCAATCACTAATATCTTGATCAAAAGACACTGCACTATCAAACAGGCTCGATAAAGACAGGAGGTTTGATACATTCCACGAATTTAATGGCTGATTAAATGAGGTTGCGCTATTAAACATTCCTTCTATTGATGAAGAAGATGATATATCCCAAGAATTTAACGGTTGATTAAATGAGGTTGCTTGCTGAAACATAGAATCCATACTAAGTACATTTGATACATTCCACGAGTTTAAAGGTTGATTAAAAGATGTCGCACCACTAAACATATACCCAATATCTACTACAGAAGACACGTTCCAAGAGTTTAATGGTTGATTAAAAGATGTCGCACCATTAAACATACTATTCATACTCTGTACATTCCCAACATTCCATGGGTCTAATGGTTGATTAAAAGATGTCGCTCCTTCAAACATACTACTCATGTCTGTTACTGAAGAAGTATTAAAATCATTTACAATCCCATTAAACGAAGTTGCCCCTTTAAACATATTACTCATATTAGTCACTGACGATGTTGTTGTCCAGATAAAACCTTGATTAAAAGATGTCGCTCCTTCAAACATACCACCCATGTTTGTTACTGAAGAAACATCCCAACTTCCTAGATATTGATTAAAAGACGTTGCCCCTTTAAACATATTACTCATATTTGTTACAACTGGGGCAAACCAAAAAGCAATACCAGAGTTATTAAAAGATGTTGCTCCTTCAAACATGCTACTTACAGTAGTAACATTTGTAAAATCCCAAGAAGAAGTATCAGGATTGACAGATGTCGCATCTCGAAACATCCCACTCATATCGGTCACAGTAGATAGGTTAGGTGCATCTCCGGCATTTATCACAAGATTGTTCGCCCCATAAAATGCATTGGCCATAGAAGTCCACACCTGGGAGCCCCATGACTCTACAGACAATATTTTACTTTTGTCTCCTCCGTTATTAAAGTATATACGTGGAAACGCCCCAGAAATAGTGATCGTATATGTTCCCGGAGATGAGTAAGTATGAGTGATGCTCCCTGTCACACCAGTATTCGAATTAGTATCCCCCCAGTTAACAGTATAGTTGTAAGTATCGCCAGTATGTGTAGGTATTGTTATTTGATTTGAAGTAGATACTCCCGGATTATCAGTCTTCCATGTTGTAATAAATTCACCTACAGCAAAAGCACTCTTTGGTAATATGAGTATGTTTAAAAATATAAAGAATAGAATATATGTTATTTTTTTCATTAGAAGCTCTCATATTATAACATAAAATGAACATAGAAAATTAAATTTACAGGGAATATACTTATTTCTGAGCTTCTACAAGTATTTCACACTTCCCTACTTTGTCACCTTTTTTGATTGTGACCTTGTGAGATCCTAATTCTTTTATATGATCTATGACGATAGAATGCTCATCGATGGTGATACCAGTATTTTTTTCTATAGCAGAAGCAACATCGTGAGCACTAACTGATTTAAATAGATGCCCTTTTTCGTTGGCTTTAACAAAAATTGTAATCTTTTTATTGTCTATGGAAGAAATAAGTTCATTAAATAGCTTACTTTCTTCTTCTTTCTTTTTATTCATTCCGGCCTTCTTGGCTTCCAGTCGTGCAAGCGCTTGTGGAGTCGCAAGTTCTGCTAATCCTTTAGACAAGAGTACATTTTGAGCATAACCTTGGGCGAAATCTTTTACATCATATCTATTGCCAACTTTAGGAATATCTGTAAGTAATATAACTTTCATATTTAATTAAGGTTTAGCTGTTAATATTTCGACAGCTTTATCCATCTGTGGATCTTTCTTTGCGTCAAAATCTTTTTGTGTAAATGGGACACTTACATCTGGATCAAGACCATGCTCTGATATAGATAGACCATTAGGAGTTAGCCATCTTGCTACTGTGACTTTCAATGATGTGTCTTCTGTAACTGGTAGTAACTCCTGCACAGATCCCTTACCAAAAGTCCTAGTACCTACTAGAGTCGCTATGCCATGCTCTTTTAATGCACCAGCTAGTATTTCGGCAGCAGAAGCCGAACCACTATCGACAAGTACAACGAAATCAAGTTTATCATCAAATAATTTTGGTCCGTGACTACGATAGACTACGGGCTTTTTATTTTGACCAAAGTCTTCGCTTACTATTGTCTTACCTTCATCTATAAATAGAGAACCAATGTTTACTGCTGCATCGAGGTATCCTCCTGGATTGCCACGCATATCAAGGACCAATTTATGAGATCCAGAAGATATAAATCTATCTATTGCACCCTTGAATAGGTTCGCTGAATTCTCTGAGAAGCTATAAAACTTTATGACAAATATATTGTCTGCACGTAATTCTGTATCTATAGTAGGAATCTCTATGTTCTCTCTTATCATTTTAAATTCACGAGTTGTACGCTCTCCAGGCCGAAGGATGACAAGTGTTACTTCAGTGCCTTGTGGCCCACGAATAAGATTAATAGCTCCATCTACAGTCATATCAGTAGTTTCTGTTTTGTCTATTTTTAATATCTTATCTCCAGACTTTATTCCAGCTTTTGAAGATGGTGTATCTTTGAGTGGAGAAATTATAGTTAACAATTTGTCTTTAATACCAATCTCGGCACCTATTCCTCCAAATGAGCCGTGAATTTCTTCGTTGAATAACTTATTCTCTTTTGGTGAGAAAAATACTGTATATGGATCCCCTAGCGAAGAAGCCATACCTGAAATAGCACCATAGACACGATCTTGATCAGTGACTTTGTTTGCGTAGATAGATTTTTCATTTAACAAATTCCAAACTTTCCAAAAAGAATTAAAGTCAGCTTTATTTTCAGCTGGTACTTCTTTATTTGTGACAGATAGGACTTTTTCTATTTCTGGTCTGCGAGAATATCCTACATATGTACCCAAACTAAAAACCCCTCCAATAAGTACTATGGATACGATTATATAGATTAGTGTCTTTTGATTTTGTTTCATTAGGTCTAATTATCGCAAAATTATTGCTTGATTTCAAGGTCGAGCGCAGAAGGCGTATACTTATTCCTTGGGTCCCACAACATCCATGAATTAAGACCATTGTCATACACAGCTTTCATCTCAGAGCGAATCATAGCGCCTGTGTAAGTAGCCCCTAAATTGAAGTCTTGTAGCCAAGGACGTATCTTATGAATATCTTGACCAGGAACCGCGTTAGTCTTTTTAACAGCACCACTTAGTGCTTTATGAATTATTTCATACGGGTGATCAGCTGGGTTCTTGAATCCATCTTGACCACTAGGATAATGAGATGGGTAGACCATTGGTGCTAAATAATCAAAATATGGTAGAGCTTTTTCCCAGACTTGGCCGATTCCCATATCATCTGTCGATTCAGTTGTAAGACCGAAGAGATCTGCTGAAGTTATGATATTATCATTCTTTTTCACTTCTGTTGATAAATATTCAAAGAATGCTTTCAAGTTATCTGATCTTGTTGCACCAGCAGCGAGATGGTAATTGATATCTTTTATATTTCCATCTGATGGGTAACGGATGTAATCGAAATTGATCTCATCAAACCCTTCTGCATATGCATCATGAGCAATAGCAACTATATACTTCCAGACTTCTTTATTTGCTGGATCAAGGAATGATAAACCTTTATTGTCTTTCCAAACTTTTCCATCACTTTTACGAGTTATAGCCCACTCAGGCTTTGCTTTAGTCATGTATGGATCTTGGAATACAGCAACGCGACCGATTATATAGATATTTTTTTGATGGAGCATGTTTGTAAGACTGCGTATGTCTGAAATACGTCCTTCTACAGAGCCGAAATTATTTAAGTCTTTACTAGATGTCTGAAAACTAATTCTACCTGTAGAATCTTTTACATCGACAACAATAGAATTGAGCTCAGTGTCATCTATGAGTTTTATAATGGGGTCGCGATACTTTGAATTACCAGCAACCCAACTTGATATGTATACTGCTTTCACCGCAGATGGAGTCTTGATATGTATTACGGGCACAGGAGCAGGTGGCGTAGAAATATTAGCTATTGGGGGAGTAACGACATCTATGGGTTTATTACTATCTACTATTTCATTACTCGTAGTGGCTTTTAAGCTATTGTACTCAACTTGTCCCGTAAACATTGGCCATTCATAATAAACAACAACCCCACATACTACTAGTGTGAGGCTTGCAAGTAAAACTTTTTTCTTATTTTTCGTAAATGGCATTTTATTCCCCGCTTCCTATATTATCTACAAATGTTTTGCTTATATCAGCTTCTGGCATATTTTTCTTGGCCTGCATATAAAAAAGGTATCCTATATACATTATAGTCAAACCAGTAATAACAAAAAGGAATGTTCGCCACAAGGACGGGAACCCAGAAAAAGGTAACAATATTACCCATAAACCTATTATCAAAAGTGCTCGTTCTTTTCTCATACAAATTATTATAGCTTATTTACCTGGGAGCGACAATAACAACAAACTCCCCTCTTTGCTTGTCTTTATTAGTATTAAAATATTCAATAACTTCCTTTGATGTACCCCTAATAAACTCTTCAAACTTTTTTGTAATCTCTCGAGCAATGACTATTTCACGATCAGGAATTGATTCATCTAGAGATGACAATGTTTTCATCATTCTATGAGTAGACTCATAGAAAACCACCATTTCTTTCTTGAGAGCAATCTCCTTAAATAAAGTAGATCTACCCTTCTTGTGTGGCAAAAATCCCAGGAAAGTAAAGGAAGCTGAGGATACACCACTAGCAGAAAGACTCGCAATAAGGGCACTTGGGCCGGGTATAGGCACAACCTTTGCATCTTGACCAAGCTCTTTATAAACATTTGATACTAGTAGTACTCCCGGATCAGAGATACATGGAGTTCCAGCATCTGAAACAAGAGCTAGATTCTGGCCTTCTTTTAGCATGCTAATAATCTTAGATTCTTTAGCTCCAGTGCTATGTGCATGATAACTCATACTTTTTGTATGTATATCATATCGATCGAGCAAATTCTTAGTGGTGCGAGTATCTTCACACAAAATACAATCCACTTCTTTAAGCACGCGAATAGCACGAAGAGTAATATCTTCAAGATTCCCTATTGGAGTGGCTACTATAAAAAGAGTACCTATACTATTCATGTAGAGCAATTATAGCACAAAACAAAAGCTATTATCTTTTGATAAATAAGGCTATATTTGACATAAATGATATATATGCTAGAATACATAAGAATTATTTATGTAACCCCAGTTAAATTCTGGATTTTTAAAACTTAAAACTCTTAGAGAAATGAAAAAGTTAAAAACCCCCAACTCGACCTTGATGAGCAACTACATCAAAAACATTACATTCTTAACAGTACCAATGCTGTATATATTGTATATATTTACAGCATCTTTTAAAAAAATGGACCCTGGTAATGTCGGCAATCTAATTATCACAACATTTCTTACTTACATACTTATACACATAAGTGCTTATAAGTATTTAAGGAAAGATAATTATGTTGAGAAAATTAAACTGCAGGTAATTTTAACAAACCTATCACTTGAAATAGCTATATTTTTATTGGCTACAACAAAAATAGGTGGTTATATACCTAATACACCTGGCATAATATGTGCTATAGCTTGCTGGATTATCCTTACCGTGATTTTTACAAGATCTCAAATTAAAGATTGTGGTTCGTTTAAAAAAGCTTTTTCTGGTAGCAATTTATATGAGACATTAATTATCATGACAATGATAACATTTTTTATATTTTTTGTGAGCCAGATGTTTATTTTATGGGCAACGCCTTACATATGGGTACCATTCGTAACCGGTTCAATAATGCTTGGGACTATTTACAGGAATGGAATAGTCCACGAAAGTAGCGAATTTCGGTTTAACTTATTTACCCTTATCCCTATCCTTATTGGTATTGGTATTATTTTTCACTTCTTTTATGAGAAAGTTTTTGGTTTCCCTTTGTGGAAAATTATATCTGTTATAGCGATAGTATCTTTCTTAATTTTTGCTTTTGATCGTATAAGGATACACAGACAAAAATCACAGGCAGAGGTTGATGGAGCAGGAGCTGCTCATGCATAGAAAATATTTTAGTTTTAGATTATTGTTTATTCCCAATTGTTTTTACGATTGGGAATTTTTTTATGCATTTTTACCAGCAACAAAACCTGTAGTCCAGCATAATTGCAAAGAGAACCCTCCAGAAGGTCGTGTAATGTGAAGTAGATCCCCCACTATATACAGATTGTCATAGAGTTTTGATCGCATGGTCTTAGTGTCTATTTCTGTAAGAATAACTCCGCCATCAGCCACCACGGCCCTATCGTAGCCCATGAGACCTTCAATATTTACCGGCAAAGCTTTGAGTGTATGGACTATAACCTTTCGCTCTTCTTTTGTAATACTGTGAACCTTTGTATTAAAATCAATATTTTCAAAAATCATTTCCATGCCTTTCGCTGTACCAGGAGGAACTATTTCTTTAAAAACATTTCTCAGGGTTTTATTTTTGTTTGCATCAAATATCTTTATAATCTTTTTTTCAAGTGATCCTAGATCTGTATCGGGATAGGCATCAATTTTAGCTGTGACTTCCCCACCATGAAGTAGATCAGCAACTTTTTTAGAGCTATTGAGAATAAGAGGACCAGAAAGTCCAAAATGTGTAAATAATATCTTTCCTGTTTTAGAGAATTGCTTCTTGCCTTCTAAATAAAAAGTAATCTTCATAAAAGTGAGAGATACACCAGCTAGTGCATGCACCCATTTATCAGAAAGCTTGAGTGGTACGATGCTCGGTGTTGGATCTTTGACTGTGTGGCCTATGTCTTTGAGCCATTTGAATCCATCACCAGTTGAACCTGTCTCTGGATGAGACACTCCGCCTGTAGCAAAGATAAAAGATTTGGCTTTCCAAATCCCATCTTTAGTTTCAACTCCGATTATCTTTCCGTTTTCTTTTATTATTTTATTTACTGGACTACCTGTTTTAACAGTAACCTTACCTTTTTCAACATATTTTTTCAAAACATTAAATACATCTGTAGCTTTTTCTGTATATGGAAAAGCGCGCTTTCTTGCCTGCACCACAAGAGGAAGCTGCTTGCCCTCAAAAAATTTAAAAGTATCTTTATTATCAAATTGAGAAAATGGTGAATACAGGAAATCTTCAGCAGTATCATAGAATTTCAAAAACTTTCTAGGGTCTTCTTCGGCGTTAGTCACATTACATCTCTCTCCACCAGTAATACGTAACTTCTCACCAAGAGACTTGTTTTTCTCAAGCAGTAAGACTTTCTTGCCTAAGCCCGCTGAAGTACCAGCTGCCATCATGCCAGCTGCTCCTCCACCCACCACAATAACATCGAATATTTCAGGTTGTTTCATATATAAACAATATAAACTTATTGCAGTCTAGCATGGAATTTCATAATTAAAAAAGATTGATTAATATAAAACATTGACTAGATACCTCTATGCTTGTAGTATGTAAATGAATTATTAACCCTTTAAAAAATCTTTATATGTCTTACCTTAATAGTTACTTTCTGCACCCCGAAAATAAATTTAAGTATGTAAATGACAGAATACTCTGGGATCATATATTCTATAGGCCGTTTCCTGTAGACTGTAATGATAAAAATAAAGGTATTGTCATACTTAGTGATTATTTCTTTGTAGAAACAATATTCATAAGAGATAACGAGTGTTTCTATCGAGAAACAAAACGAATATGCACAAAACCTATATTCCACGAAGTGGAGAGTAGTGAGAGGAATACTGCATTCCTTTGTCTATGTAATTTTTTAATGCGTTACAACAGGAAGCATATAATGTGTTATATAGATATACCTAAACACCCTGAGGTGGAAATAAAAGAAGACTATCATCCTATTGCATTTTATTACAATTCACCTATATATCCCAGAATAGATGATAATAAATGGTTGGAAATAGATTTTTGTAATAGAAGTTTCTACACAGAATGCTACCTTTACAGTCTTAACACTATGGATGGTGCATTTAGTGGTAATGGGACTTCAATGTTTTATAGTTTCCAATGTTTCTGTGGATTTTTATTGCAGTATTAAAAAATGAGATAGATCTATGAAGCCAACATGTTAATAATGTTGGCTTTTATTTTTTGATATCTGTTTGACAAAATGGTAAAAATATGCTAATTTAAAATAAATCAGAGTGGTAAATTTGATTTGGTTACCATAGATCCCCTACTTAAGGGTTTGCGGTAACCAAATCAACCTAAAAGCCATGAAGAAAATAATGATGCTCTTGATATCTTTCATAAGTTTATCAATAGCAAAAGCACAGGAGCAAAAAGAAAAACATTCATTTAAAGTAGAGTACATAACCCTTGGCGCAATGCTGACCGGTGGAGTAAGCTACGCTCATATACCCGACGAGAAGCCATTTGCCTGGTTCTATACCGTATCACCGAGTCTAAACTTGATAACAACAAAAACTCACCATCATGTAATGTATGAAGTGATATCCAACAGCTTCCAGACATTAAATGGATATTTGTTACCGAGGAATTGGGATATTTATTGTTTTTATCAGAAAAACTTAAAGGACCCAGATCAATACGGAAGTATAGGCATAGAAAAAGTTATCGTGCCTGATAAAGCTGAGTGGCTCGACATAGTGTTCTTTATTGAAGCCGGTACAGATTTTCACGGATTAACGAGTTATTCTACGGGAATAACTTTACATCCGCAATGGATTTTCTTCGACAGAAGTACGGTGTTAAAAAAAGTACCTCAAATTAATTTATAGCTCATGTAGAGCTAGTAGGAAGCAGTCTCCAAAATAGGAACTGCTTCTTTTTTATATATTAAACAAAATAAAAGCCATCGTTTTACTGATGGCTTTTTTAATTTATTTACCTATTATCTGAATAGGTGTATATGGGATATTGTCCCTTTTCCCTTTCCGTAGATTTTTATGATATCAACCTGACTGTTGGATATTTTTATTTTATCTCCTTTTTTGATTTGAAATCCAAAAGCCCCATCTCTACCTGGCCCAAAATTGTAAGCAAAACTGATATGGTGGTAGTAGGGTTTGTTGTGGTAGCGCATTAGTCTGAGGCTTGCATGCTCCTTCATTGCAACACCCCTTTCTCCCCTTTCTTTAGCTTTTTGTTTTGATTTTGTCTTGATATCTCTGGGTTTTGAAAACTTAATCTTAAATGTTCCAGTAGCAGAAACCGTTTTAACTCCTAACAAGACCTTTCTGAATTCATCAGCAATCTCTTTTATGTTTCTACGGGTTATTGTCTTAAAATTCTTCATCCTTATTTATTTTTAATGGTTAGGTAAAATTACAATTTTTCAGATTTAAATTCATCCAACTTTATACGTTCTGGATGATCATCCACTACACATATTGTCACAATTCCAGCATCTGGATTTTTCTTTGCAACAAAACGGTAATCTTTGAATGTTGTTGGTTTTGTTGGGCTTTCTTTTGTAAATTCCAGGCCGTCTATATAGCATCTGAGAAATGCTTCTTTGTTATATTTAGACCAGAAAGCATTTTGTTTTAGCTCGTCTAGTGAGAACCAGAATTTCTGATCTTCGACTATGCGTACCTTTTTTGCATGTAAATTTACACGTTGGCAATACCCTTCTATGGGGTATACACAAAAAATAAAACCTAAAAATAGGATTAAGTTGATTGGCTTTTTCATTATCGTAATTTTATTGGTTAGTTAAGATTGTTTGAATTACTTTAAACTCCATATAGAAATATAAAGTAATTCAAACAAAATACAGCAATAAAAAAATATGTCAAAGAACTATTACTGCTATTATAATAGCACGATTAACCTAGTTCGTCAAATAGAATTAGTAAATTTATTAATAATTGACATCAGTATGCTTAATGTTAATATTGTGAGTGAAACTAGTAGTTTGCTGTTTCTTAAAAATCAATACTCTTATGGCAAAGAAAAAGGCAACCAAGACTTTCGTTTTGGATACAAATGTTATATTGCATGACTCTTCATGTATATATAAATTTGAGGAACACAATATTGTATTACCTATACAAGTTATCGAAGAACTCGATTCCTTTAAGAAAGGATTCGAAACGATAAACTTTCACGCAAGAGAATTTTGTCGAATGCTCGACGACCTTTCTTCAGATAAAATATTTAATGGTGGGGTGTCTTTGGGTAAAAACTTGGGAAAACTAAGAATATCTCTTTCTCTTCCATGGCACGATACTGTTAAAGAAAACCTGCGTGTGCAAACTGTCGATGCAGAAATTATAAACCTGGCATATTGTTTAAATGATGGCAAGAAAGACGGTATTGTGATCATAGTTTCAAAAGACGTAAACCTGCGTTTGAAGGCTAAGGCATTAGGGGTTATGGCTCAAGATTTTCTCCACGAGACTGTTGTTAATATTGATTTATTGTTCGAAGAAGTAAAAATCATTGATGCGTCAAAGGAATTGATAGATAACTTGTATAAAGACGCAAATCCAGTTCCTCACATAATTAAAGGCGCAAAAGAAAACCAGAATTTTATTTTAAAGAACGACAAACAATCAGTACTTGTCAGAAATAAAGATGGCTCATTAAAAGCAATCCTAAAAGACAAATTGTATGCTTTTAACTTAAAAGCCAAAAATTCAGAACAAGCATTTGCGATGGATGCTTTACTTGATCCATCAATAACATTGGTAGCGATTGAAGCTAAAGCCGGTACGGGCAAGACAATAATTTCATTGGCTTCCGGATTACAGCAATTAAAAGACAATCGTTATACAAAAGTATTTTTTTCACGTCAAACCATTTCTATGGGAGATCGTGAGATTGGTTTCTTGAAGGGAGGCATTGATGAAAAAATTGGCCCATTTATGAATGGGATGAAAGACAACCTTGATGTCCTCAGCAATCTTCATAAAACCAATGATGAGAAGATTAAAAAATTTCAGACTGCTGAGTTGCTTTTAGTCGAGCCACTGCCATATATTAGAGGCAGGAGCTTAAATAAAGTATTCTTTATTATTGACGAAGCTCAAAACCTTACACCACACGAGGTAAAAACCATAGTAACCCGTGCAGGAGAAGGTACAAAGATAGTGTTGATTGGTGATACTCACCAAATAGATCATCCTTATCTTGACCAGAGATCAAATGGATTAAGCTACTTAATCCAGAAATTTAAAAACCGGTCGTGTTTCAGTCATGTACATTTAATAAAGAATGAAAGATCAGCACTAGCTGAACTTGCAGGAGAACTTTTGTAAAAAATTTAATTAAACAACAAAAAGAGCAACTTTCGTTGCTCTTTTTTATATTTGACATTAATATCAAAAGTGTTAAAATGATCAAAAAATAAAGAGGTTTGAATGACCTTAGCGGGTAAAAATTAACTTTATCCCCTGTGGTCATTTAAACCCCTCGATTATGCCATCTGTACAAGAAATAGAAAAAATCGTTAACAAATTTAATGAACCATTTTTTAAAACAGAAGATAAACCTTATTATGTTCAATCGTATGTTGGCATTAGGCCAAGCAATTTATCTGATGATAAATTTGAGATATTCTTTATTGAAAATGACATACAGGAATTAGTACGAGCGAAACTAATATGTTTTCTGTTTAAAATTTTAAACGAATTAAAAATTGTTCCCTCAGAAATTAACTACGTAATTCCAGATAATACTTGTAACCCAGAATACTTTTCTTACCCTATTACTCCTGAAGAATTAGGTTTTATACCGATGGGTAATGAATACGATGCTTCAAAATTTAAGCTTCCTGCTGAAAAGTATTATGAGTATTACAACAAGCGTTACTATAAGTACCCTTTGGTGCCTGGTGGTCATAAATTTTATGACGTAGAATTCAAGTATGTTTGGGTTCATGGTATTGTAATTTAACAGGAACATAAATTATTTTCGGTGGTTCATTAGGTAAGGGGTCGGATTTTATCCGGCTCCTTTTTTTATTTGTGACCCTACAGGGAATCGAACCCTGATTACCGCCTTGAGAAGGCGATGTCCTAACCGTTAGACGATAGGGCCAATATGTAAACGTAAACTTATTTTAAATTTTAATAATTTATAAATTCGCCTTCTTACGGCGATGTCCGCTATATTCTAATTTGGTTAGACGATAGGGCCAGTAGCGAAAATATAGCATTTTTGGATAAAAAAGCAAAAAGAAAACGCGTCTAAATTAATAGACGCGTTTTAAGTTAAGATTTTGAACAGGCGGCTTTTAACCGTTGGCAATTTTTTTAATTCCGGTAGTATTACCGAAATCCACAATTTTCCCAGTGGTCGTCTGGTTTTGTTTTCTGGCAGCATTTAATGTGCTTTGTACATTTTGCAATTTCTTTGCATCATGCTTTTCTCTTGGAGAAGAGTAGCCTCTTCCGTACTGGTTTTTGCCCATTTTGGTTTTTTTAAAAGATTAAAAAATATAAAAGGTACAATCTATCAGAAGATAAATTGACTTACAATATATTACATATTTGACTAGTTTGTCAATAGGAGGCTACCGATTCTGCCATTCTTTCTCCTGACGGCATAGGAGCTTGGATTTGAGCTCAGGATGGGCCATTATAGCCTCTACAGCCCTCTCTAGGCGTATACCTTGTGAACCTTTGAGTAATACTACATCCCCTGCTTTTACTGTATCTTTAAGGAAAATAGCTGCTTGCTTGGAAGTATCTAATCTTTCAATTTTTTTCTCTGGTAATCCTTTCTCTATAGCGCCTTCAGCTATAAACTTGGATCGATGACCGACAACGACAAGTATATCGGCAACATCAGAAACTTTTTCACCAATTTCTCTGTGAGCCTGCTCTGTCATCTTTCCGAGTTCAAGCATATCACCTAGGACTGCGATTTTCCTCTTCCCTTTCATGTCTTTTAATACATCAATTGCAGCTTCCATGGCTATAGGTGAAGCATTGTATGTATCATCTATTAAGATAGAGTTGTTTATACCTTCGAGTAAAGATAGTCGTCCTGGTGGGGTCACATACTCTGTAATCGCATTTATAGACGCAAGCAAGTCGCAACCTACTTCATGAGCCACAGCCAAAGCAGATAATGCTTGTCCAACATAATGCATACCTACGATATGCGGAAACATGACAGGAAAAGTATTACCATCATATTCCAATTTAAAGCTAATACCTTCTGGTATCGATAATCCATGCTCATCTACATATTTATAGTTTGGATAAGTACCATGATAAGTGGCGTTCTCATGTAGACCATAAGACACAGTTCGGCGATTAGCTTGAGAATGGAGAGCGTAAACTTTATCATCATCATGATTAAGCACAAGCACACCGTTTTGCTTTAAAGCAAAAGCGAGGCTACTCTTTTCTTCAATTATTTTTTCTACGCTACTAAAGAATTCTACATGTACTGGCTTATCAGGGAAACAAGTTACTACCACAATATCTGGAGCGAGCCACTTTGCAATACTTTTAATATCATTTGGTTTACCAGCACCAACTTCAAGGATTAGCCACTCCGGATACGTCTTGGTCCACCACATTAGAATAAATCCTTTTATAATATTTTCAATCCAAACAACTGGGTTATTCCAACCATTTGGAATTCCTAGTATGGTAAGAGGTAATCCAATCTCACTGTTGTAGCTCTTCTCGCTTTTGCGGACTGTTTTAAATTTGGATAGTACAGTAAAAATGGCATCCTTTGTAGATGTCTTACCGACAGATCCTGTGATGGCGATAATTTTGGGTTTATATCGTACAAGCACGATGCGCGCCTGCCAAGTTAGAATTTTTATAACAATTTTTTTAAAGGTTTTTTTCATATTATCTATCTGGAGGAACATCATAATAATTCATTAGGAATTTGCTGATATTTATAAAAGGTGGGATCAATGTCTGGGAAGCATATTTTACTTGCTTTGGATTTTTCAAGAATAGAAAGACTAGGAATTTCGGGTCATATGCTGGGAAGTATCCAAAGAACGAGTGCATATGCCGATCCTCATAATACCCTTTTCCATTCTCCATTGCCACCTGAGCCGTTCCAGTCTTTGAACCGACACTATAGTGCTCAAATTTATGGCCTCCATTGTCATACGACTCAAATACATGAACTAGCATTCGGCTAATCGTATTACTTGTCTCTTTCTTTATTATACCGTCACGTGTGATAGGATAATCGATAACTTTAGACAATCCATCATCGTAGCGAATTTGTTTTACTAAGTGAGGAGTGATTAAATTACCACCATTAGTAATCGCAGAGAAAGCTCTTACAGCTTCTATCGGAGTCAGAGCTATACCTTGGCCGAAAGCAGCGTTGGCGTATTCGATATCTCTAGGACTTTCCAAGTTCTTTATAAGACCCGAAGTTTCATTGGGAAGATCAATACCGGTCTTCTCGCCTATACCATAGGCTTTCATATATGAACGCATATTTTCATGACCAAGTTTACTTTCGACGAAGACCATTCCAGTGTTTAGAGATTGATCGAGTACTGTCTGCATAGATGCGAGGCCACGAGCTTTCAAGTCAAAGTTATGGATTTCTTTTTTATTCACGACTACGACACCCTTATCCACGTATGTAGTCTCTGGAGTTAAAGCTCCGACATCAAGCGCAGCAGCCATTACAAGAGGCTTAATAACTGATCCGAACTCAAAGACACTTTCGACTATCGGATTTTTATAATATTCAATATTAGAAACACTTCCGAAATTATTCAAATCAAAATCAGGCAGTCCTGTCATAGCATATATCTCTCCATTTTGCGGATTTATAATAATGCCTCCAGCTTGATCAGCATTCCATGTATGTAGCGCAGCCCCAAGCTCTGATTCGAGAGTGTGTTGTGTTGATGGCTCGATAGTAGTGACGACATCGCCTTGGCTATTATTTGTATCAGAAACAGAATCACGAAGATTAGAAAAAACTTCTGCAAAGAAATTCACATAGGCCTCATCTTTAGGCATTGATAAAGTAGAATTATAATAACGCTCAAGTCCATACTGACCTACTCTGTCATCTTTTTTGTAAGCCAAAAATCCAAGGGTCTGCGAAGCAAGAGATCCGCCTGGGTAAAAGCGCCAATTATCTTTATAGACAGATACACCAGGCATACCAAGGCTTGTGATATTGTCTGCTTGCTCTTTGGTTAGATGGGTAGCCACTTCTTCGTATGGATCATTTTTCTTGGAAGCATGAGTAATAAAAGTATCATGATCCATCTCAATGAATGGATCGAGAGCGCTATAGAGCGCTTCTTTGTCGACTATATCTTTTGTGTTTATAGCGAGCTTAAAACCCGAAGATATAGTTCCTGCCGCCACAAGAGAGCCATCTTTTTTGGAAAAAAATATTGTTCCCCTATTAAATATATCGCCTGAAGGTGTAGCGTATTGCTTGTCTGCTTTTTGGGCGTAGACATTCTTATGAATAACTTGAACAAAAAAAAGTTTAAGTATGAGAATAGAAGAAAAAACCAAGACAAGTATGGATATAGTCTTTATTCGTGATTGGAATAGCGATGGCTTCATTATCTAATAGCCACACGAGTAGACGCTCGTGTAGTAAAGATACTATTTTTTGCTTCGACAAAGCCAAGTGATGTGGCAAAATTCTTGTCGATTTTGTTTGCACTATTTAAATAAGAAAGCTCAAGCTCGCTGACATGACTGCCTAGCTTGCGAACCTCTGTCTCGAGTGATTTACGAGCAAGAACATTGAAAGTAATAGATCCTATTAAATATACATAAGTAACAGAAAGGACGATAAGAGCGCTAATGAATACACGGAGTAATACTCTTTGTATATCTCTGTTTTGCACTATTTCCATTGTCATTGTTTTTGCTTTATTCATAACTTCTCTATTATTCTTAGTTTGGCACTACGTGATCGAGGATTTTGATTTATCTCTTGACCGTTCGGTATAATTGGTTTTTTTGTAATAATATTTGCATATCCTTTTTGTTTAATATCTACGAAAGCTCTCTTTACAATGCGATCCTCTAAGCTATGAAATGTAATGATGGCCATCCGTCCCCCACTTGATAGTCTTTCGAATCCTTTTTCTATAACTTTCTCGAGATTCGTGAGCTCACTGTTGGTCGCTATGCGTAGTGCTTGGAAAGTCCGAGTGGATGGATGGATCTTCATACCTCTGTATGATTTACCCACCGCGCCATCGATAATCTTTACTAAGTCAAAGGTCGTTTCAATCTCTTTCCCCTCTCGTGCCTCAACAATTGCCCTTGCTATCTTTCTGGAATATTTCTCTTCGCCAAAACCGTAAATAATGTCAGCTAATGTCTTCTCCTCCCAAGTATTTACAATATCGCGGGCTGTCAGATCAGAATCAGTCGGATCCTTTTTCATTGTCATTAGTAGAGGCTCATCTTTTAAGAAGGAGAACCCCCTGCCTGCAATTTCTAATTGAAATGATGATAGGCCTAGATCAAGTAATATACGGTCAACGTGGGCAAGATTCAAATCATCTAGAACTTTCTCCATATCTTGGAATCCGATAGTTCGAAAGATTGTATCGTGAGGAAGCTCGCCGATGAGTGATTTTGCTCGATCTATAGCATCAGAATCAAAATCAAGACCTATAACCTTCACTCCCGAACCAAATCTTCTGACTATCTCAAAAGTATGTCCTCCACCACCGAGCGTGCCATCGACTATGATGTCACCCGATTGGATTGCTAGTCCATCTATTGATTCATCTCGAAGTACGGGTATATGCGTCATATTAAAGAACTCCTATCTGGCCCAATTTATCTGCAAGGGCGTCTGCCTGCTTTTCTACAACCTTCTTGTAGTCATTCCATGTCTTCTCGTTCCAGATTTCTGCGCGGTTCTGCACTCCTATGACAATCACTTTAGCGCCTAACCCTGAACGATTCTTTAAATTCTCCGGGATTAGTATTCGGCCTTGGGCATCCACATCTACTATCATGGCTTGGCCAAACATAAATCTCGAGAAACTTCTATTGTCACTTGCTATCATCGAACTATCAGATAGCTTGCTTGAAATCTTTTCCCACTCTTTGACTGTAAAGAGAGAAAGACAATTATCCAAGCCTGGAGCAACTACAACACTCTTCCCCATTTCTTTTCGGAATTTTACTGGCAGTGACATTCGATTCTTGTCGTCTAGTGTGTGAGTGTATTCTCCGATTAGCATAAATAATTCGTGAAAATATTGTGATTTCGCTAAATTCTTTTCGTCCCACAATATCCCACTTCATTTAATTATAAACCACTTCATCCCACAACACAAACACAATACCCCACTGTAACTGTGGATAACAATATGGTCGTTCTCCTTGACATACCCTAGTGTTTGTTATACTCTATTAATATAGATTTTCTACGATATGATTGTTCTTTGTTTTTAACCTCTACGTCAAAGGTTAATTATTAATAAGTTTCGGGTAAGATATTTTATATCAATGAGGCCCTATTTGAGAGGAACACCTATGGGATTCCAATCGAAAATTGATGAAATTTATATCAAAGAACAACAAAAGCCATCCGGTCTTATACGGATGGTTTTTTTATTGCATAGCTATACATTTTCAGACTCTAGGAGTATTATATAGACAAGTAATCATCTTAAACCAAATGTTATGCTAAGTGTAAATTCTGGTTATAAACAGTATTTATTTGGAAAGGTTTTTGAAAACTTTAGTTATGGCGATAAAGCAATACTTAATTCTCATCTTGATATGGTGGAGCAAGCCTTAAATCGACTTTATGAAAAGTTGAGAGGCAAAGAAGAATTAAGACTAAAAGGGGGTGGTTGCTCAAATTATAGTACTCTATTAGCAAAGCTTACAAAAAGAGCAGAGACAGCAATAGAAATACTAAAAAGATGCAACAATCAACCTATGCAAAACATATCGATCAATAGCAATTATTTTTCAAAAATTTCAACAGATACTAACTAATTATTTCCAACCGAAAAACAAAAGAAGCTTTGTCCCAGAGGATAAAGCTTCTTTATTTCTATTCTTTTGGTTTCATTATTGGGAAGAATATAACATCACGGCAATTCTTCTGATTAGTCAGTATTGCAACTAGGCGATCTATCCCCATACCAAATCCAGTCATAGGTGGCATACCATGCTCCATAGCAGTAAGAAATCTTTCATCTATTTCCATAGCTTCAGCATCTCCTCCAGCCTTTGCCTTTGATTGTGCATCAAGAAGTGCTCGCTGAACAGTAGGGTCAACAAGTTCGGCATATTGATTGGTAATCTCTGCACCAGCAATAATAAGCTGAGCGACTTGGGCTGTACCATCTTCATTCTGCTGAGCAAGTGGTTTTAAATCACCTGGGAAGTTCGTAACAAAAGTAGGATTGATAATTTTTAATCTTGAAGACTTTTTATATATATGATCAAGTAAATTACCACGGCCAGTAACCTTGGCTTCTTCTTCGCTCATTCCCCATTTCACTGCATGAGTACGAGCTTCTTCTATGGTAATAGTAGTTATATCAATACCAGCATTTTCTGAAAGCAATTGACCAAATGATACATGGGGCCAGACACCGTCAAAGTTTACCTCTTGGCTTTCACCTTCTTTGTCATATACAGTAAACGTTGTCTTGCCTACTACGTCACGAGCTATATGCTTTAGCATGTCCTCAGTCCAGGTCATATTTGTCTCTAGGGTCTGGTAAGCAGCATACCACTCTATCATTGTAAATTCTTGAATATGAGTAGGGTCAGAACCTTCATTGCGGAACATCTTGCCTATTTCATATATTCTTTCATATCCACCAACCATAATCATCTTGTGGTCGAGCTCTACAGCAATACGAAGGACCATGGGCATATCAAAGTCATTGTGATGAGTCTCAAATACTTTAGCCATAGCACCACCAGCTTGATTCTGAAGAATCGGTGTCTCAATTTCTAAGAAATGTTTTGCATCAAGAAAATCTCTTATACCTTTTATAATTTTTGAACGAGTGGCGAATCTATCGTAGACAGTGTTGTCCATAATAATATCTAAATATCTCTTACGGTATGTTTCTTCTACGTCTTGAAGTCCATGCCACTTATCTGGAAGAGGAAGTAGAGCTTTAGTTCCCATACGCCACTCCTTTATAAGAAGACTTTGTTCTCCACGATCAGAAACGATAAGTGAACCGGTAACTCCTATGAAATCGCCATTGTCCACTGTGTCGACAAAAAGAGAGAAGACTTCAGCGGATAGCCTGTCTTTTTTTAAGATAGCCTGAAAACGGTCTTTTCCGTCCTGGAGAACAATAAAGAGAATTGCACCTTGTCCACGAACAACCATCACACGACCTACAATCGAAATAGGTTCAATATCAGAAGATGGTGCGAGAGATTCAAAAGAATTTTTAACTTCCGCTATTGAGTAATCACGTGGCAAAGAAGCCGGGTATGGATTCATCCCAGAGGCTTTTAGCTTTTCTATTTTTGCAATGCGAGCAGAGCGTAATTCTTCAATTGAAGCCATAAACTCTATTGTATCTCAACTATAGTGTATTTGACTAGTCCCTTTGGAGTCGTAATAGAAACGATATCCCCTTTTCCTTTACCGAAAAGAGCTTCACCTAGTGGTGATTTATTTGAAATTTTATTCTTAGACATATCAGCTTCTTCAGATCCAACAATACTATAAGTGATAGTATCTTTAGAACTTTCTTTTCTTACATTTACAGTTGTACCTATCTCTACTTTATTACTGTGATGCTTTTTCACAACGACAGCTGATTGAAGCATGTATTCAATCTGATTGATACGATCTTCGGTCTTGCCTTGATCTTCGCGAGCTTGGTGATACTCAGCATTTTCAGAAAGGTCGCCAAGAGCTTTGGCGGCCTCAAGTGACTCCATGATTTCCTTCCGTTTGACCGTCTTTAAATTATTTAATTCTTCGATTAAAGCCTGCTTTTTGTCTTCAGTTATATAATGTATTTCATCCATAATCGGCATAGTATATAGGTTTTTAAACAATAAGTCAAAGATTATTTCAAATATTCAGGTGTGTATACGCTCATGTAGTCTATGACTTCGCTCATAACTTGAGTAGCATTACCTGATGCGGCCTTAGGACCCTTTTCCATAAGTACAGCAAATGAATACTTTGGATTATCGTATGGGAAAAACCCAACAATCCAAGAGTTCGTATTTGTGTTACCAACTCCAATCTGAGCTGTACCTGATTTTGCTGCAACTTTTACAGACGCAAGATTAAGCGCCGTTCCTGTTCCTTCTGTAACTACATGGCGCATGGCATCACGGATGACCGCCATTTTATCTTTATCAATACCATCTATCTTTGTAATTTTTGATTCAAGGACTGGATCACCAAGCTTTACGTGTGGAGTTGGAAGCACTCCATCATTTGCAATACCTGCTACAGCACGAGCCATCTGAAGTGGTGTAGTCTGGAATCCATACTGACCAATAGAAGTGTTATACGTATCACCCACGCGCCATATATCACCATTGAATGTTTTCGCTTTCCATTCTGGCGTAGGAATGATACCTTCCTTCTCTCCACCAAGATCCACGCCAGTTTTCTGAGCTATTCCAAAAAGGCGTGCATACTTATCTATATTTACTACACCGAGACCTTTCTGATCTTGGAAGCCGCCGCCAATTTCATAAAAATATACGTCCGAAGAGACAGCAATAGCTTTTTGCATATCTACATAGCCAAATGTTCCATGGTCTTTGAATATTGATTTTTTGTCTGGAAAATATGGATTGGGAATAGATATTGAACCGTTAGCAAAAATTTGCTTGAGTGGAGATATTATATTTTCAGCAAGAGCACCGTAAGCAACAAAGGGTTTTACAATTGACCCAGGTGTGTACAGACCAGAGACAGCACGATTAAGGAATACCTTACGCTTGTCAGAAAGATATTCATTTATAATCTTTTTATCTTTACCTAAAGATAATATGTTTGGATTGTATTCTGGATAGCTCGTGATAGCGAGTAATTCACCAGTCTTGATATCCATAATAACCCCTGCTCCACCAGAGAAAGACACAGATGAGGCCATGGAAGATATAGAGTGGTACATTTGTTTTTCAATCCGAGCATCTATAGAGAGCTTGAGATTGTCTCCTGCTTTTGGTAAAGAGACGGTATTTTCAGATTGAACCTTACCACTAACATCTGTCTCAGTTATGCGTACACCATTTTGTCCTGTCAGTTTATCATTGTAAGATTTCTCAACTCCATCTTTACCTATAAATTTATCTTGCCAATAATTACCAGAAGAGTCTTTGGCTGGAGGGCTTACATAACCAAGAAGTAATCCGAATCCAAGGTCAGAAATATAAGATCTATCTGGTGAAGAAAACTTATCTGTATCAGCCTTATCCCAAGTATTCCATGCAAGTAGGGTATCTTTGCGATCATAGATTAATCCCCTGTCAGCAAAAATAGGTTGTTTTGTGAGGGTATTGTCTTCACTTTTTTTGTAAAAAGCTTCACCCCTTATGACTTGCAGACTACCCAACTTGAACATAAATACAACAGCCATAAATATAAAAAAAGATCCAAGGAAAAATATTGAGCGCTTCGGTATAGCTTTCTCAAGACGACCCTCAAATTGCTGAGTATTAAAATTTGGAAGATTTTTGGAATCAAGAAAAATCTCATCTAGAGCAATATCTCTTTTTATTCTTTTGTGATTTATTCTAAATTTCATTTTCGTAGATTATCATGTTGTTACGTAAGTATTGTATACCTACATACACAACTCCGACAATAAGAGAGACCCACAAAGGTGAGGCTATGAACCGTGTGCCTGGTATAGCAAATAGTGAGTACATAATTATGAGAGCAAGTATAAATTCATAGAAATGTTTAAACATAAATATACCGACAAATGCCAGAAAAACACTTAGCCACCAAGGTGCAGTAAAAACACATAGGAAAAATAGTACATCAAAAATTAACCGCTTCATGGGGTCATTATACTTTAAAAAGTGTAATTTTGACAAATAAGATTATCTGTTTCTTATTTTGCGATAGATAAAACGTAATATCAAAAATACTATAAGCGCACATAGTCCATAAAACACAACTGGGGTTCCAAAGATAAATCCACTTATCATTAAAAAGAAAAGTTTAACATAGGCTATTGGCTTATTTGTTGCATCCAGGATTTTTGTATCTTTAGCATTTTTTGTGCTTACTTTTGTCGGAGCATTTTCTTGGTCAATCTCTTTTTGAGTTTCAACTTTCATGCTTTTTATCTGTGTGTAAGTATTGTCACGAAAATCATCAAAAGAATTTACACTTGAGGCAACAGACTTAGGTAATACGCTATTTATTTCAGCGCTGGCTTTACTCACTTCATTTTTCAGCACATCAGCACTACTAGCAGGAACTCCATCCACTTCCTTAATAGCAACAGGCACAAATTTATGATCTTCATTGGTAGTACTATGGCTCAAAGTAACTTGTTCTTTTTTCCCATCAGCTGTGACAGTACTAGAGACAATCTTGGCAGAGATAGTATGATCTCCAGCTGTAACTTTCCATGAGACAGATACATCTTTCAATTGTGCTTTAGGTACTAACACATCACGAGAGCCTAGAAGTGTGCTCTTGTCGTAAAATTCAACCTTGGTTGATATATCTTTATCTCCACCATTCCAAACTACTGTATGAATACTCACTATATCCCCTTCCACAAGAGGTTCTTTAGAATACCAAATCTGTCCTGGAGGAAAACCTGTTGTGGTCGTATCAGCATAGGCATGTGACACACCTATAAAAATAGAGAGGGTAAAAAATATAATTAGATATTTCTTCATTGTGATTTTATTATAACATAGCCCTAAGTCTATTTGTTATCTTTTAAAATACTATCTCCTATTTTAAAAGCTTCACCTGCACCCATTGTTACAATTATATCTTTCTCGTTCATACTAGAGAGCCAAACATTAATATAATCTTCAGCGCTTTTGAAATCATTAAATGCTTTAACATTTTGATTGTGGACACTTATTTCTTTCGCTAAAATTTCAGACGACATAGTACCATCATCTTCTTCGCGAGCATAGTAAATAGGTAGAACAACAACACCATCGGCTAAATTGAAACTTTTGGCAAAATCTTGAAGTAATAACTTTGTGCGACTAAATAAATGAGGTTGAAAAATAACAGTAATATTCCATCCATTTTCTTTTGGGTATAATTCTCGAAAGCCTTCAAGGGTTGCCACTATCTCAGCTGGATGGTGAGCGTAGTCATCATATACTAATGTACCAGATTTTAATTTACCTTTATATTCAAATCTTCTCCATGTGCCCGGGAAATTAGATAAAGAATTATTTGCTTCATCGCTATCAATATTTAAAATAGAACTTACAGCCAAAGCTGCAGCCCCATCTTTCTTATTATGAATACCAGGAACTTTTAATTTTAAATCTTTATTAAAAAAATCATTATAATTTACTATTTTAGCTGGTATATCTTTTGCAACATCCGCAATATTTATATCCCCAGGATTACATACCACAAATCCATCAGCTGGCACCTTAAGAGCAAGCTCTCGGAATGCATTTTTTATATCTTCTATGTCTTTGTAATAATCCAAATGGTCTTCATCTATATTTGTAATGACTAAAATACTTGGGTTAACATTTAAGAAAGATCTCTTGTATTCACAAGCTTCGACTACAAAGTATTCACTCTTCCCTGCTATAAAGTTACTCTTTTCACCAATAAGTAAACTTCCTACAATCACCGTCGGATCTTTCTTTGCTTTGCGAAGAATACCGGCAATCATAGCGGTAGTGGTAGTCTTGCCATGTGTACCAGCAACAGCAATAGTGTATTTACCTTTTGTTACGACAGATAATATTTCTGGATATGAGAAATTTTTAACATCACCCAACTTTACTTTCTTGTAGAGATCCGGATCATAAACTTCTATAGCAATCGTATAAACAATCAAATCAGCATCAGATGGAATATTTTCAGATGATTGGCCTATGTTAATACTAGCTCCTGCTTTCCTTAGTTCACTTATAATTTCAGAATCTTGCATATCTTGCCCAGTTACCTTTTTCCCTTCATGTAACATCATCCGTGCAATCGCCGAAATACCGATACCTCCAATACCTATGAAGTGAACGTGTTTGATTTTTGTGAGGTCTAGTTCCATTTTATTTTAATTTTTTTACTATTTTCATAAACTGATCATTACGATCGTATTCGTTGGTAAACATTCCAAATGAAGCAAAGGCTGGAGAAAATAATACAATGTCGCCCTTTTTTGCTTGTGTTAGTGATTTTGCGACTGCATCCTTTAAATCTTTTACTTTTAAGCCTGTAGTCAATTTATCTGTGCCTGTACCAGAGAGTAATACAACATTCTTACAATATTTATTTATAGCTTTCTTTAGTGGCGCAATATCAAGCCCTTTGTCTGCCCCACCCGCTATAAGTATAATATTTTTTTTCTTGCCTAAGGCTTCTAACCCTGAAACTGTTGCCTCTGGAGTAGTCGCATTATTATCATTGTATATTTTTACTCCTTTGACTGTCTTTACATATTGTAAGCGCCCTTCGACTCCTTTGAAATCTTTGACTACTTTTTTGATATTTGAAATTGGAATATTAAATTGTTTTGCAACTTCTACTGCACAGGCAAGATTCTCTCTCTGATTATCGCCTGGAACAATAAAATCAAAATCAGATACCGACTTTTTATTTACAGTAACTATTTTGCTTTTTATGTTTTTTGTAATGAGCTTTTTCATACCTGGGCGAATTACTAAAATATCACCCTTCTTTTGATATTTAAAAATATTAGCCTTATCTTCAAAATACTTTTCTGTATCGTTTTTATAATAGTTCATGTGGTCTGGCATAAATGTAGTAAATACAGAAATATGTGGAGAAATTTTCGCATCACCAAAACCTTGCAACTGCCATGAATCAAGTTCAAGCACTACAATATCACCTTTCTTTGCTTTACCAATAAACGGAAGAGTTGCTCCACCACGAACGTTTCCTCCGACGTAGACTTTTTGCTTCAATAACTTTTCATTTGCTTTTAGAATTTCATATATAAGCATTGTAGTCATAGACTTACCACGAGTACCAGTAACTCCTACAATCATGACTTCGGGCGCAAGCTTAGCAAACAAAGATGCATCCATTTCAATTGGAATTTTATTTTTCTTCGCTTCTTTTATGTAAATGGAATCAAGAGGCACACCGGCTGATTTGATTATCATGTCGGCTCTCTGAAAGTCTATAAGTCTATGTTCCCCGAGGACAAATTTTATGTTTCTATAATTGCTTAGCATCTTTATCGATGGTGCAAGCATTTCTCTTGATTTAAGATCAGTTACAGTAAGCAAAGCTCCGCACTCTGCTAAGAATTTGGTATAAGCAATAGAGCGACCAAGTAGACCTAGTCCCATGATCGTAATTTTTTTATTTTTAAAATAGTCTTTGTAATTGGTCATATTTATACGTTGAAGCATTTCTTTAATTCCTCCATATCATCAAAATGATTCTTAACACCATCTACCTCTTGATATTTCTCATGTCCCTTACCAGCAAGCAATATAAAATCACCACGCTTTGCAATAGAACATGCTTTCTTTATAGCTTCATTACGATCAGATATTATGTGAACCTTGCTTTGATCAGGTAGGCCATTTTTCATTTCTTCTAAGATGTGTTCTGGATTTTCAGTTCGAGGGTTATCAGAAGTGAGTATTATTATATCACTCATATCATAACCAATTTTCGCCATTATTGGACGCTTGGCCCTATCACGATCTCCCCCACAACCAAAGACAGATATAATCTTTCGATTCTTAACAACTGGAATAGTGTCACCTCTCATGTCTATAATAGCTTTTAGAACATTCTCTAGTGCATCTGGGGTATGTGCATAATCTACGATACCGGTAATACCATCTTTGCTTTTTATATAATTAAATCGTCCTTCGACTGGTCTTAAACCTTTTATTAACTCTTTTACATTTTTCTTATCTTGACCAAGTAATACGGCAGTAGCATAAACAGCAAGAGCATTGTATGCATTGAACTCACCGATAAGCTTTGTCTCCAGTCGATCCGTGAAATCAGCCTCGGTCTTTAGTGAGTAAAAATATTTTTTTGCTTTTGTATCTTTAAGCATATATTCACCATTTGCATCATCCTTGTTAGACAAGGAAAACGCATTCTCCGACAGGCCATCGAAAAACATTTTCTTAGCATCACGATAACTTTCGATCGTCTTGTGATAATCCAAATGGTCATGTGTAAGATTTGTAAATACCCCTCCGACAAATGTAAGGCCAGCGATACGTTTCTCGGAAACTGAATGGGAGCTTACTTCCATAAAGCAATACTGGCATCCTCTGTCAACCATAGAATATAGTAATTTATTTAAATCTATTGGGTCAGGTGTTGTCCGCTCAGCTTCGTATGAATCATCGTTAACCTTGTTCACAACTGTACCTATCATTCCAGCTTTACAACCTAGGTTACGAAAAAGCTGATGAAGAAGAGTGGCTGTAGTAGTTTTACCGTTTGTGCCAGTTATACCTATCAATTTTAATTTCTTTGAAGGGTTATCATAAAAATTACTAGCAATAATTCCAACGGCTTCATGACTATCTTCTACTTTTATATATGCCACTCTGTCTATATAGGAAGACAAATCATGCTCATGGACTATAACTTTTGCACCATTCTCTATGGCTTGATCTATAAAAATATGGCCATCAGTCATATTTCCATTTAAAGCTACGAATAGAGATTGCGGTTCTATGATTTTTGAATTGAGAGATATGGAGGATACAGACACATCAAGATTCCCTTTTGTTTGTAGGGTTTTTATACCAGCCGTAAGGTCTTGGAGACTCTTCATATATTCACTTTAACACAAGGTAGATGCAAAAGAAAACAGATATGCCATGAAGGGATATCTGTTATTTTAAGAGTTTTTAAGCCACTCTTGATAGGCTTTAGCAATAATTTTAGGAACTTCTTGTTTATTATTTTCAGGCTTTGAAGTGTCTATAACAAGATCAAAATTTGATGGGTCAGTATGGTCAACGATGCCATATAAATCGAAATACCTTTTCCTTTCACTTTCTAACCTCTTAACCAAAGATACAGCTATATCTTCAGCTGTTTCAAATTGTGCCGTACTTTCATTATGGCGATTAGGATTAGTTATTCTATCTTTTGTGATTCTTTTCGCAGCTGTAACTGGGTCACAAAGAAGAAAAACTTTGAAGGATTCAGGTATAAAATGGAAAGCCAATCTTGCATCGACAACCACGTTATTCATCTTGCCTATCTCAATATTTGATTCATCAAGAGTTCTATCAATAGAAGGATCAGTTTCTGCTATTTTACTTAATTCTTCTAGTGTAATACCCCTATCTTTAGCCATTTGACGCATATCATCACCAGTGGATTTTTTTTGATACCCTAAAATAATAGCAGCATCTTCCGACGCTGAGGACTTTCCAGCACCATTATTTCCAGCTATTGTTATAATATTTTTTTTCATAAGCATTGTTTTTGGTTTGCACACCATATTACAATATTTAAACCATATAGTCAAAATAATGGATTTCTGTTAGAATGAGCCACATGAAAATCTTGGCAATTGAAACTTCCTGCGATGATACATGCATATCTATAGTTGATGTAAAAGAATTAAAAAATAAATCTTCTTTTAAAATACTTGCAAACATCATCCAATCACAAGACATCCATAAAGAGTATGGTGGTGTATTCCCCATGATGGCCAAGCGTGAACACATGAAAAATATCGGACCGATGTATGAACTTGCAATGAGAAAAGCAAAAAATCCAAAAGTAGGCGCAATTGCTGTGACTGTCGGCCCAGGACTTGAGCCTGCGCTATGGGTAGGTATTACATTCGCCGAGGAACTAAGTAAAAAGCTGGGGGTTCCAGTAATTCCTGTAAATCATATGGAGGGTCATATACTCTCAATCTTTCCAAATAAGACAAGAAGTTTTGTTATAGACCAGAATAAAAAAATATTTCCATTGATATCACTATTAGTTTCTGGCGGGCACACTGAAATAGTCCTTGTAAAGGATTTTCATAAATATAAAATAATCGGATCTACTCGCGACGATGCAGCTGGTGAGGCTTTCGATAAGGTGGCTCGTATGCTCGGTTTGCCATATCCCGGTGGACCAGAAATTTCAAAGTTAGCAAATACTGAAAGAAAGAACGCCATTCAAGGAGAAATAGTTCTTCCCCGCCCCATGATTTACTCAAAAGATTATGACTTTTCTTTCTCCGGGTTAAAGACAGCAGTTCTGTACTACATAAGAGATCATGGACCGTTAACAGAAAAATTGAAATCGGAAATTGCCAAAGAGTTTGAAGATGCATGCATAGAAGTGCTTGTATCAAAGACTCTTCGCGCTACTGGGCAATACAAAGCTAAGACTCTAATAGTTGGTGGTGGAGTATCAGCGAATATATATTTGCAAAAAACTCTAAAGAAGAAATTAAAAGAAATTAACCCTAAAATAAACCTACACTTACCAACCAAAACACTCAGCACTGACAATGCCCTTATGATAGCTATAGCTGGCTATTTCCAGTATAAAAATAAGAAGGCAAGGAAAGGCAATCAGAAACTTAAGGCTGACGGTAATTTATCCTTATAGCATTGGAAAAACAGCCTTATAATGTTATATTTTAGGTATGAGTGAAGACATGCCTGATATAAACCCGAAGTTACTTTCCCCTTATAATCCAAAAGAAACTGAAGATCGTATATACAAACTCTGGGAAGAGAGCGGTTTTTTTAATCCAGATGTCTGCATAGAGAAAGGTATCACTAAACCTAACGCAGAACCATTCTCTATAGTCTTACCTCCTCCAAACGTTACAGGCACTCTACACATAGGACACGCATCAATGCTCGTGATTGAAGATATCATGACTCGCTTTGCTCGCATGCAAGGAAAGAGAACTCTTTGGCTTCCAGGTACAGACCACGCAGCAATCGCTACTCAATCAAAGGTTGAAAAGATTATAGAAAAAGAAGAAGGTAAAAGAAAAAGCGACTTAGGTCGTGAGGAGTTCCTGAAACGAGTTGAGGCTTTTGCTCAAGATAGTCATGATACTATCGTATCCCAAGTTAAAAAAATGGGTGCATCTATAGACTGGTCGCGTGAAGCATACACGCTAGACGAAAAAAGAAATTTTGCTGTCCGAACTGCATTTAAAAAAATGTATGATGATGGGCTCATTTACCGTGGCAACCGTATTGTAAACTGGGATCCAAAAGGCCAGACAGTAATATCAGATGATGAAGTTGTAAATGAGGAGCGTAAAGCAAAGCTATATACATTTAAATATAGTAAGGACTTCCCTATTTCTATATCAACCACTCGGCCAGAAACAAAAGTTGGAGATGTGGCTGTAGCTGTAAACCCTACTGATGAAAGATACACAGAATATGTCGGCAAAGAATATGATTTAGTCTTCTGCGGAGTACCTATACATATTAAAATCATTGCCGATGAAGCCGTGGAGAAAGAATTTGGAACTGGAGCTCTAGGGGTAACACCAGCACACAGCCAGATAGACGCAGATATTGCTATACGTCATAGCCTGCCTACAAAACAAGTCATAAATGAATATGCAAAAATGACAGTAGGAGAAGAAAATATTTTAGGGAAGAAGACAACAGAAGCTCGTGAAATCATTGTATCTTGGCTTAAAGACGAAGGATTACTCGAAAAAGAAGAGGATATAATCCAAAGTGTCCCTACTGCTGAACGTACGGGTGGAATCGTAGAGCCATTACCAAAACTTCAATGGTTTATAAATGTAAATAAGCCTATACTAGACCGAGATAATAAAACCCTTAAAGAATTAATGCTTGAGCCGATTAAAGACGCAAGTATAACCATTCTTCCAGACAGATTTGAGAGAGTTTACTATAACTGGGTGGAAAATCTCCGTGATTGGTGTATATCTCGCCAAATATGGTATGGGCACAGAATACCTGTCTGGTATAAAGGTAATGAAATATATTGTGATATACAAGCTCCTAATGGTGATGGCTGGGAACAAGATTCCGACACTCTCGATACCTGGTTCTCTTCAGGTCTTTGGACATTCTCGACTCTCGGTTGGCCGGAAAAAACAAAAGACCTAGAGACATACCATCCAACAACAATACTTGAAACTGGATATGACATAATCTTTTTCTGGGTTGCTCGTATGATACTAATGTCGCAATATCTATTGGGTGAAGTACCATTTAATACAGTTTATTTACATGGCTTAGTGCGCGATGCACAAGGACGCAAAATGAGTAAATCACTAGGAAATATTATAGACCCTCTTGATGTTATTGAAAAATACGGAGCAGATGCTGTACGCATGTCACTCATTATTGGAACTGGTCCAGGTAATGATAGCAAGATGAGTGAAGACAAAATAAAGGCATATAAGAATTATGCAAATAAACTCTGGAACATAACTCGCTTTGTGCTTTCATACACAACTAATATTGTTTACAACCCAGATTTCAAAGATTACACAGAGAGCGATAAAAATCTAATCACAGAACGTGATGAAATTCTTAAGACCATAACCAAAGAAATGGGGGAATATAAATTCTATTTAGCTGGAGATAAAGTATATCAATATACTTGGGCAAGATTTGCTGATGTTATTATAGAAGAAAGCAAACCTATACTCCAAGGTTCAAATGATATGGAAAAATCATCACGAGCACAATTTTTGCTTGATACATTAATGAAAATAATCATAACTCTACATCCATTTATGCCTTTCGTTACAGAAGAGATATGGTCATTACTACCAGTCGAAGATAGAAACCTACTCATGGTAACTCCATGGTCAAAGAATGACTGAATTATTTAAAGATCCCAAAACCCTTCTGTTTGCAATTCTAGGCGGTGCTATACCAGCTATTTTCTGGCTTTGGTTTTGGCTTAGACAAGAAGATAGCGAGCGCACAGAGCCGAGAGTCCTAATAGCTGCATCATTTATACTTGGCGCTATTATGGTAATGATAGCTATATGGCTTGAGAAAACTTCACTTAACTATATAGGTGACCATTCGTGGCAAGTCGTAGCCTGGGCGGCAATTGAAGAATTGGTGAAGCTTGGGGCTGTAACCATAATAGTGGCAGGTACAAATATAATAAAAAAGCCTATAGATTACCCGATGTATTTTATCGCAGTTGCTCTTGGTTTTGCAGCCCTTGAAAATGTGCTGTATTTACTCCATCCACTTGATGTAAATGGTACAGTTGTTGGATTACTTACTGGCAATCTACGCTTTCTTGGATCGACATTATTACATGCTATTGCAAGCTCTATGATTGGTATTGCTCTTGGTTTATCCTTTTATGTCAGACAATATAGATCTACATATCTCATCTGTGGTCTATTGTGTGCTATAATATTGCATAGCATTTTCAATTTTTTTATAATGAAAGGCAGTGGTGAAAATTTCCTGAGCGTTTTTGGATTTTTGTGGGTCGTCGCAATTATCAATATACTTATTTTTGAAAAATTAAGACGTATGGGAAAATATGTTCCTATATCGTAAATATTAAACATTATATATGGCACAAAAGAAATCATTTTTTCAACGAATTACTGGTGGTATGAGATTCGAGGATGAGAAGGAGGAGGATTCTATGCTCGGTGAAGACAATCAAGCTAAAAAATTTAACCTTGGAGATAAGGGTATGCTTGATAGTAAGGATAAGAATGGTAAAAAGGAGTTGAAGTGGGAAGAAGAAGAGGAAGCTCAGCTTACCGTAGACCTATATCAGACAGCTACAGATATAATAGTCCAGACAATGATAGCAGGAGTAGTACCTGACAATCTTTCTATTGTTATAACACGAGATATGATCACTATACGCGGTAAACGCGAAGAGAATCGTTCGATAACAAGTGAGAACTATTTTGTTCAGGAATTATATTGGGGTGCATTTTCAAGAGTTATTTCTCTTCCAGAAGAAGTCGACCCTGAGGAAGCTGAAGCAGTAGAGAAACATGGACTTCTTATAATAAAACTTCCTAAGATAAATAAAGATAAGAAGACTACACTAAAAATTAAATCTATATAGCAAAATAAAAAACCACCCTGAGGGTGGTTTTTTATTTTGCTATATCTTTTTTGTGCCGAGGACCAGAGTTGAACTGGTGACATCTCCCTCTTCAGGGGAGCGCTCTACCAACTGAGCTACCTCGGCATATATTATATTTTCAATAACTAAACTCTTTATTAATTAAGTATTACTTAAGTGAATTAATCAGATCCTGCATTTGCTGCTTATTGTTTAGATTTTTGAAAACATCATTCATACTGCTTGTATTTGATACTCCACCAGTGTACACATTAAACAAATTTCCCAAAAAAGGTTGGATAAAATAATAAGCTCCTACTGATGAGAATATAATGATACCCCAATAGACAACTCGATAGATGTTAGTCCATTTCTGGTTGCGCACCATCTTTTTAAGCATTTGATTATTTTCCTTGGAAATCTCCAAGCTTTCCTTCAAAAGCTGTTGCGTCTGTGGATCCATGCCCCAAACTTTAACATATTTGGGTTAAAAATAAAAGTGTGCCCTCGGCGGGAATCGAACCTACATCTATTCCTTAGGACGGAACTGTTCTATCCATTGAACTACGAGGGCAATATAAAAACACCATTTCTGGTGTTTTTATCATACGCCATAATTAATGTAAATGCTACTCAGCAATACCTAGGAGTTCCATAATCTTTGGTTTATTAAAACCAACAACTATCTTATCTCCTATAACAATAACTGGAACGCCCATTTGACCACTTTTATCAATCATTTCTTTGCGCTTTTCCTGGTCCCCTGCTACATCAAAATCTTCAAAAGCTACATTCTTTTCTTTGAAGAAATCTTTGGCCATATGGCAGAAATGGCAAGATGGTGTGCTATAAATAGTTACTTTGTTCATAATTTTTAGGCCGCAATACGGCAGATATTTAATAATGGACTATCATTATAACATAAATAAAAAACAGTCAAAATTTGTGCGGGATACGGGAATCGGACCCGTGTCTCAACCTTGGGAAGGTCGCATGCTACCACTATACCAATCCCGCAAACCTATTTATTGGAAAACATTCTCTTTATAAATCCCCAGAAACTATGATCAGTAACAGCATCTGTATCAGATGGTTTTTTCTCTTGTGGATCAGCAATTATTACCATTTTCTCCCCGGGTTTTACTACCTGAAACTTATCTCGGACAGATTCCTCTATTCCCTCTTTTGTATTTAATTTATTAATATCTTTACTCAGATCATTCTCTCTTTTCCTTAATTCTTCAATTTTTGTAAGTTCTGAAATTTTATTACGATTCGTCTCTCGTTCTTTCTCAATAAGCCCTATTGTATTGTAAGCAAATATTACCAATATACAAAAAAAGATCAACAAAGTGATTGGTGAATGCCAAAATTGATATTTATCCTTTTTCTTGAATTGTGCCATAAAAACTAGTATAATTATATCATGATTTTCAATGCACGAAATAAAAAAAGAGTAGAAAGAATATTCGCAGTAATCTCGATTATAGTGATTATTAGTATGATACTTCTATATCTACCTATTTTCAGACAATAATTAGTTGTCTCCGCTTCGCATCATTTTCAAGAAAACATCATGAGAGATGTTTATTTTTCCTCTGCCTGCCATCTTTTTCTTTCCCTTCTTTTGTTTTTCTCTTAGCTTCATTTTACGAGTAATGTCACCTCCGTACATATGCTGAGTAACATCTTTCATGAAAGCACTGACTGACTCAGATGAGATTATTCTACCGAGCGCTTTGCCTTGGATCTTAAAAGCAAATTGCTGACGTGGTATTACTTTTTTTAATTTTTCTACTTGTGTCTTCGCATCTTCTTCTACTCGACGTCTCGACACTACTCTAGTGAAAGCAACCATTGGTTCATCGGCTACGAGTATGTCCAGACGGACAACATCTGCCTCTTTATATTCACCTATTTCATAAGAAATTGAAGCATAACCAGAAGTTAAACTTTTTAATTCATCGAAGAAATCACGCATCAATTCGCGAAGTGGCATCTCTAAATCTATAGAAGAACGATTGTCTCCAAAGTTTTCTGTCATTTTTACTTCTGCCTCATGTTCGTAAAAGAATGGCATCAGAGCGCTAACGTATTTAGAAGGGACAATAATCTTCACATCTACCCATGGTTCAAATACCTTCTGTATATTTCCATCATCAGGAAAAAGATGTGGTGAGTATATAGTTTGTTCTTTTCCATTCTTTAGAACCACTTTGTATGTAATAGAAGGCATGGTCACCACAAGATCTAGATCAAATTCACGATTTAGTCGCTCGGTAACAATTTCCAAATGAAGCATACCTAGAAACCCACACCGGAATCCACGCCCCAGACTGCCTGAAGTTTCTTCTTCATAGGAAAAGGAAGAATCGGAAAGTTTTAATTTAGAAAGGGCTGATTTAAGTTCCGGGAAATCATCGGCAGATTCAGGATACACTGATGCCCATACAACAGGCCAGGGATTCATGTAGCCAGGCAATGCTTCGAGTGGACGTTTTGTATAAGTGATAGTATCTCCCACTGAGGCAATACCGGGCTTTTTAATACCAGTCACAATATATCCAATTTCTCCACCACTTATCTTGTCTCGCGGAAATTCTTCTGGTGAGAAAGTGCCTACTTCTAGCGAAATAAACTTTTCATTTGATACGGCAAAAATAAGTGATTCCCCTTTTTTAAAACTTCCATCTATGACACGCACATATACTATGACCCCTCTGTGGTTGTCATATTTGAAGTCAAAGACAAGCGCTCTTCCTGATGTACTTTCTTCAATAACAGTAGGTGGCGGAATTCTTTTTACAAGTTCTGCAAGCAGAGAGTCCACTCCTTGACCAGTCCTACCAGAAACTTCTAAAATTGTATCCGGATCTATATCTAAAAGTAGAGCAAGCTCCATCTTTACTTCATCTACGCGAGCAAGTGGTGAATCTACCTTAGAGAGTACAGGGATTATTACTAATCCTGACTCACGTGCCATACCTAGTGTAGTTAGCGTCTGCGCCTGCACTCCTTGCGTACAGTCTACAAGCAGAATAGAACCCTCTACTGCCTTTAAAGCCCTAGATACTTCATAAGAGAAGTCTATGTGCCCTGGTGTGTCAATTAAGTTAAGAATATAATCTTGTCCTCCGGTACTATAGTCCATACGTACCGGTTGCATCTTTATAGTGATGCCACGTTCACGCTCAAGCTCCATAGAGTCTAGAACTTGGTCTTTCATTTTACGTTTCTCTATAGTTCCCGTAACCTCAAGCATACGGTCGGCAAGAGTGGATTTACCGTGATCAATATGGGCAATTATCGAGAAATTTCTAATAGATTTGATATCCATAGGGCTATTCTAGCAAAAAATGCTTGAAAATAAAAGGTTAAATTTACTCAATGAATCCACCAACTTGGTGATTCCATAGATCTGCGTAGTTGCCACCTTTGGAAAGAAGTTCCTTATGGGTTCCCTCTTCTACTATTTTTCCATCTTCAAGAACAATAATTCGATCCATTTTTTGTATTGTAGATAGACGATGAGCGATGACAATTGTAGTTTTTCCTTTCATAAGCTCATTGAAAGCTTCTTGAATATACTGTTCACTAATACTGTCGAGTGAACTTGTAGCTTCATCAAGAATAAGTAATGGTGCGTCTTTTATCATCGCGCGTGCTATTGCGATACGTTGACGCTCACCACCAGAGAGCTTAACTCCTCGCTCACCCACAAAAGTATCATATCCGTGAGGTAATTTTTCTATAAACTCATGCGCATAGGCTTTCTTTGCTACTTCTTTTACTTCTTCATCTGTAGCATCTTGTTTTCCATAAGAGATATTTTCACGAATAGTTCGATGGAATAAGATGGACTCTTGGGGTACATATGATATAGCGCTTCGTAAATCGTCTTGAGTGACAGACTTTATATTTTGTCCATCGATAGTAATATTTCCATCTATTACATCTGTAAATCTGAGTATTAGATTGGTGAAAGTAGACTTACCTGCACCAGAGTGACCAACCAGACCTATACGCTCTCCGGGTTTAATATCAATATTAAACTTATTAAAAACTTCTTGACCATTTTTATAAGAGAAAGAGACATCCTTAAAAACTAGATGCCCTTTGTTCATTTTCAGAGTTTCTGGATTTTGTGGATCTAAAATATCAGGGGTGACTTCGAATATATCTATTATTTCTTTCATATCAGCAGCGGATTTCATAAACTTCATAAGTGCATTACTTAAATCCCAGAGTTTATCAAGAACAATAACCATATAAGTTTGGAGCAAGACAACAGTTCCTGTTGTAATCTTATTATCTATCCATAATTTTACAGTTACATATAAAATAACGCTTAGCATAATAGCAGAAAAAACGCCTTGGATAATTTCAATCTTGCCTGCAAAAAACCAAGACTTTCTACTTTTTTCTGAGGCGTCTTGTGTTACCTCCTTAAAAGATTCTTCTTCAAAATTTCTTCCAGAAAATATTTTAACAGCAAAAATATTACCGAAAACATCTGCTAATCTTCCCCCTATTCTAGAATCACTTTTTGCTTCTAGGGCATCATATTCTATTTTACGTTTAATAAATATAAATATTATTGATGTATATACAACTATAAATATAGAAAATACTAGGGCAACAACTTTTGATTGATTTAGAATTATAAAGAACATTCCTACAAGTAAAATTATTGTCGAGTAAAAATTATAAATCAACAAATCAAACATTGTCTCAAAAGCACCAACAAAACGCCTTGATTTTGTCACCAGGCTTCCTGAGAACGTATTAGTAAAGAAAGATTGCGATTGTTTACTAATTTTATAAAAGGAGAAATTTCTTAGTTCTTTTATGACATTTATTTCAAAACTATAGATTATAAGTTTACATACTCGTGCCACAGCTGTGATAGTAAGATTCAAGAAAATTATAATAAAAACAAGCCTAAATAAATTCTCTGACAAAGAAAGACGATCTGTGTTTACTATAGATAAAGTGTCAATAATTTTTTTAAAGTATATTGGCTTAACAAGACCTTCTAGGACAACCCTAATGCCAAATAAGATAAAAATAGAATAAAAAGCAGGTTTATATTTCCTGATTTGAGGCCACACATATTTAAATATTCCGCGAAATAAGGACATCTTTCCATCCTAGCAAAAAACGCTTGAAAATAAAAGGTTATTACAGTTCTCCTTGTTCTGGAGCGACAACACGGCCACGCCAGAACTTATGACTAAGGGCTTTTGCTAGATCTGCTAATTCTTTATTCTTCATGATAGCGAGAGTAAATACTCCAAAACTAATACCAATCAATCCGGAAAATAGTCCTTGGAAGAAAATTCCTTTACCAGTACTGATTGTAAATATATCATCAAATACCCCGAGTGCTACATACGCCACTACCCCCATAACTAAGGCTGCTGTCATGCTTTGGATAAAAGTTTTCTCTAGATGAGAAGATGTACCACGCAAGAAATCTTTTTTAAAGAGAATCCAAATCAAGAAAAAGTTGAGTAATGATCCGAGCGCATAAGCAAGAGGCAGTGCAAGCATTATGGTACCAGGCACATCATACACACGTAGAAGTATTTCTAGGTAAGATAAAACTCCAGGGAAAGTGCCGAATATATAAATCAATATATAAGAAAATACAATAACCATTACTGAAGAAAATACATTTACAAAGAGTGGTTTTTTTGTATTTCCAGCGGCATAGTACCCTCTTACAAATAATAAAACTAAACTCTGTGATGCTAAGGAGATAATAAAAAGCGCGACAGCTGCAGCCGTCAGACGTGTATCAGCCCATGAAAATGTATTGGAGCCCAGTATCACACGCACGATCTGAGCACGGAGCACAATGAGAAGAGCAATAACAGGTAGTGACCAGAAGATGATCTGTCTTGCTGCCGCTGTTATGTGACTTATAAAATTATCCATATCTTTCATTGAAAATGATTTTACAAGTATTGGGAAAGCAGCAACGGAATATGAGATTCCTATAATACCTACAGGTACTGACTGTAAATTATAAGAAAAAGTAAATAGAGATATGGACCCAGCTTTTAGAGTAGAAGCCATAGCAATAAGAACCATGAAGGCTAGGCTATTGCAAGATAGCGTAAACGTCCTTGGTGCAGATACTTTGACTACATGTAATATTTCCTTCCATATAATACGTGAAGTAAATTTAGGGAAAAATCCATGCCTTATAACAGTAGGAATCTGTATGGATAGATGGAGTATAGCTCCTATAATAACTCCGTAAGCCAGGCCATATACACCGTATAGTGGATACAAGAAGATAATACCGAGTAATATGCCAACATTATAAAAAACAGGAGATAATGAGAATATGAAAAAGTTTCTAAAAAGTTGAGTTATTGTACCAATCAAGTTTGATAATCCTATAAATATTGGCGAGAGTAACATTATACGACTAGTAGTAACTAAAGAGTGCAATTGTACTTCACTAAATCCTGGAGCAATATATTTAGCTATATAAGGCATAAAGATAGCTACCAGAACACTCATGATAACCATAAAAAGCATATATACACTAAAGACACTATTGATGAATGTACGAGCTTTATTAACACCATCACTATCCGAATTGATCTTGTCCATCAAAAAAGGCATGAGTACAGTAATAGAAGCGAGTGACGCTATAGATATATACAAAAAGTCAGGTATACGAAAAGCAGCATAATAGACATCAAGTACTGGCCCAGCTCCCACTACGTGAGCAAGAGTTCGATCACGAATAAGTCCAAGTAATTGAGAGAGAAAAGCAAAGCCACCAAGCAATAAGGCGGCTTCGTTTACTCCATGAAACTCTTTATTTAGGAATGTCAGAATCTTATTAACCATTATTGCTTAATGATTAATGTTGTCCTGATAAAGGTAATTTAGTAGTTGTCTTTCCTGGTGTCTTTGTATTTGTTGGTGTCTTATTGGTAGTATCGGGTACTGTCGGTGTTGGGGATGGAACATTGTTACCTGACAGAGAGTTAATAGCGTCTTTAACGTCCTGATTATCTGGTACGACTTTGTTTATTAACTTAAATTGAGTAAGTGCATCTTCATTCCTTCCAACTTTTTGATATGACTGACCTAGGAAGAATCGAGCATTTAGATAACTTGAATCTAAGATAACCGCTTTTTCAAATGCACTAACAGCTCCTGTGTAGTCAGAATTATTGTAGCGCAATAAACCGAGTCTAAAGAATACAGTAGGATCATTTGGAGAAACTATTGCTGCGCGTTCTGCTTGTTTTATCGCACCAGGTAAATTACCTTCGTTTGTCTCTATCTGAGCAAGTAGAAATATTGCATCCGTATAGTCAGTTTTTATTAATATAGCTTGATCTATGAACTTGCGGGCAGCGTCATTATTTTTGTGAGCAATTTCTAATGTCGCAAGGGCAAGCGGTATGGATGGATTATTTGGAGCAAGAGCACGAGCTTTGTTGTATGCAGTAGTAGCACTCTCATAGCTATTCTCCACAGCTAGAGGAACGAGTGAGCTGTATATATTACCTTGGTTAACATAGTTGAGATATTGGTTTTTATTCTGAGCAACAGCAGAAGATGCGGACTGTTCAGCAAGATGCACTAGCTGTTGAACATTTGATTTAAGTGTATCGGCAGATATTGATTTATCATTAATAAGAAGACTGACTTCTCCTATGTATATCTGAGATAAAGTTCTATAGTAAATATCATTTTGATCTAGGAGTAGAGCGTTACCCAACATTTTCTCTGATTTAGATAGAGATTCTATGGTGTTTGCGCTTGCAGCTGAACCTTTAGAGAAATATATAATAGAAGCAAATTTCTCAGCGTATAGATAAGTAGTAGATAGTGTCACAATCATAAGGACCATTAATCCTAGAATTGAGAAAAAACTATTTCGTGGATCATTTAAGAATGAAAAATTACGAACCGGTACAGTCTGATTGTAAACCATAATACCCAGAAGCATTCCACTTGAAGCAAATGCCAACATGAACATAATCATATTAGGAGTATATAGAGCAAGGGCTACCCAAGAGTATATAGATATTGTCAGAGTTGCTACTGTAAAGTAATTAGACAATGGACTACTTAATACTTTACGCAAAGATTTTGCAACTCTTCCAAAGAATCCAACTAAGAATAGAATCCACACAGCAAGACCAAGTAATCCTGTAGTAACAATAAAAGTAAGTAAGGAGCTATAGCCATTAGTGAAATCAACATTCCAGAAAATAGACTGGGCTACTTCTTTTGGTTGCCACAGAGCCCAATCAATAACGAAAGTATTAGGGCCAGTACCGAAAAGTGGATTGTGTTTTATAGACTTCAGTGCAATCTGTGCAGTAGTTGATACAAGAGGCCTGACATCAGGATTAGGAACATTTATGTATCTAGCAATAAGACCACCAATTGAATTACTGCCAACTAAAAAGATTAGAGCAACAAAAACAACTACCAGTGCGGTGAATGGGAATTTTTTCTTGTCACCTCCTTCATGGACAATATTAATACCTGATTGTTGTATAGAAATACTATAAACGAATATGATGATTGAGAATAAACCTACAAGAATCCACACAATAGGTAGATTTATAATTATCAGAAACAATAGGCCTGTAACAATAAGGAAGTATTGCATTATAAGCATAGGTCCTTTACTCTTCAAGAATTCAACGGCAAGAATAGACAATAATACAATAAGTCCAAATAATAGGGCAAAATCATTCCATGTACCTACCAAATTACCAGCAGTAATCCCCTTTAATAAACCTGGTGATATACGCCCGAAACCTATGAAAATATTAAATAATTCAAATACAGCAAGAATAGTAGCTCCTATAAAGAAAGCTTTAAAGAATGACCATAATCTTTTTTCTGTCTGGAAGTAAATTGATGAAAGGAAAAAAAGAATAAAAAGTATGAGCATGGAACCAAAGGTACCCATTTCAAATCCACTACCAAACAAAGATATATATTTAGATGAGGAGAAGAGAGAAGCTAGAAGAAAGACAAGTGGTATACCACCTGCAAACAAAATAAGTTTATCTTTAGGGATTGAGAACTTTCCTTCGCCGAGTCGTGCGATCAACCAAAAAAATAGAGCCAAAGTTACGCCTATTGAAAGCAGAAATCCTTTACTTGCATCTAGAGTTACAGGCACATAAGGGACAAAGAAGAACAATGAGACGAATAGTGTTGCGAGGAGTGTTAAGAACGACAATTTGTTAAAAAATTCAACTTTTTTTGATTCCATTATTTTGTGTCATGAAAAATAGTAATACAACAATTATACCCAATAAACATGAATAATACTAGGCAACGATATTCACAAGTCTACCTTTTACATAGATAATACGCTTAATTTGCTTGTCTTTTAGCCAAGGAATTATAGCTTTGTCTAAAGTAGCTAAATTCTTTATTTCTTCTTCGTCCATATCCTTGCCTATTAGAATCTCTGATCTAACTTTGCCATTGACTTGTACTGCTATTTTGATAGATTCATCAATTACTTTCTTTTTGTCCCATTTAGGCCAAGGTGATATATGTATAGACTTCTTTTCTCCTAATTCATGATAAAGCTCTTCGCTTATGTGTGGAGCAAATGGTGAGATTATTTTCAAGAATTGCTTGAAATCATCTATAGATATTTCTGAAACCTTGTCTGCTTCATTTAAGAAAACCATCATGGAAGAGATCGCTGTATTAAATGAAAACGTGTCGATATCTTCACTGACCTTTTTTATAGTCTTGTGTAAAATTTTATTAATACCAGAATCTTTTGAATATTTTTTTATTACTTTCTCTTTTAATCTATAGACACGCTCAACGAATCTTCTTGATCCAATTATATTCTCTGTACTCCAAGCTATGGCCTGATCAAATGGACCCATGAACATTTCGTATACTCTTAGAGTATCTGCTCCATATGTTTTAACTATGTCATCTGGGTTTATAACATTTCCCCATCTTTTACTCATTTTACGACCATCAGAAGCAAGGACTGTGCCTTGATTCTTTAGTGTCTTAAATGGCTCATCTATCAATACATAACCCATATCATATAGGAATTTATGCCAGAAACGAGAATACAGTAAGTGCCCTGTTGCATGCTCCTGTCCACCTATATACATATCTACATCTTTCCAATATTTTATAGCCTTCTTGCTAGCAAATTCTTTCTTATTTGTCGGATCCATATAACGTAAGAAGTACCAAGAGCTCCCCGCCCACCCAGGCATTGTATTTGTCTCATAGCCTTCTTTTACCCAAGCTTTTACAGAAGCAAGCGGTGATTCCCCTGTTCCAGTCGGTTCATACGAAGTGACATTTGGTAATTTAAGCGGGAGATCTTTTTCTTTAAGTGCAGTTATAATCCCACTATTTTTATCTCGCTTAAGCGGAATTGGTTCGCCCCAATATCTCTGTCGAGCAAATATCGCATCCCGCATTTTGTATTTTGTAACTATTTTCCCTCCAATTGCTTTAGTAATTTTTAAACAAGCTTCTTCGGAAGTAAGTCCATCAAAATTTTTAGAATTAAATAACACACCCTCAGAAGTAAAGGCTTGATCATCGGATAAATACATTTCAAAGAGATACCTGTGGTGTGGCCAAGTTATTGTTTTTAATACATCTTCTTTTTTTATTTTTAGTAGTTCATGTCTTCCATCTTCAACTTCTGAATGAACCCTTTTTAAGGAATTCAATATAACCTCATACGCTGGACCAATAGATCTCTGGTTCTTATTTTTAGTATGTCTGTAACCACGACAAGTTATATGTGGACTTATTTTTCTTTTTATTTCAAAATCAATAAATCCTGTTTCTTCCGTAATCTCTCTTCTTAATGTTTCTTCATCTGTCTCTTTTCCTTCAACGCCGCCGCCAGCAAAGTGAATATTACTTTCATTCTCTTTAATAAGATAAAAATTATTATCTTTATCTTTAATAATAGGATCAACCACCTTTCTATATATAGTTTCAATATTTTTTCTCTCTGCAGCTTCTCCTTCTAAGATATAAATCTTTGATATAACTTGCTGAACAGGTAAATTATATTTTTTTGCAAATTCAAAATCACGTTCATCGTGGGCAGGCACAGCCATGACAGCACCAGTACCATAGCTTGCAAGTACATAGTCCGCAATCCATACAGGGACTTCTTCATTGTTTGCGGGGTTTATCGCTTTAATTCCTTTAAGTTCAACACCTGTCTTTTCCTTCCCCTCTTCGGTGCGGTCTTGTTCTGATTTATTTTTTAGATTATTTATGTATTTTTCTACTTCAGTCCAGTTTTGAATTTGAGATTTTAATTTACCAACTAGCTGATGCTCAGGAGCAAGCACTACATAAGTCACTCCGAAAAGTGTATCGGCGCGAGTTGTGAAAACTTTTATTTTTTCTTTATTATTTTTTATAGCAAACTCTAATTCACTTCCTTCGCTTTTCCCTATCCAGTTTTTTTGTATTTCTTTTATGTGTAGTGACCAATCTAAACCTTCAAGACCAGAAAGAAGTCTATCTGCATACGCGGTGATGCGCATGAACCACTGCCTCATAGACATTTTCTCTACAGGGTACCCACCGCGCTCTGATACCAGATTGCCGTCTTTATCTTCCAATATCTCATCATTAGCAAGAACTGTACCGAGCTTTGGGCACCAATTCACAAGGGCATAGCCTTCGTAAGCTAGTCTATACTTCATTAATATTCCCTGCTTTTCTATAGGTGTATAACCTTTCCAATCTTTACTCGAAAAAATATCGGAAAAATTTTGATCACATACAGCGTTTACTTTTCCATTTCCTTCTTTCTCAAATATTTTTACAAGTTCACTAATAGGTCGAGCTTTATTTTTAGTATTGTCATACCAAGAATTATAAATCTGGAGGAATATCCATTGTGTCCATTTATAATAACCTGGGTCAGTCGTGTTTACTTTACGAGACCAATCATAAGAGAGGCCTATCACAGAAAGCTGGCTTTCAAAGGTAGCGACATTTTTCTCTACTGCTTTCCTTGGGTGGATCTTGTGCTCTATAGCGTATTGCTCTGCAGGTAAACCAAAAGCGTCATAGCCCATAGGATGAAGGACATTGTAACCTTGCATACGTTTAGTGCGCGCATATACATCGGAGCCTATGTAGCCTCTTGGATGCCCCACATGAAGTCCGGCACCAGAAGGATAAGGAAACATATCAAGAACATAGAATTTCTTTTTCTTACTTTGAGATTCAGTCTTATAGACTTTTTTCTTATCCCATTCCTTTTGCCATCTTTTTTCGATTTTTGTATGGTCGTATTGTTTCATCAATCAAACAGTTTTACTTATTAAACTTCTTTACAGCGAGCCAGATGAGTAGAATGAGGGCAATAGCGAGGATGATGACTTTAAATAAAGTATCTGCTGATGACCAGTAACGAATCGAAGCAATAATAAGAGATAGTACACCTCCCCATGCAAATGCAATTGATAAGATTTGTATAGCCATGAATCCAGCAAGGACAAGTAATAAAACTCCAAAAATAATTAAAGTTATAAATACTTTTTTCTCGTATGAGTCACGGGCTTTTTGATAATTCAACTGATTAGTGTAATCAGCATTACAATATCCATCTATCTTTGTCTGACCTTTTTCTGCCGGATATGCATTCTCACTCCACTGACCGCCGACCTGAAGACACTTTTCTTTTGTCGTAATATTCTCGACGACTTGTGTAGGTTTTATAAAATTATCGTATGTTGGCTCTTTGTAAACCAAAGATACAGCATAGTTCGAAAATAAATTTATAACAATAACAATAGCTATGATAATAGAGACACTAACAAACCTTGAAGGCTTTTTCTCGGGCACATTAGAAGTTTCATTTATTGTATCCATAATTATGGATTATACCAGAAAATTCATGTATAATAAACCTATTATATGCAGGAATTAAAAAAGAAATCTGTCGATGCAGTAGAGAGAATCGCTATCCGTGCGACCCGCTGGATAGGTTCCACGAACTCCATATTGGTACACACTATACTATTTATAGTGTCTTTTATTCTGTATTTCTTTGGTATTGGTATTGATAAGATCTTGCTCGTAGTTACTACCATAGTATCACTCGAAGCAATATACCTTTCTATCTTTATACAGATGAGTGTAAACCGCCAGACAAGGCGCCTACGCGAAGTGGCCCGCGATGTCGAAGAGATTCAGGAGGATGTGGAAGAAATCCAGGAAGACGTCGAGGAAATTCAGGAGGATGTGGAAGGTATCGAAAAAGACGTTGAAGACATACAAGAAGACGTCGAGGGTATTGAAAAAGATGTGGAGGATATTCAAGAGAATGTTGAAGAAATCACCGAGGAAGAAGACGATACTCCAAGCCATACTCACGATGACGCAATGTTAAGTAGAATCGAAAACACTCTCGGTAAACTCATAGAAGAAATAGCAGAATTAAAGAAGACCAATAAAAAAGACTAGGTATTAACTAGTCTTTTTTATTTTCACAGCACCTTCTCTTATTATAAACAGCTTTCCTTTCTTATATTCTATTAGAGTAGAGGGCTTTGAATCTTTTGTGCCTACGCATACATAAGCATCTACTTCTTTACCGAAATACTTTCGTGCTTCACTCCTTTTCTTGGCGGGTGGTAGGCCTTGAGGGTTAGCACTTGGAGCCACTAGAGGCCCGACGGATTTTAGAATTTTTAATAAATTTTTATTTCTTGGGCCAATCATTCGAAACGCAATAGTCTTTGTACCTCTATGTAAATAATCGAGCTTTTTTGATGTACAAGGAAGAACCACACTTACCTTTCCAGGCCATACACTCTCTAAGAATTTTTTCTGCTCGTCATTTATGCTCACCTCAAATTTCTTCAAATCAATAAATGAAGATATGAGCACTATACATGGCTTATTCTTGTCGCGTCCGCGTATTTTGTAAACTCTCTCTACTGCCTTTTTATTAAAAGCACTTGCAACTAACCCATACAAAGTATCAGTAGGTATTACCGCTACCCCACCTTTCTTTAATGCATCTTCAGCTTTTTTCCAGTCATTATGCATCGATCTTTGCCGCTACTATAAAATCATTCTGTGACAATCCTCCTATAGCATGGGTACTTAGAGAAATATTTACCTTCCCCCACCCAAGTTCAATATCTGGATGATGTCCTTCTTGTTCTGCAATAGCTCCTACTTTATTTACAAAAGCAAGCGCTTCTTTGAAATCTTTAAAAGTATACTTTTTAGAAATAGTTTTCGCATCTTCTGATAGAATCCAATCTTTCAAATGAAAAGCGAGCATTGCCTCGGCATCAACTTTTGTCATTGGCTCCACCCCTCCTTCGCATGGCACACACTTTTGTTCAGTTAAATTCATGAGATCATTATACAACAAAGATTTTCCTAAAGATAATGGTTTGACAGAGTAAAATATACATAGTAGTCTGAAGAAAATGTATCTTAAATCTCTAAACTATAAAACTTATCATATGAGCATGAGAAACTTAAAAATTATCAAATCTATCACAAACCGTGAATCATTGGCTTTAGAAAAATATCTAAAAGAAATAGATAAACTAGCTATGATAACACCAGAGGAGGAAGTTATTTTAGCTCAGAAAATTAAGAAAGGAGATCAGGCTGCATTAGACAAATTAGTAAAAGCCAATCTTCGTTTTGCTGTCTCTGTTGCAAAACAGTACCAGCATCAAGGTCTATCATTAAGTGACCTAATAAATGAAGCAAACTTAGGTTTAATTAAGGCAGGAAAACGTTTTGATGAAACAAGGGGTTTTAAATTTATTTCTTACGCTGTTGGTTGGGTAAGACAATCTATTTTGCAGGCATTAGCTGATCAGGGAAGATTAGTGAGAATACCGAATAATAGGATAATCTCACACAACAAAGTTAATAAAATATATAACCATCTTGAGCAAAAATTGGAAAGAGAACCTTCATTAGATGAGTTAACTGAGGAATCTGGTTTAAAAACTCATGATATGGAACTTATACTTCAACTAACCAACAAACATTCTTCCTTGGATGCTCCGATTTTTGAAGATGGCGAAACTACAGCTGGTGACCTTATGTCAGGTGTTGTTTCAAAAGTAGATGGGGTTTTAAGTAAAGAGAGCTTAGATGAAGATATAGAAAGGGCCTTAGGTACTTTATTAGCAGAACAACGAACAGTTGTTAAAATGTACTTTGGTATTGGTTGTGACCCTATGACAATCGAAAATATAGGTGATGCAATTTCCAGAACAGGAGAAAGGGCCAGACAAATGTTGCGGTCAGGAATACACAGATTAAGGAGAACGCAAACAAAGTCTCTGTTAAAAAAGTACATGGGATAAAAAAATAAATATAAAAAAGACCTGGCATATAATATGTCAGGCTTTTTATTTATCTATATCTTAAACTCAATCACATCTCCATCTTTGACGATGTACTCTTTCCCTTCTGTTCTTACCTTTCCTTTTGAGCGGGCTTCACCATAACTTCCGGCTTCTAGTAAATCTTTCCAGAATACGACTTCAGCACGAATGAATTTATCTTTGAAGTCCGTATGTATTGCCATGCCTGCTACTGGCGCAGTCGAATCATGTTTGATAGTCCATGCGCGAGTCTCATCTTCACCTGTTGTGAAGTATGTATCAAGACCAAGTAGTTTGTATCCCTCGCTTATAAGACTATTGATACCATCATCATCTCCGCCAAGCTCTTTACGGAAGACTTCTTTTTCTTCGCCTTCGAAATCTTTCAACTCCTCTTCAATTTTTGCATCAAGCACCACGTATCGAGAGCCAGTACTCTCAATATAATTTGTAAGTTCTTTAAAGATTTCTGGATTCATCTCGTCTAGATTTTTTGCTCCGCCCCTTTTATTTAAACCGTAGAGGAATGGTTTGAGTGTAAGCAAATTTAGCATTTTTACTTTTTCCAATTCTTTCTCATCCAAGGCCACAGTATTAGCAAGCTTCCCTTCTTCAAATGCTTGCTCGAGCTTTACGAGTGCACCATCCTCAATGATTGCTTCTTTGTCACCCTTTTTTACATCCTTATTTATATTATTTTTTCTTTTTGATACTGTTTCAAGATCAGCAAGTATAAGCTCGAGATTTATCACTTCAATATCTCGAAGTGGATCTATATCTCCATAGACGTGTAGTATCTCATTCCCTGTATCGCTCTTAAGTGGAAAGATTCGGACCATTTCAAATATCGCATCTACTTCACGAATATTTGCGAGGAATTTATTCCCTAGTCCTTCGCCTTTTGATGCACCCTTCACAAGACCTGCAATATCGACGAATTCAATTGCCGCTGGAATAGTCTTGGCTGATTTTGAAAAATCTGAAAGTTTCCAAAGGCGTTCATCAGGCACAGGAACAATACCGACAGATGGATCAATCGTACAGAATGGATAGTTCTCGGCTGGGACGCCCTTTTTCGTAAGCGCATTAAAAAGCGTCGATTTGCCGACGTTTGGTAGACCAACAATTCCGATACTCAGTGAAGACATTGATATTTGAAGTTACTGGAATACATCCATATACTTGTAAATTCTCTCTCGTTCCGACCACTTTATCTATAATATTATTGATTATGGCCTTTTTAGCACTAAAACTCAAGTCTTTTAAGGCTTGTGATGCTTTTTCAGCAAAAGCTTTTACTTCATCTAGTTTAGGTAATTCATTTTCATTTACTTCTTCATTTTCTAAGTAAGCCTTACCTATCTGATTATTTAATAAAGCTATCTTTTCTTTTAAAGGATTGATTTGTTCTTTAAGCTGGTCAATAGTAAGGATCCCTGCCCCATATGCTTTAGTGTAACGATTTTCTTGATCCTTTAATTTTGCTATTTCTTTTTTAGTTTCTTCAATATTTATTGTCGAAGTTTTATCACCTACTCTTTGATTATTAAGCCAACGCTCAGCTTGCTTCAATAATAGCTCTGGAGAACTCATGAGATTTGTTATACCTTCCCATACTAGCGGATCCAATATTCTAGCATTAAGTGCTTTTTCTTTACATTTTGGTTTTAATGGAAAACTCTTAACTCTATCTGTACATCTATAATATAAGTGTTTACCTTGTTGTGGACCTTCGCCAGCTCTTCTTTTACCGCAATCACACCAAAGTTTTCCTGCAAGAAGATATTCATTCTTAGTATTTCTGGAAGACATCTCAAAATTTGTTCTTAGTCTCTTTTCTGCTCGAAAAAATACATCCCGGTTTATAAGTTTAAGGGTAGGTATAATAATCCATTCACTTTCAGGTCTAAATTTTCTACTAGATTTTTTATGCTTTCTATATGTGTCTTTTTTCCATGGTTTTTGTGGTACTACAGAATAGGTAGCTCCATAGTGACCCTCGCCAATATATGTTTTATTTTTAAAAAGTGAACTTAAAGTACTAGTGTTCCAAACACCTCTTTTACTTTTTCGAGGCTGTATGCCTAATTCCTGAAGTCTTCTAACAACCGCACGTAGAGTTAATCCTTCATCTGCTACCCAGGAAAAAATCTTTTTAACAATTTGAGCTTCGTATTTATTTATTTCATAATGACCTTGCATAAAGTCAGCATCACCCCTTTTACCTTTCTTTAATATAAAAGTGTAACCATATGGTCCTTCAGTAGAAAGAATATGACCTTCATTAGCCTTACGAACTTTGCCAAGTCTAAATCTTTCCTTAATCTTCATTCTTTCATATTCAGTGAATACCCCTCTCATCTTGTACATAATAATATCCTCATCAGTTTTAGGCTGAGGGATCGTAACAAATAAAACATCAATTTCCAGCTCCTTAAGTTCTTCCATGACTACTTCTTGCCATGATCCACGTCTAGCTAATCTATCAGGATCATAAATAAGAACTGCTTCCCACTCTTTTTTCTTTGCATCAATACGAAGCTGATCAAGTCCTGGTCTTACAAGATTGTCACCGGACCATCCTTCATCTAAATATTCTTTCACTATAATGTAACCATTCTTTTTAGCGTGCTCTCTTACACTTGAAAGTTGGGTCTCAATAGTTCCTTCATTTTCTTGATTTGAAGTTGAGACTCTACCGTATACTGCTATTAATTTATTCTTTTCCATAATCAATTTTTATTACTTCCTCAAATAGGATATCAAAAGCTTTATCGACATTATTTTCTAATGAAGCTACATATTTATAATCCAAAAAGGGACAACGATGCGACTCTTTGTTGCTACACATCAAGTCTCGTTGCCCCTTTTTAGGCTCAAAAAAGTTTTTGTCGCATATTGAATTGATGTGTAGCTCATCCATTATATCATTTCTAATTAATTTTTAGTATTGTTATTCCCCTTAGATTTATCGTCTACTAGTTTAAAAACCCTATAATGTGACTCTTCACTTTGCTTAGATAGCTTTAAATAGCGTTGATACCTTTTAGTAGGTTTTCCCTTGTAATGCGTACGTTTTATGCTGTATCTAATAGAGGCTAGATCGTCGTCGTTGATGGGCCGTCCAAATAGCCTAAATATCCTACTAAGGTTTCTAGACTCATAAGTGAGGTTATGGCAGTGCCTACAGCCAAAATAGTCTCCGTCTTTATACAGAACCCCGACCCTTCTTCCACAAGGAACACCGCTCTTAGAAAGAGGACATTTAAACCAATACCGAACTCCTCCGAAGTAACAATGTGTAGTTAGTAGGTTAACTTTATAATCAAAGTCCTTCTTCTCTCCTGTCCTTCGAGATGTTTGTGTGTATTGAATACGAAGATAATCTTCATCTCCCATAGTTACAACTTCTACGCCCACCCTGCTTCTTTCACGAGACCAATTATGAGGCCAATATATTTCTCCAGACCTTCGTCCAATAAAATACTTATACTTGTAGAGAAAGCTGGTACTAAGTGTTATTAAATTTTCTACTTCTGTTTTACTCATATAATTTGTATGTTCACCGAAATCAATAGGGATTGATTTGAGTTTTACTATTAATTCCACAAAAAAGGAGGGTTAGGAGGGGGAAATACAACACGTGGCCACAAAGAGAAATGCAGTTTACTTTAATAGAGAATTCCTAAATTGCCCTCCTAGCCCACCTAACTAACCAGGTGATAAATCAAAATTAAGAAGATTATTATCAACATCTTGCTGTATGGATGATGTATTAAGTTTCTGATCCTTGAATCTGACACCAATCCAACAATTAACCTGTTCTATCTTTCCTGTCTCAATATTTTTTATGCTTCTTTTTGCGCTACCAATTGATATAAACTTAGGTAATTGCTTTCCGATTGTTACTTTTGTCATTCCTACTGGAAGATCATTTTTTGAGGCAAAGTTTATAAATTCATGTTCCATTTTATCTTTAGTTATATAAACAGACGTGTCTGAAATTACCTCTAACTCACTATAGGCAAATGTTGCTAAACTTGAGGCAGACATACTCATTTCTTTCTTTATCTCATCAGCAGACTGGCTGTAACTAAAGTTTTGACTTTGTAATAGATTATGGAGTCCTTCAAGAGCAAAATTTAATATTCCTGAAAGCTCTAGGTCCGTAGTAATCTTTTCCAACAAGAACTTGTCTGGTTTATCTGTTCTTTGTTCAAATCTTATTAATATCCACCTACTAAAATACGCATCATCATCTGTATCCTTAATCGCTGGAATCTTATTACAAGAAAATGTTATTTTTGCATGGTTTTTAAAGGTAAATAAATCACCGAACTTTTTTTCTCCAGTTACACCACCACCCCCAGTAAGCATCTTAAATATTCCATTATCGGTAATATCTTTGAAAGAAAGATCATCATAAATATTTGCATGTTTTTGATATAAGTTAGAAAGCGCAAATTTATCAGAGCTAAGTCTTTGCAAACTTACACCAGAAATATTTTCTTCACCTAAAAACTTAATCAAAACATTAAGTAGTGTTGTTTTCCCCGTATCTCTTTCACCCAATAGTATGATTGCTTTTTTAAATGGATAACTCCTATATAAGCAATATCCAAACCACTCCTGTATTACTTTTACAGAATCATCATCTAGTATTTGATTCAAAAACTCTTTGAATTTAGGGCAATCAATATCTTTACTAAAATCTACGGGAATCTGATAAAGAAATAGATACTTTGGGGAATGAAACAAAAATTCTTTTGTCATTAAGTTATATACCCCATTCCTAAAATTTATTAGATGTGTATCAGCATTAAAATCTTTCCTTTCCTTGTATGTCTTATCTTTTATATTTCTAATAATTTCCTCCCTGTAATAACTTCCACTTAAATTTTCTGTTATTTCCGATATTTCTCTTTTCACTAAACCATGATCAACTACATATACACCATTTTTATAAATGTATATCTCTTTAGTGTTATCTCGGTTCCCGATAGTTTTAATGTTATGCTTATCAATCAAATATAAAGCTATGTCCCAAGTACCTTGAGTTTTATTTGTTTTTAAACTAGTTTTCAGTTCATCTAGCTTTTTTTCTGTATTCAATTCCTCCTTAGTTATATAGTCCTTTAAGTAGTCAAATAAATGAAGAAGTTCACTAGTTCTAATTAAGTGATTTTTATCTTTATTCCATCGTAATACCTTCGGCAAGACTACCTTATCCCAATCTGTTTTGGGCGTTGATTTAAGATTGTTTCCAATAAAGACTTTATACTCAAGTAACACCTTTTCGTCTATTGGCTTTACTGGATTATTTATTTCATTCATACCTTATTTAATCTTATAATTACTTATAAGGTCACATTAGATATTAGATTTTCTATAAAAGAAAAATCTACTCATAAATCAACAGGCGATGTCCACTCGACCTGTCGATTTATAAATAGACTTTAGGTGGACACCTCTTATTTTTTTACAACAAAAAACCAACACATTACGTGCTGGTTTCTTTGTGTTAATTAAAAACTTTACCGAAAAAAGAAACTAGTTCACGTAAGTGAATCGTTTATTATTTCAGTGAAATCTTTAATTTTCTCTCTTTTGCCTTTTAACGTCCATTTTTTACCGAGAGACTTCTCGTGGCAGTTTAGAGAATATAAAAAAGTATCCGATCTCTTTAGAATTAAAGAGGAGCTTTCTACAATTTACGCTTTTACCCAATCTCTATGCATAGGTCAAGGCTCTGGACGCACCCCCAGAACAAAAAGAAAAATTGTTCAAAATCTCAAATACATATTTGTTTATATAATGTACCGGCTTGCAATACTTACAAGCTATATTAATTATAACATAGTTTTTTCATAAAAAGCAAGTTTGATATATTTTTGCCTATAAAAGTGCTAAAATTGAGTTACAAGTTAATAAGGACCTAACCCTTTAGTTTTTACAGCTAAAGGTATGGTTAAAAGCCCGATCAGAGTAAAAACCCCAACATTAAGGGATTGCTCTGATCGGCCGTACCGGGAAACTGGTATGAGTGGCGAAAGCTACTGACCCTTGTGTTGGGATTTTTGTTACCCAAACTATAAGGGCATTATTAATATTTAATAATCCTCATGAAAAATAAATCAGTAAACGGGTTGGTATCTGTCCTATTAAGCCTGTTTCTTATTGAATCTATTCCATACGTAAGTATCGGCTTAACTATATACGGACTATGGTTAGCTAGTATAGTTTTAAAAAATAAAGAGACTAAAAAAAGAGATCGCATAATTTCTATTGTTACGTCAGTAATTGGATATGTCCTTATAATTGGACTTTTTGTTATTTATTTCAAAAATATCCTGCATGGTGCTAGGTAATATAAATACTCATGAAAAAAATCATCATTAGAGAAAACAAAATAGTAGTGTCTATTATATTAGGGAGTATTATAATTGGATTATCTTTTTATTTTGGCCAAATAGAGAAACATACACAGCAAGCACAAAAAATAAATCAAGAGGAAAATATAAGATGTCAAAAAATAGCTATAGACAATAAAGATACTAAGGTATCATTCTATAAATTTGAATATCACTATAACCAAAATACTGGTATGTGTATCTTGGCATATATAAAAAACGATTCCTATGGTGGTAGAAACTATCTGGTTACTGATTTATTCTCTGGTAAAGATATTTATAATAAAATTGGGATAGAACCTGGTGATGAAGCGGTTAGACTATATAACGAATGGGATCATTTATCTAATTTATATTTTTATCAAAAAGAAGTAAGAATACCTTAAAAGGTTAATTATTAGATTTATCATTAAAAGTAGTAGAATCACGATTTACTATTTTATTGGCTTCAATTTTAACCTTTTCTATCTGTATATTTGGCGTATCACACCAACCAATCCCAGTTATTTTTATTAAGATTTTTCTAAAAAAGTTTTTCATATAATTAAAGTGAATATTTTGATTCTTTTATCATGCCTTTAGTAAAATCCTTAAATCCTGGATCTTTTGTATCAATAGGAATACTACTTTCACAAAAAGCTCTTAGATTATACTTACCATTATTTTCTGTTTTATATATCCAGGCCCAAAATATAGCATCTGGTTTATCGACAAAGAATAGATCAGCTTGCACTCCACCAGTCTCGTTATCTTTTGCACTGAGAATAATAAATTTACTTTTATAATAAGATTTATCAAAATTATCTAATCCACACTTTTTACCGCTATCTAAATTACTCTTCTTTATTGCATATTCATCAACTCCATTATTCGTTCCATCTAGATATGCATTTAGTCCAGTACGGATATGTTTAATATATTCACTGTTATAAACTTCTTCTTCTGTCGGATTTTCACTAAATTCGGAATGTTTAGCAAGCTCTGTTTTTTGAGAATTAACCTTTGTTTCACTTGATCTGTTTTTTGACATTATAATGTAAATTGCAATAATTACCAAAACTAATATGGCGATAACAATATAGAGTGTTTTAGTTTTTCTTTCCATATGTAGATTATAACAACATTAAATAAAAGCTGCTATTACAACTTTTTATATTAATTCCATTCAAATCCTCTACCGAAATGACCCCAGTTTGAAGTTTCTGATAGTTTTACTTCTCCTAATTTTAGATGCTCATAAATCCCTTTTGGTGTTAGATCATATCCTTCAATTCCCATCTCTAGTCCATCTACTACAACTACTGCCATGATTGGTTCACTCCTACCTATCGCATATGCGAGCTTTGTATATACTTCCTTGGCTTTGTACTTCTTAAGGAAATCTACGGCTATTTTACGTGCCATATAGGCCCCTGAACGGTCTACTTTTGTGTAATCCTTACCAGAGAATGACCCTCCACCAATAGGCACTTCTGGGCCATAATTATCAATTATTAGCTTCCTACCAGAGAGACCTGTATCAGCATCAAATCCCCCTTGGCTCCACTGGCCTGCAGGATTAATTAGATACTCTTCAGACTCTATTATACTTTTCACTAAGTTTAGTAATTCATCATTCTTTGTATTCTGAAAACTAGCGACAACAGTTTTAACCTTACTATTCTCTATTGTTACTTGGGTCTTACCGTCATATGGATAAACCTTAAATATTTTCTGACACAAATCTCTAGCTAGAACATATTCAAGAGGAAGATATTCATCTGTTTCTCTTGTAGCGTAACCTTTCATTATCCCTTGATCACCAGCACCACCAGTGTCGACACCTTGAGCAATTTCTTTACTTTGTAAAACGATATTAGAAATAATTCTAAAATTATCTCCAACGATATTTTTGATGACTGTTTCAACATCTGGATTAGCTTTTGAAGTTACTTCCCCATTAATAGTAATAAGTCCATGACCTCCCATCACTTCTATTGCACAGCGACTATTTTTATCTCCTTCTAGATATGCATCTAAAATACCATCTGCAATAAGATCACAGATCTTATCTGGATGCATTGGGCTTACAAACTCTGCTGTCTTTTTCATATTAAACTAAAAAATTCCTCATAATGAGGAAAGATAGATGACTAGTCTTATCTTTCCGAATAGTACCTTCGTACTACTTGGTTGGAATTAGCACCTTACATTTGCAGGTTGCTGAACGGATCATTGAGCCAATACTCTACTCGTTCTCTTGATACAACTATCTAGTTGTAAGTATATTATAGCATTATTATAAATCCTGCCAAATCTCTAATGCATCATCTGTATCCAATCCATTCTCATCAGCAAATTCCTGAAGTTCTTCTGCTTCTTCAAGACTCAAATCATTATCTTTAGCTATTTCGAATGTTTCTTCATCCATATTTACTTCAATTTTTCTAATACTAATCTCTTAATTTCTTCTTTATTAAAAGATCCATTATTCCCGAAACGTAATAATGGCATTCCTGCCTCTTGCAGCATTCTTTCCACTTCACTGTCTCGCTCTATTCTATCTGATCTTTCGTGCGATCTATCATCGAGCTCGATTGCGAGAAGTGGTTTGATATATGCTTTATCACAGATAACAAAATCTACAGATTTTCCATTTATATGACTAAACGCACCCTTCCAACTCTGGCCAGTTATTTTATGATCCAAGATTGTTGGTAAATGAACTTGAGTAAATACTTGATATTGTTTCCCTACTACTTCGACAAGAATATCAAAAAACTCGTGTTCTGGTCTACTTATTAAGAAATCTTTTCGCTTATACTTATATATGCTTTTTTTCTTACCTTCTTTGTATTCTGAGTCGTTAGTAAAAAGCTTTATAACTAGTCCAATAGCAATTATTATTCCTATGATTATGTAAAATTTAGTCATGTTATTTTTCTAATTCTTTTCTTGCATTCCAATAAGCACACCAGTCACAATGCTCTCCGGATTCTGGTATGGTATCATTGTCTAAACATTTTTTTATCTCAAACAATGTTTTTTCTACCCATGAATCATTACCTTTATGTTCAATTAAGTTAACATCAAAATCAATTCGCTTATCGAAAGCCTCTCTATCCATTTTCCCAGTACAATAGACAAAATAACCAATATCAGATACCTTGAGCCCATTCTGTCTCAAAAGCCATTGATACACCTCCATTTGACGTTTATAGCCATCTTGCCACTCTTTATCCAGTGCCTTTACGGCTTCATCCTTTGCAGTAGCTTTATAATCCACAACAATATATTCATCTTTTCCATTGATCCATAAATCGTCAATTGCACCGGTTACCATGAGCCCTGTTGGTTCATGTAAATATCTAATACCTCCAAAATTCCTTCGCCACTCATCAAGCTCTTCGTGAGACATAGGTCGTGCATCTATTCCATATTCTTTTTGTAGCGGATGCTGTTCATTCTTCACGCGGTATGAATCAAACTCTTGTTTAAGAAGATGGTCCACTGCGCTGTTTATGGAAAAAGGAAATCCAGGTACTCTTTTTACACCGAGTTTGTTATCTATATAGAAACATCGTGGACACTCTTTGAATAAATCGATTTTAGAACGAGAAAGTTTCCAGTTCTTTCCTCCGTAATTCCACGACTCCATTCTGTTTGGGTTATAATATTCCGACATAGTTATTTTTTAATTATTGATTCATTCTCCTTATATGCAGAAAAAATTACCTCTAAAGTATAAAAGGAATTCTGAAGTTTAACTATATCTAAGTATATATCAATCAAATCCCTTTTATTTATATTTTTTAATATTTCTTTATAATTTAATTTTATTTTAAGGCTATTTTGAGGATATTTAAAACTTGTATTATCACTATCTTCAATCTCAAAATTTTTATTTATAATATTTTTAAATGTTTCAAGATTCTGATATTTATTAACAATCATCATTAAATCATATATTTTATCTATGATATTATCATGACTTTTGTTTACAAAAACCCAATATTCATTATCCTTATTTTTTTCATAAGTTGTATTAATTACTTTTTTAATTGAACTTAAATTAGTTAAATTCATTACATCTCTTAATATTTGAAGATTATCATGAGTTTCATATTTTTTAATCAAAGCCTTTTGTTCTAATAAAACAATAAAAAATTTAAGATACAACTCAATTCCATGTTTTATATTAAAAATCATTGATATGTATAGATCCTCAATCTCAGACTCTACATTATTATATTTTTTATATTGCATCTCACTACAAGCCAAAGAAGCTATATTTAAATAATTTCTAGCAAAAATAGACCAGTTTTCTTTTATATCATTGTGTTTCATTTTTTACTTGAATTTTCTATAATTTCAATTTCTTCTGGAGTAAGTTTATAGAGTTTATAAACCAATTCATCTATTTGATGCTCGAGTTTTTTAGTATCATTATCCTTATTTTGTTTTTTATGATCAATAACTTGATTAACCAAACCTTCTATTGCTTTTTTTATTTCCAAATTAGTTTCAGCTGGAATAATTGGAAGCTCGTTTACGAATATTTTTGAGATATCATATCCTGCATTACCCAAAGATGCACCAATTAATTTGAAGTAGAAAAAATTTAACTTTGAATTTAATATGCCTAATAAGTACTTCAAGTTATTACCAATAATAAAGAAACATTTTTGGTTTACAAGAACCCCTGAATCATCATATGCAGCGGCAAATTCTTTATTAATATTTGGATAAATAATTTTATTTTGCTCCATTTCTTTAAGATAACGTTCGGAAGGGTTTTGATCTAATTCGATCCAGTTATGATCACCTCTTATAACTTGTGCCCGACTTTCTAAAATTTCTTTATAGTGACTTAAATGTTTTTTTATTGCTGGGTATTTATCGATAATTTTATGTGTACCATAATATGTTGTTATTAAATATTTATGTTGCCAATCATAGCTATATTTAGCAACATCCTTTCCTCTTAAAATTGGTTTAATAAAAACTTCTGAATTTTTATCATTCTTAATTAATTCATTTCTCTTGGCTTCATCTACAATAAAAACACCTTCCTTTTCACCTGAACTATTTTTAGTATCGTTTCTGCCTGTCAAAATACCATAATTAATTTTTATTGAAGTCCAATCTTTTAATTTTAAACCCCTTGCTTCAATAGATGCTTTTAAATTAGCAACACTTTGGTCAATTAAGGCGAATGAATTTTCTCCTAAGTCAGACTGTTTCATTTTGTATAAAATATCATCAATCCGTTGTCCATATTTTAAATAATGTTCTCCGTTTTGTCCTCCTTTTCTAATAATAATTATATTTGTGTCTACAGTAGCAGTTTCAAATTGACCTCCACCCAAATCAATTAATACTTCAATTTTAGTCTTGTTTTTTAACAATAGCCTAAGCTTATCACCATATCTTGAACGCATCCATTTGTTACTTGTTATATATGTGAGGGTTCCGTATTCAGAAAGTAAGTTATAACCTAGTTCATAAAAATAACAGTAAATATCAGCGGTAGTATTTCCAACGTCGTAATTAGAACACAATTCGTCTTTAAATTTTTTAGGTAAGTCACGGTGTCGAATATATGGCGGATTACCTATCACAATGTCAAAACCACCTTTTTGCTCAAATACATCAGCAAAATGAAGCTTCCAAAGAAAAAATGGTTTGATCTTGGATTTCTTAAATCCTTCAATTTTGCTCAATTCTGAAGTCTTACCTTGTTCTATTAATGTAGCTTCAATAAGCTCCCATTCAAGTCTCTCTATTTCTTTTTTAATACTTTCTTTTTTATCTTTCTTGTTTGTCTCAAAAAAATGCTTTTGTAATAACTTTAATTGATCTGCTTTGAATTTAGATTCCTTGTGTTTATCAAAATCAAAAAGTCCAGAAACTTCAATATTAACTTTCTCTGTTTTCGTAAGTTTTTTCAGTTGATCATGTATACTTTTGGCCTCAGTGTCTAGTTCAACTTTCTTTATAGGTGTTAATTTATTATCTGCATTAAGTCTAAAATACTCTTTTTGCAAAACAGACTGTTTCTTTTTTAAGTCTTCAATTTGTTTTTCTTTATCTGTATCTATAGTCTTTATTATATTTTCATCAAAAAGTTTTACGCCTTCATATTCCTCAAGCAATGAATTACCTTGCATAATCTTGTAATCCAAATTCGGAAGCACTGGCGGAGCAATCTTAGGGTCATTTGATTCAAATTCAACTATAAGAGCAAGCCAGAACCGAAGTTTAGCTATTTCCACTGCTCCTGGCTCAAGATCAACGGCGTAAATACAATTTTCAAGAGTTTCTTTTTTGATATCATAAAGTGATAATTCTTTCCCTGTATCATTAGTCTTATGAAGGAAGTTTGTATTCAGATAATGCCTCACAGAAGATATCTCGTTTAGCATACCCATAGGAAATGCCCCAGAACCGACAGCCGGGTCAACAATTTTTACATTACGAAGTGAGACATCAACTTTTTCTGCAATATCTTTAAGTTCTTGCATCCTCTTTATGATTTCTGTTTTTTTATAATCATCAACTAGTATAGATAGATCAGTATCTTTATTTTCAAATAGTTTCCTAATTCTATCTTCAGGAGCAGTATCTTCGGAAACTAAGTGCTGAATTAAACTTTCTCGGCACATATAGTGCACTATCTCTCTAGGAGTATAGAAAGCTCCTTTATCCTTCCTATCCTTAACCTCAAGAAGATTTTCAAAAATCTTACCGAGCATTTCTGGATCAACAGATATTTCCTGGTCAGATGGTGTGTTTTCATCTACGGTAAAATTATATTGGTCAAAGAAATCTAGTAATTTACCCAAAACTTCATTATGAATGTTTATCTCTGTATTTTTCCAATCATACACACTTTCAAATAAACCTCCATTTAAAAATGGAATTCTACAATTTAACTGCTCAAAAAAATCATCCTCACCTCGTTTCTCAGCTAAAGCCTCGTAAAACAAAGGCTCAAGATAATCATCAAAATAATTTTGATTAGTTTTTCTACAGGTTTCAAATAAAGATCGCAAATATCCTTGATCTCCAGTACCCCAATTTTCGTTCGGTCGTACTCCGAGCCAACCTTTTTTTTGAACAAAATATAAAAAGACGATTTGTCCCATTAATTTTTTAACAAAATCAGGGGTCGTGGAAATACCTGTTTTAACGACTATATTTTGGAATTCATTATTATCTTCAAAATCTTCAAGTATTTCTATAAATAAATCACGATAATTTTTAAAGAACTCCTTTGTAACTTTTTCTACTGAAAATAGTTCTTTTAATTCTTTAAAATTTGTAAATTTAAGAGAAGCTACTTGTTGTAGAAAAGTAACATTTTTCTGTTGTTTAGATACAAAATAAGTGAATCTCCTGAAAGTGCTGTAATTTACTTTTGTACCAACATAATCAGCATAAATCAAACTCATACGAAACCCTCCCTTACTATCGTAATAAACAAAAATCCCTGCTCTAGCTTTTGGGAAGTTCTTTAATATTTTTTTCCCTAAATCGTATTGAGTTTTTCTACTTGCTCGTTCATTTAATGGTGTAAGTGACCGTGAACAAATAACTATAATATTTACATTATCTTCAAGATCGAAATCCCCTAGCTGTGAAAAATCAGTAAATTGTTTGTCGTTAAATGTTGGAAGTGGGTTTTGTTGAACTCTAAAAAAATCATGACTCTTAAGTATCTCTGCTAATGAAGCAGCAGAGAAATCATCAATTAGTTTTTGGAATTTAACCTGGCTCATAATATTACATATTTCTATTTTCAACAGCTATTACTACTTCTTGTGTATTTAGTTTTGTTGCTGACTTAATTTTGTCTAAATAATCAAAACCGAGATTATTTTTAAGTTCACTTAAGGTTTCTAATATTATTTTAGAGCTGTCTTTTGAATTCTCAATTGTAGGCATATCAGCCAATCGACGAAGTGTAAAAGTGCTTAACGTCTGGTAATCAGTAAGATCGTCAAGTAAGGTTCGGACAAAAGGAGCAAAGTCTTGTACATCTTCATTAAAGCTTTCAATATTTTGTAAAAGTGAGTTCAGATTATTAAAAGATTTAGTTTCAATAGCCATTTGTGATGAGTTTTGAGTTCTCTGCTCTATGATTTTTGAAGTTTCATAATTCTCCCAAAACATAGAACTTCTTGGAATAGATTTTTCATCTGGAGTAGTCTTTATTCTTTCAATAACTTCTTCTAAATTTAAGTCACGTACTTCTTTTTCGTCATTAATCATACCTCTGACAAAAAGGGGTCTCCCTTTACGAATAAAAACAAGTAGATCATTTTCATTAAATTTTTTAGCAACTTTAATACGAGCAGGTAATTTCTTTATTTTTTCGATAACCTCAGGGTGTTTAGTCTTTATTTCATAATATAGACGACGGATTGTGGTAATGAAACTTTCTACTTCAAGTGCTTCTGGGTTTTGTTGCAACTTCGTAAAGAGTCCAGCAGCAGATGGATTCTCGTCTGGGCTAAATATCTTAGAGTCTTCTCCAAGAGTGCTATGAATCATGAACATCTTATTTTCAGCAATCTCTCTATTCTTTACGTACTCAGAACCTTTAATTGTTGGAAAGAAATTATAAATATATAAATTTTCAAAAACTTTTTGCCCTATACGGTTTATACGACCAACACGTTGGATAACTCTAGTAGGGTTCCATGGAATATCATAGTTTACAACAGCACCACTTTTACTTAAGTTAAAACCTTCTGAAATTTTATCTGTACCAACTAATATAGAGTAAGTTTCTTCCTGTTTCTTTTGACTAGCATCAAAGTTTTTTAATACTTCATCAATCCGACCAGTAGATGTACTTCCGTACACAGACAACACCTTTCCTTTAAATTTTTTATCAAGACTTTCGAAAACATGTTTTGCGGTATCAGCATATTCAGTAAAGATCACAATCTTTCTATCTGGTTCACCCTTATTTTCTTTTGTATTTAATATTTCTTCAATTCTATGTGACAAAGCTAATACTTTTGGATCATTTTCTACTAACTTTAATTCATCTAATTCCGTTTTAATTTTCTCAAATAGCTCTTTATCTTTTTGTAAATCACCTAAGAATTTATCTTTTTCTTTAAAAGAATCAATGTTGTATTTCTTAGACTTCTTATCATTAACTAAATCCTCTATAGACTCCGACATTTTAACCATACACTCTATAACTTCATCTTCATCCCCATCTGAAATCGCTTCAATAAGCTTTCTATCTAAAGTAAACTTACCTCCTGTTTTTTCAATAAAATCTAACGATTTACATGTTATCGCATAAAAATTATTTATACTTTCTGCAAATGCATTAAATGAGCTTTCAAAACGTTTTATTAGTAATCTTCGCATGAAGTGAAACAAGTTTGTCTGAGAAATATATTCTAAATTTTCTTCTTCTCCAATAATTCTCTCTCCCTCAGCTCGTCCTTTTTCATAAACAGATGGACGATACATTGCACCGTTAAACAAACCATCTTCGCCAAAATAATCACTTATAACTCGATCATAAAAATCAGACTGTTCTTTAGAAAGCTCATAATAAACTTCTCTGGGATCAGAAATTTTAGATAAGTCTTTAACTTCCTTTGAATACTCAGGGTCATTCTTCAAATCGATTCTATTTCGACGAATAACCACAGGTTCAATTATTTGGCGTATCCTATTGGAAATATACTTGATACGACCATTAACTTTACCGGTTTCAACTACAGCACTTCCAAACATAGTTGCATAAGTAGAAATAGCTTTCTCTCTTTTATTTTTATCTGTTGAATTATAGTCTTTATTAATATCACTTAATTTTTTAAACATGTTTTTATAATCTCTAAATTCAATTGAAAGATTTGGCGCAATAGTGAGCTGCGATTTACCTGGGACAATAAACAACTTTAATAGAGCAAATATATCTGCTGGGGAGTTATTAAAGGGTGTAGCCGTTAATAAAATTACCTTGCGATTTTTACAAATCATACTTAGTAACTCATAGGCTTCTGTATCTTGGTTACGAAAACGATGAGCTTCATCAACAACAATAACATCTATATCGTTTCGTTCTTGAACAAATTTCAATGTACTACGTAGCGTAGCAAGGCCACATGATCTAACTTCCCAACCATACAATTCAAAGTCTTCTAAATATTTTTTCCAACCTGAAGATTTATTATCATCACCAACCAAGCCAGGAGGACAGATAACAAGACCTCTTTTACCCAATTGCTTTGCAACCATGCCTGTAATAACACTCTTACCAAGTCCCACAACGTCAGCTATAATTGCTCCTCCTGACTCCTCAATCATTCCTAGGGCTTGAGAAGCTGCGTCTAGTTGATATTTGTATGTTATATAGCCATTCTTTTCTAATAGCTCTTTGATGGAACTAGAAACTTCAACTTGAGACTGCGCATCAAGATAGTGTTGGAGGATAGAAGCATAAGCTTCAAAGGGAGTTGGTTCAGCAATAAGAGTCTCTTGTTTTAATAAGTTAATTAATTCTTGTTTATATTGTTCTGTTTCTGTAATCTTTATAGAACTTTCCCAGAGCTCATCAAAATATTTATCAGCGTCTTCTGTGCCAAAATCACCTAATTCTACATTAAATTCATGCTGATTTGAAAGTCCAGAGCGAGTTAGGTTACTACTTCCTGTTATAAAAACAGATTTTCTAATAGTTGCCAGTTGGTCTTTTATTTTAAATATATAAAGCTTTGCATGATTTGGTTCTAATGTTTTACGAATTTGTAGCTGGCCACTATTAATCAAATCAATAAAGAATAATATTTTCTTCTCAAAATCTTCATTATCAAATTCATCACTAGCTAATGAACTTTTTACAGAACCAAAGTAATTTTTAATTTTCTCTCTATTTGTTAAGTTGTTGCTATTTTCTGAATACTCGAAAAGACCGTGAACCCCCTTGTCTGCATTAAGTCCAACTAACACATCCATTTTAATATCAGGACGATCTTTTATGCTTTCATACAATTCAGCAATTCCTGAAAAATAGAAAAAACCTACAAGAAACTTCAGTTCTTTGCTGTTTTCGATTAATTCAACAAGTCGCTTTTTTAGATCCTTCCCTGCCTCATTCGTTATAAAATTAGTCATAAATCATAGGATATCAGGTAATAAAAACTGTATCGATTATACCACTGAAAGCCTAATTTATAAAGCTGTTTTAAATATAAGAAATATAACAAATCTAGCTGTAAGGTAAATTTTTTTTAAGTGGTTTAAACCCATAATCCACCCCACTCTTAAGCGGTGGAGGGATCTTTAGAACGAGGGAGAAAGGAATAAAATGTGGGGTTGTACCCATACCATTCCTATAGATAATGACATGGATAGAATATAGCAGAAATGGCGATACTTTCAAAGAATATTATTCAGTAGTCACACCATCAAACTCTGGGCTGTCAGCTTCGGCAGATGCACGAGTTGCCCTGACTATATTATCTTTGTGATGAGGTGGGGTATACAAAGTGTAGAGTTTTAATGATTCAGTTTGTGAAGTATTTATTATATTGTGTTTGGATCCAGCAGGGACTATTACGGCATCTCCACCAATGACATCATATTGACTATCGTTAATAATGACCTTGGCTGTACCCTTTTCAAATCGAAAAAACTGGTCACCTTTATCGTGAACCTCCATCCCTATTTCTTCTCCGATAGCAATAGACATTAAAACAAGTTGACAATTTTGAGCTGTATAAATAACCTTGCGAAAATTTTCATTTTCAATGGCCAATTCTTCAATGTTTCCCTTGTATCCTTTCTTCATGATTTAATTATACAACGATATTAAACCTAATAAAAGTCTACTACTGCATTGCGCGCTGGATTTCTGCTTGGTGCATGCGCATGACATGCATAGTAGCAGCCATTTCACTCATGCCACCCTTTGTCATAGCTTTGACTTCATCACCGATTTTCTTGAAAAGCTCTGGGTTTTCATTTATAAGCTTAATGAACATATCTTGCTGAGATTTCGGCAAGTCTTTCATTTTCGCACGTATTAATTTTTCAGTTATAAAACTTTTGATTGACATAGAGCAAATATAGCAAAAAAATAGGTTTTGTGCGAGTATAAATTTACATGGTAAATAAGCCCAAAATTATAGTCATACTAGGTCAGACTGCCACCGGCAAGAGCGATTTCGCAGTAGAACTTGCCAAAAAAATTGGTGGCGAGGTTATTTCGGCTGATTCTCGACAAGTTTATAAAGGCATGGATCTCGGTACTGGCAAGATTACCAAAAAAGAAATGCGAGGTATTCCCCACCATCTACTCGATATTGCAAATCCAAAGAAAGTATTCTCCGTCAGTGATTATAAAAAACTTACTGATAAAAAAATAAAGGAAATCCTCTCTCGAGGGAATGTGCCAATACTTTGCGGTGGAACGGGGTTCTATATAGATGCAGTTGTCGATGGAGTTATCCTTCCTGAGGTACCACCAAATACAAAACTTCGAGCTACGCTTGAAAAGAAATCTGTCGAAGCGCTTTTCAAAATGCTTGCGAGTCTTGACCCTATCCGTGCGAAAAATATAGATGCTAAAAATAAAGTTCGTCTTATCCGTGCGATTGAAATCGCAAAGGCACATGGTTCAGTCCCTACGGTAGTTAAACAAAATAATTATGATGTATTAAAAATCGGCCTCACTCTTCCTGATGAAGTATTGAAAGAGAAAATCTATAAACGTCTGATTACTCGCATGAAAAAAGGAATGCTCAAGGAAATAGAAAATCTACACAAGAATGGACTTTCCTGGGAGCGAATGGAATCTCTAGGTCTTGAATACCGATATGGTTCACTTTATCTGCAAGGCAAAATGACCAAGCAGGAAATGATAGAGAAATTAAATACTGAAAGCTGGCACTACGCCAAGCGCCAGAAGACGTGGTTTAAGAGAGATAAAAATACGGTTTGGATAGATCCAAGGAAGAAATCTAGATCATTAAAAGATATAAAAAACTTTTTGAAATAAACCCCTTTTATAGTATACTAACCTTTACAAGGGCGATTAGTTTAGTGGTAGAACGAAGGTCTCCAAAACCTTTGGTGGGGGTTCGATTCCTCCATCGCCCGCATATAAAAAATACCTCGTTTTGAGGTATTTTTTATATTATCCAGTGATTTTAGCTTCCTTGTGTTTGACATTTTTTACACAGGTTTTGCAGAACTTTTTCATCTCGAGCTTTTTAGTGACGAGTTTCTTGTTCTTGCTTGTATAGTAGTTAGCATTCTTGCAAACGCTACATTTTAGTCTTAAAAGTCTATCTTGTGACATAGTGGGTATAGGATACTATAAACCCTGAAAATATGCAACTAGTTAATGATTCTAGGGGTTAAGGGGCTTAATCTGGTCGTAACTTCGTAGTTAATAGTCTGTGTATTCTTGGCTATTTCCTCAGCTGTTATAGACTCCCCTTTTTGAGTACCCAAAATCACCACTTCATCTTCAGGTTTTACTCCTTTTATATGGCTGACATCTACGACAAACATATTCATAGCCACACGGCCTAGAATTGGAGCACGTTTACCTTTTATAAGCACCTCGCCATTATTAGATAAAAGTCTACTCACCCCATTTGAATAACCCTGAGGAATAACAGCAATAGTCATATTCTTTCTTGTTGTAAATGAAGCTCCGTAGCCGATAGATTCGCCCACCTGAAGTTCTTTCACTTGGGCAATGTGTGTGACAAATCGCACCACAGGTTTAAGTTCAATTTTCTTTTTCCAGATCTTTTGCAACTCTTCACTTGGCCACATACCATAGATGCCTATTCCTACACGCACAATATTATGCAAACCTTTCCACTTTTCATACGCAAGCACACCAGAAGTTGCAGATATATGAGTCTTGATATTTTTGTATCCATTTTCTCTAAATAATTTTACTGCTTCTTCGTATGCTCTTATCTGCTTTGATGCATAAGTAAAATCAGTCGTGTCTTCAATATTGGCAAAGTGCGCATATATTCCATCTATGCTCAAATTTTTCATCTTTTTTATTTCATTAAGGAAAGTACTCACTTGTGATGGCAGCAATCCTTCGCGCCCCAAATGCGCATCTACACTAATATGGACTTTCTGTTTCACTCCTAGTTTACGAGCAGATTCATTTATAAGTAATGCATGGTGTAAATCAAAGCAAGTTAAAATACATCCAAGCTTTATAGTACGAGGTATATCATTCTTGCATACATATCCGAGCAACAGTATCGGCTTCTTAGTATAAGGTTTTATTTTTTCCAATTCTTCTACACTATTTATTTGAAAATAATCTACGTAAGGGTTAAGAATTTTGACTACTTCCACATCACCGTGGCCATAGGCATTTGCTTTCACCACCCCGGCAATCTTCGTACCCTGTTTTACAATACGGCGAAACTGCTTGATATTGTGGATCAAATTTTTCTTAGAGAGTTCTATATATGAGAGGGGTAAGTTTTTCATTTATACGGCTTATTCTAGCATTTTATGTATATTTTGGTATACTAGCCGAGTAAATGCCGGAGTGGGTCAAAAACAAACTGCTTTGTTTTTGACCAGAACGAAAGTTCTGTGGGCCGCCACTTTAGGCACATAAACAGAGAAATACGCAGTATATTTCTCATATGCCGGAGTGGCGGAATTGGTATACGCGCGCGACTCAAAATCGCGTCTCGCAAGGGATGGAGGTTCAAGTCCTCTCTCCGGCACAAATCAAATTATATGAATTCACAAAAAATCGTTTTTTCTAAGAAAATTATTGAGAAAGATTGTGAGGACATATTTTATAAAGTACTAGAAAAATTCCCGGAGTTTAATAGTGTATGTATTTTTGTTAAAAAAATACCATTCTATGGAATACAACATACTTTGCGATCATACGCACCACTACTTTCACTCGCAAATCCAAAACGAAGAAGAGTATACCCTATAGTGATAAATAGCAACTCATATACTCCTATATTTTTTGAAAATCTTACCGAGGAAGAAAAGACAGGGGCAATGGCGCACGAATTTGGCCATACACTTGAATATACACGCCTCAGTTCAGTAAAGATTGTTCGAATGACTTTACTATTTTTACTATCAGAAAAATTTGTAAAGAAGTTTGAAAAACGAGCCGATATGATTGCGATAGAACGTGGATTTGCTAAAGAGTTACTGGCATTTAAAAAAAGAATTTTTAAAGAAGAAAACATAAAACTCTCTGGGTATAGGAGCTTTATTTATATGGGTCCAGAAGAAGTTGAAAAGATATTAAAAAACGAAACGAATTTTGATCGCAAAAATCATTCTTATAATAAAATAGTATGGTACTCCTCATTTCATAAGTTGAGAAGCTTCTACACTTTCTTTCCAAGTATTTGGCAAATGATAATACTTATCTACTTTAAGAAAGTCCACAGGACAGGCCACTTTTAAGATACAAACTCTGGCTCGGCTTCAAGCTTAATACCGAACTTATCAAATATAATTTGAGTTATTTCATCACGAACACGCTCTACGTCAGAGCGAGTTGCTCCGCCATTATTCACAAGTACCATCGCATTGTGTGAATAAGAAGATATTGTTCCAAAGTTTTTGCCCTTTAGTCCTGCTTGTTCAATAAGGAATCCTGATGGAACTTTCGTTTCTTTTTCATTTACCGGGAATACTACCATAGTCGGATATTGGTATTTCAATTCATCAGCGACAGGCTTAGGTACAATAGTATTTTTAAAGAACGATCCGACACTTGGGATAACTTTCGGATCCGGTAATTTATCGCTACGAATTTCTATAATAGCTTCACGAATCTGGGAAAGGCTTGGGTTATTTATATTGTTCTCAATAAAATACCTTTTTACTCCTGGGTAGTTCGGTATGCGAGGTGTAGATTTTGATAGACGAAGAGTGATACTGGTAATTATATACCTGCCCTTGCTTTCATTTTTGAAGACACTATCACGATAAGAAAAACCACATTCACTATTTGTAATTTGGACCATGGATTGAGTAGATGTGTCATATGCTTCCAGTTGTATTAGTGTATCTTTTATTTCTTGTCCATACGCACCGACATTCTGCACCGGAGTTGCACCTACTGTCCCTGGAATTGCGGACATAGCTTCGATGCCGGAGAGATTCATAGCGACAGTACGTTCTACAATAGAATCCCAGTTCTCCCCTGCGCCAATTTTTATATCAGTATAGTCATCTGTGTCATTCACAATCTCAAAACCTGGGAAATTTATTTTTATTACTACACGTTCTAGTACTCCATCGGGGAATACCATATTCGATCCACCACCTAGAATAAAAATGGGTAAATTTTTCTCTTTGGCAAAATCATAAATTTCCTGAAGATATTTAATCTCTGAAACTTCAATAAAGTAGCGAAACTGACCTCCGACTTTGAGAGTACAGTAGTCTTTGATATCCACATTTTCTTGAATTTCTAACATATTGCCATTATATCATATATGATATATAATCCCAAAATATGAAACAAAGCGACCAGGAGAAGATAGGATTCTTTATTAAGGAATTGCGTGAGAAAAGAGGCCTTACACAAGGTGCATTTGCCAAGGAATTAGGCACTTCACAGAGCGCTATAGCGCGCATGGAGAAGGGTGAGCAGAACTTCACTACCGAGCTATTATCCAAGATAAGTACAGTCCTAGAGCATCAAATAGTCTCTATAAATAACAACAACTCTATAGACTTCCAAATCGTGGGTGGTAAAAAGCTACACGGTAGTATTACAACAAGTTTTTCTAAAAATGGCTCTGTTGGTCTTCTTTGCGCTACCCTACTTAATAAAGGTATGACAACACTTCACGGCATCGCCCGAATTGAAGAAGTATATAGAGTTATAGAAATACTTGAGAGTATAGGTGTGAAAATCGTTTGGACAAATCAGAACACCGTAGAAGTAACTCCACCAAAAGTTTTCAAACTTAAAAATTTAAACGTAGAATCAGCAATCAGAACAAGATCAATAATAATGCTCATAGGTCCACTTATCCATTTACTTCCTTCATTCTCAATCCCTCACGCACAAGGTTGCAACTTGGGTAAGCGTACAATCTCTGCTCACAGATATGCCCTTGATGAATTGGGTGTAAAAATTAAAACTACAAATACAACATACGACATAACTGTAAATAATTTAAAGCCTGCCGATATCGTAATGTATGAAGCTGGAGACACAGCTTGCGAGAACATACTCATGGCAGCAGCAAAAATTGAAGGCAAGACAGTGATTGAATGTGCCAGTGGTAACTATATGGTGCAAGAGGTTTGTTTCTTCTTGCAGAAATTGGGAGTGAAAATCGAAGGCATCGGAACAGGCACTCTTATTGTGGAAGGAGTGAAAGATATAAATATGGCCGTTGAATATCACAACAGTGAAGATCCTATCGAATCTATGATGTTCATCTCGGCAGCTATTGCTACTGATTCAACTCTTACTATAAATCGCTGTCCTATAGACTTCCTTACTCTTGAACTATACAGACTAAAAAAGATGGGATTGAAATATAAAGTTTTGAAAAAATATGTATCAAAAAATGAAAAAACAAAACTCATAGATATAGAAATACTTCCGAGTATATTTAAAGCACCTTACGACAAAATTCACGCTAATCCTTATCCAGGAATAAATATAGACAACCTTCCCTTCTTCGTCCCTATTGCAGTCCGAGCTACTGGTACAACTCTTATACACGATTGGTTTTACGAGAATCGTGCTATATATGCAACTGAGCTCAACCGCCTTGGAGCCAATGTCACCCTGGCAGATCCACACCGCGTCTATATTACCGGAGGTACCCCCCTTACAGCAGCTCAAATAGTATGCCCTCCAGCGCTTAGACCATCTATGGTTATACTTATATCTATGATGGCTGCAGAAGGTACTTCAATACTTCGTAACGTCTATATGATCAACCGCGGATATGAAGATGTCGCAGCTCGCTTGAACTCCATCGGTGCAGATATTACAATACTCAAGTAATGACAAAGCGAGAGCAACTTGATGAATTAAATACCTACTGGAAAGAAAATTGTACATGCGAATTAAAAAAGACTGCTACACAAGCAGTTTTTGGTGATGGAAATGCAAATGCTGAAGTAGTATTTATAGGCGAAGCTCCAGGTAAGAATGAAGATATCGAAGGTAGACCATTTGTCGGAGCAGGGGGTAAATTCTTAGCAGAGATGCTTGAGAATATAAAAATGAAACGTGAAGATATTTATATTACAAACATTGTAAAATACCGCCCACCGAACAATCGTGACCCAGAACCCGAAGAAAAGGAAGCCTGCAATGAATGGCTTATAAATGAACTAAAAATCATTTCGCCGAAATTAATCGTATTCCTGGGGCGCCACTCAATGGGAAGATTTTTCCCTGGTGAAAAGATATCAGATATTCATGGAAAACTTTTAATTAAAAATGTTCCAGAGCTAGGAAAGAAACAAGCATTCCTTCCCCTTTATCACCCAGCGGCAGCACTCTATAATGGTGGCATGCGCGAAACGCTCATTAAAGATTTTAATAAGATTCCAAAAGCATTGGATAAAATAAAAGAATAGTCTTATCAGAGGGGCTCGTGAAGCTCGACGGAGCGAACAATGAGGAAATTTCTAGCAAGAAATTTCCGGACCCGACGAGAAGAGCTATTCTGTATTTTTTATATTTTCCTCACTTCCAAACACATGAAAATGGGAATTTCTTTACGAGCGGTATCTTCAGATATTTGTCTTGGACCTTTTTGACTTTTCTTATGAGATATCCATTCTTCGAGTCGAGCGACAGCAAAACCATTCTTTGATAATAACTTTACGTAGTATTGGAGTGGTCGATGGAAAGAAATAGTTTTTACTTTCTTCTTTATATCTTTCTCCCCTGGAGTCATGTCGATAGAAATCTTTGATTCAGATAAATATTTACCAACAATGCGATACTGAACTCCATCTTTGAAATACCAATCACTTCCTTGTGGCACACGAAATGCTGGGTGATTAATCACGAGCACAATTCGCCCATTATCCTTGAGTATTCTATTACACTCAGCAAATACACCATTTACATTTTCAATATTCTGAATTGCTAATACTATGACCACTGTATCTATTGATTTATCTTTTATGAATTGCGCTTGATCGGCTTTTGATACATAAAATTTTATATCTTTAGGTAACGTTTCAGTTGCTATACTTACTAATTTCCTTGATAAATCTGAAGCGACAACAGAGGCACCATTACGAAAAAGTAGATCTGCAAAATAACCCTGTCCACAAGCAAGATCATAGACCTGTTCCCCTTTTTTTAGATTTAGAATACGCAATAAGTTTGGTGCTATGACTTTGGATTGATAGCTATCATTGTCTGTTGTTAGTAATTCATCATACCATCCAGCTACCTTGTTCCATGAGGTATCATCTGGTTTTTTTGATGGAGAATTTTTCGCTTTATTCATATTTGCTCATTCTAGCAAAAAAAGCTTAAAAAATAAAGCTATTCCATGATAAGCATATCTTCAGCTGTCAGATTTTTTTCTTCCTTACTCAGACTTGGGTTTCTCCTATTTAAAATAAAGATCATGAGAGAAGCTACGAAAATAAGGCAAATAAATCCGAGCCATGCGAGAGCTGAAGTAGAAATTGAAATGGGAGATCCTTCGGCGCTTGCACCGAGGTCATCTAAATTTATAACAGAAGATTCTGGGGTTGTTGGTTTTAGATCATTTGTTGGTTCTAAAATATTATTTTCTGCTGGAGTAACATATCTTGTACTTTTCACAGATGATGGGTATATCGCTAACGTTTCTCTTTTAGAATTAAACAATGTGACATATTTTAAATCTTCACCACTAAAAATGGTAACTCTTGGAGAAAATTTTATCTTCTTACTTGGTAGCAAAATAGTTCCATCAGGTATAGTGAATAGATGGATACCTCCTTGTATTATCCATTTTGATAAATCAATTTCAAGCGGTGACTTATTCTCAATCTCTACAAACGGATCATTCGTATTCCCAACAGAGCTTATCGTTACATCCCTAGGTATTACTTTTATTGTAAGGCGATCGGTGGCATCAATATCTTTATTGCCATATACGCGATAATAAGAAAGGGTCACTACGTATTCACCTGGGTACATATAAGTATATTGGAATGGATCAGATTCTTGTTGTTCTTTTGTCATACCATCACCAAAATTCCAAACGAACTTCCCCATACGAAGTGGTTCTTTCCCATACCCGGCCGTCGTAGCACTGAAGTCTAAAGGAAGTCCTGCGACAGCAGTATTTTTTGCAACAATATTTGTAATTATTTTGGGAACTTCTATTTCTTTTTTCTTAACTTTAGGGGGAGCTTGTGTCGTAGTGGTAGATGTATCGTCTCCAGTATCTTCTACTCCAGAACCAGCTTTATTCTCGGCTCCTGGTGTTGGCTTCGCGCTTTGCCACGAGCTACCAATTTTCTGAAGTGAGTCACCGTTGCCTGCTCCGCCCATACTTGAAGTAAAAGATACTTCACTTATTATATTTTGATTTGGATCTTTCAGAGCTATTGTTTCTCCGTCATTATTTAACCCAGTCCAACTACTATCAAATAGTAATCCTCCAAAATCAGGTTGGTCTGCTCTGAAATTTGTCACATTCTGAGCGATAATTGCATATCCACCGGCGGGTACCTGAGGGGCACCTTGAGGAACTAGGGCATGCTTTGTATTGTCGGTAAATAAATACCAGGTCGATAAATCTGCTGAATCAGATCCAGTATTTTGAACTTCAACCCATTCCCGATTTGTATCTGTACCATCGAGATCATACATGATCTCTGTAATTTCAAAACCCGCTTGAGCTACATGAACCCTGGCCCAGAATATTAATAGAGGAAGAATCCAATATTTTATATTTTTCATAGAAATATAATTATTCTAATACTTTGCGGAGCACATCTTCAGGTACTTCTTTTGGTGTTTGTCTCTTTTGCCATGTGTCAGTCTTTGGTACTGATTCTTCTTTTTTTATTGGATTTGGGGTTGGAGTTGATTGTGGCTGAGCTATAGGCTGTGTATTTTGCTTTACTTCTTCTTTTGGTTTTTCTATAGGTGTAGTCGTGTTGTGTTGTTCTATGTTTGTCTGTGAAATAAAGATTGTTTGGTTGACCGGTGTAGGATTGGTGCTTTCGATTGGCTTAGCGGGAATAACTGGCACTACTTCTACCCTTGATTCTATTTTATCTTCTGCTTTAGGTTTTGGAATTATAGGCGTAGCCGCTTGAGGTGTTGATGTAACTTTTGCTAACAAATCTTTCAAGGATGCTTTCTTTTCTTCAGAAGCTTCTTTTGTAGGTATTGGTATAGGTACTGTTGCGTTTGGACTACTTTCTGATTTCTTAAGAATTGATAGAGACACAGGAGCAGGTGTAGGTGCTTTTACTTCAGCAACTTTTATTGGTGTATTATTAGGCTTTTTATTTTCTGCATCTATTTTCTCAAGCAACCCTCGCAGGAGTGGCGAAGGGCCAGAATGCTTTTTCTCTGGTGGTTTGTAGGGAGTCCTATTATTATTTGTATTAATATTTGGATTTTGTGGTCTTGGTATATTTGTATTATTAAAATTTCTTTGTGGAGGTCTTGTGTCTACGGGCTTTGGGCCAGATGCCTGGCTGACATATTCAATACCCAAAGCAGCGAGTGGCGCAGTAGAAACTCTTTCGTCTTGGCGAGCTGATCTTGATGCAACGAAACCACTCTGAGGTTTTAATTCCCCACTCTTTATCTTGAACATACAGTCCTTACAATAAACTGGTCTACCCTCTTTTGGCTCGAAAGGTACCATGGTAACCTTGCCACAATTTGAACATTCAGCCTTGTACTTTGCTTCACCTTCGCCAACCTGAAGCATTCCACTCCATTTTGATATTTCTGCTTCGACTTCTTCACGGGGACGAGCGTATAAACTACGAGAAAGTTCTATGATTCTCTCCTTTACGCCTGCGGTCGGATCAATCTTCATAGGCGGTAGTGTGCTTGCTGAGAATGGACGGCTTGTTACTCCATCTATCATAAGCTTGAGATATACATGATAGTTTGGTAAATTCACCAAATCTTGAGCAGTGAATTCTGGTTCAAATTCTTTCTCCATAAAATCTGCATCATCAGCTCCTACGCGGAATATTATCATCGTACCGACGTTACCGAAAACCGCATCACGTACAGCTGTACCATTTTCATTGGAAAGCTGGGCAGTATATTGGTGGGCAATTATTAGATTGAGACGGTATTTACGCGCCTCGGAAAGAATGTTTGCAAATGAATCAGTAGCAAAGTTTTGGAATTCGTCTACGTACAGATAGAAATCTTTACGTTCATCTTCAGGTATACGCACACGCTCCATGGCCGCAAGCTGGATCTTGGTAATGATCATACCTCCAAGTAATGCTGAGTTATCTTCACCAACGCGACCCTTCGAAACGTTCACGAGGAAAATTTTCCCTTCGTTCATTATCTTAAATATATCGATTGTAGATTTCGATTGGCCGACGACGTTACGGATAATAGAAGTAGAGAGGAATTGACCGACTTTGTTTTGAATCGGAGCGATAGCTTCATTTCGGAATTGTTCACGCCATTGTTCATATTCGTGGACCCAGAATGCTTTGACTACTGGATCTTTCAAATTGCTAATTATCATCTGACGATAGTCTTTATCAACAAGAAGACGAGGAATACCTAGAAGTGTGGTACCCGGAGTATCGAGTAGCGCAAGAATAGCATTATTGAGAATATATTCCATACGAGAACTCCAAGCATTTGCCCAGATCTTGGTAAATATTCCCATGAGGCCAGATGCCACCAAGTGCTTGTACTTAGGATCATCAAGAGCTATGACATTGAAGCCGACATTGAAATCAATATCAGCTGGATTGAAGTAAATGACATCTTTAGCTCGATGGTCTGGAATGAGATGAAGGATTTCTTCGACGAGCTCGCCGTGCGGATCAACCACACAGACACCTTCGCCATTATTTATATTTTGAACAATAAGATTAGATAGGAGGACAGATTTACCAGTACCTGATTTACCAAGCACGTACATATGCTGGCGTCTATCCTTACGCTTTATGCCGAAAATAGTATTCGTACTGCGAAAGTTAGTCCTGCCAAAGTAGGTTATATCTCGGTTGTGTGGAATTTCGTTGTCCATAGATTAGTTTTATTATACCCTATCTATATAAAAAAACGAGTGATTATTCCCTATTTTGTATGTACTCCGTGAGTCATCCGATATTCCATGATCTGACTAAAGATAACCCCGAAGAAACAGATGGCAATATACCCAAGCATAGCTTGCTGGTAAGATATTGGAATACTTTTTAGCATGCCCAATACGAAAGATATAAGCCAGGAAATTAAAGATACAGCCCCCATCGCAAAAGATATTTTTCTAAATTTAACATACTTATGGTGAACATTATTATCTGTAAAATCTATTTTCTTTAATGCTGGATGTATAAACCGCCAAAAGGCATAGCCATTCAATATTATAATACCTACAATAGAAATCTTGACTAGAAATTTAGTTGAACTTGCATACTTTATAGGATTTGATAGAAATAATCCGAGACCACTAAGAGATATGAATAGCAGACTTGCCCATACAATAACAGAAAGAACTTTTAGTGTTTTGCTTTCTATTGCATTGATTTTTTTATTCTTTAGATAAACATTAAATAATATATCTGATATAAGAGCCGCACCCATACCAAATATAACAGCTAAGACATGAATAATAAGGGATATAATTTTATATTCGCCAAAAAAAGCTATTGTATCTTCCATATTTCACTATTATACACGAGTTTTAAATTAATTCATTAAAATACTTCTTTTTTATAACAATCTTCGCAGTAAATATTATCTATACCACTATCATACGCGGTTTCAAACACATTAGGGCATCTGGTATTTCCATGAGATGAATGTTCTTCAATATTCTCATATTTAGCATTAACAGAATGTGTTCCGTTGCATAAACATTGCGACTTTTGCAATCGTGGAGGAACCATGAATTTCTGACGTCTAGCAAATCTACAATCAAAGCAATGGCGTGGAAGTGGCAGATTTGAATTTTTTAAGAATTGGAATTCATCAAAAATAATACGGTATGCTTTTTTGCAATTCAAACATTCGATAAACTCTTTAGTTATATCAGAACTTGTATCATTTATAAATTCCGGTAAATCAAGAGAAGAAATAGTAGTCTCGTATAATCGCTTATTTTGCTCTCGCCATATAAAACCTTCATTTTCTACCTCTTCTTTATTAGAAGGAAATTGATCATTAAGCAGCGTCTCATTGTATGCGAACGGAGACATCTCTACCGGGAAAAATTCTCCATATTTATATATATTACCTCTTTTGTCTACATATGGTACATCATTCATTTGCTGTTTAATTTTAGAAACAAGATTAATATATTCTTCTTTTGAATACTGTATATTAAAAATACAATACTGCTTATCCTTCATACCAACACAACCAAAACAATTTCTTGAACGCCTCATGTTTATACAATACTCGAGATCCTGACATGCAGGCCAACACTCAAAACAAAATTTAATATTATCTGCATACTCACCCACAATCATGCATTCATATATCTGAGAAGCACTAACTCCCCAACATGTATAATCATAAGAATTGCTCGCTCCGCCAAAAGGAAGGTCTTGGACATATTTTAGATTCTCCCCCTTTTTAACGATATAACTATATTTGACATTTTTACTATCTTTTATGTCTTCTCCTAGGACATCATAATTACGGAATCCTAGCATATATTTAATGGGAAATTTTTTCCAAAATTCCTCTGCTTGTTTTCTTGCATTAGAAAATCCTTCCCATGTATCAAGCTTCATTGATTTTATCTTTTCTAGGTATTCTTCTTTTGAATATTCTTCGTTAAAAATTTTGTATGTTGAATTCCTAAGATTGACGCAACCAAAGCAATTTGTACACCCCACACAATTCTTTGAAAACCATACATCAACACAATTTTCAGACATAATAGAACCAACTGTGTGGTAGCTTTTATCCACTCTTACAGAGTCATAACAAAATTCAGAATCATAACAACTCGTAGTATCAAAGCATGTCTTTAAATTACTTGCATTGCAACAATATGCAGAATCTTCTAGAAATGTTGCATTGAAACATAGATATGTATTTTTCATATCATCACACATGTTGGAGTAGTCAGAATTTACACAGCGTTGCATTGATTTTGCTGGATATGGTATAGAGTGAAATAGATCATTAAATTGATTAAAAAAAGGAACAGAAAAATTGTATTCTCTGCCATATAAAAGAGAATCCCAATTATCACTTTCCCAATATGAATGTTCATATAATGGAAGGTTTACTTGTGGTGGAATTCCAGTAAATATCTCTTTATTAGTTACGGCATCTACTCCTCGGAACAAGTGTCGCACATTACGCCAGATTGCTCTTCTTTTATATCTACAGTCGGGACAAAATGTCGGGGCAGGGACTTTCATTTTTTCATAGAACGAAAAATCATCTGGTTCAATATTGAAATTATTCTTACAGTTTTGGCAGGTTCGAGTTTCCATATTAGTTTACTTCTTGCTGATAGCAAGTCTCACAGTACACAATGTCAGGCTGGGTTGATTCATAGCTTGTCTCAAATTCATTTGTACAACCAGAATTCATACACGAACGGTGATATAGTTTAGGTTTGTTTATAAACTGGTAGCGATCTAAAAATCTACAATTATGGCATTTGTGGGGCAAAGGTATGCCTATACGTTTATAGAATTGTAATTCAATAGGGACTATTCTATATGCACGCTTACAACTCTCGCAAGCAATAACTTCTTTAGTAATATCGTCTGGCACATCGTTAATTAAATCAGGTAAATCTACTCCTTTCATCGTTGTTTGAAATTCGCGTGCATTTGGTTCACACCATAGAAATCCTTTTTCTTTTGCTTGCTCAGAATTTAATGGCACATAATCTTGGGCCAAGCTTTCGTTATACGCAAGTGGCGAAAATTCAGATGGAAAAAATTCTCCGTATTTATATTCCCTACCCAATGAATCAAAATATGGCATCTCATTCATATGTTCTATAATTTTATCCCGTAACTGGAAATATTCTTCTTTTGTATATTGTTTATTGAAGATACAATATTGTTTCTTTTTAAGACTTACACAACCAAAACAATTTGATGACCCTACGCAGTAACTACAGTATTCAAGGTCACGCGATTCTGCCCAGCAATTAAAACAATATTTAAGGTTATAGGAGCCTTCACCACAAGTTACGCATTCATATGCATTTTCGACTCCCATAAAAAGCTGATTACAGTCGTATGAATTAGCTGCTTTGAGAACGCTGATCTGGCAATATCGTAAATTTTCTCCTTCTTGTATCGAAACAGAATCTAAGACATTTTTGGAATCACTTATTCGCTCTCCAGTACAGTTTAGGTTTCTTATGCCATGATAATACTTTACTGGGAATTTTTGCCAAAATTCTAAGACTGCAGGCCATAATTCCTTAATTGATTCATATGATCCAAGATTTAATTCAGAGATTCTTTTATCGTATTCTTCTTTTGATAATGGCTCATTAAAAAAATAATTGGACTTACCCTTTAAATTGACGCACCCGAAACAATCTGTACAACCACGAAGACCTTTTGAGAACGAGACATCTACACAACTCTCGCAGTCTAGAGAATAAAATGTTCTGTAGCTTTTATAAACCATTACATCCTCATAGCACAGCTCGTCATCTATTACTTCATGAGAGTCAAATGAATCCTTCATATTTGTGGCTTTGACTAAATATGCAGAGTTTTCAACAAAGTCTGAATCAAAACATAAGTATGCATTACGTAGTCTTCCTGCCTCATTGCAATAATCTGAATTAATCATGAATCCTGCGGATGATTTTGCGGGTAGAGGAGTCAAAGACAACAAATCATAGAATTGTTTAAAGAATGGTTTAGAGAAATCATACTCTACTCCGTAAGAAAGAGGATTCCATTCATCTCCATGCCAGTAACTATTTTCATAGGTATGTAAATTTGCCTCGGCAGGAAAACCCGAAAAGGAATCTTGCCCTGTATGAGCGTCTTTCCTACGAAATAGATTACGTTCATTTCTAAATGATAGGCGGCGAACCATCCTACAATCCGGGCACCATGTCGGAGGTGGTACTTTCATCTTCTCATAGAATGAAAAATCATCTGGTTCGATGGTAAAATTATTTTTGCAATTCTGGCAGGTTCTATTTTCCGGATTCATTTGTTTTATTTAAAATTGAAGAGTGTAAAGTATCCCCTTTGTATGGCTTACCATATACAATCTCTATTTCAGGCAAAATACCATTCTCCATAGCTTCATTTATATTATCAAAAAGTGAGTCCTGGTCATATCCAAGATAAATAATGTTTGGTTTTATTTCTTTTACTATATTATATTTCCCCTCTTCTAGGTCACCTAAGAATACAGAATCTATCTCTGGTATTTCTAACAGTGCTTTAATGCGATCAGCTTCATTGTTAATAGGAGGTTTTCTTTTTAAGGTATTTACTACACTGTCTCTAGCGACTACCGCCACTAGTCTTTCCCCTTTTTCTTTTGCATCATGTATAAAAGCACGGTGTCCATCATGGATACCATCAAATACTCCAAAAATTAAAACAGTTTGAGGATTCATTAGTGTATTTCTTTCATCATCCACTCTTTATAGGGATGGTTAATCCGGCGAACATCTACACCAGCAATCAATGGAATACTGTATGTATGATTCTCGTTAATAATATTCGTTACGCTATCAAGCTTGGCCTCAAATGTTGTGATCAGAAGCATTGCTTGAGACACACACTGAAGACCTCCCTCCCAATTATAGCAAGATTTAATCGGCCAGAAATCCACACAGGCACCAATCTTTTGACCTATAATTATTGAACCTAGTTTCTCTGCTTCCTCCATGCTTTCACATGTCGTATATATAAACACCATAAAATATAAAGATTATTAGGCTATACTAAGTGGACCTTTATACTTTAAGTGTAGCACCCTAGTATCTTATATCAAGGGCTCGCTTGCTTTCTCTTCTACTGCTGGTTTAGCACCCTGATCACCATATGCTGAGTTCTTGCCTCCTGTAATTGCGGCCTTTTCTTGGGCCGAACGGATGATAGTAGACTCTTCTTCTGCAATTAGTCTCTGGGCATCGCCTGCAGGTATGGCATATTGCCTGCGAGAAGCCTCAATGATGCGCTCTCGGTATGAAGGATGGGTCGCAGGAAGAACACGCAGAGTCTCTGCTGAGAATGGATCATAGCTTTCTCCATCTATTGTCATCTTTATATAAAATTCTCCGACTCCTAGATTGATCATATCTTTCACATCAAAGATTGGAGCAAATTCTGGCTTGAGCTTTGTCGCATCATCACCTCCAACACGGAATGAGATGATAGAACCGACGTTACCAAGCACTGCCTGCTGAACCTTTGGTAGAAGCTGGCCGATATATTGGTGAGCCACAGTAAGATTGAGTCCATACTTGCGAGCTTCAGAAAGAATGTTCTCAAATGTATCTGTAACTATATTTTGGAACTCGTCTACATATAAATAAAAGTCGTGACGATCTTTGGGATCAAGCTTGGCACGAGCCATACCTGCTTGTTTAATCTTTGTTAGGAACATCGCACCAAAGAAAGATGAATTCTCTTCCCCTATTTTTCCTTTAGAGAGATTAATGAGAAGTATCTTCTGATCGTTCATTATCTTTTCGATATCAATCTTGTTTTCTTTCTGTCCGAAAATATTACGGAGCATTGGGTCAGACAAAAATTGTCCGAGTTTATTTACGAGTGGGATGATAGCATCCGTATCGAACTTCTCAGACCAATCAGCGAATTCTATTGCCCAGAATCTTTTAACCATGTCATCTTCAATATACTCGACAACCTTCTGACGGTAATTACGATCAGTGAGCATAGAGATCATACCGCGCATAGTTGCATGAGGATAATCAAGAAGAGCAAGTGTTGTAAAACGAAAGACGTGCTCAAGACGTGGAGTCCAGTTCGCACCGAACTGCTTACGAAGAACCTCAATGAGACCTTGAGTCAACTGGTGCTTAAAAGTTGGATCAACGTTCGCGAGAGGATTGAATGATGATGGGAAATCTATATCCCCGGGGTCAATGACACAAACATCATTAATACGATTCTCTGGAATGAAATTTAAAATATCTTCAATAAACTCTCCGTGTGGATCGATAATACAAACACCACAACCATAAGCTATGTCTTGGCGAACCATAAGCTCTTGGAGCTTGGATTTACCGACACCAGACTTCCCTATAATATATAAATGTCTTCGGCGATCTATACGCTTTATACCGAAAACGAACTTCTTTTCTTCAAGAGAAGCTACGTAGTTTGTCCGGCCAATAAAAGAAACCTCACTCGGATCAGCTTGACCAAGAGTCGGTAAATCAGGAGGCGGAGGAGCATATTTTATTATTTGAATCTTGTTCGGTTTATCGAGCGCCATATATAAAACTCATTGTACCAAATACATACAAAAAAGACATGCTTAACGCATGTCTTTTTTTAAAATTGATGAACCAATTACTTTAAAACCTCTGAGGTCTTTAGCCTCTTCCATACTCCAAACATTATTAATTTCTTGTTTGGATCTTCGCACCTAAGCGATACGTGTGCTATGTGTGAAATAATACCTTTTTCAAGCTCTATTGAAAGAGTAGATGAATGGCTCGCCATTCTAACCAAAAAAGTATCTTCAAATTCATCCACTGGCAATTGAATAACTTGCGTTTGTTTTGTAATTTGATTTACAACACCTTCAATACATAAGGCCATCTTGGTTGTGATTGGAGACTTAGCATCTTCATGAATAAAGATACTGAAAGTGTGTTTTGTGGTTGTTGGAGCGTCTACAGTTGTACACATAATTTCTGGGTTTTTGATTTTAAAATTGAAATTTTCTCTAAGAGTATACTCTAAAAACCCTCAATGTCAATAAAAGCAATAATATGTAGTATAATAGACCCACATATGAGCGAAGATAAAAAATCTCTACTTACTGATAGTAGTGACTATATAAAAAAACTCGGCCCCGGACTAATCACCGGTGCTGCTGATGACGATCCTTCTGGTATCGCCACTTATTCACAGACAGGTGCCCAATACGGCACAAGCTTGCTGTGGCTTGCCGCATGGACATTCCCTCTTATGGCTATGATTCAAGAGATGTGTGCGCGTATAGCACTCGTAACTGGTCAAGGATTAGCCGCAAACATAAAGCATACTTACTCAAAAAAAGTACTTTATGTATGTACATTTTTACTCTTTATAGCTAACACCCTAAACATAGGCGCGGATTTAGGCGCTATGGCAAAAGCCGTCCAACTCATAAGTCCTAAAATTTCATTTGTGTTCTTGGTTATATTTATCGGAATAGTCGGACTTCTATTACAAGTATTTATCCCTTATAAAAAATATGCGAAATATTTGAAGTGGCTAGTCATAGCATTGTTCGCATATATAGCCACTGGCCTTATTATTCATATGGATTGGTCTACTCTTCTCCGGGATGGAATAATTCCGCATATAACATTTTCTAAGACTCAAATATTGCTCATAACAGGAATACTGGGAACTACAATATCCCCTTATCTATTCTTCTGGCAAACATCACAAGAAGTCGAAGAGCAAATAGCTGAAGGAAAAGTAACAGTGAAATCACGCCAAGGTACAAATGATCGAGAAATAAAAAAGATGCGCATCGATGTATGGACTGGGATGTTCCTTTCAAATTTAGTCATGTTCTTTATTATCGCTGTATGCGCTAACACACTATTTGTCCACGGAATTACAAATATAAGCACAGCTAGTGACGCGGCTATGGCCCTAAAACCTTTAGCGGGGCCTTGGGCTACTGTTCTATTTGCTATGGGCATCCTAGGCACTGGTATGCTAGCTATACCGATACTCGCAGGATCGACTTCATATGCCATATCAGAGAGCTTTGGATGGAAGGAGGGTCTATACAGGAAGCTAAACGAGGCTCGGGCATTCTACGGAGTTATAATCGTATCTATAATAATAGGCATATTTATAAACTTTATTGGCATAGACCCAATAAAGGCACTCATCTACTCTGCAATTGGAAATGGTATCATTGCACCTATTGTACTCGTATTCATAGTCCACATTAGTGGAAATAAACAAATCATGGGGCGATACAAGAACTCTCGTCTTGGAAATGTTGTAGGTTGGATAGTCACTATCCTTATGGGGATTACAGCTTTAGCTGCTATATATTCCTTATTATAAAAAAGTGAATCTTAATTGACGTAGGTTGTTTATGCTGATATAATAAGCTTTAACCTCATTTTTAACGCTTAAATCTAAGCTTATGATCCTTCTACTTTTAATTGGATATTGCATTTTCCGTCATATCCAATCAACCAACAAGTTTGCTGATGATGTTCGCCCCGCAAAAGGCTCCTGGAATGATGTCGTTGAAAGAAAAACATTCAAAATGAGCGAGTACCGCTCTTCTGCCGGACAAGGAGAATCACCAGTTATTAAAGTGGCATAAACCACAAAATGATTACAGCCCGGCTGCACTACTATCCTCTATGGATTCAAGTGCGAAGGGCTTTTTTTATAAATTCAATGCTCTTGCAAAAATATAAAAATACAGTAAGATAGATAGGTATTTAATTATGGGCCGTTAGCTCATCTGGTAGAGCACCTCATTTGCAATGAGGGGGTGGCAGGTTCGAGTCCTGTACGGTCCACAACTTGACTTTTAACTAATTTTATGCTATTATGAGAGAGTAGTAGCTCTTTGATATTTGTTTTGTTTATTGAGCAAAGAAGATTAGATTAGTCTTTTCTGTTCAAATAAACAAAACTAAAATGAAAAAAATTAACAGAATGTTTAATTTGGCATACGCCATACTTTTTGGATTCCCTGCATTTATGTTCCTCGGAACATTTAAATCTGAGATGGTTTATTTTCAAATTGCTATAGCAATAGCAATCCCAGGATTTCTTCTTTTTTTTACTGCGCTCCATATGCGCAATATGCACGACAAGGAAATTGCAAGTATGGAAGTATCAATAAACCAAATTGGCAGAAATTAATTAACTAATTCTACTTTGCCATCAGAAAAGCCATCAGCGCTTCTCTGGTGGCTTTTTCTTTATATTCCATTCCCCTATTGTGATATCAATAATCATTTTTAATAAACAGAAACAAGTCTATTTTCATACACAATACTCCCTTTTATATTCTCAGACGCCTCAAATACCCAGCTTTCTATTTAGTTCCAAGATTTTAAGATATTGTCAACAATAAAAAGAAAACGCCTCAATGAGGCGTTTTCTTTTTATCTTTATGTTTATATCGGAAAATATCTAGACAAACCTCCGACTAGAGGTAATTCCTTTTCTTTCTCTTGAGCAGCATTTATTATGCCTATAATTGAGAGGACAAATAGAGCTAAATGAACAATCCTATAGATTGGCCATAGAGTCCACATGAACAGTGATGAACTTAGGACCCATAGTATAACTTCAATACTTAGAAGGACTAGGCCCTGCTTTATGTGAAATTTTACAAAAGGATCGTCCTTCTTCATAAGATAAGAAATAATAACTAGTGGGCCCAAATAGGAAAGTATTCCCATTAGTACTCTCTCAGTCGATGCGTGCTTTATAGGAGCTTGTGGTGCGTTTTGTGGTGTATCCATATATAATAATCTATTACCAATAATGCATTAATTATACCACTATAAACTTCGGCTGGCGAACAAAAATCACCTCCATTATTGAGGTGATTTTTGTTCGATTATTTCTTTTTTGGAGCTTCAGGATTAGTCTCTATAGGGACCAATTTAGGAATTGGCAACTTAAGATCTGGACACATGATATTGTTCACTTCAGTTTGAGTAGTGAGATAGAATATTCCAGTAGGCCCTTTAAATCCCCAAGGATTTAAGACATTACTTGATTGTCTTGATTGGAATTTCTTCACTGCTTTCTCTGTGCTATTGCCATAGTTTCCATCTTCTTTAAGTCCTGCTTTCATGTAGTCATTCAAGAACTTCTGAAGCTTCTTTACTGCTTCTGTGTCGTTCTTATAGCCTTTTCGTAGGAACTTATCTATGTAGATTCCGCAGGCAGTAGATGCACCGAGAACCTGACCTTGTGGAGCTATTTTACCGCCTCCTCCACCACCATTATTATTATCTGTAATAGTTGGTCCTCCGCCACCTCCTGAATTATTTTCGTCTGTATCATTAGGATCATAAGCTCCACCAAATGTACCCCCTGCATGACAGCCTGGATCATTTGAGTCTATAAGTTGATCTGTATCATTATCTAGCCCGTCTGAACATACAGCAGAACTATTTGACTCATCATCATCGAGAGCATTATATGATTCTGGGTTATTTACATTACCATCACTGTGACAGCCTGGGTCTGCTTGGTCAATAAGGCCATCTTCATCATTACTAATACCATCTGAACACTGAGGACTATTATCAACTACTGGAACATATGTATTTGTAACAGTACATGTAGCTGAACCACCTGCAGGAACATTTAAGTCAGTACAAGTTGAGTATTCAGTTGTATAATTAGCGTAAGAATTTTCAACAACAGTGTGGTTGCCAGCAGTTACAGTAATATGATTCTCCCCGTCAGATTCGAAAGCAACAGCATCTGCACCGTCAACCTTGAAGCTAAATGTTGAAGGATTTACATCACTATTTAATAATACTTTCTTTACAATAAGAGTGCCTGTTGTTGGATCAACTGGGGGGCAGTCGTTGCTTGTAACATGAAGTTTGTAGAGCAAACCAGCTGGATTACTATCAAACGTAGACTCGGCAACTGGCATGTTTGTGACACTAAATGAAAGTGAGTTTGAACCAGCATTTAGGAATGAGAGTGGATTGTAAGAATGCACAGTATTGTAATTGAACTCTGTAGGGTCTGAGAAGACACTTGAGCCTGCATTAATACTGACATCGTAGCCATTATCTGCCGCTACATCGAGCGTCGCAGATGTAGGTGTACCTAATATGTTAAATGTTTTAGTAAATGTTTTTGTCTGTGAAGTAGTTGTATCGAATCCTTCTATCACTGACCAGATCCAAGTAGCACCTGGAATGTTTGCAGTCCAACCTGGGTTTATAGAAGCGACAGGAGTAGCATTTACACCATCAACCATATCTTCTGCGTTACTAAATACATCTAATTCATGGTCTCCACATTGAGGGACATCATTTGGTACACATTGACCATCATTATTTAAATGCATTCCTTCTGGAACTGTAGCTTGATTCCCTTCAATATTTGGACACATATCAACTGGGGCCTGAGTCTTTAAAGCATTCCAAGCTACGCAGTAGTAATGAGCTCCTGGGACGATCTTTGCTGTATCTTCATCAGCACCTATACCTTCGTAGTTATCATAGTTATAGATATCGCTTGAACAGTATATCTCAGCAGTAACATTATTTACATTACCAGGGAAATCTTGAGCTGTGAAAGGAATGTATCCATCCTTTAGAACTTCAGCAAGATGAACTTCGGTAACTCCAGTGATTGGAATATTCATAGTTGTAGTTCCATCTTCACCTGTTGATTGATCAAATTTTGTGTATCCAGATGCAAGACCGACAAGAGTGTCAGCTGGCGCTCCAGTGTCTTGATTTCCATATTGGAAATCCCATCCACTTTGTAAGTGACAAGTTGGGTGCTGTGCTAGCCAATCAGTTGCAGTAGAAGAATTTATTTCAAATGGTGCACCATTCTCTCCTGTACCCCAGTTTGGAAGACTAGTCTCACTATCACAAACTATTTTTGTAGCGGTAACAGTTATAGTAGTAGGAGTCTCTACAACAGGTACATTAAATCCTACGCAATGATAAGTGTGATTTACTTGCACAGGATCTATCCAATCATAGTTATCATAATTTAATACATCAGTATTACAGTAAAATTCAGCAGAATTTTTTGAAGCAGTGTCATTTAGATTTGTCGTTGCACCAGAGAATGGAACATAGCCAGGCTTCATTTGTTCACGAACCCAAATTTTGTGTCCACTAGGAACTGAAACTGTGGATGTAAATGGTGTCCATGTACCACCAGCAGCACCTAAGTTATTCCCAGGGTTTGCTGTTGCTTCTGGTGCCCATTCAAAATTCCAAGGCTCTGTGTGGCATGTTGGGTGATTTGCTATGAAAGTACTTGCTGTTGTAGAAGTTATATCTGCACCTCCTATACCCCAGTTTGGAAGTAGGTCTTCCGTTGGGCAAACTATCTTTGTAGCAGATATTGTAGCAGTAGGAGCTGGAGCATGGTTTTCGCACCATTCACTGCCATCATTACTTGGCTTGCCATCTTGTTTAAGTGGTCCAGCGTAACTAAAATCGCCATGACCTAGGTGTGTCTGTAGAGAGCTTGAGTCTATTTGGATTGCACTCCAAGGGTGATTTTGAGAGCCAGTTTGGTGACAAATATTCACTTTATTTTGGTTATTATCTTCATCGTCATCATCGTCGTTATGGGAATTTGTAGCAACCCAAGTAAAAGTGTCATCAGCGCTATCAAAACCAGTGCCTGAAATACTACCATTGCCGGCCCTTGTACCAGTAAGGTCAAAAGTATACCCAGCCCCTGTGCCAGTATATAAACCATGTAGTGTTACTGTAGTACCTGAAATAGTACCTGTAAGATTCCATGTGGCTGTAGGATCAGATACTGAGTGACCAGTGCCAGAGAGAACACCTGTGCCTAGATTCTCATTTGCAATATTCATCACATGAGGAAAGACTGTTCCAGCACAACCAACGAAACCTGTAACACAAGTCAGATTAAGATTGTAGTTACCACGAATATCAACTTGTGCAGCTGAAGTAACTAGTGGTACAACATTGAAACCTAACATCATAAACATTAAAACAATCGAACTCAACTTTTTTAGATTTTTCATAAAGAATAATGAAATATATTAATAAATTAAACACGAGCGACTAAAATTAATAGTAAAAAATAACGAAAACACCATACTTGACAGAACCCTTATCTAAGGCCAAATTACCATAATCAATAAATTTGTCAACGTATTTTGTGGATAATAGGTTGATAACTCAAATGCTTATGACACTCTAAAATAAGGCATTTATTAAATTTTATTCCGATAATTATACTATGAGATAAAGCTAGTAACAAACATAGCCTTATTTATATAGATAAGGCATAGCATAATTACAAGAGTAAGGACTCCATACATTATATTCTTTGGGTGTCGGCGTCGGAATTCTATTACTGTCATAGAAAGCATGGCCACAATAACAACCCACATAATCACATGATATATACGGTCAGCATATGAAGGCAACATAAACATGAGCTTTTCGTTCCATGAGGCATAATGAACAGGTTGATCTTTTGGTATTAGGGGTTTTTCTTCTGTGGTAGTATTCTTTACTGCAACAAATTCTTTTGTTTCAGTTATTGTCTCTAAATTTCTACTAGGAGAAACTTCTGCACCTTTAACTGAAGGAGTTGAGGCTATCGCTATTGGATTTTCTATTTGTGGTTTTACTACTTTTATTTCTTCTGTCTTTGGTTTTATTTCAGTTACAACATTGGTCTCTACTTTTGGTTCTTCTTTTCTTGTAATTGCAGGTGAACCGAACATCTGGACTACATAAGTAGTCGGATGTCCTTGATAACTTGCATCTACAGTAGCGATACCAATTTCAGAAAAATGACTATTCAAAATATTTGCTTTGTGGGTTGGAGAATTGAGCCATGCTTTCTCTACGTCCACTGATTCAGTGAAATCTATGGCCAAATTCTCTCCAGCGTAAACAAAAGAATACCCAGCCTCATCAAACCAATGCCATGGGGTCAAACCAGCAGGACTTGTATGGGCAAAATAGCCAAGGCTAGCCATATTTTCAGCTTTTAGGCGGGCTGCTGTATCAAGGACTGAGTTACGGGTTAGAGCTTTTTCGCTATTTGATGTACGAGCATCATTTGTAAGATCAACAAGTACAGCTGGTAGCACTGTAGCTGTCATGTTTGTATTTTTTATATAAAGGCTAGTACTGGCTGAAATAGATAGTATTACTATAGCAACTACTGTAATAGATATAATAGAAGCCTCACGAAAGAAATGTGGCTTGTAGTCATTGTGTTTATGCGGAATAAATGCGTGTTTAAAGGCTTTAAAAACTTTATTCATGTTTGGAAATTATACCATAAAATAAATAATAAGCAAGGCTAAGACCTATTTAAGGCAAGCCTAATAATATGGTCGAGGAATTCAGGCATTGTCGCCCCTACTGCGTTTAAAGCTTTTGGGGTAAGAGACTCATCTGTAAGGCCAGGAAGAGTATTTACTTCAAGAGCATATATTCCCCTCCTTGGGTGGACTATAAAATCACTACGAGAATAGTGGCTAAGGTTGAGCCCAGTATGAATAAGGGAAGCAAGTCTTTCTAGTTCTTCTTTCTCTTCTCTTGTGAAATTACCAGGACAAATCTCCTCTGAGATTCCAGAATACTTTGCGTCATAATCAAAAAAAGTTTTTGTATTTGGAATTCGAATCTCAATTGGTGGTAAAGTATAAAAATCTTTTCCTCGCAAACCTTCGACGACAGCAACTGTAGCTTCCTTGCCATCTATCATCTCTTCGACAATAATATTCATATTACTTTCTATGCCAATCTTAAGAGCATCCACAAGTTCACTAAATGTCTTACATATTTTAACCCCAAAAGATGAACCGCTTGATTGAGGTTTAACCACCCAAGGTGGAGCAAACTTCTGCCAAACAAGCTTCGCTCTTTTTTGAGCAAGTTCTTCTATTAAAGGATATGGGTTTTTTTCATCTGCTGTAAATACAACATGGTTCGCAGTTTTTATACCTAGTCTAGAAAATTGTTCTTTAGCTAGAGCCTTATTGTAACCTAAGGCTGAAGCAAATGCTCCACTTCCGGTATATGGAATATTCCATTGATCTAGCATCTGTTGGAGTTTTCCATCTTCTCCAAAATCTCCATGGAGAGCATTAAATATAACATCGACAGACTTAGAGACTTGTTCTAAATCCGTGGGCCTACCATTTATATGCCAAGCGCCATCTTTATCTATTAGTATATCTATGGTTTTATACTTTTCATTCATCTTATCACTTCGCAGATGAGAAAGAACATTACCACCAGTAGCAAGTGATACATCGTATTCAGAACTTATTCCTCCACGAATGACGCCAACTCTAATCATTCTTGTATTATATACTATTTCAAAAAATTTTTACCTCTTTTGTTTTTATGAAATGCAATGCCAAATCTATGAGCCTCACTATTTGAAAGTAGAATTGATTTTTTATGAATTTTAATAATAGATTCATCTCCCACTAAAGCCTTAGCTTTATGTCTGTCATCTTTGACAACAGCTACTATCGGTATAGAAAACTGGTAGCGATCAAGAACCCTTTTGGCCACATTCATCTGAGCAGTACTACCATCAACGACAACAAGAGAAGGTATTCCCCATTCTATATGGCGAAAACGACGAGAAAGCACCTCTTCTAACGCCCCAGTATCATTTGAGCCAGTCTGGGTACGAATAATAAATTTCTTGTATTCAATCTTTGCAACTTCCCCATTTTCTATGACAGTCATAACTCCAACCATATTCTTGCCAGACATATGGGCAATATCGTAAGCTTCTATTCTAAAAAGAGCAGAAGTAATATTTTGCGAAGTATCTTCTTTAATCAGAGCCACATCATTTATATGCTCAAGGGCAAAAATTTTCTTCTTTATTTCTCCTGCTTTTTCAAATTCTTTTTTATTGGCGAGTGCCATCATCTCTTTCTTAAAATTTAGAATGATTTTTTTCTTTTTACCTTGAAAGAAAAGTTTTAGGTTAGCGATATTTTTTTTATATGTATTTTTTACTTCTTTACTTCCAACATCTGGTGTAAGTCCGAGCTGGCGATAGAATTCAAAATTGTCACGCTTTGCTGATTGAGCATCTATGTATGGGAATATACGGCGGACTATCTTCATAGCATCACGCAACTGAAGACCATTTGGAAATGGGCCATAAGTTGCTTGGTATTTTTTACTCTCAATTTCTTTTTTGATATTTCTTCCACGCATTATAAGGACTTTTGGTAAATCTTCACGAGTAATACATACATAATTGAAACTCTTATTATCTTTCTCTTTTGTATTGTATTTCGGTTGATGTTTTTTTATTAGAGAAGCTTCAAGAATAAGCGCCTCGAGAACACTGTCCGTCTCTTGCCACTTTAGTTTATCCGCTTGGACAATCATATCAAGTATCAGGGGTCCGCGGGTAGCAATCAAATCTTTCGTAAAATAACTTCGCACGCGGGATTGAAGCGAAGTAGCTTTACCTATATAGAGAAGGTTTTTACCTTTGTAGAAGAAATATACTCCAGGCTTTTCTGGGATCTTAAGTTTTTTCAGAAATTGACTTTTCATTGCCTTACTATATGATAAATCTAAGTAAAAAACAAAAAATCAAACCATATGCCAGGAAAAAAATATGAAAAGCACCCGTTGTTTGATTCTAGTATGAACCACGAAATAATTTTCTATTCTGGAATTATAGTCCTTGTCTTAGCTACTATATATTTACTATGGAATACACGTCGTATACCAAAAATTGTATTTATAGAAGCATTATTACTTTTAATAGCCTCTTTAGGAGTTTTTTATCTTATATTAAAAGTAGATATGCCATGGCCACTTACAATCATGGCTGGAGCTACTGGGGTCGTAATAACCACAATAGTATTAATATTGGTTAAACACGGGAAAAGACATAAAAGCGATAACTAATTTCGCTTTTATTTTTTATCTTATTATTGACTTTTCTTAAAAAGTATAGTATTATATGAGTGAAACAAAATAATATAGAATGAAAAATATTAAAAAGTGTTTTGGTGGAAGTAGGAAACTAACCCTACCTTCTATTGTTAAAAAAGGAGAGATAGGCTGGGTATCTGATATTTCAAACACAATACCTGAAGAGATAAAAAGTATAATGAGAAAAATACTTAATGATACAGAAATAATTGATCCTAAAAGTTTTATACTCCTTATTAATTCTATTATCTTTATAACAAAAGATACTGGGCCGTTAACATTATGGTTTAAGTATACATACAACTTCTGTTATGTGATAACTTTTTCAGATAGACAAGATATCGTCTTGAGAAGAAATTATAAAGATACAGTTCTACTTTTTCATAAGGACAATGAAAACATATTAAGCTATTCTGAGGATCATTACACTGTCGAAGGTATTATTGTACTTGAAAATTTATTAAAAAACCTTTTGAAATCAAAAGAGCACGAACCGGCTATATAGGTTCTTTTTTTATTGACTTTTAGTCAAAAAACTATATCATCAGTTTTAACTAAAATTTACAGCCATGAAGGACTTATTGCATTCTTTCAGTGAACTTTCAGGTTTTAAGAAGTTTATTGTGGTGAGTTATTTTTCATCATTCTTAGCCTTATTAATAGGTCTTATTGGGTTCTTTTTTACTGATGAAAAAAACAAGAAAAAATTTGGGTTCTTTTGTTTTTTATTATTAATTAGTTTAATACTATTTATGATTATTAGCATGATGGACAAAATTGTTTTCTGGGGAAAAATCTTTCAATAAAAACAACACTGAAACAGAGAAAGAGCTGGATTAACAGCTCTTTTTTATTTCCTCTTCAGAACTTTTTTCAAATACTTACCTGTGTAAGACGCAGGGGTATTGGCAACCTCTTCAGGCGTACCACGAGCGACAATCTTACCGCCACCTACTCCCCCTTCAGGGCCTATATCGATAATATAATCTGCGCATTTTATGATATCCATATTATGCTCAATAAGAACAACCGTGTTTCCTTTATCTACGAGTTTATTTAACACTTCGAGAAGTTTCGCTACATCATCATAATGAAGTCCAACTGTCGGCTCATCCAAGAGATATATAGTTTTTTCCAGATGAGGCCGGTAAAGCTCTGAAGAGATTTTTACGCGCTGTGCTTCCCCTCCTGAAAGAGTAGTAGCTGATTGGCCAAGCTTTATGTACCCGAGACCTACATCCATTAAAGTTTTCAATCTATCATAAACATTTGGAATATCTTCAAAGAAAACTACCGCTTCTTCGATAGTAAGCTGGAGAACTTCGTAAATATTTTTCTTTTTATATTTTATTATTAGTGTCTCTTTATCAAATCTCTTTCCATTACAGACATCACAAGTGACATAGACTGTTGGCAAGAAGTGCATTTCAACGGCTATCTCTCCATTACCTTCACAGGCTTCACAACGCCCACCTTTCACATTGAAAGAGAATCTGTTGGACTTCCAGCCACGAAGACGAGCGTCTTCACTGGCCGCGAATAGATCACGTATATGAGTAAATGCTCCTGTATATGTAGCTATATTTGAGCGTGGAGTACGCCCAATAGCAGATTGGTCTATAAGAATAGCGCGAGATAAGTACTCAGTACCTGTAAAAGAGGCGCAGTTGTAGACATTGGCGCTACGAGTCTTTCTTTCGTATCTAGTCTGAAGGTTTTTATGTAATATCTCGTACATAAATGAACTTTTACCAGATCCGGAAACTCCAGTTATAACTACCATCTTTCCAAGAGGAACTTCTGCGTTTAAATTATCTATATTGAAAACTTTTCCACCGACAATTTTAAGAGAACCTTTATCATTTGTCCGACGCTTATCTGGTATTTCGATTCGTACCTCATTGCGAAGATAAGAAAGAGTACGGGACTTGGAAGGATTTGTCTTCGCTGTAAGCAGAGGCTCCAAATAATCTGACACAATTACTTGTCCACCATGTACTCCCGCTTTCGGACCAATATCTACGATATAGTCAGATGCATAAATAGTATCTTCATCATGTTCAACAACAATAATCGTATTGCCTAGATCACGAAGATCAAGGAGTGTCTTAATCAATCGCTCATTATCACGCTGATGTAAACCAATTGTTGGTTCATCAAGTACATACAAAGCACCGACAAGGCGTGAGCCTAGCTGAGAAGCAAGTCGGATACGTTGAGCTTCCCCACCAGAGAGAGTATTAGCTTTACGATCAAGCGATAGATATTCAAGCCCCACATTCAAAAGGAATTGAAGCCTAGCTTCAATCTCTTTGATTACAACTTTAGAAATTTCTTTTTCTTGTTCGTTTAATTCTAATTCAATAAAATAGTCCGCAACTTGCTGTATAGATAAATGCGTAAGCTTTACTATATTTATACCTTTTGTTTTACCTAAGAATACATGTAGTGCTTCAGTACGAAGTCTTGCCCCTCCGCAATCATCACAGGCTTCCGTACCACCGAAATATTTCGTACCGAGGCCATTACATGTAGGACATGCACCATATGGTGAGTTGAAAGAAAATAATCTTGGCTCTACTTCAGGAAATGAAAATCCATCACGAGGGCAAGCAAATTTTGAAGACATCAAAAATTCTTCATCAGCAATAGAAATAGTCACAAGCCCTTCAGATTCTACAAGAGCGCGCTCAATAGCTTCAGCAAGTCTCATGCGGGCATCTTCTGGAGTATCACGAAATTCGTGAATCTGGAAAGAGTCTACTAATACATCAATGTCATGCTTCTTGGTCTTTGATATATCTATACGCTCACGAAGGTTACGCATTTCTCCGTCCATACGAACTTTTGTAAAACCTTTATTGAGTAAATCGTAAAGGAGCTGATAGTACTCACCCTTTCTACCGCGAATAATAGGAGAATAAATTGCAATTGGCGTCTCGTCCCATTCAACACCCATGACCCTCTTTTTACCTGCTGGTTTTTGATGACCTTTGATCTTTTTCAAAACGAAATTCATTATTTCTTCATTAGAAAGTTTCTTGATCTCATCTCCACATTCTGGGCAGTGTGGTCGGCCAATGCGCGCATAAAGAACACGAAGATAGTCGTATATCTCAGTAATGGTCGCTACTGTTGAACGAGGATTATTTGAGCGAGATTTCTGATCGATAGAAATAGCCGGGGAAAGACCAGTAATCTCATCAACGTCGGGCTTTGGCATTTGATTTAGAAATTGGCGAGCATAAGCAGAAAGAGATTCAACATAACGACGCTGACCTTCAGCAAAAATAGTATCGAAAGCAAGAGAAGATTTACCAGAGCCAGACATACCAGTAATAACCACCATTTTATTGCGTGGCATTTCTACGTTTATATTTTTAAGGTTATGCGTCCGTGCACCCTTAACTATAATTGAATTGCTTATGTCTTTCTTCATAAAAGTCATTCAGTATAACACTTTTTTAACTATTTTTCCATTCTCCTTTTTAATACCATTATTTCATCACGGAGAATTGCGGCAGTTTCGAAGTCGAGAGTTTTGACGGCGCTATTCATCTCTTTCTCTTTTATTTTAATTATTTTTTCGTAGACTGATTTATTGCGATCTTCGTCAGATAGAAGTGTATTTTTAATAGCTTTTGATTCTGTTTTACCTTTATTACTTTTATCTTTAATAAACGCTTTCTTAAATAGCTCTACATCTAGATCAAGCTCCGCATTCACAGCTTTCTCATGTTTATTCTCAAGCTCTTCAGTAATATCTTTAATTCTTTTTATAATAGTTTTTGGAGTAATACCGTGCTTCTTATTGTAAGCCACCTGTATTGCTCGGCGCCGGTTCGTCTCACCTATCGCACGCTCAAGTGAGCCTGTCATAACATCAGCGTACAGAATCACTTTCCCTTCTACGTTTCTCGCAGCACGACCTATAGTCTGAATGAGTGAAGTCTCCGAGCGAAGGAATCCTTCCTTGTCTGCATCTAGTATTCCAATGAGTGCAACTTCAGGTAGGTCCAATCCTTCACGGAGCAAGTTTACTCCAACCAATATATCCATCTCCCCTTTTCGGAATGCAGTTAATATTTGGATACGCTCAATCGTTTTTATCTCACTATGTAAATATTCTGCTTTGATACCTTTCTCTTTTAGGTATATTGATAAGTCTTCAGCCATGCGTTTTGTTAGAGTAGTAGCTAAAACCCTAAAACCACTCTTAATAGTTTTTTCAGCTTCGGCAATGAAATCCTGTATCTGGCCTGGATAGTTCGAAGGGTCAGCACTAACTGGCCTAACTATTACTTCGGGATCTATAAGACCAGTCGGCCGAATAATTTGCTCAACTATCTGCTCGCTCACTTCGCGTTCAAGCTTTGATGGTGTCGCAGACACGTAAACTACTTGTCCAATTCTTTCTTCAAACTCTGGATATTTAAGCGGTCGGTTATCTTTTGCACTTGGAAGGCGAAATCCGAATTCTACAAGAGTATTCTTTCTTGACGCATCGCCGGCATACATTCCATTTAGTTGCGGAAGAGTTACATGTGATTCATCGATAATAGTTAAAAAATCAAGTTCTCCATCTTTTGTCTTTGGGAAATATGAAAGCAAGGTCTCTGGTGCTTCACCTTCCTTTTTGCCAGATAGGTGGCGAGAGTAATTCTCAATACCATTACAATATCCAATCTCTTTAATCATCGCTAAATCATAAGTTGTTCGGCGTTTGATACGCTCTGCTTCTAAGAGTTTGCCTTCTTTTTCAAAATGTTTGAGCTGTAATGCAAGTTCAGCCTTTATATTTTTTACTGCTTTTTCAACTTGGCCTTTTTCAGTAATAAAGTGCTTGGTTGGGAATAAGAAAACATTCTCTTCTTCTTTTATGATATGCGAAGATACTGGATCAACTTTTGCAATACGCGAAATAACTCCACCAGCAAATTCTATTTGATACACAAACGTCTCAGACACAGGCATGACTTCTACTTTCGCACCAATGGACCGAAATTGTCCAGAATTAATATCTGCATTGGTACGCTCAAAGTGAACTTCGATAAGCTTCTTCATGAGTGTCGTTCTGTCAATTTTCATACCCTTTGCAAGTTTTAGATTTACCTTTTCATATTCTTCAGGCGAACCCAAACCGTAAATACAAGATACTGATGCAACTATGATCACATCTCTACGGGTTAGAAGGGCTTGTGTAGTGGCATGACGTAATCTGTCAATTTCTTTATTAATCTGCGCGTCTTTTTCTATATACGTATCCGTCACAGGCATATAGGCTTCCGGCTGATAGTAGTCATAATATGATACGAAGTAGTGCACTGCTGCATCTGGAAAAAATTCGCGGAACTCTTGAGCGAGCTGAGCAGCAAGTGTTTTATTGTGAGCTATCACTAATGTCGGCTTGTTCCATTCTTCTATGACATTGGCCATAGTAAAAGTCTTACCTGTACCCGTAGCCCCTAGAAGCGTTTGTTTTTGCATACCTTTATCAAGACCCTTGAGCAACTCTGAAATAGCCTTTGGTTGGTCACCATCAGGCTTATATTCACTTTTGAGTTTGAAAACTTTATTTGCCATATGTATTTAAAAATTCTTTCTTAAATTCAAAAAACTTACCCTCCAAGATTGCTTTCCTCATACAATCAACGAGGTCAGTAATAAAGTATACATTGTGTATTGAAGAAAGTGTAGCAGCTTCCATTTCCTTTGCTCTAAAAAGATGAGAGAGATACGCACGAGTATAGTTTGTACAGGTATAACATTTACACCCTTCGTCCACGGGGGTAAAATCTTTTATAAATTGTGAATTGAAAAGATTTATTTTTCCATTCTTTGTGAAGAGTGTGCCGTTGCGAGCAATACGAGTAGGACCGACGCAATCAAAGAGATCTACTCCATTTTCTACTCCCATAAATAAATCTTCTGGCTCTCCTATTCCAAGTAAATGCCGTGGTTTATCTTCAGGAAGAATTTCATTTACCCATTTCACCGCAGTACTCATGTCTTCTTTAGCAAATGAGCCCCCTATGCCAAATCCATCGAAATCCATTTCACCGATAATTTGTGCAGATTTTTTTCTTAGTGTTTCTGAACGTCCTCCTTGGACAATACCAAATAGTGCCTGTCTTTCTGAATTATCTTTTGACTTATGATACTCGAGTGAACGTTTAGCCCAAGCATGGGTACGAGAAAGCGCTTCGTCTTGATATAGATCGGTTTCAGTTGGCGAAGTGCATTCATCAAAAGCAAATATAATATCAGCACCAAGATTATGCTGAATCTCTATGGATCTCTCAGGAGTAATATAATGCATCGATCCATCTAAGTGTGATTTGAAAGAGACACCATCATTACTAACTTTCGCGAGTGGAATCACACTATCAATAGAACGTTCAGGAATCAGAAAATTTGGATCTGTTACTGTTGTGACTTTTGAAATTTCTTTGCCATAGGCAGCTCCTAGAGAAAAAACTTGGAAACCTCCAGAGTCTGTCATTGCCGGCCCATGCCAATTCATAAATTTATGGAGCCCTCCTGCATCACGCACTAATTCATCGCCGGGCTGTAGATATAAGTGATACGTATTAGCAAGGACTACTTGCGAACCAATATCTTTCAAGTGCTCTGGAGTTAGAGCTTTGACGCTTGCCTTAGTACCAACAACAACAAAAGATGGTGTCTGTATTACTCCGTGGGGTGTGGTAATGGCACCAGCTCTTCCAAGAGAGCCTTCAAGCCTCTTTTCTATTTTAAATTCTAAAGCTTTCATTAATATATTTTAATTAGTTTTTACTTGTACCCATTTTAGACTTTGGATATTAATCGGTGAACGAAGAAGAACCTTTTTTACTGGATCCGTAGGGCTTGAGATTAGAGAGTCTACAACAGCAAGAACTTCAGATATAGCATTTGGTAATACAATAAGCTTTCCATTTTCTGCTGGAAGGTCAATAGGTATAGTCATTTCAAAATTTCCGCCGCCGCGTCCTGTAAGTTCAACGCTTGTATTTGATCCGTCCATAACAGCTTCTGTAATTTGACCTGGGTTTGAATAGAGCATTACTAAAGAAGCTTTGTCATAGACTTTACTAATCTCACCAATAGGCATATTTCCATTTGCAAATACTTGCATACCTTCTGTTATGCCACCGTTACTACCGATATCGATAATAATAGTATCGTACGGTGAACGATTTGGCTTAGTTAGAATAGTAGCTAAAGTAAAATTATATTTCTGTGGCGCTCTACCCAATAATTCTTTTATCTGTTCATTTTCTGATTTCAATATTTGATAGTCAATCATACTATTTTTGAGATCAGTATTCTCTTGTTTTAATTTTTCATTTTCGGCAAAAACTGACGCCTTTGTTCTAATTATATATTTTGAATTCTCTGCAGTATAAGTAATAGCATTCTCTGCTTTCCAAATAGGCCTACCGACTAAATTAAATAATTTACCAGACCAAGAAAAAAATCCCAGAATAGCTAATACTAAAAGAGTACCGATAATTAGTAGATTACGGATAATATTTTTCCTCTTTGATATTCTTTTTTTATCGCGGAGCTGATGTATCATCTGTGTTTACTAAAACTTCTCTAAAAGATTCAAAATCATCAAGTATAACTCCTGTACCTCTTGCCACAGCAGTCAAAGGATCCTCGGCTACATATATTGGTATTTTTAAACTATTACCGATCAAGACGTCAAAACCACGCAATAATGCCCCACCACCTGAAAGAACGAGACCTCTATGCATAATATCAGAGAGAAGTTCTGGCGGAGTAGTTTCTAAGACTTCTTTTATACCATCTACTAGAGAAAGGACTGATGGCATAATAGCTTCACGAATATCTGAATCAGTTACAATAACTTGGCGAGGCAATCCTGTAACAAGATCACGGCCACGGACTTCAGCTTCCATTGACTCACCTTCTATGACTGAACCAATAGCAATTTTTACATTTTCAGCTGTTCTCTCGCCTATCAAAAGTTTAAATTCATCCTTCATGTAGTTTACAATATTTGTGTTGAGTAAATCTCCAGCGATTTTTAAATTTTTTGATCTGACAACACCAGAGAGTGATATTACAGCAACATCGGTCGTGCCTCCACCAATATCAACAATTACAGAACCCATGGCTTCTTTTACTGGTAGACGAATACCCACAGCAGCACTCATAGGCTCTTCGATAATATGGACTTCCCGAGCACCGGCCGAACGTGCCGCGTCTTCAACAGCACGAATTTCTACGTTCGTAATACCAGTAGGCACTCCCACAAGAACACGAGGACGAATAAATTTCTTTGACATTTTTTCTGCTTTACCAATTAAGTATGAGAGCATCTCTTCTGTGACTTCGAAATCAGAAATTACTCCATCTACTATAGGCCGAACGGCACGGACGTGACCTGGAGTACGGCCAAGCATTGCTTTGGCCTCAGCACCAACAGCTACTATCTGTCCAGTCTTTTGATTTACAACAACAACAGATGGTTCATTTATAACAATACCGTGCCCTTTTAAATACACGAGCGTATTAGCAGTGCCAAGGTCTATACCGATATCGTTCGAAAACATTTTGTAAAATTTTTTAAACATTTTTTAATTCACCGAGCAGTTGCTCTTTAGTCACAATTTTTCCTCCTTCTTCAGTTCGTCTTTTTATTTCATATCCCCCATCAGCAAGACTTCTCTTTGATACCACAACACGATAAGGTATACCTATAAGATCCGCATCAGCAAATTTCTCTCCAGCATTTATTTCATGACGGTCATCAAACAATACTTCTATTCCATTCTGGGTTAGATTTTCATAAACAGAATTTGCCTCTTTGATCACATTATCATCTTCACCAAGAACAAGAAGATGAACTTTGAATGGTGCGATTGATTCAGGCCATATAATACCTTTACTATCAGATAGAACTTCGACAACCGTACCCATTAATCTACCTGGACCAATGCCATAGCTTCCCATAAATACAGATTTATTCTCACCTCCATCTGTCTGATATTTTAAATTCAGAGCATCAGAAAAACGAGTACCGAGGGTAAAAATGTTACCGACTTCAACAGCACGATTTTCTACAAGAGTTTCCTTTGATAGTCCGAGGCTTTCTATAACTTCGTCAGTATAAACTTCTTTGTTTATCGCAATACCTTTGTTCTCGTCTACATATATAGTATCTTCACCGGCCCCACTAATAGTTTGGAATTCGTGAGAGAATTTTGAGAACATACCACCTGAAGCAAAGGTCAGATATGTAAGATGCCCAATACCTACACGTTTAAAGACATTTTTATATGCCTCTTTAGATTTTTCATAGAATTCATTATGCTCAGTCTCATCTTTTGAGAATGAGTAGAGATCCTTCATTATAAACTCTCGGGTACGCATGATACCGCTTTTCGCACGAGTCTCGTTGCGAAACTTTGTTTGAAATTGATAAACATAAAAAGGAAGGTCTCTGTATGACTGCACAAAATCTTTAAGCATTTTTGTCATCGCTGCTTCGTGGGTTACTGCAAGGCCAAGCTCAGTGTCATTTTTCAATTTAGTTTTAAACCAAACATCAACTTGATCATCACTCCACTGATTGGTCGGTTCCCACGTAGCACGCTCTTGGAGTGCAGTTAGTGTGACTTCTTGGCCACCTATTGCGTTCATCTCCTCGCGAATGATATTTATAATCTTATTTAAAACACGTAAACCAAGCGGTAAATACGAATACACCCCCGCCATTTCTTTGTTTACAAAGCCCGCTTTTATTAAAAGTTCAGCATTTAGAGAAACCTCATCTGAAGGATTTTCCTTCTTTGTTTTAGTGAATAGTTGTGATTGCTTCATATGACACATACTACCCTAAAAAACCCTCTTGGTCAAAAAAGATGACTTGCAGAATAATGGTTTTTCTGGTACTATGACCCTAGGTTCCGTGAGGGATTTTTTAATTTATCTATATTAAAATTTGACCTTGTAAACAAGCTGAAATGCTTAAAAACGGAGCTATTATAATTAATTAACCCTTTAATTAGGGATACAAATATGAGTACACAAAACACAACCGTAGAGAAGATGTTTGAAGCAGGTGCACATTACGGCTACTCGAAGAGTCGTCGTCACCCATCAATAACACCATACATTTTTGCAACAAAAAATGGTGTTGATATTATAAATATTGAAAAGGGACACGAGCTTCTAGAAAAAGCCCTAGATACTGTAAGTAAATTTGCAGCATCTGGTAAAACTATTCTTTTCGTAGGTACAAAAGCAGAAGCGAGGCAGCAAATCATAGAAACAGCTTTATCTTTGAATATGCCTTATGTTGGGGAGCGCTGGGTGGGTGGAAGTTTGACAAATTTCCCTGAAATAAAGAAAAGGATTACAAAACTACTAGAATTCCGAGAACAGAAAGAAAAAGGTGGACTTGATAAATATACAAAGAAAGAACGCCTACTTATAGACCGAGAAATGGAGGATATGACTAAGAACTTCCAAGGATTAACTGGTATTACAAAAACTCCAGATGCCCTATTTGTTATAGATCCTAAAAAAGAACATATAGCAGTTACAGAAGCACATAAGATGAATATTCCAGTTATTGCGGTTCTAAATACTGACTGTAATCTCAAACAAGTTGAACATCCTATCATAGCCAACGATGCGTCAGTTATGAGTATTAGCTTCTTTTTACAAGCTATTAAGGATGCCTACTCTAAAGGATCTCTTGGAGATAAAAAATAAAAACTATTAAATAAAATTATGCCAATAAAAATAACAACAGAACAAGTAAAAGAATTAAGAGATGCCACTGGTGTATCTGTCATGCAGTGCCGAGGTGCTCTTGAGGAAGCCGAGGGCGACATGGAGAAAGCCCTGATCATCCTTAAAAAGAAATCAAGCTCTATTGCTATGAAAAAAGCTGACCGTGAAGCTCACGATGGTACTGTGGTTGTAATGGAAGCTCCAGGAAAAGCTCTTCTACTTACTCTTAATTCTGAAACTGATTTCGTTGCAAAAAATAGTGATTTCACTGAATTAGCACAAAGCCTTGCTAAAATAGCATTGAATGAGGGAGTACCAACTATGCAAGAAAAAGCTCCAGATATGATTAATCCTGTTATACAGAAAGTTGGAGAGAAGATAGAACTTGGTCATGTCGAAGAAGTTACTGGTGAGACAATAGGAAGCTATGTACACAGTGGCAAGAGTGCAGTAATCGTTTCCCTAAATAAAGGAACACCAGAACTTGCGAAAGATATTGCTATGCATATTGCTGCTATGAAACCTGCTTTTACAACAAGTGACGAAATAACCGAGGAAGATAAAAAGAAAGTTATTGAAGTATTTGAAAAAGAAGTTGCTGAATCAGACAAGCCTGAAGATATAAAGAAGAAGATGCTCGAAGGGAAAATTGCTACATACTTTAAAGAGCAGACCCTTGTAGATCAACCATTTATAAAAAATCCTGATCTAACTGTTGGTAATTTGCTTGCAGAAAGAGGTGCAACTCTGGTACGATTTATCCGGGAGTCTATCGGATAATTATGTTATTAACTATTGTCATATTTTTTATAGCTATTTTTACAGCTTTTGGAATGCTTATATTTCGTGCATGGGAAATACGAACTATGCGTGCAAATATATCAGAAAATCATGACAACAAAATCCCAGATTTAACATTTAGACAGTTGGAAAAAAGTATGCTATATTTGACCAAGCATATAGTACAGAGTATTGTACTTGTGGTGGTCAAATATTGGTTTATCTTAACAACTAAGACAAAGAAGAAGATTTCGGATAGTTGGCCAAAGATACATGCACTAATACAAAAGAAACCTGAATCCCCTGATGTAGTAAATAAGAAGCCTTCATTTTTCCGTAAGGCTATACTAGAATCAGAAGCTAAGATAAAACGGATAAAGGAAAAGGTAAAAAAAGAGCATGGGGAAGACGAAGATAAAATATAGGAATATGCCGCTTTAGTTGTTTTGTGGCAAGAAGCATTAATGATAAACAAATAAGTTTAATGAGAAATAGACACATGCCGCTTTAGCTCAGTTGGTAGAGCAACGCTTTTGTAAAGCGAAGGTCCTCAGTTCGAGTCTGAGAAGCGGCTCCAATAATTAAGTTAAAAAGAAGCCCCCTAGTGGGGGGTTTCTTTTTATTGAGTAGTAGGAACTGTTTGTTGTATTGATGTTTCAGTAGTAGGAACAATTACTGGGGGCGGTGTCGTCGTCTTCTTCTTTATAGGTACAACAGTAGGCTTTATGAGTGATTTGGCTATAGCTGGCTCTATCTTTTCTATATCTTCTATAGTCTTAAAACCTGTGACCTTATGATCATTTATGACAAGCGCAGGCAGCTTTGTGTCATCAATCTTATAAACTCTTATAAGAGCTTTGAGAGCAGACAAGTCTAGATTGTAATCAAATGAGTATACTCTCAGGCTTGGATATTTAGAACGTAGTTCAGTAAGTACATAACCCTGTTTTATACACTCTGCGCAATTGTTTGCTGTTGTGTAGAAATATAGTATTGGAGTAAGCTTACCTCCGCATTTCTGATTTATCTTTTTAGTTAGGAGATAGTCTTTAATCTCAAGTATAGAGTAATATCTTTTAAGTTCGATTACATCTGAGTTCCCTTTTAAATTTGTCTCACTGTAGTTTATCTTTTCTGCTAAATCATTTAGCTCAGATGATAAATTTTCCTGACCATCATCTTGCTCACAAGATAAATCAGACAATAAAGAGAACTGGGTCTCAGAAGACAGGATATCAGTAGCTAGTTTATTTTGAATAGCGCGCATACTCTCTACCTTTTTATCTGCAAAGAAATTAGAAAGTCCTCCAGCTATAGCAAAAAGTGCTGTTGTTATAAAGAATACTATAATATATTTTTTCCAATCATTTTTCATATTTATGAAGTTACTTTTTTAAGTGGATAATCTCGCTCTGCTGTCCAACTCACCTCACGGGAGAATACTGCATTCCAACACGCTTTAATAAGCCAAAATGGCGCTATAAAGGTATATATCACAATAAAGAGTATTATGTCTAGTGACAACATTTTCCTGCCATGTATCATTCGTCGTCCATTTAAAAGAGCAGCGATTACAAGTATGTACAACAAAACTGAAATCAACAAGAATGCTTTTGTATTTATATAAAACGGATCAAAAGAGAAATTACTTCCTCCAAAAATAGACGAAAACCCTAACGCTTGAGCTTGGACGACTTTATGAGCAATGTAATTATAGATACGAGACACCGTAAATATCATAAGGAAAATGGTACCAGAAATAGAAATAAATCCTGATGGTAGAGTAAACATACCAATAGATCCATATGATGGCTTAAAAAATAGATCTCTATAATCAGATGCGTTTTTCAAAAAGCCATATATCCACCTAACTCTTTGTTTATAGAGCTTAGGGATAGTATTGGGGCTATTTGTGTATACATATGCATCTGGGCAATGATCTATCCTATAACCATGTCTATGCATGCGAAGAGCTATCTCTTGATCTTCTGTATGGTGAGCCTTGCGATAATAACCTAGGTCATCGAAAACTTTCTTACGAAATATAGAAAAGGGTCCAGGGGTTACATGTATACCTTGCATAAAAGCTAGCATCTTTTTAGTGTAATGAGCCATGTCATACTCTGCACGTTGCGCATACTGAAGTATACTTTTGGGGTCACGGACAACGATAGAAGGCGCAACGGCCATAGTTTCAGGGTTATCAAAAAATGTAATTATGCGTTTTAAGGCCTCAGGATGCACAGATGAATCTGCGTCTAGGCAACCTATAAATTCGCTAGTTGTGTTCTCTATTCCGAGATTTAGAGCTGTATGTTTACCACCATTTTCTTTTTTAAATAAAGATATCTGTGGGTGTGAATTATAATTATCTTGTAAAATACTCCAAGTCTTATCACGAGAACCATCATCAACGACTATTATACGCAGTTTGTCTTTTGGATAATCTAAAGAAAGCAGCGAATCGAGAGTTAGAGATACTGTCTTTTCTTCATTGTAACAAGGGACCACTATCGTAACAGTAGGATAGTTAGATAAAGTTATCGGACCACTTCTTATAAAGATTTTCTTCCTGTTTTCAAAAAAGGTTACAAGAAGAAAAACCTGGACATAGACTGCCAGGAATGAAATACAGTAAAATGATATCAGTAGAATTGACATGGGGTTCGTACACTATACCACAATTACTCATATATATCAACGTAAAATACCCAAGACTTAGTCTCGGGTATTTTATCTAAAACTCGTAATTACATAGGTGAACTTGAAGGGCTTCCTCCCATAGGAGCAGAACCTGTCATGCCTTTGCACTTTTTGCATGGGCAACCAAAAATCTTAACCAATGTTGCAATACCTACCAATAGGTAGACAATAGCAACCACCATAGGCCATGAACCAAGAAGCATACTCACAAGGTTCAAATCTGAACCCATAAGCATACCAAGACCTACAAGACCCCAGTTAAGACCACCGATTATAACGAGAACCCAAGCAAACTTTGAAACACCACACTTACCTTTACAATCGCCATTGCATGTCATCATAATTTGTATTTTTCAACCTCACGGTTGAAGATTTATTAATAATGGACCTTTTTAACGCCTACATTATAACATATTTATAACTATGGCGCACAAGCAAAGTGGCATGCTATAATAATCCCATGGAAAACGAAAATACAAACATAAAACCAGTAGAACAGCAGTCAAAAATTTCAACCCCAATGGCTATAGTATTAGCAGGCGTACTTATTATGGTAGGTATTATTGCTAGTAAAGGAGGTTCAACTACACCAGCACCAAAAACACTCTCTGAGCAAGTTGGTGTATCTAAGGAAAACTTGCTTGCTTGTATTAAAGGCACAGATTTAGATGCACTAAACAAAAGCATTAATGATAGTGTAGATAAAGCTATGGTTAATGTATCCCAGCGTGGTACTCCATATAGTGTAGTTATTGGTAAAGATGGCGTCAAAACAGAAATCAAAGGAGCTGATTCATATGCAAACGTAAAGCAAATGGTAAATGATGCCTTGATAGGTAAAGTTGCCACAGTATATACAGGAAATATTCCTCCAGTGACATCAGACGAGCATATATTTGGTAACCCAGACGCTATCGTAACTATTGTTGAGTATTCGGATTTTGAGTGCCCTTACTGTAAACAATTCCAACCGGTATTGAAACAGATAGTTCAAGAATCAGGCGGTAATGTAAGATGGGTTTATCGTGACTACCCTCTTCACCAGCATTCATTTGAAAAACTCGTAGCTGCAGAATGTATCGCAAAACTCAAAGGTAATGATGCATACTGGAAGTATGGGGACCTTCTTTTTAGTCTCCTCAAAACTGCTGACGATTCAGTTTCTGAACAACTATAAAAATAATAAATAAAAAACTCCGATTAAATCGGAGTTTTTTATTTAGTCAAAATAATTCTTAAGTCGAGCTATTTTTTCATTGTTACGTAGCTTTTCATGAACCTTAGCTTCAATCTGACGAATACGTTCACGGGTGACATTAAACTCAGCGCCAACTTCTTCTAATGTATGCTGTATACCATCGTTTAGCCCATAACGAAGCTCTAGAATCTTACGCTCTTTTGGAGTAAGAGTATCCAGTACCTCTTTTATCTGATCAGATAGTATTCGGCGTGAGGCATCTTGGTCAGGTCGGAGTATTTTATCATCAGCAATGAACTCACCGCGAGTAGATTTCTCATCATCATCACCTATTGGCTGTTCTAGAGAAACTGTCTCTTGGTTAATCTGCTCTATTATGTGAATCTTTTCAACTTCTAAGTTCATTTCTGTAGCAATCTCTTCTACTAATGGCTCACGACCAAGGTCTTGAGAAAGTCTGCGGACAACTTGTTTGTATTTTGAAATAGTTTCAACCATATGCACCGGGATACGAATAGTACGTGACTGGTCAGCCAGGGCACGAGTAATGGACTGTCGAATCCACCATGTCGCATAGGTTGAGAATTTGTAGCCTTTAGTCCAATCGAATTTTTCAACCGCTTTAAAAAGACCTAGGTTCCCTTCTTGAATAAGGTCGAGAAGTGTCAGATCAGAACTTCGTCCAACATATTTCTTAGCAATAGACACCACAAGTCGAAGGTTTGCACGAGCAAGCAAATTCTTAGCTTCCATATCACCTTTTTCAATACGACGAGCTAAATCTTTTTCATCATACGCAGTAATAAGTGGATACTGGCCTATTTCCTTTAGATAGATTTGTATAGAGTCATATGCTTGAGCATCTTTACTGTATTTGAGTGCTTGCTTTTCAGTGTCCCCGTCCATATCAAGCAAGTTTCCACCCTCAAGTACATCAATACCGGCAACTGAAAGCTTTTCATATAGCTCATCGAGGAAAAGGATATTATTCTCGATATCCGGGAAAACTTTAATAATCTCATCATAAGTAACAAATCCTCTTTTCTTTCCCTTCTCTATAACAAGCTGTGACTTTTGTTCAAGGTCGAGAGCCTTACGATCAAGAGCTGTAAGCTTTAAACTCTTTGTTGATTTACTTTCTTTTTTTGCTTTTGGTGATTTCTTTGATTTTACAGATAATTTAGCTTTCTTTTTCGGTGCTTGTTTCTTGGTAGATTTTTTAACAGCTTTCTTTTTCGGTGCTTGTTTCTTGGTAACTTTCTTTACAGATTTCTTTACTACCTTCTTTTTTATATTTTTTTTCACTTTTGTTTTTTTTGCCATAGATTTTAATTTATTATAATGAGCGACTTTTTTTAATTTCTTCTATGCGTTGTAATATATTATTAAATTGGGTAAGTTTTTCTTTAGTATCAAGTTGCCCGAGCAATAACTTCTTTTCATTAAGAATTTCTTCTTCGAGGTTCAACATTACTTCTTTTATATCTCGATTTAGCTCATCAATCTTGCCACCATACCACATTTCGGCTTCAAATGCCAGAGTGTCCGAGAAAGGTTCATGTATTTTAATCATTTCATCAAATGCATCTACACCTATATTCTGCCGGAAACTTTCAGATAATTTTTTTATCTCTGATTCTCCTTCTTTTTTGTTGTCCCAAAAAATTATGCCAAAAAGTCTTTTTTCAAGACTATCTCTGCGAGATTGTTTTTTTGATTCTATTTTATTTTCTTCCTTAGATTCACTTGTACTTAGCATTTGGGTTCTCTCGTATATTTCAAAATCTTCAATAATAGCTTTATCTGGTAAACCAGTCTTGTTATGAATCTCTGTTATATAAGCAGATCTTTCAATTGAACTTTTGACCATAGAAAGAAATGGAAATACTATTTCACGAATTTTTTTACCTCTTATTCTTGCGTCGTTCGAGCTCTTACAAATGCGATCAATATGAAAAGATACAATATTCACTGAATTTTTTATAATCTCTTTCCATGAATCTTGACTCGCCAATATTATATCGGCTGGATCTTGACCTTCAGGTAAAACAGCAATTTTAACCTGCATATCCAAAGACAGTGCTATAGTAGCTGACCTACTTGCAGCACGAATCCCAGCTTCATCACCGTCGTAAGCAAAAATAACATTCTCCGAAAGTCTACGAATGAGACCAAGATTATTCACCTTTGACTCATGATCACTTACAGTGTCGGCTAGTGCTGTACCAGAAACTGCTACAGTATTTGTAAATGTTGCTTGATGGGACAATATTAAATCCATCTGGCCTTCTACTACAATACTATACCCGCGAGATCTGATAGCGCTTTTTGCTTTATCTATACCAAATAATACATTAGATTTATTAAACAACGGTGTGTCTGGGCTATTAAGGTACTTGGCTTCTTCTATAGCCGTTTCACTTTGTGAAATATTACTAGATAAAGCAAAAGACCTACCAGAGAAAGCTATAACCCGACCACTTGAATCATTAATGGGAAACATAATCCTTCCTCGAAAACGATCATAGAAACCCTTCTCATTTTGCTTAATTAGTCCGATAATTTCTAAGTCTTCTTTTTTAAAACCTTTGTTTATTAGATGCTCGGAAACTGATCGCCAAGCCGCTGGTGCATATCCAATGCGAAAAGATTTTATTGTCGCATCGGAAAGCCCACGATTACGTAAATAACTCCTAGCTTCAGGTTCTTTTTCAAACTGGGTTTCAAAAAAGCTTGTTGCTTCTTCCATTATTTCATAGTAGCGCTCCTTGTTGTCTTTATTTTCATTTGAGCCTCTTTTCTCAATAACTATTCCAGCTCGCTCAGCTAGAATTTTTAATGATCCAAGGAAGTCAGTTCCTTCAAAATGTTCTACAAATGAAAAGATGTCGCCCTTTGCTCCACAACCGAAGCAGTAGTAAGTACCTCGGTCTGGAGAAATAAAAAACGAAGGAGTTTTTTCATTGTGGAACGGACATCTTGCTTTGTAATTATTTCCAGATTGTACTACTTGTAGGTATGAGGAAATAACATCAACAATAGAAAGTCTTTCTTTTATTTTTTGGGCAGTTGAGTTCATGGTGATCCCCTGCTCTTATTTTATAATGACTCCGAATCCTGACCTAATGGAGCTGCTTTTATCTTGCTTACTTTTTCTAACCCAAACCCAGTACCAGCTGGAATAAGGTTACCTATTATGACATTTTCCTTTAATCCTCTAAGATTATCAATTCCACCGCGAATAGCATTGTTGATAAGGACACGGTTAGTGTTCTGGAAAGAAGCAGCTGATAGCCAACTCTTTGTTGTAAGAGATACTTCAGTAATACCGAGAACTATAGTGGATGCTTCTGCTAATTTGCCTTCACCTTCAGATTTTACTCGATCATTTTCTTCGATAAGTTCTATCGCTTCAACGATTTCTCCTGGTGAGAATGTAGTATCTCCTGCGTCTTTAATCTTCTTACGTGAGAACATCTGACGAATAATTATTTCAATATGCTTTCGAGAAATAGAGGCACTCTGCAAGTCATAGACTTTGTTTATTTCATCAACGATGTATTCTTCGGCAATTTCTTTTCCACCGTATTTTACGATTTCATTTATATCAGCAGAACCATCAGTAAGTAAGTCACCTTTCTTTACCTTAGATCCAACTTTCACAAGTGGCTGACGTCGGAATGCAACAGTGTATTCTATTTCATTAGTTTTACTTTCTGCTTTTCCAGGAAGTTTATTGTCTACTGATATATCAGAGAGAACTTTAATAACCTTTTCCTTTCCATTGTCATGGATATCAATCACTTCACCAGAAGTCATTGATATGATTGCTGGATTCTTTGGTATGCGACGTTCGAAGATTTCTTCGACACGAGGAAGGCCTGTTGTGATATCCACAGTAGCCACACCTCCAGCGTGGAATGTACGAAGTGTAAGCTGAGTACCAGGCTCACCGATAGCTTGGGCTGCAATAATACCGACAGCCTGACCAAGTTCGATCATACAGTTACGTCCTAGATCAAGACCATAACAAGTACGACATATTCCGTGAGTTGTCTCACAAGAAAGCGGGGTACGGGCATAGGCTTCAGTAATACCCTTGCTTTCAAGGAAACGGGCATCTTCTTTCTTTATTAGTGAACCTTTCTTAAACAGAACCTTGCCATCTGTATCTTTAATATCAGAAAGTAGAACGCGTCCATGAATGTATTTAACAAAGTTTCCATCAACAGCAACTATTTTCTTGCCATTTTTTGTCCCACAATCTTCTTCGGTAACAACGACGTCCTGGGCAACATCCACCAGACGACGAGTAAGGTAACCAGCTTTCGCTGTGTTAAGAGCCGTGTCGGCTGCACCCTTACGAGAACCGTGAGTTGTGATGAAGTATTCAAGAGGAGAAAGACCTTCTATATATGATGGAATAATCGGGAAGTCCAATGTCGCACCTGAGGTGTTCACGATCAAACCTTTCATTCCACACATCTGTACAAGTGAACCCATGTTTCCTCGAGCACCTGAGGTGATGAGGTCATATGTTGAGCCTTTAACATCAAGAGTTGCAGGTATTATCTTCTCAATTTCTTTTTTAGCGTGCTCCCAGATTTCGATAACCTTTTGGTATTGTTCATCTTCAGAAAGAAGACCATCGGAGAATTGATCACGAACTTGTTCTTCTTCTTTTCTACCTTTCGCAACAATAGCTGTCTTTCCTTCTGGCACTCGGACATTATCAATACCCCAAGTTACTCCAGAGTAAGTCGCATAGTGATAACCGAAGCCTTTAATCTTATCAAGAACAGATGGTGTCGCATCGATACCGTAATGCATGATAAGTTCATCAACAAGTAGGGACATGCGCTTAATAGTAATTTCTTCATTCATGAATGGGAAATCATCTGGGAAAATACTATTAAAGAATAGTCTCCCAACAGTAGTCTCAAATGGTTTACCTTCGAAACGGTTATAACGAGCTTTCGCACTACCTAGAACTTTAATTTTTGCTCGGAAAGTAATGGCGCCTAGGTCGAAAGCAGTAATAGCTTGGTTTGGATTTGCAAAAGACATACCCTCACCTTTTTCGCCATCGATTGATTTTGTCATCCAGTAACATCCGAGAATCATATCCATCTTTGGCATTACAATAGGAGCACCATCCTGAGGTTTTAGAAGGTTCTTGTTTGAAGCCATGTAGTCTCGAGCTTCATTTTGAGCCATATCAGAAAGTGGTACATAGACAGCCATTTGGTCTCCATCGAAGTCGGCATTGAATCCTGTACATACTAGTGGGTGCACTTGAATAGCGTTACCTTCGATAAGGATAGGATTGAAAGCTTGAATACCTAGACGGTGAAGTGTCGGTGCACGGTTTAGTAATACGTATTTACCACGAATTACTTCTTCAAGTATTGCCCAGACTTCTGGTATACCTTCTTCAATAAGACGATTTGCTCCACGAATATTGAATGCTAGTTCTGTCTCTAAAATTTTAGAAATTACGAATGGGCGGAATAGTTCGAGAGCCATGTGTTTTGGTAAACCACATTGATTGAGTTTCAAATCAGGACCAACAACAATAACAGAACGGCCTGAGTAGTCCACACGCTTACCAAGCAAATTTTGACGGAACAAACCTTGTTTAGATTTTAAGTTGTCAGATAGAGATTTAAGCGCACGCTTCTGGGAAGCTGAGATTGCTTGAGAATCATTTTGCTTAGCAATAGAGTTATCAATCAACGCATCACATGCTTCTTGAAGGATACGTTTTTCGTTTCGGAGAATAACATCTGGAGCACCGATTTCTTTCAATTTCTTAAGACGATTGTTTCTGTTTATAACACGTCGGTACAAATCATTAAGGTCTGATGTCGCATGTCGTCCACCATCAAGAGCCACCATCGGACGAAGGGCTGGTGGAATAACTGGGATAACTGTTAGGAACATCCATTCAGGGCGAATACCAGAGTGAAGCATAGAACGAATCAAAGACATTCTCTTTTCTAATTTTTCTTTGTCGATAGAACTTGCTTTTGGAATCATAGCCAAAGTCTCAGCCTTTAATTTCTCAAGATTTAGATTTTTGAAAAGAGTAAATATTGCTTCAGCACCGATACTTGCTTCAAAACAAGATCCGTATTTAAGTCCAAAATGGTGATAAGCTATTTCATTTAGGACCTTACCAGGAATGATTTCATTTATTTCTTTCTTTGTATTTGAAAGAAGATCTTTTAGTTTTTCTTTTTCTTCTTCACTAGCTGCACTCTTAACTTTGGCCTTAAATTCACTTTCAAGGTTTTTGATTATTGTTTCTTTTTCTTCAGCATGAACATTTGTAATAATATAACCAGCGAAATAGATAACCTTTTCAAGGTCATTTACTGGAATATTAAGAAGTATAGACATTCGAGATGGCACTCCACGTAGGAACCAAATGTGGGCTACAGGACTTGCAAGTTCAATGTGACCCATGCGGTCACGTCGAACGATAGATCGAGTAACTTCCACTCCGCATTTCTCACATATAATATCTTTATATCTGATGCGTCGGTATTTACCACAGTAACATTCGTAATCTTTTTCTGGTCCGAATATTCTTTCGTCAAATAGACCACTACGCTCTGAACGTCCAGTACGGTAGTTTATAGTTTCTGGTTTTGTAACTTCTCCATATGACCACTCTTTTATACGCTCAGGCGATGCTAGCTTGAGTGTGATTGAGTCAAAATCTGTTGTATCAATTATTTTCATATATATTTTTTATTTAGATTAATAATTATTTTGACTTTTTAAGATCCACATCAAGAGCAAGACCGCGTAGATAGTTCAGAAGAACATTGAATGATGCAGGAACGTTTGGCTCTGGAATAGGTTGCCCTTTAATAATAGCGTCGAATGTCTGTGAACGACCCATGATGTCATCAGACTTTATTGTAAGCATTTCACGAAGAGCGTATGCGGCACCATGACCTTCAAGTGCCCAGACCTCCATTTCTCCGAATCTCTGTCCTCCACCTTGAGCCTTACCGCCAAGTGGTTGCTGTGTGATAAGTGAGTACGGTCCGATTGAACGCATGTGTAATTTGTCTTCCACCATGTGGTGAAGTTTCAACATGTACATGTATCCTATAGCGATATCTTGATCGAAAGCATCTCCTGTTCGTCCATCATATAGTGTAACTTTTCCACTTTCAGGAAGGCCTGCCTTCACAAGTTCTGCTTTAATTTCTGGAACACTTGCTGATGAGAATGGAGGAACGATTGCTTGGTAATTTAGAGTATTCGCAGCATAACCCAAATGCATTTCAAGAATCTGACCCAAGTTCATACGAGATGGCACACCGAGTGGAGTAAGAATTATGTCTATTGCAGTACCGTCGGCCATGAATGGCATTTCTTCTTCAGGAAGGATTACTGAGATAACACCCTTGTTACCGTGACGTCCAGCTAGCTTGTCACCAACTGAGATGTTTCGGATTTGAGCGATTTCAACAACAATCTTCTTTATGATTCCAGACTCTAGGTTGTGACCTTGATCACGTGAGAAAATTTTCACACCAACAACACGTCCACGCTTGCCGTGTTCAAGTCGGAGTGATGTATCTTTCACGTCACGAGCTTTTTCAGTAAAGATAGATCGTAGTAGACGCTCTTCTGGAGTAAGTTCAGTTTCCCCTTTTGGAGTAATTTTTCCAACAAGGATATCGTTCTCACGAACTTCTGCACCGATAACAACAATACCGTCTTCGTCGAGGTCTTTTAATTTATTTTCACCAACGTTTGGAATATCACGAGTCGTTATTTCAGGTCCAAGCTTTGTATCACGAACGTTACAGATAAACTCTGTTACATAGATACTTGTGAACTTACTTTGTTTTACTAATTTCTCAGATAAAATGATCGCATCTTCGTAGTTTGCACCACCCCATGACATGAAAGCTACAAGGGCATTCTGACCAAGAGCAATTTGTCCACGGTCTGTAGTACTTGTATCAGCGATAACTTGGCCTTTCTTAACATGATCGCCAGGTGAGACACTTGGACGCTGGTGGAATACTGAGAAGTTATTCGTACGAGAGAAAGATATAAGTGGATATGTATGATCTTTTCCTTTGTCATCTTTGATAGTTATTTTCTTCGCATCAACATATGAAGCAGTACCTGAAACTTCAGATACTATAAGTCTTCCTGAGTCACGTGATGCCAATTCTTCCATGCCTGTAGCAACAAGCGGTGCTTCTGGAATAATACAAGGAAGTGCTTGCTTCTGCATGTTACTTCCCATGAGTGTTCGGTGAGCATCATCGTGTTCTAGGAATGGAATCATAGAAGTGGCCACAGAGAAGGCTTGGTTTGTAGCAACGTCGATATAATCGATTTCAGTTTTTGAAATCATACCTGGCTTTGTAGATAGACGAGCTTCAACTCTATCTTCTAAAATATTTCCTTTCTCGTCATAGTCTATACCAGCGTGAGCAATGTTGTACTTTTCTTCTTCAAGTGCATTCAAGTAGACAACTTCTGAAGTTATCTTACCGTTCTTTACTTTTATGTATGGAGTTTCAATTATACCGAATTCATTAATCTTTGCGTATGTAGATAAGTGCAATATCAAACCAATGTTCGGACCTTCTGGGGTGTGGATCGGACAGACACGACCATAGTGAGATGTGTGTACGTCACGAACTTCAAGACCTGCACGTTCACGTGTTAGACCTCCAGGACCAAGTGCAGATAGTGTACGCAAGTGCTCAACTTCAGCCATGACATTTTCTTGGTTCATGAATTGTGAAAGTTGGTTGGCAGTAAAGAATTCTTTAATACGAGCTTGAAGTGGGCGCTGGTTGATGATAGCGATTGGAAGTGTTGTACCTACGTCTATAGTAGACATGCGGTCTTGTACATTTCTTTTTATCTGAGCCATACCCATGCGGAATTTCTGTTGTAACATTTCACCAACATAACGCACACGACGCTGACCTAGGTGATCTATATCGTCAGCCTTTGCATGGAGAGTATTATTAAGCTCTATTATATGAGCAACAATAGAAACAACATCGTCAGAAGATATTGTTTTTCGTTCCATTTCTTTCGCATCCATACTCTTTTCAAAACGCTTGTTGAAGCGGAATCGTCCAACAGGAGAAAGGTCATAGCGTTCACTTGAAAGTAGGATATTTATAAATTCACGAGCATTATCAGGAGTAGCTAAATCACCATCACGAAGACGCTTGTATATCTCTATAAATGAATCAGATAGGGTCTTGGCTGGGTCTTTTTCAAGACACATTTTGATCACCTTTATAGCCTCTTCGTTCTTACCAAAGGCTTTAATTATAGCCTCATCTGTCGCAAGACCGAGTACTCGCAAGAGTGAAGTTACTGAGAATTTACGCTTTTTATCGATACGGACATATACAGCGCCATCTGGGTCTGATTCTACTTCTATCCATACACCGCGAGAAGGTATTATTTTCGCACCAAAATATCTCTTGCTCTTTAATTCTTGTTCAGTGAAAAATACTCCGAAGGAACGGGTAAGCTGGGGGACGATAACACGCTCTACACCGTTTATGATGAATGTGCCGTGTTTGGTCATTAGAGGCACATCAGCCATAAATATTTCTTGCTCTTTGGAAGTTCCAATACTTTTATTTAAAAGTTTAACGCGAGCTTTAAGCTGACCTTCGTAAGTCAACTTGTTTATTTTCGTATATTCTTCATCAAATTTAGATTCACCAAGTGCAAAAGAAACAAAATCTAATTGAAACTTTTTCTCAGAATAATCATTGATTGGAGAAAATTCTTTAAAGACTTCTTTGAGTCCACTTTCAACTAACCAGTTGAAAGAGACCAATTGATTCTCTATAAGATTTGGAAATTCGACTAATGGCTTTTTGTAGCGCGCAAAATACTTTTTCTCTCTCGTTGCTGTTTTCTTCATATGCGAATAAATATACAAATCCGTCGTTTGACGGAAAAAAACACTACGGTGACCAAACCGTACTGTTCTAACTATTAAAATTGGCAGTTATTTTTTTAAACACAGAGCTATCGCGTTTACTAAGTAGTGATTGATCTGCCATAACTCAATCGATATTCACTGGGCAATATCTTATACTAAAATAACTTTCTTGTCAAATATAAAGCTTATTCTGACTGGGATGCTTCAGAAATAGGTGTTGGTTCTTGGTTTAAATTTCCCTTCTCACTAGCTTCATCATTATTCACAGAAGTCGAATCAGGATCTTGAGCGGGTGGAAATTCTGGGTCTGCCGGAGGAAGTGGATCTGGCGTTAAATCTTCTACACAATTTTGTTCAACATCCAAATGATAACCAACAGGAATCACAGACTGATCGCCATCAATATTTAGACACACATCTATGGGTGTTTGATCTACGGGCCCTCCATCTTCATCAGAATTTTCGCTCTGTTGTAACATTTTAAGAAACTGTTCTTCGGAAACACAAGTACTGCCCACACAAAGAGTTTTGGTTTCTACGCGATTACTATGGATAACTTTACTATACAGATTCTCTATTTGATTTCCTGCATCGCTCAAGAAATTCTTGACTAACGATCCGAGAGAGTTCGCATTACTCAAGTCAAGCGACAGAAGTCCTGTAACTTTTATATTCATCTCCTTAATCGCATTAACAGTAGTTGCAAGTATTGCTCTGTCTTGGAGTGAGAGATAACCGTCTTTGTTTACTCCTGTACCGTATGGGATGTTTGCTTGTACGTTTTGAGCAGAGAATCCAGCATATGTATGTTCTGTTTCAAGTTTTGAGAGTGCATTCCATTTATAGAGAATAGGGTTTAGGTTCATGAGTTCAGTAAGACCAGGAGTGTAGTTCCCTTGTATATCTTTAAGTCTTTCGTCTGATGATGAAGTAATATTGCCTGCCGCATCAAAGAGAGCCGTACCAGCGCCATAGTTATTAAATTGAACTGCGCCGCTTACATACTGTGTTCCTTCAACATGAAGTGTCGCACTTGGACTAGCAGTGCCGATACCGACATTCATTCCGCTTGATGATTCATCAATAAGAAAAAGTTGGTCGGCAGGATTTATCTTAAGAAGATTATTAGAAATATCGGTATTGTATATTACAAATGCGTTGTTTGGTGCGTTGCTTGTAGTAAACAACACTGGGCCAACAACAGAAAGAGGAACTTCTGGTGTCGTTGTACCGATGCCCACATATCCATCACTGGTCAGTACAAGCTGATTGTCATTGTATGCGCCACCATTGATAGATGAACCAAAGCCAAGATACCCTGTCGGGTTTGCAGATCCTTGGACAGGGGTAACGTATGCGCGAAACTCAACATCTTGACTCCCGGCTACCGCATCGGTTTTCCAGCCATGACCACTCCATCGAAGTGCCGGAGACATCTGCTGGAGACCATTCAGTGCGGTATGTGTATTGGACAACGCAATTCCTGAAGCAGTTGTTTGTGTTGTCCCCAAGTTATTGCTAACCACATCGAGCCTACTCGAAGGAGTAGATGTCCCAATACCGACACGACTTGCGATACCGTATGCAGCCACACCATATGTCACCACCAACGCATTTGCATCCAGTCCATGGTCAAAATACACCGATGGAGTAGTGAGGCCTGAAAAATAGTTTGTGATTGAAATCCCTGTATTTGGGCCACCATAGCCAATTCGTGATGCAATTTGGTTTGACTCAGTATCATAAAAATCAATAGACGGTGCATTAGAAGCTACTGTACCAAAGGCTGCTCCCAGTGTCAGCCGCCCTGAATTAAATTTCAAATATGTATCGTGTGAATTTACCTGATCCCCCATGACAACTAGTTTTTCATCTGGTGTCGTTGTCCCAATACCAAGTCTATTGTTCGCTTCATCATACGCGCTAGTGCCAAAGATAATCTTTCCTTTAGTTACGTGTGATGTAGAAGAGAGTGTGAGGTCGTTGCCACTGGCAGTACCTCCGATGATACTTTGTCCTCCAATAACACCAGTAGAGAGATTGTTTGTGATAGTGTTTGCTGTATTAGTGAGTCCTGTTGAGAATGTTAGTGCTGAACCAACTGAAACATAACAATTTACTTCTCCTGGAGCACAGGCAGGATCTAGGGTATCCCCGGGATTATATGGGGAACCTATAGCGAAAGTTTTTATATAGACACCCAAAAGTAATACTATAGAAAATACCAAAATTAATTTTGGATAAAACAAATTAAAAACTTTCTGAATATTAGTTTTCATTTTATCCTTTAATTATAGTACATAATTAAAGAGAAGGCTATAGATTTCTAAAATTTAGAGCGCAACAGAAGATGGAGTATCTGTTGGTGGTTGTTCATCTGCTGGAGGAGTATCTGTTGGTGGTTGTTCATCTGCTGGAGGAGTATCTGTTGGTGGTTGTT
>CAZWAV010000001.1:288094-360038 GCA_964631935.1 uncultured Candidatus Saccharibacteria bacterium
CATCTGCTGGAGGAGTATCTGTTGGACCTTTCGCTTGTTGTAACAATGCTTTAAATTCATCTTTTGTAACACAAACATCATCGACACAAACTTCACCTCCAATATTTAGTTTACCTGTTGTCAATTCCTGAATCATCAAAACCTGACTGCTCAAGAAATTCTTGATTAGAGACCCAAGTGAATTCGCGTTGTTTAAATCAAGGGACGACAATCTTTCAATTTTTATATCAAGCTCCTGCACTGCCTTGGTAATAACAGGAATAAAGGACACATAACTAACACCCATATAGCCATGCACTGGATCAACAATAGAGACTGCTTGTGGAAAAAATTGATTGACGTTCTGTGCAATGAAGCCCGTTTCGGCCTGACCAGGAGATGAAATCATATTATAATTTTTGACTCCTATGGCATTAACAATAGCAAGTCCACTTTCAAAATCAGTTATATTTTCTTTGAGGCGTTCATCTGAGACGTCGGTAATCGTACCGGTATATTCGATGTCTCCTGTCACATCGAGCGCGACCGATGGTGCATTGTTTGCAATACCGACAAACCCTGAGTTGAGGATACGCATTGCTTCAGTTGCACCATCGTTGCCTACTTGAAAAATCATATCAGCACTTGCTGTCCCAACTCCAGTGGTTGTTTTAAATGTTAGAGAGGACGTTGTAGTAGTGCCACCAATATGGGTTGGCGCCGTAAGTGAGAGCGCGGTAATCGCTGCATCAGCACTATCGTCTGCTAGTCGGAAATTGATAGCTGTGCCATTTCTCTTTATGGATGGGAACGAGGATGTAGTACCTCCGAGCTGCAGGCGACTAAAATCAGTACTTGTAGTATTTGTAAGCATTATCACCCCATCACTTGCCGAATATAACCTACTTCTACTGTTCCATCCTAGATAATCTCCAGCAGCAGCACGTACGAAACCTGAGAAGTTACCATTAAATGCAGCTACCGTTCCTGATGTGGTTATTGTTCCTGTAAGGGCTAGGTTTCCAGCTTTTGATACAGACAATTGTGATACACCACCGACCTGCAAATCCATCAGCAGTGCTGCCGCCCCCGATGCAGTGTTGGTAACGTTCAACTTAAGTGCAGTCGGAGCACCAGTCGTATTCCATGTTTGTGTCGCAGAAAGTACAGAGCCAGCGAGAGAGCCTGAGCCAGCAAGGGTGGTGTCAGCAATCATCAACCGATCAGTTGATGATGCCGTCGTACCGATACCTGTATTTCCGGCAAAATAGTTAAGAGCCGATGCTCCTGATTGATAAATCCCGTACCCCGAAGTATTGGCAACATCCACAGCTCGATAGTCAACCACAGTACTGAGGTTTGGATTGACATAAATTCCTCTCGTAATACCATTTGCCCCACCTGTTTGAGTGATATTTCCCGTAATTGCAAGTGCCGCGTATGTTGCTGTACCACTCGATGGTGTAAAATATTGAGGAATAGTGACGGTATACACCGCTCCCGATGTTTGAATCATCGGCTCTCCTGTAAATGCAAATGCTCCACCAGATGCAGCCGCATTTATAGTACTATTATAAAAACTGAGGTTGGTACCTGCATTATTTTGTACTGATGGAGTAGTCGTTATGGAGAAAATTTTCGCACCTGACGCTGAAGTACCGAACTGCGACATCATTTGTGTCGCAATACCCGCCTTGCTTACTTTAAATTGTGATACGCTTCCGACTTGCAAATCTATTAGTTTTGCATTTGCCCCACTTGCAGTATTGGTAACATTCAAAAGAATAGATGTTGGACTACCAGTCGTATTCCATGTTTGTGTCGCAGAGAGGACGGAGCCAGCAAGAGAGCCTGAACCTGCAAGTACAATATCAGCAAACGTAACCTTGTTTGTTGTAGAGGCCGTAGTACCGATTCCGAGTGTGTTATTTGCTTCATTATAAGACGATTCTCCGAACAAAATACTTCCCTTTGTTCCGTTTGTTGTAGAAGAGAGAGTGAGACTCTGTCCGCTCGCTGTCCCCCCCACAACTGATTGTCCTCCAGCAACACCGGTAGAAAGATTGTTTGTTATTGTGTTCGTAGTTCGTGTCAAACCTGTTGAAAATGTGAGCGCGTCTTCTTTTGCGTTCCATGTCGCTGCACTTGAGATGTATGCGTCAGCAATGGCAGTGCCTTGCCAAGTACCAGTTGCGATGGTGCCGAGGGATGTGAGTGACGAGCTGACAACAGTTGCATTTAAGGTAGTGCCAGTGAGTGTACCTGCAGCTGCAGTGACGGTACCACTGGCACCGAGTGATACAGAAGTGCCGTTGATGGTGACTGCACTGTTGGCAAGTTTTGCATTAGAAACTACGCCGTTATCAATCGTCATAACGGTACCAGAACCTGAGACCGTGATGTCACCATAGTCAGCGTCGGAGAGGGCGCCTGAGCCAAACGCCGTCCAACTTCCTCCTGAATTTTTATATTCCACAATACCCGCATTATCGCGGAATCCGTACCCCAAAGTTCCTCCTGTTGCACCAAAGTTGAGGTACGCATCGACACCGTTGATCACAACCTCGTTAATAGCACGAGTGGTTGATCCAATCATGAGCTGGTTTGCGGCAGTATTCGTTGCATATCCTCCAAGTGCGATAGCGTTTGAGTTACCATCAGTTGAAGTATTTGGACCAATGAGAATAGAGAAATCATCTGCATCTCCAGTGTTGTCAACCGAATCACCACTACCCGCGTTCTGTCCAATGAAGATAGAATTTGAAGCGGTAGCAGCAGCTTCACCAGCCTGTTGACCAAAGAAGTTTGAATTGGAAGCACTAGTGGCTTGGTACCCAGCTCTTCTACCAAAGAAGTTTGAATTGGAAGCACTAGTGGCATACATCCCGCTAGATTCCCCCAAGAAATTTGAATAGTCAGCATCGACATATCTCCCAGAATAGAACCCAAGGAAATTTGAATATAGAGAGGTACTACTACCTCCCGCTCTTCTCCCTAAGAAATTTGAGTTACTAGAATTAGCACCTTCTCCTGCCCCGCTACCTATAAACACCCCATATTGAGAAGATACTGCACTATTACCAGACTGATATCCAATAAAAGTGGAGCCTGCTGCGCTGGTCGCATTGGCACCCGCTTCTGCCCCAACGAAAACAGTATCTCTTTCACTCGCAGTCCCCATATCAGCAACACTTGTCCCGATCCATGTTTCGTTATCAATAGTCGAGGTTGAGCCGATCAGTGATCCTCCCACCACACTCGCCCAACTCACAGTTGTTCCATCAGTAGTAAGATATTCACCCGCATTACCTGTCTGATCAGGAAGAATCTGAACAATACAATTTACTTCTCCTGGAGCACAGGCAGGATCTAGAGTATCACCTGGATTATATGGTGAACCTATAGCAAAGATTTTTACATAAGTACCGAGTAGAAATACGAATAAGAATCCTAGAATAAATTTAGGATAATTATTTAAGATAAAATTTTTAAGTTTCTTTTTCTGCATGAAAAGGCAAGGCACAAAAAGCCCAATCTACATTCATATTATAGTTTATATTTGGGGAAAAAAGAAGGAGAAGTTAGTGGAAACTGGGGATAAAATATATTTTTGCGAAAATTCTATTCGTTTTTGAGATTTTTCCAAAGATTTATCTTTTTATGATCACCTGAAAGTAAAACTTTTGGTACTTTGTATTTTTTTTTATTAAAAATTAAAACTTCAGGCCTAGTATAAACTTCACTAGAGGATATTCTTTCTTCTTCTCGAGAATCAAAATTACCAAGGACACCTTTGATCTGGCGAGATATAGAATCTACAAGAACCATTGCTGGTATTTCTCCACCAGTAAGAACATAATCCCCTATGGAAAACTTTTTTGTTTTAAGTATTTTATCTACTCGAGCGTCTATGCCCTCATATCTACCACATATCATAATAATATCTGTATATTTTTTAGAAATATTTTTCGCAATTTTTGTATTAAATTTTTCAGCAGTTGGAACAAAATTAATAGTCAAGGTTTTTGAATTTTTCTTTTTAGAAATTTTCTTTAACACTTGATCTACTGCTTTTATAATCGGTTCGGCCATCATAACCATACCAGGACCTCCAGCATAAGGTCTCTCATCGACTTGAAGTGAGACATTGCCGTCAGGCCAAACTTTCTTATATTTTCCAGACACAAATTGTCTTGGATTTAAAAATGAAACGGAGATTTTTTTCTCCTTTATCGCTCGGCCCAAAATAGACTCTTTTAGATAAGAATCAAACATCTCTGGAAATAAAGTAATGATATGAAAATTCATGTCGACATCATAACATAAGAAAAGACCTCAGGCGAACACCTGAGGTCTTTTCAAATTTTTATTATATTCCTTTTAAATCCTCAAGGGCTGCATCAACACTACGTGATGCTTCTGCTCCTGACATCGGAGATTGTGCTTGTACATGCTCATGAGTACTTCCTTCTGGTTCATTGATTTTCAAATTCACGCGAGCGTTATTTTTCATACCAATAACCCGAAGAAGTGTGCGGATTGCTTTTGCAGTATTACCTTGACGGCCAATTATTTTACCCATGTCGGCGCTATTTACAGTCATAGTAATAAGAACCCCCATTTCATCTACTGTGCGATCAATTTTTACATCATCTGGATTATCAACTAATGCTTTAACAACGTATTCAAGAAATGCTTTATCGTCTGCCATATTATAGTATTCTCATATTATTCGTAAAGGAGTTCAGTGTATCGACTACAGCCTGACTCAAGAAGAATTATATCACACAGATCAAATCTTATGCAATTTAAAATCCCCACAAAATGTGGGGATTTTAAATTAAGCTTTTTTCAGTTCTTTACGAGCTTTAGTAGGAGATTTTTTAGAAAGAGAATTCTTTTTCTTACCTTCAATAATCTTCTGGTGAACAAGGAAATTATGAACGGTGTCAGAAGCCTGAGCACCATTATTCATCCAATAAGTTATTCGATCTTTCTTAAAAAGCACTTCTCCACTCTTTAAATTATATGAGCCAAGTATTTCTTTAAATTTACCACTCTTAGTTGAGTTTTTTGAATCTGTCAAAACAACACGGAAAGCCGAGTCATTCTTGCGACCTATTCTTTGTAGTCGTATTTTTAACATAGCGGTATCCTACCATAAAGCACTATATGAATCAAGAGCTCATATTTTATGCTATACTACCTTTGTGAAAAACAAACAAATACAAGCAAATACTACCCATAATTCCAAAAAACCTTCTCGGGCCCCAGAAAAGCACACAAGCAGGTATGTAGAAGGAATAATACATATATCACATAAAGGTATTGGGAAGGTTAGAATATTTAGAAGCGATGATACAGTGGAGATTGATCATAGTTTTCTTCATACAGCTTGTAATGGTGATACTGTGCGGGTTTTGTTGTACCCAAAACATAGAGATGGTGAACAGAGCGGTGAAGTTTCAGAAATTATAAGAAGATCAAAGATGGGATTCTCTGGTATTGTAGAGAAAGAAAATGATACCTATTTTCTAATACCAAGTGATCTAAAAATGTATTCTGATATAGTTATTCCTTCTGATAAATTAAATGGAGCAAAAGTGGGACAAAAAGTTTTTGTGACTATAACAGAATGGAAGGATTCAAAAAAGGCTCCTGTCGGTGAAGTAGTAAAAGTTCTAGGTATGCCGATGGAACACAACGCTGAAATGGAGGCTATTGCTCTTGAAAAAGGTTTCGACATGATCTTCCCTCCTTCTGTGGACACAGAAGCTAAAAAAATTGCAATCACGGGAATAACTAATAGTGATATTATTGGCCGTCGGGACATGAGAGAAACTACAACTTTTACTATTGATCCTGAAGATGCTAAAGATTTTGATGATGCATTATCTTTCAAGAAATTACCTAATGGTCACTTCGAAATAGGAATACATATCGCCGATGTATCGCACTATGTAAGACCTGGTACAGCCCTTGACGACGAGGCTCGTAGACGAGGCACTTCTGTCTATCTTGTAGACCGCACAATACCCATGCTTCCAGAAGAACTCTCAAATGGACTCTGCAGTTTAAACCCAAATGTCGACAGACTTACTTTCTCATCAATATTTGAGATTGATATAAAAGGCAATATACACAATGAATGGTTTGGAAGAACAGTGATTCACTCAGATCAAAGATTCAGCTATGAGGGCGCTCAAAAAATTCTCGACGATAAACAAGGTGTCTTATACAACGAACTTTCAACTTTAAACAGTATCGCAAAAAAACTTTCAAAGAAACGATTCGATGAAGGAGCTATATCTCTAGAGCAAGATGAAGTTAAATTTAAACTGGGCCCTGATGGCGTACCTCTTTCTGTCTACACAAAACAACATGACGACACGAATAAATTAATCGAGGAATTTATGCTAATGGCAAATCGTCGCGTGGCTGAACACATGTCTCAAAAAAAAGATGGCAAGCAAGGCATCTTTCTCTATCGAATACACGATCTTCCAAATAAAGAAAAAATGAAGGATTTAGCAGAATTTTTAAAACGCCTTGGATATTCGATGAAACTAAAAGACGGTCTTATTCCTTCTGAAGAAATTAATATACTTGTAGGTAAGCTTGAACACAATCCCCTTCGTGACACTGTCCACACTGCCATTATAAGAACTATGGCAAAAGCTATTTACTCTACAAAAAATATTGGACATTACGGTCTTGGATTTAAATTCTACACCCACTTTACATCACCAATTCGTAGATATCCTGACGTAATCGTGCACAGACTACTCGCCTCTTTTCTAGAAGGCAAAACTATTCCAAAAGAAAAACTTTCTGAATATGAATCTATGAGCACTGAAGCATCAAATAGAGAAAAAGAAGCTGCGGAAGCCGAACGCTCATCAATAAAATACAAACAAGTAGAGTACATGGCTACACGTATTGGCGATATCTATGAAGGTATCATCACAGGAGTTACAGAATGGGGTCTCTATATAGAAGAACAAAAAACAAAATGTGAGGGCATGGTGCGTATGCGAGATTTAAAGGATGATTATTATACTTTCGACAAAAAATATATGAGCATAAAAGGTAGTAAAACTCATAAGAAATATACATTAGGAGATAAAGTGAAGTTCAAAGTTCAAGCAGTTGATAGAAATAAGAAGACAATTGATTACTCAATTATATAAAAGTGTCGAAAAATATGAAAAGATTTATAAAGATAATTTTAATATCTGGATTAATATTTAACGCAGGAATTCAAACTTCTAATGCGGTAAGTTATACTTCGCACTTTCCATTAATTAAATCTACGTATCATATTAATAAAAGCTTTGATGTAATGCCTAATGATAAAAAGGGTAATAAAAAAGTTGTATTAATAACGATAGATGACGGTCCTACCAAAAGAGCCCCTGAAATAATGAATATTATGATGAAACATGACGTGAAAGCCATATTCTTTATAAACGGCATGAACAACAAGACAGCTCCAGGCATAATAGAACAAGAAGCGAAAAATGGTTTTACAGTAGGCAATCATACGTGGAGCCATCTTAATTTAAAGAAAGAGAAAAACATAGATAAAATAAAGAGGGAGATTGATGACAACACCAAACTTATCACAAAAATTACTGGCTCTAGTCCAAAATTCTTTCGTCCTCCTTATGGAGCAAGCTCTGCTTATGTTCGTGAATTAGTAAGTAAAGATAATATGATATTCATGAATTGGTCAGGATCTGCACTTGATTGGGAAAAAAGCGCAAAAGATGAAAAGGTATTTCTAAAAAATGTTCTAGGATCTATCCACGATGGTGAAATCATACTCCTACATGAACATCCATGGACAGTAAAATATCTTGATACTCTGATAACAGAAATAAAGCAAAAAGGATATACTATATTAGACCCTAATCAAATAACTGAATAAACAACATGAATTATAAGTCTAAATTTGTAGCGAGCGCTGTAATGATATCTTTTATCGGACTATCAGGTGGGTTTGTTATTGCAAAATCTATTACTGTGCAGAAAAATAATACTGCTTCGGCATTAATCCCTATCCAAGAAGAGTTAAATGAAAAAGAGAAAGTTTACATAGATGAGAATTTGGACAACAACACAAACAAAAAGTTACCAGTAGAAGTAACTAAAAAAATAGAGACACCCACCGAAGTGGTCACCTGCCCAAAACCTAAAAAAGTCTATGAAGATGCATCATTCCTAGATGTCGGTCAAGACGTACCACTCACAGATACATTTTATATACCCTCTAATTTAGTAAAATTAGATAAAGATATATCAAAATACCATATATGTGTTAAAGAAGAAGTTGCAGAAGCTCTAAAAAGCATGACAGGAGCTGCGAGCTTAGAGGGATATACGATAATAGTATCATCAGGATTTAGAGATTATTACACACAGAAAAGTATCATTGAAAGAGAGACGAAAAATGGCAATCCAAATGTAAATGTAGCCGTTGCAAAACCAGGGTACTCAGAACATCAATTAGGAGTAGCCGTAGATCTGACAAGTAAGTCTATTGCTTACGCTTCAGCAACAATGAAATTTGGAGACACACCTGAATCTGATTGGCTTGAAAAACATGCGAGTGAATATGGTTTTATTGAGAGCTACCCAAAAGGCAAAGAGGCTATCACTGGTTATATGTATGAACCATGGCATTATCGTTATGTCGGAATAGAAAACGCCACAGAAATAGTGAAAAGTGGACAGACCTTAAATGAATATATGAAACAGAAAAAAATTTTGAGTCTAAATAAAAATACTCCGTAATGGAGTATTTTTATTTAGCGTAAGCACTAGCATCTTCTAAGTGTATAGAGAGGAGTTTCGATACTCCCGTAGAATCCATGGTGACACCATAAAGAACACTGGCTCTCGACATCGTTTCTCGATTATGGGTTACGACAATGAGCTGTGAATATTTTGAAAGGTTCTCTAGCATATTCCCATATTTACGAGAGTTGGCTTCATCAAGAGCTGCATCGGTTTCATCAAGGACAAGGAATGGTGGAGGATTTACTTGTGAAATCGCAAAAAGTAGGGCGATAGAAGTGAGTGATCTTTCACCCCCTGATAACATATGCAGGTCTTTAACTTTTTTATGTGGTAAGGTTACATTTATTTCTATTCCCCGCTCGAACCCTAATTCTTCTTCCTCTTTACCCTCTCCTTCGATAGATTCATCTTCATCATCGGTAACAGTTCGTCCCCTCTTATGCTCCATAACAACAGAAAGGAATGCTGATCCTCCCCCAAACATTAGAGCAAAAAAATCTTGAAATTGTTTATTTATCTTTAATACACCTTCTTTAAATTCTGTATCTAGTGTTTCTTTGAGTTCCTGAATTAGTAAACGCAATGATTCTATACTTTTATTTAAATCATTAATTTCATTACCCAAGAATATATCACGCTCTTCTGTGTCTTTATATTCTTTTAGGACATCAGAGCCGTTGCTTGATCCTGCATCTTCTAGTTTAATTTTTATACGTTCAATTTTACGACGGAGGTTATCTTGATCTTGACGAATAACCTCCCCAGAAACTTCAATATCTTTGTAGTCCAAAGCTTCTCTACCGATAAGTGCCCCTGCTTCAGCAAGCTCCATTTCAAATGCATTTTTAATAAGTGAAAGTTTTTCTTCTTCGAAATGCAATGAGTGCTGATTAGAAATTACTTCGTTTTTATCACGAAGAGCTTCATACAAAACTCTCTCGCTGGAACGTAAATTTATCTGCATTTCTTGCTCTCTTACACGCAAATTAGATATTTCGGAAAGAATAGATTTCTCATTTTCTGATATTTTTTGTAAATCAGCAATAATCTTATCTCGAACATCTTTCATCTCTTCATACTCTTTGTTTATCTTTGTATCTACACCAGATTCTTTATATTCTTTCTGTGAATCAAGAGCACTTATCTGCTCTCTCATGGTATGAAGAACTTGTGTAACTTCTTTTAGATCTTCAAGTCTAAGTGCTTCATCAATCTTTTCTTTAATATTTGATATGATGTTCCTCCATTCACTCTCAGGTATTACCTTTTCACTTTTTTCATTAGTACGAGAAAATTCTCTCTCGAGAGAATCAATAACTCCCTCGATACGCCCAAGCTTGCGGACAAGTTCATCTTTCATTGAACGCAGATCAAGTATTTTACTATCATATTCCTTTATCTTTCTTGTGTGTTCACTCTCGACTTCATCTTTTTGTGTATCCTTCTGAAGTTCACTAATACGCTCGTCGAGTAATCTCATTTGAATATCTAGGTCATGATGAACATCATGCAATCTTTTTGTTTCAATTTTTACATATGTGGATTCGGCAGAAAAATATATCTTATACAGATCTCGTAATTCTTCTCGCATTTCTCGAGCCTTCTCAACTATCTGAACTTGTTTTTTAAGAAATGCTAAGTGTGGAGCAATCTCGCGACGAGAAGCTTGTATTTCTTTCATATTGAGAATCGTTTTATCAAGCTTTCTTTCTGACTCACGAATACGATACTGATATACTTTGAGTCCAAGAGCATCTTCTACCATAGCTCTGCGATCCTTATTTGAGGCATTGAGCACTCTATCAGCTTCACCTTGAGATATAATGTGATGCCCAGAACTACCAATATTTACCGATGAGAGTAGGTCAATAATATCTTTTAATCTGACTTCTGTGCCATTAATACTATATTTATTTGCTCCATCAGCAAAAACTTCACGAGAAATAGAAATTTCATCATAATCAAGTGACACCCCAAGACCACTATTTGTAAATGAAAAAATCTTTTTACTATTATCAAAAGTAATGGTTACCATGGCACGATTTGAAGATGGAGTTAATTTTGATCCCTTAAAAATAAGATCCACTCCACCTTTTCCTCGAAGAGATTTCATTGATTGCTCACCCAATACAAAGCGTATAGATTCTACAATATTTGATTTACCAGAACCATTTGGACCCACGACAGCAGTAATGGGAGTCAAAAATGAAACGGTACTTTTCTTACCGAATGATTTAAACCCCACAAGCTCTATGGACTTTAGTGTCATCATTAGTCTAGCCAATCTTTAATTTCTAATGCGGATCGGGCAGCAGCTTGTTCAGCCTCTTGTTTGCTTTTGCCTTTTCCGGTCGCAATTTGTTCATCACCAAAGAATACTCCTATAGTAAAATGTTTGTCGTGGTCAGGCCCTGCTTCGCTTATAACTTTGTATACAGGAGTCACATTGAGATATTCTTGGGATTTCTCCTGAACAAGACTCTTTGCATCACGCCATAATTTCTTGGCAACAATTGTATCTATCTTTCCAAAAAGAGTTCGAGATATGAAATCCCGAGCAACATCATACCCTTGATCAATATAGACAGCCCCTACATATGCTTCATAAGTATTTGCAAGTATGTAGCTTCGAGCACGGCCTGCGTCCTTTGCTTCACCTTTTGAAAGCAATAAATAATCATTCATGCCGATGGCTTGAGCGACTTCACCGATAATAACCGCATTCACTAGGGCTGAACGATAAGCGGTCAATTCTCCCTCATCGCGATCAGGATATTTGTTATATAAATAATCAGTGATAATAAGTTCAAGGACTGCATCTCCTAAAAATTCTAAACGTTCATTGTGAGAAAGTTTTGAGCCAGTGCTTTCATTTATATAAGATCGGTGAATAAAAGCCTGCTCGAGAAGCTTTTTATCATTGAAGACTATATTTGTAATTTTCTCAAATGCTGATAAATCAACCATGTTATTATTTATCTCTAGTTAATATTTCGACAGCTTTAGTCAGGAGCGGAATCATGTTGTCGTACATTTTAAGTCCTGCAACTTCTTCCAATGGGAACCATTTCACATCATCAAGCCCCCCAGATTTGTTATGAAGCGAAAGTTCGCCATAAGGAGCTTCGGCCAAGAAAAATGTAACTTGCTTACGAATCTTTCCTTTTTCTGGATGTGAAGCTATGTACTCATTTTGTCCAAGAATTTGTTCTATTTTTATATCAATACCAAGTTCTTCTTTTATTTCTCTTATAGCACCAGCTTCTACATCTTCTCCGTCTTCAACTCCACCCTTTGAAAGAGTCCAGTAGCCGAAAACATCATGAACAAAAGCAAAGTAAATAGTATCTTCATGTTTAGTGTAAATAACTGCGCCAGCCTTTTTCTCTATTGGAAACTTGGCAGGATCTGTCTCGAAATGCTTTGCGGATTTTTTCTTACTTACATCATCTTTGCCAGGCTCGCCGATTTCTTTATAGACTCCACCGAGGACTCCGTTGATAAATTTACTAGAATTCTCTCCTCCGAAGCTTTTAGCAAGTTCGATAGACTCATTGATAGCAACTTTGGGCGGGACTTGTGTGCGGTCACCAAAAAGAAGCTCATATAATCCAATACGGAGAATATTACGATCGACAACTGAGATCTTATCAATAGGCCAATCTGGCGCAGCTTTTTCTATAATTTCATCTATAATCGCTTTCTTCTTCACAACGCCAAGAAAGAGCTCACTCATAAAAGAGGAATCATCAAGCCCTGGACCAAACTCCTCTATATTACGATCAAGCATGTCCTTTGGTTCTGTTTTCTCAACAGCAAAATCCCACTCGAAGAGTGTTTGAAGAACAATTGAACGTGAAAGGTGCCTGTTTGCCATAAAAATTGGTTTTATAGCTTATGCGCGTCTATTTGCAAATATTTGCAAGGAGACGTCCCTAAGCTATTTGTTTTTAGCCTTCTTTTTAGCTTGTTTCTTTTCTACCTTCTTGACCACATCTACGACTTTGCGTCCTCGGTAAAATCCACAATGTGTGCAGACTACGTGAGTCTCTTTAGGTTTCTGACAGTTAGAGCAAGCTCCAAAAGTCTTCGCCACGAGAGCGTGGTGGCTTCGGCGGTTCCCAGTATGAGAACGTGTATGTCGCATTCGTATAACCATTTAGATAGTATAGCTATTTTTGAATAAAATGCAAATAAAAGCCCCATTTGCTTTAAGCAAACGGGGTTTTATGTATTTATATTTTTCCTTGTGGGTTAGCAGATGTGGCAAGGCCATTTATTAATCTACCATTGTGTACATAATACCATATATTTATTATATTGTCAATAATAATACTTCTTTTAAAATAAGGCTTTTATGCTATTATGAAAAGATGGAAAATAATGAACATTTGGCACATATTCGCCACTCACTCGCCCACTTACTAGGTGCATCTGTTATGGAACTCTACCCAGGATCTAAGCTAACGCTTGGTCCTGCCATAGATAATGGTTTCTATTACGACATAGATGTAGCGGGAAAAATAACCGATAGCGACCTAGAAAAGATCGAGACTAAAATGCGTGAACTTCTAAAGACTTGGAATGGCTTTGAGAAAAAAGTTACAACAAAGAAAGATGCCGATCAAATATTTGCTGGTAATGAATATAAAGAAGAGTTGATAAAAGGAATAGTAGAGAAGGGTGAAGAGATAACACTCTATACTTCAGGAAATTTTACTGATCTATGTCGTGGTGGTCACGTAGAGAGCCCAGTCAAAGATATTAAACCAGATTCATTCAAGCTTGATCGAGTGGCTGGCGCATATTGGCGAGGAAGTGAAGAAAATAAAATGCTTACTCGTGTTTATGGTCTCGCATTTGAAACTAAAAAAGACTTAGAGGATTATATTGCATTGCAAGAAGAAGCAAAAAAACGCGACCATAGAAAGCTTGGGGCTGAAATGGAAATATTCTCTTTCTCCGACTACGTTGGGCCAGGACTTCCGCTTTGGTTACCAAATGGTGCAGCAATTACCGAAGAATTAGAAAAACTAGCAAAAGAAACTGAATTCCTTGGAGGATACAAACAAGTTCGTACTCCTCATATTGCCAAGGAGTCTATGTATGTAACTTCTGGCCACCTTCCCTACTACGAAGAATCAATGTACCCTCCGATGGAATACGAAGGTGGTAAGTATTATTTAAAAGCCATGAATTGCCCGCATCACCACCAGATATTTGCAGCTGGAGCACGAAGTTACCGTGATTTACCTCTTAGACTTGCTGAATATGGGACTGTATATCGCCATGAAAAATCTGGAGAACTTTTTGGTCTTATGCGAGTACGATCACTGTCTATGAACGACGCACATATATATTGTACCGAGGATCAATTCGCCGATGAATTCCGTGCAGTGAATGATATGTACTTAAAATATTTTAAAATTTTCGGTATTGATAAGTACGTCATGCGATTCTCTACTCATGACCCAGAGAAATTGGGAGAAAAATATGTAGATGATGCAAAACTTTGGAAAAAAACAGAAGATATGGTTCGCAATGTTTTAATTGAATCAAAAATCCCATACATCGAAGTCCCTAACGAAGCAGCTTTCTACGGTCCAAAAATCGACGTACAGGTATGGAGCGCAATTGGTCGTGAATTTACTCTTGCAACAAATCAAGTAGACTTTGCCGTACCAGCACGATTCGGACTTACCTATGCGTCATCTGAAGGTAAAGCAGAGACACCCCTTTGTATTCATCGTGCACCTCTTGGTACCCATGAGAGATTTACAGGATTCCTTATTGAACACTATGCAGGAATATTTCCAACATGGCTCTCACCTGTCCAAGCATCTATTATCCCTGTCCGAGAAGAACATGCAGATGAAGCAGAGAAAGTCTTCACTGCGCTTCATAATGAATTCATCCGTGTAGAAAAAATTGGCGGTAATGATTCATTAGGAAAAAGAATACACCAGGCTAAAAAAATGAATACTCCATATGTAATAATCTTGGGAGATAAAGAAAAAGAATCCGGAATGCTAACAATAGAAAAGCGTGATGGAACAAAAGTTCAAATGACACTAGAAGACTTCACTACTCACATAAAACAAGAAATTAAAAACCGCTCGTAAGAGCGGTTTTTAATTTCTATAGATAATTTATTTTTATACCTAGGCGTTGTGCTTCGTTATGTTCCCATTTAGCACCTTTTGATGTTTCCCAATTTGGCATAAAATAAAACTCTGATACATAACCGGACTCAAATATTGGTATATAAAAGTCAGTCATAATACTATCTGGATATACTCCCTTTGAGAGGTTAAACTTTATTACTTGCATTGGCCATTCAAATGGCATTTGATCAAAAACATTTAACCCTTTGTCTTGGAGAGATCTTATGGTCTCATCAAAAGCTTTTAAATTATCCTCAACATTACCCAATCCTCCAGTTCCAATAGGGCCACAAACCTGCACTATCGGTTGAGGCATTATTTTCAAAATTTTATCAGCAATTAAATATAACTCTTTAAAATCTTTAGCATTCTTCACGGCCTCAAGGTCTACTTCGGTCCAATATTTTGCTGTGTGATAATTATCTACCATCCTAGATATCCAAGTTTGCCATCTTGGCATTAGATTGTATGAAGGCTTTACGAGGGGGGACTTCAGAACCCATGAGCATATCAAATACTTTATTAGCATCTTCGGCGTCTGTGATAGCCACTTGCTTAAGTATTCGTCGAGCAGGATCCATCGTAGTTTCCCATAGTTCTTCAGAGTTCATCTCTCCGAGACCTTTATATCTTTGAATATGTATCTTATTCTTTTTCTTTGCTTTTTTATCTTCTTCCTCTGGTTCTTCTTGTTCGCTCTCCCCTGCTTCATTCTCTTCATTTGCGGATTCTGTTAGAAGTTCTTCAAGTGATGGAGCATCTTTACCAAGAAGCAAATCTCTTTCTTCGTCAGAATAAGCATAGAGTATTTCTTTGCCTATTTTTATTTTAAACAATGGAGGTTGTGCAATATATACATACCCTGCATCAAGCACAGCTCTGAAGTATCGATACATTAGAGTAAGAATAAGAGTACGGATGTGTGCTCCGTCTACGTCGGCATCTGTAGCAATGATTATCTTGTGATAGCGCATCTTACCAAGATCAAAAGTATCCCCAATAGAAGTACCCATAGCGATAACAAGATTTTTAATCTGCTCAGAACCAAGCATACGATCAAGACGTGCGCGTTCAACGTTAAGAATTTTTCCACGGAGAGGAAGAATAGCTTGCGTCTTTCTATCACGTCCCATTTTAGCTGTACCACCCGCTGAATCTCCCTCCACAATGAATAGTTCAGAATCCTCAGCACTCTTACTCTGACAGTCAGCAAGCTTACCTGGAAGAGTCATTCCTTCAAGAGCACCCTTACGGAGCACTGAATCTTTGGCAGCTTTAGCAGCTTTACGCGCACGGAGAGCAAGAATTGATTTATTTATTATGTATTTAGCTTCATCTGGATTCTCCTCTAAGAAGTTCGAGAAAGCATCACCAAAAACGGTTGCAACTGCACCTTGGGCTTCAGTGGATCCGAGCTTTGCTTTTGTTTGACCTTCAAATTGGATTTCGCGAAGTTTTACAGAAACTACAACCATAAGACCTTCCAATACGTCATCTCCAGTAAAAGCTCCATCTGCCTCTTTAATCATATTGTTTTTCTTACTGTATGTGTTGAGTACGCGAGTAAGAGCAGTCTTAAATCCTGTTATATGTGTACCACCTTCTGGGTTATAGATATTGTTCGCAAATGGCACAATATGAGCATTCACGTCATCTACATACTGGAGAGCTATTTCCACGCCAACATCATCAAGTTCGCGTTCGACATAAAATACTGTTTGGTGTATAACTTTTTGTGTTTTATTATAAAATTTTACAAGTGACACCAATCCCCCTTCGAAATAAAATGTGGTCTTAGGAACCTCAAGACCCATCTCAGAAAACCAGTAAACATCTTCATCATTAAGGATTCCTTTATCTTTTGTGAGTGTTGCTTTAGCGAAAGATTCATCGCGAGCATCTATAATATCAATACGTAGGCCCTTCACAAGATAAGCTTGCTGGCGTAGGTGGTTTATTATTGTGTTCCAGTCAAATTTAACTTGTTTAAAAATTTCTTCATCTGGAGTAAATGTTATTATTGTACCGTGATTTTTAGAAATGCCAACTTTCTTTACAGCAGCCTTTCTTAAACCTTTCGAATATTCTTGGATATATTTACCTCCGTCGCGATGGACTTCAGCTTTTGTATATATAGATAGTGCATTAACCACTGACGCTCCGACCCCATGAAGACCTCCCGATACTTTATATCCACTATCATCTCCGCCGAATTTACCCCCAGCATGAAGAGTGGTCATAACAGTTTCTAACGCTGAAACTTTTGTTTTTGAATGCACATCAACAGGTATACCGCGACCATTGTCTACTACTCGAACAGAATTACCTGGCAAAAGAGTAACCTCAATATGATCAGCAAATCCACCCATGGCTTCATCTCGTGAGTTATCGAAAATTTCCCAGACTAAGTGATGTAGTCCATCAATACCAGTTGAACCAATATACATTCCTGGGCGACGACGTACCGGTTCAAGACCTTCTAGGACTGAAATCTGGTCGGCTCCGTAATTAGGGTCTTTTTTTTTCTTTTTTTCTTCTTCTTTGGCCATTGGAATAATTTAAAAATACTCATCAATTATAGCAAAAATCAATGCTAAAAGAAAGGGCTTAAGCCCTTATGTAGCAACACTTTTTTAGTAATTTGGCACCATGCTAACCTTGAATGTCTTTTATCTTTTCTTTGATGTCTTGCTCAAGATCTTTAACATGATTTAACTCGTCCATAAGCCCAGCGCTTGTACTCTCAAGCTCAGCTATTTCTTCTTTGAGTTCGCTAACTGCATTTGTCTTTCTACTATATCTAAATGGAAAGTATCCACTTCTTCTTCGTAAAGAAAAAATTACCACCAAGATAATAATACCCAATAATAAATATATTATAATCGTATTCATATTTTCTAATATATATGAGATGAATGGATTTTTGTTTGTCTTTTCATTCGGTAAGACAACCCATTTGTCATTTAGAATTTTGCGATCATTAGTGCTTATTTGCTGTAAGCCTTTATCTAATATTGATTGTAATATCTCTTTATCTTTTGGTACAGCGAAAGATAGTTTATATTCAAAACCAGTACTTCCTACAACTTTCACACTATTTAGGACTTGCTTAGAAAGATAGTAAGACAGAGATGTAATATCCATAATGGCCGCATCAACTTCACCGAGCACTACTTGCTGGAGACCTGACTCATCGTCTATGACTGACTCAATAACAACCCTTGGATTATTTGTACGTACAAATCCTTCAACTGCATAATCTTTGCCTATCGCTACTTTTTTGCCAGAAAGGTCGCCTAGGGTCACAGTATTCCCTTCATCTAGATCTTTACGGACGACAATAACCGCAGGGCTAGTAACATAATTATCCGAGAAATATAAAATATCTTCCCTTTCTTTTGTGCTCGCCAGAGAACTAATAATATCTCCTTTTTTGTTTTGTCTGACATCGTCAAGTATCTGAGATAGCGGTCGAGCAGGTAGGTACTCAATTTTCGCTCCTATTTTCTTTGCAATTAATTCAATATAATCAATAGATAGACCTTGTGGTGCACCGGATGAATTTTGATAAGAGTATGGCGGAAAATTTTTCTCAGGATATACAACAATAGTATTATTGCGAGATTTAAGCCACAAATTCTCTTGTGGATTTAGAATGGTATTTTCAGCATTTCCAGTAAAAGGAATGGCTAATAAGAAAAAGAGTGCAAGTAAAGTATGGCCAAAAAGTCGCCTCATATCAGAATATTCTATCATATTTAATACTTTTTTTCAGCATCAAACACCGCTTGTTTATCGTCGGCCATAGCCTTATCTTGGCGTTCCAATTTATGTTGAGTTAGTTCAATCTCCTCTTCCTCTAATCCCATTTTTCTCTTCATAATTCTCATGCGTCTTGATGAATACCAAGGTATAAAGTAGACAATCATAGCAAGGCCAACAATAGGTATGAGTAGTATTAATATATTTATAAACACGATGAGGCCTTTGATAATTTTACTATCATTAACAAATAGTTGGACTCCGAGACCTGGCTTATCTGTATTAGTGTCGCTATCTACAAGAAAGGGAGTTGCATTATAAACTCCGGCTACTAAATTGTTTGGTGTAGTATATTCAAACAATCCTTTTTCATTATTCTTTACTAAGACATCAGAAAGTCTTTTCTTTTTTGATTGGATGAAATCCATAAACTGTTCACCAAATGATTTATGAGAAACATCTTCAAAAGAAATTTTAGTTAAAGCATCCGGTTCCCCTTTACCTTTTAGATAAACTTTATCTTTAGAATTAACAGCAGGAGAATAATCTGTGATGACAGGCAGGGCTAATGTCTTTTTTGTATTTGATTGAGCAATTGGTTTATTGGTAATTAAATCTAGAGCTCCAGACCCTAAAATATTAAAGCTCGTAGGATTTAGGCTAGCTATTATATTAGTACCTAATCCATCATTAGCAAGAAGTGCCCCGTCTGAAAATGACACTGTAGCAAATCCTCTTTTCTTAGCTTGAAAAGTAACATGGAAAATAGTCCCCTTTTCACCTTGATATCCAGGATTAAGTATGACACCTTCAAATGAAATTTTGTTACGTTGAATTAGTGGATCACGAGTCCAAATGTTTAAAATACTATTATCTCTTGAGATAGATATTGTTTTTAGTAAATCTTCTGGGAATGTCAGTGTACCTGAGACTGCATTGATAGCTTGGTTTGGAGATCCTACTTTGACGTCAATTGTTATAGACTCACCTTCACTTACGCTAACAGAGGACTTTGTTATAAAAAGAGAAGCAGATGAAGCATAGGTAGTGGTAGTACTACATAAAATTGTTATTAAAACACTATAGACTATAGCTTTTATGTAATATTTCATCTTCTTCTTTTTACCACAAAAAATATAAAGTAACAAGCTCCACATAGAATTATTATTATAAATAACTGCAAACTAGACAATATTCCAGGTATTTCTATTTCGGCTTGTTGTGCATTACCATAGAAATCAAGAGCTCGTATCGTGAGTGTCGTTTTCACTAATCCTTTTGAAGTAGGTAGCGGACTTGTAACATCTTTCCATGAATTATTTCCTTGGTGCATTTGGTATTTTTCTACGCCAGAACTTTTGTCTGTAGTCATGAAAATAACCATAGATGGTGTTCTTGAGAAAAGACCTTCTTCGATATATTCTATGGTGAACGGTTCAGGTGGTTCTGTGTCTTTGATTTCAGTTTTATCTATAGGTAAATCATTAGGTAATATTGTGATTTGGGTATTATTATTCTGATGCAGAAGAGGAGCACCTAACCCATCATTCTTTAGAATTAGAGAATCAGTTATTACAAATTTTGCATCTCCAGGTTTTTCAGCTAGGAAAAGTAATTGAATTATGGGTACTGGTTGCAATCCTTCCTTGTCTGGGTCATAAAGACCATCTATGCCTCCAGGTATAATCCCGCTAAAATGTATCAATCCACCTGATTCAACAGGAGTTACTAACCATAATTTTTTTATAGAACCTTCTTCTTTGTAACCTTTAAATGTTAATAAATCTTTAGGGTAAGACATAGTTATATCTACAGAATTTATCGGCACACCATCTGTATCTAAATTAACAGATATAGAAAAAGTCTTTCCTGTATTTAAGTTATCAGGTGCGACAATAGACAAGTCGGCAGCAATAGCCATAGACTTGTAACTAAAAAATATTATTATGATGAGTAGAAATTTTTTCATAAATATTAACCAGTCCAATAAAAAGCGAGAATCGAGAAGTCGACAAGGTTGATAATATTGTCATTATTTGTATCTATGCAAGCAGGTGAATTTGATTTACCGTACCAAAAAGCCATAACTGAAAAATCAACTAAATTAATGACCTGATCGGCATTACAATCTCCTGGTATATTTGTAATTAGATCAATACTAGGTATATTCAAATCTCCAACTGTAAAACTGACAACTTTACTAATTCTTTTGTCATCTTTATAATTTACATGTAAATTATAATTCCCTTTTTGTAGATCTAGTAGCGGTATAGTGATTTGATATACACCATCTGTATTGCTTGTAAGACTAAAGTCCTTATCTTGTAATCCATAAATAGAAAGGTCTATTTTTTGGTTTGGCTGAGCATATCCAGATACTGTTATATAATCACCAAATTTAACTTCTGTTTTATCTATTGAAATAGTTGGCGCGAAACGAATACCAGAAACTTGTGTCATGTACCCAGTTTTTATAACAATGGGATAGTTTAAAAGCAATGACCTTCTGTTTAATTTATCAAAAGCATAGAGTGTGTAGAGTGCATTAGGACTATATACCTCACCTAATGTAATCGTAAAATATCCACTATTGTCAGCTGTAGTTGTTGTCTTAGGAGTACCATCTTTCCACACATGAACAACAGCCTGGGGATAAGCATAGCCTGAAAAAGTTAAGCTCGTGAGGGAACCACTACCACCTCCATTATCTGTCGTTGGTGTAGAAGTTGTTGCTCCTACAGTAGCAGACACATTTACTAATGCTGTATCGATAATATCTGTCGCAAAAACTATTTGCGTATTAAGCACAAACAATATCAAACATATGAGTATGTTGAAATATTTTTTACTATACATGGTTGGCTTCGTTTTGTGTATTGTTCATACCAACACGAGCCTTTTGTATAATATGTCTATTGTATCGTCGTATAAGCTTTCTTCCTCCCCAAAATACGATTATAAATATAACAAGAAGACATATGAGTAGCTGCCATGGGAACACAAAGAAGAATGCTGTTTTACTAACACGCGTAGCATTTGTTCCGTACAAAAGGCTCATCTTTGCAAAATAAGGGCCGAAAGCAAAGTTGTGCCATTCATAAAGTGCTTGATTAAAAAATTGATTAATCTTTCCAGTAGGGGCAACATAATCTTTGTCTCGCGGATTTTTCACCCAGTCTACAGTAAAATGACGAGTGCTATTGGGTAAAATGTTACCCGATCCAGGGTTTGCATCTATTTTATCTTCAGGAATATATACTATGTCATGCATAGTAATTTTACCGACAGGTTTGATACGATCTCCCCCATCGTTTTTGAAGCGATACTCAAAAGATACAGGCAATGTTGTATACCAAGTTTTATGATTTAGAGTAGAAAAAGATACTAAGCCACCAGCTTCTTTTACATCGCCTGACACAGACAAAAGTACTAACATTCCAATTTTTGCACCAATAGAAACAGAAGATGCCCCTGTAACATTTGGAGTTGTCCCCCAAAAGACTGCAGCAAAATGACCCCCTGCTTCAGCGGTATTGGGAATATTTATACTAACTGGAACAATAATACTTTGTCCGGGTTTTAGAGCTACTGATGTTTCAGTAGACATCCATTTATCAAGATCATCTTTGGATTCAGTGAATGCTGGATTGCCTGTTTCCCCTTGAGCTTCAAAGTTTGCAAATGATGAGTAGAAAATTTGAGTATTCTTCGTATCGTTTGTGAGTGTCATATCCTGCTTTACCGTCTCACCAGGATTCCCTTGTAACTCAACACGAGGAGGAGAAATAGATAGAGCATCCACCCTAAAAGGCCCTAGCAAAAGAACACCCGATATGATCGCAATCTGTAGAAGTATGCTTTTTGCAATTCGAGTGTTCATTATTCCCTGAATTCTATTTAATTAGTATGTAGCAGTAGCGACGTACGTATGACTTGCAGTATATGTACCAGCTTCAGTCACAGGAGCAATGTTTGCCATGTAGCGAACAGAGTATGTTGTGGTTGCTGATGGAGTAGTAGAAGAAGCAACTTGAGCAGGAGTTGATGCTGTTCCAGTGTATGCATAACCTGCTGCTGCGTATGGTGCAGTTACTGAACCAGAACCTCCAGATGCAGTAAGTCTTATACCAAATTGTTCTGTACCAGGAGAAGATGCTGTGTTAGAAGCTAGAGCTGTTATAGTATTTGCTCCAGAAGTGAGAGTTGCGCCTTGGACAGTTATAATATATCCAGATGTTGCATTTGTTCCAGCTGTCATATTGAAAGCTTCTGTTTCTGCTGTTGTTGGACATGTTACAGCTCCAGGATCAGTACCTTGAGCGAAACATATACCTGCTGTACGAAGATTACCGTAGAATATTGTATTGTCAGATATCGTAAATGAAATAGTAGGCTGAACAAGAGCATTAACTACCACAACATCGTCAGCAATTATTGGAATACCTATTGTACCTGTATCACCAAAAGCTCCAGATATAGCAAGCAATGTTGTTCCAGCTCCCCCATTTGTTATTTGGAAAGTACCAGTTCCACCTGTTGTGGCATTTGTTCCTATTCTAATTGTTATCACAGAGCCAGCAGCGATAGCTGTACCTGAAGTCTGAGAATCAAATGTTATGACAGTTGAAGATGTTCTCACTACCTTATAAGTAGACGCTCCTGCAGTTCCGGCGAGAGTTATAGGAGCACCGTCATCTTCTAGGTCAATATCAGCAAATGTAAGTCCTACTGGAATACTTGTTGAGTTATCAAAAGTTAGAACTATTGCACCAACAGTACTATTGGCTACACCTGTAGGAGTAGTAAATACTATAGTATGGTTGGCTACAGTTGATGCTTTTTCAGCATTAAATGCACCTGTAGCAGGTGAGAGTGTATCTTTGAGAGCTGTAAGAGCGGCAGCATTAGCGACCTTTATCACTTGTGGAGCAAATGATGTAAACATAACGAGGGTAATTATAACCAGGGCACTTGTTATCTTTGAAAACGAGGATTTTTTCATTCTTAATATCTTCATAATAAATTGCTAATAATTGATAATTGTATACATACTACTTTATGTGTTTATTTTAACATATTTAATAGGTAAAAGATACGAAAATAATCACTCTGTGGATAACTTACTAGAAGGTTCCTGTAACTATATAAGTGAGCATTGAAGTATATGTACCAGCAGCAGTGGTCGGGCTAATATTACCTAAATACCTAACGGAATAAGTCGTTGTAGTGCCATCCCCTGCACCACTTGCTACCTGACTCGGGAACCCTGCTGTATCAAGAGCAAAACCAGATGCAGCATAAGGGGCAGTTACCGAACCAGAACCAGTTGCTACCATGCGTAAACCGAATTGCTTTGTTCCTATGCTTGGAGCTGTGTTTGTGTTTCCTATTGCTGTAATAGTATTTACTCCAGAGGTTAAAGTATTACCACTAACAGTTACGACATAACCACTTGTAGCATTTGTACTCGCAGAAATAGTATGAGCTTGGACTTCTGTAGCACTACCTGTACTAGTATCGGCATAACGCGACGCGCTAGAAGAAAGTGATCCGAAATTCACTGAATTTGTAGAAATAGAGAAACTAATAGAAGGAGTGAAAACTTTAGCACAAGCCTTTATTGTATAAGCACTACCATCACCCACATGTGCATTGTCTATTGATGACATTGAAAAAAGAGTCGTGTCATAACCGGTGCAGTTCGTGTTTTGATAACCAGTAGTTATTATATCTCCAAAAGTTGTATCCGAAAGACAGACATTTGTACCATATGTATTTACACTACTCTGCTGTGTTGTGCCATTGGTTGAGCCTGAAATACGAGCAATACTTTTAAAATTACCAGAGCAAGAATTTCCTATAGCAGAAGCGCTCGAGCAACAAACTACATTACTTGCGTAATTTGCATTTGATTGACTTGGTAATTCAGTGTGAGCGTTAGTAGAACCAGACATACGTAGGAGAACAACAGAGCCACCAGTACAAGCCGCCGCTGTAGTAACAGAGCAAGAAAGCGCCGCATATATTGTAGATATGGGATAGAAAAATAGAGCTGATAGTACTACGATAAGTAAGTACTTAGAAACTCTTGTCTTTGATTGGATCTGATGTAGTCTCAGGTGGTGTAGTATTTTGATCATTTGTAGGATTACTTATAGGCGCAGTTTCTATAATTTTATCTATACTAGGACGATAAAGCACTGCGCGCCCTGCTTTACTAAAAATAAGAACCTTATCCCCTTTTTGAGATTGAGTAAAAAAAGATTGATTCTTGAGCGCTGTTGGATCAGAAACAGTTGCGATAGTTGGTTCTTCACCAGTGGGTATCAAATATAATCTTGCAACTTTACCAAGTAAGTCTTTTGCTTCTTGTTTACTTTTATCATTTACAGCTATGTCTTTTTGTATGGTATGTAGTTTGTAATAGAAATACCCACTCAAACAAAGAGCAATGACTACAATTATCATCATAACAAGATTTATAAATTTTTGTTTAGTCATTGGAATTTTTAGTTTAGTTGTATCTATGTCTATAGATGTCATATAAGGTATGAAGTCATTATAAGATAGATATACGATTTCAGCAATTGAATATTCAACGCGAAACTCTTATAGATATTTTCTGAAAATACTGAGACCAAAAGGTTCTGAAAATACGAGCATCCTTTTTATTTTATATAAAAATCCTATATCACCACCAGAACCTCCGCCGCCTCCGCCTCCGCCAGTAGTAGGACAATTGCTATTAAACACCACAGAAGGAACAGTAGTATAGTTTGACCCACCATTATCTACTGTCACGCTTGATACTGCGTCACCGGTCAAAACTGCTGTGCCTAAAGCACCTGACCCTCCGCCTCCACAGAATAATACCGTTGGAACAGATGTATAACCACTACCACCAGAATTTATAGTTACACTCTGTACAATATTTGAAGAGACTACTGCTGTAGCGATTGCTGTAGTAGCTCCACCTCCACCAGAACCTCCGCCACCGCCACCGCCTTGATCTCCATCTGGAGTAGCTGAAGATTCTATATTTCCACCACCACCACTTTTAGTGATAGTAATGAAAGACCAACACACGCCATTATTACCATAATCATATATATTAGTACTCGCTCCTACAGTATTACCACCACTACATCCAGAATCTTTTACTTTTAAATAAGATATGGAGCTGGAGCCTGACAGTGTCATCAACCATTGAGAAGTCGGGGTGTCAGAATTTATTGAAATAGGATTTCCTTCAATTCCAGTCAAGGTTAATGTGTTTGCAAAAGTATAAGTATTACCAGCTTTAAACTGCAAAGTTGAACCAGCCGTGGTGTTTGTTAGATTATAAAAAGTAGTATTTGAACTGCCTAAAATATTTGCAGTTAATGTAGAGTTAGTTGGTACAAAAGTTACCGTACCATTACTGTGTGTAAATGTGCCGCTATTACTAAAATCTCCATTAATGGTTAGACTTGTTGGTGCTACAAAAGTACCATCTGAAATAGTTAAGTTTCCACCAATTGTCGTTACGCCAGTTAGGGTCAGGGTCCCGAGGCCAGCCTTAGTAAGTCCGCCAGCTGAGCCGACAGTACCAGCGATACTTACACTATTTCCATTTGTATCAATTGTGCCATTTCCAGTGAGTGTAACTGCACGAGTAGAAAGAGAGGTGATCGTTCCTGATGCCTGCAGAGTACCACCGTTGAAAATTAGGGTATTAGTAGAAGTTCCATCACCAAGTGCAGCTGTAGCGTTGGCGACAATTGTTCCTCCAAGTATCATAGTAGGTCTACTGTAAGTGTTGGCTCCAGAGAGCGTCAGTGTGCCCGCCCCATCCTTAGTGAGGTTACCACTGGTAGTACTTATGATACCGGTGACCGATGTACTTCCAGCACCACCAAAGATAGCGTTGAATGTATTTCCAGACATTGTTGGAAATGTTAGTGTTCCAGAATCAGAATTAATACGGACATTTGTTGTACCGAGTGTAACGTTTGCACTAATTGTATTCGAGTCAGCAACATTTCTAATCGCACCAGTATTATTAACACCAGTACCATTAGCTGTTATAAGTTTTGTGCTTGGTAAAGTAATATTATTTTGTAATTCTAGTGTCGCCCCACCAGAAATAGTCGTAGTCAGTGAAGTTCCAGAAGCACCCAATGCGTTACTATGTTGAAGATTTAAATAGCCGGCGTTTAAAGCAATAGAGGTGCTCGTAAAACTATTGTCACCCGAGAGAATAACCCGACCAGCGGTATTTTTCGCCATTCCACCAGCTAACGCACTCCCTAGTACTGCACTAATCGTCCCTTTTTCAAGAATGAATTGTTGTGTCGATGTAAGTGTTGCCGCTCCGCCAGTACTTACAATTGAGCCATCAATTAATGTAACCGTCGAAATATTTGTTTCATTAAATCCTTTTAAATCCAAGGTTCCACCAGCCACGCTTACAGTTGGCGTAGAGAGTGCATCAGCTATACCGTACGCAAGTGTCCCCTCGTTAATGCGCACTCCACCGGAAGCACCTGTGTTAGCGGCAGTGAGTGTAAGGGTACCCGCACCATATTTAGTTAACACTATACCAGCAGTACCCATATTACCAGAGATAGTTGTCGGACCAGATCCGCCAACCCAAAAAGATGAAGCCCCAGAAACAGCGCCTGTAATTGTCAGTACCCCAGCTCCATTATTCACAATACGGGAACTTGTTTGAGAAAGAGTAGCAAACGTACTACCTGTGGAAGAGTTACTAATCAATGCTCCCCCATTCAAAAGACCACTACCAGCGAGCGTCAAAGGCTCCCATGTCGAAGCTCCTCCAACACTATAAGTAGATAGGTCGAGCACTGCCCCAGCAGAAACAGTAACACCTCCAGCAATTGTACCAAAAGGGGTGTTCGTAGCGCCGCCGTTTGCTCCAAGCTGGAGTGTCCCTGTACTCACCGTCATTGCGCCAGTCATGGTGTTTTGCCCAGCCAAAATAAGAGTCCCCGAACCTTCTTTTGTGAGAGTACCAGAACCTGACCACACACTGTTTGTAGATTGAGTAAAATTACCCACCGCCACCACGGTAAGTGCGAAGTTCCCCGAAATATTACCAGTCAACGTCGTCATTCCAGTACCATGGTTAGCAATACGTGAAGCAGCACCTAGGGTGACAGCTCCAGTATATGATATTGAATTATTAGAACTATTTATAAATGCACCTGTGTTTGCAATACCACTTCCGTTAATCGTGATGGGCTCAGCAGTACCAAGAGTAAAGCCATTCAAATCCAACATCGCACTACTTGCAACAGTGGTCGCTCCAGCAGTTGTGCCGAGTGGTGTGTTGGTTGCTCCACCGGCTGCGCCCAATCTTAGTAATCCGAAACTAACAGTGGTTACTCCAGTATAGTTACTATCTCCCCAGATCTCCCATGTCCCTGCATCATTTTTAACAAGTGATCCCGCAGTTGATGTATTGACTTGAGTTTTAAGGACGCCATTTCCAAGACCTCTCAGTGTCAAAGCAAATCCAGTCCCTGTCATGCTTCCCGTGTTTGAAAGAGTCATAGTGCCATAGTTAGCAGTGATGGTCGCAGCCGCACCAAGAGTAATGAGCCCACTGTATGTGACGGCTGTTGATGATGTGTTCATGAGAGCCCCTTTCCCACCAACACCAGTACCACTAATAGTGAGTGCTTCAGCTGTACCTAAGGTAAATCCATTTAGGTCAAGAGAGAATCCGCTTGCAACAGTAGTACCTGCAGCAGTTGTACCTAGTGGTGTATTGGTTGCTCCACCAGCAGCACCCAGTCTTATCGTACCAGCACTAATTGTAGTTAATCCTGTATACGTATTACTACCAGCTAGTTCCAATACTCCAGCACCAGCTTTTCCAAAAGTAAATCCGCCACTTATCACTGCAGATATAACTGCGTCATTATCCATAAGTCCGTCACCAATAGTAAACGTTGCATTAGCTCCAAGACCCAAATTCCCTGTTATTATTGAAGCAACATTGTTATTGGCAATCGTGGTAAATGTTCCATTGCCAGTAAGAGTACCTGCACCAGTAGCGATACTACCAGCGTTAATAGTAATGGTACCAACCGTGTCAGAGTTGGCATTAAGGTTATACATACCTCCTACTATTGTTACCCCTCCACTAGAAATAACATTGCTTGCGCCAGCGGTAAGTGTTGCATTATTAATAAATGTCGTACTTGTATAAAGGTTAGCAGCGCTAAGTGTGACATTGCCAGACCCACTTAATACAACTGACCCTGTTGTAGCCGTACCAATTACGGCAGAAATAGTTGAAGTATTTGTTGCTAAAATATCTAATTCAAGTGCACCAATACCGAGTGTTGTGTTTGCTCCAGCAATATTTGTGGCTGAGTTTATTAAAATATTTCCTGCTAAAGAAGCCTGGGAAATCGTAATAGTAGCTGCACTTCCCGGGTTCGTTATAGCAAAACCGTTAAGTATAAGAGAGTTAATACTCACCGTACTTGCCGTAGTGTCAGCTGAGAGCTTTACGTTTGTATTTGTTGTTAGACTTGTAGAATATTCACCAGAGAAACCAGCACCATTGAGTAATCGAAGACCATTGGTATTACCAAGGCTGTAAGTTACCATATCAGTACCTGTTCCACTTAAAGAATTGTCTCCAAAAGCACCTTTGATGACGCTTGCAGTAGTACTGTTGGCTGCTCCGGCAGCACCGGTCAATAAACCAGTTGAGGTAGTAAACATTAAAGTAGAAACATTGGCAGCAGGAGTAGAACCAAAGCTTGTACCACGGAAAAGTATCGTCGCTCCAGCGGTACGAGAGAAGGATGCGAAAGTCATCGTCGTTGATCCGCCAGCGCCAGGAGTGATGGTGACGACACTATGACCAGACGAAGGGGCAAGTGCACCTGTTGTTTCAGAAGAAGCCCCAGAAGCATTACCAATGAAGTTAAAGTTACCACCGTTGAGAGTTAGAGCGAGCGCATCACCAAGACGACTTGCAACAGCTGTAGCACTATTATCTAGAGTTAATGTACCGCCTAAGTTTACTGTAATTGTAGTACTTACAGCTGAGCCTGATCCACTCAAAGTGAGTGTCCCCGCATTGATTGCTGTCCCACTACTAATAGTATTTGCGCCTGTCAACGTAACCGTATTGTTCGTATTTTTTGCGACTGGAATTGCTCCAGCCAAAACTGCGCTAATTGTTCCACTTTCCAATGTATAGGAAGCTGCAGCGGTGAGTGTACCGTTTTGAATTGTTCCACCAACAAGAGTGACTGAACCGATAGTATCAGTACTTGCAGCCATATCAAATATTCCCCCAGCCACTGTTAAGTTTGTAGCTGCCAGCACCGTGACGTTACTCCCGTAAGCAAACGTCCCCGCATCAACTCTCGTTGCACCAGTATACGTCTCCGTCCCTGTTAGTGTCAGTGTACCGGAACCCTGCTTTGTTACCGTACCGGCACCAATACCAATAACACCAGTACTAAACGCGATATTACTTGTCCCACTAAGATAGAGTGCAAAGGCCCCCGATGCTCCACCGGTGAATGTTACGAGTCCTGATCCAGAGTTTGCAATACGAGTGTCAGTCGCTTGAGTGATCGCACCACTATACGTGAGTGCACCACCGGAATTAACGATGGCTCCCCCATCACTTATTCCCCGTCCGTTCGTTGTTAGTGGTTCGGCAGCAGTCAATGTAAAGCCGTTCAAATCGAGTACTGCCCCACTCAGCACAGAAGTAGCTCCAGCAATAACACCAAGCGGGGTGTTTGTCGTACTCCCTGTCGCACCCATCTTAAGCGTTCCAACGTTAATACTCGTCGCGCCGGTAAAGGTACTCGCGCCAGAGAGTGTCCATGTTCCAGCACCAATCTTAGTAAGTGTTCCTCCAGTAGTACCGATGATACTAGAGAGTGTTCCGTTACCTGTTCCTCCTAATACTAGCCCGGTATTGGCTCCTGTTATAGTACCTGCAGCTGTTAGATTAATAGTCCCTGAATCCGCCTTGATAGTAGTCGCAGAACCAAGTGTAATTAATCCACTATATGTCACAGTTGAACCAGAACTATTCATTAATGCGCCACTTGCAAAATCGCCGAGTCCGTAGCCGACACCGTTTAGTGTCAGTGGCTCCGCTATTCCAAGGCTGTATCCATTGAGATCAAGTCGTGCACCAGTAGCTACGGTTGTGATACCTGCAGTTGTACCAAGAGGTGAGTTTGTCCCACCAACAGAGACTGCACCAAGTTTTACAGTACCAACACTGATAGTAGTTGCCCCCGTATATGATGAGTTACCATTTGAAAGGGTAAGTGTACCTATTCCATCTTTAGTTAAAGTACTCGTACCAGACCTTACTCCTGAATACGTAATATCACTAAATCCTCCGAAGGTTAGTGCAAAGTTTCCAGATATATCACTACTGATTGTCATCGTCCCAGCATCAGCATTGATACGTGCTGCGGCGGTAAGTGTCAGAGCACCGCTGTACGTTGCAGGTGAAGCTGAACTATTCATGATTGCACCCATATTACTACCACCTGAAGCACCAAAACCTGTTCCAGCTAAAGATGTTATTGCTTCAGCCGTACCAAGAGTGTAGCCATTTAGATCTAATGCTCCTCCATTTGCAATAGTTGTTCCAGTACCAGTCGTACCCAGTGGTGTATTGGTTCCGCCCCCGGTTCCTCCAAGTTTTAAAATACCACTAGTGATAGTAGTTACTCCAGTGTAAGTATTGTCGCGAGTAAGAGTGACAACACTATCAGCTGCTGCACTTGTCGCAATGCGTGTTACAGTAGCAGCTCCACCACCTAAGATTGCGCTAACTGTACCTTCACGTAAACTATAAGAAGTTCCAGAGAGTATTCCTGACGTTCCAGTTATGGTTCCATTTTGCAACGTAACTGCTCCAACCGTATCAGAATTGCCAGCAATATCTAATGTTCCCCCTACTACCGTAACTCCCCCACTCGAAAGTACATTGCTTGCACCATATGTCAGTGTTGCATTATTGACTGCTGTTAAACCAGTAAAAGCGTTCGCCGCAGAAAGGGTGATATTCCCCGATCCACTGAGCGTTAGTGAGCCTGCTACGGCAGTTCCAATGACAGCAGAAATCGTTGAGTTTGCGGTTGCTAAAATATCAAGTTCGTTGGTTGTAATACCAATAGTGGTACTAGCCCCTGCGATATTATTTGCAGAGTTTATTAAAATATTTCCTGCCAGTGACGCTGATGCCATCGTGATAGTCGCACTTGCGTTTGTGATATCGTAGCCATTCAATATGAGCGAGTTAATACTCACCGTACTTGCTGCAGTATCAGCGATGAGCTTTACGTTTGTATTTGTTGTTAACGTAGAAGAATACTCTCCAGAAAAACCAGTACTATTAAGTAATCGTAATCCGTTAGTGTTCCCTACGTTATACGTCACCATGTCAGTACCTGTACCACTCAAAGAGTTATCACCGAAGGCACCTTTGATGACACTGATTGTTGAGGAGTTGGCTGCTCCGGCAGCACCAGTGAGTGTTGGAGCAGTTGTAAATAGTACAGTAGACACATTGGCGGCAGGAGGCGAACCAAGACTTGTACCCCTGAACAATACTGTCGCACCAGCAGTACGAGAAAGACTCGCAAACGTCATCGTCGTTGATCCTCCAGCGCCAGGAGTAACCGTGACGACATTGTGACCAGACGCGGGAGTAAGGGCACCGGCTGTTTCGTATGCAGTACCAGAAGTGTTACCGATGAAGTTAAAGTTACCGCCGTTCATCGTGAGAGCTGCTGTATCACTAATACGGTTGAGAATTGTTGTGGATGTATTATCAAGTGTCAGAGTTCCACCACTACCTATCGTAATAGTCGAATTCGGTATAGCCCCCGCACTATTAAGTACAATCTCTCCTCGACTAAGGTTGGTAGCCCCCGTAAAGTTACTGAACCCTTCCATGGTTAATACTCCAGTATCATTTTTTGTGAGCGTCGCAGTAGTACCGTAGATAGGTGCAGTCTCCGTAAATGTTACGTTACCTGCACCACCGACAACAAGCCCTAAAGTTGTTGCTGATAAGCCTTTACTATCAATAGTTAGCGTAGTACCCGTATCAGACTCAATCATATTTGCAGTACCACTAATTGTCAGCAGACCAGTTATAGTGTTGTCCCCAGTCATATTACGAATTGCTCCAGTGTAGAGATGTCCTGTTCCAGAAAAGGTTATGTATTCAGGGACAGAGAGACCGCTCCCATCGATTTGTAGTGTCGCGCCGGAAGTTACCGTAGTGACACCATCGATAAGACCGAGGGCTGTACTGTCTTGAATTTTCAAGATACCAGCAGCAACACTAGTGTTACCAGTATAAAGATTTGGGCGTGTCAGAGTTACTGTTCCTAGAGTATTTTTGGTCAACGACGATCCGTCACCAGCGATAATAGCGCTGATTGTCCCTGCGTTGAGTGTCCAACTGACGGCTGATAGCACCCCTGTAGTACCGGTGATTGTACCACTGGATAAATCAGTTGTACCGAGAGTTACCGTTCCTCCGAGCATGTCAGAGTACGAGGCGATATCAAGTGTGCCAGCATTAACAGTAACACTACTCGAAAGAAGAGCGTTATCAATACCATATAGAAGAATTCCTGCATTTATGAATGTTGTCCCAGTATAGGTATTGGGGAAATTGTATTTGAGTGTACCAGAACCATTTTTGGTAACGGTACCAGAACCAATACCAATAGGTGCTGTTGTGTACGTGATATCGCCTGCACCATCAATGACAAGAGGAAATGCACCGCTCATACCGCCAGTAATGGTAAGTGTGCCTGAGTCTGAATCTATTTCAGCACCACCCGCAATCATAGTAATCAGTCCCCCAAATGTATTGTTGTCACTAACGTTACGCAATGCGCCCCCATTAGAAACACCATAACCACGCAATGCCAATGCTTCATACCCGATGTTTATAGTCCCCTGTAACTCTAGCGCTGCACCACCGACAACTTCAGTACCATTAGTGGTAGACCCGTTAGTACCGAGCGCTCTATCGTTTTGAGCATTAACGACACCGACGTTAATTTTTAAAACTCCACCAAATGTATTTGCCCCAGAGAGCACGAGCTCCCCTGTTCCTTCTTTGTTGATACCACCAACACCTGCGATTCTCCCACTGATCGTCAATGTCTCTGCAGTATTGGTCACGACAATATCTCGAGTGACATCGAGACGAATATCTAATGCAATTGTATTTCCTCCGGATGCTACACTATCGGTGATTCCAGCAAGACCTGCTCCGAGTATAATCGGATTACCAGAAAGAGTATAACCACTCCCCGAAAAGGTAATAGAGTTGAAAATTGTGTTTTCAATAAAATCGTTGGTATTGGAAAGATTTGAAGCACCGTTTGGAAATACAAGATCGTCTCCTGTAACAGGAGCAGTGCCACCACTCCAGTTGCTCCCAACAGACCATGCAGTACTCGTTGTACCAGTCCAGGTTCTTGTTGCAGCTTCCGCTCTGTTTACATTCAGAGACAAGGAAAAAGCGATAGCAAAAAAGATTGCGAAAATTCGTATTGGATTTGTAAAAATTTTTTTCACAGGCTCGTACTTTGGTAAACTAGATAGATAGTCGACTAAAGTTAGTATTGATAGAGATACTACGTAATTATACCCCAAATATACTACATATGTATAGTAAATATAGTGTTAATAAACCTATTAGTATATAATATTTCATAGAACAGATATGACTAGTGAAATATATAAAACAATTGAAAGTGAAAGCATCCGTAGACAATGGGATAAGGAGAAGAATATTTGGTACTTCTCTGTGGTAGATGTCATAGGTATAGTTACTAGTAGTACTGACGCTAGAAATTATTGGAAAGTACTAAAGAATAGATTAAATAAGGCTAATCCGGAGTTGGTTACAAGATGTAACCAACTGAAAATGCCATCAAGCGACGGTAAAAGTTACCTGACTGATGTTGCAGACAGTGAGACTATATTAGAGATTATCCGAGCAATTTCTATCCCCTATGTTGCCCCTTTTAGAAGATGGTTTAATGATATTGAATCACAGTCTAGTCCTAAAAATGAATACGAAGAAGAAACAGAAAAGGCTGAGCTTACAATAGATGCATACGAGACAGACAAAGATATAATTTTAGAATCTATGGTCGCAGGTGTATCAATAGAAAATTTATCTATCTCTATAACTTTGAGCGAGGTTATTATTTCAGGTAAACGATTAATTCCAGAGAATATATCTCACCTAGATTATGTAATCCAGGAAATTTATTGGGGGGCATTCTCTCGCACGATTCCCTTGCCTTCCGAAATAGATATAGATGAGGCGCAAGCGAGTATAGAGCATGGATTGCTTAAAATAAAGTTACCAAAAATAAATAAACTTCGCACAAGAATAATAAAAATAAAATCACTTGGCTAATTAGCCAAGTGATTTTATTTTTATTTACTAGTATTGTACGCATGCTCTGAAATTTCTTTCATTAGTCCTCTTGCCCAAGCTCTCGTTTCTTCTGTGGAATCTTTTCCTTTAATTATGACAGTAATCATATATGGTTTCCCTGGAATATATACAATCCCTGAATCTGCAAAAATATTGTACTCTATGTTCTCGCCATACTTATGTGCAAATTTAACATTAGAAGGAATACCTTGCGATAGGTAATCTTTGAATGTCGCTTTGGACATGTAATCTAAGATTTTTTCAGATAATTCTGGACGTAGAAAGTTTGAAGTATAAAGTACTCGCAGTAGACGTGTATATTCTTTTGCGGAAACAAATCCTTTCTCATTATACAAATCCTGTAAGCCTACTTTTTCCTGAAAAACAATATAATCAGAAAAATCTAGTTGGTGTTTAAATATATTTTGAGCAGTATTGTCTGAGTTAACTAGTAACTCTTCTAATAGTTTTTCTACTGTTATCGGCTTATCCCCGATAGTTTTATACAGAGCCCCTGAATCAGAAGAGAGATCAGCTGGGTCTGCTTTAAGCTCTGTACTCCAAGACAAAGCTCCACTTTCAACCTTTTTTGCAATAAGTATTGCTTGTACAAGTTTACTTAAAGATGCAGGAAATAGATGCAGATCTTTATTTACGCTTATGTTTGCTCCAGAGTTAATATTTTCATAATAAATAGAGATATTGTCTGGATTTTTTTTACCAAAATCCATTAAATATGAACGTAAATCCTCTATGTTAGTTAAATAATTTTCTTGTGGAATAAACTTTTGAAGTGGGTCGAGCATCGGAAATTCTGTATCTTTGACTGGGTTAAGGCCAAAATATTGTGGTGAAAACCATGCAGCTATTGGTATGCACAAAGCAAGTATGAGCATAAAGATTCTTTGCTTTTTAAGTTCTTTAGATAATCTTTCAATTTCCTTATTCATAATATGAGTATTATCTTTAATTAGTAAAACCAATTTAATTGTATTAAGCAGATGTGGTTGAATTAGTATCAGGTGTTGGTTCTGGTGTAGGTACAGGATCTGGGGTTGGAGTTGGTGTTGGGTCTGGTGTAGGAGTTGGAGTAGGTGTCGGTTCAGGAGTTGGCACAGGATCTGGGGTTGGAGTTGGTGTTGGATCTGGTGTAGGAGTTGGGTCAATTATTATGCCTTCGATAACACTCTGGAATACTTGAGGATCACGAACAGAGAGTGCGTTCCACGAGAATCGTATATCACGTGGAGCTGGTTTATTTAGTAGTATTGTAAATCCTGTTTGATCTTTTGATACGATTATAAATCGTACGTCATTAGTAAATAGTGCGGTAGCCTGAGTATCGTCTACATTATCAGAACTTTCAAATGTTACAGATGTATTTACGACAGGTGTTGCTATGTATGCCTGACTAAATACTACATGGACTCTCCTATCACCTTGTTTAACTAGAGCATATCCTGCAGTATCTTTATTATAAAGTGGTGGGACTACAAATTCAGTTTGACTATTGAAAGTAGAATTATTTGCAAAGTTTATAAGACCATTGAATGTGGTATCTCCACTAAATGTTGCTCCACCTGTAACAGTAAGCGTATTCGTATTGAGAGTATTTAGAGCACTAAATGCATTCGCAGCAAGAAGTGCTTCGACAGCTTGGAGTCGTGTATTTATATCTGTACCGCTTGCAACAAGTCCTGAGACTGTTGTATTCGTACCATCAACATCTGCTTTGAGTTGAGCAACATCTGCTTGCACTACTGTAAGCGCTCCTGATAGAGTGTTCATGACTGATGCAGTAAGGGTGAAAGCTTCTTGGCCTTGCGTAAGATTATTTATCTGATCAGTGATAGCTTGAATACCCGCAAGATCAGCAACTTGGATTTTCTTTGCTGTCACTGTGCCAGCAAATGTAGCATTACCTAAACTATCAAAAGTTATCGCTGGTGTGGTTGTCTGTCCACCAATTGTAAACTTACCATTATCGCCAAGAATCAGACCTACATCTTTACTCTCTCCGGCGCTAATCTTATTAACCTCCACATTATCAGCGACAACTTTCGGAGTAATCACGACACCAGCTGCAAGCCTATCTAGTAGAAGTTCGGATGAAGAAGAATTACCGCTCTGTCCATTTTCTAAGAACTTCTGTAGTACTTGTCTTGCAAATACTCCATTGTCAATTACAGAAATTCCAGCAAATTCACTTATGCTTTGGCCATCATAGAAACCTTGTTCAACATATACCATTACAGTAGAAGATCCAGAATTTGGTGTCCATGCTTCAAGTGCCTTACCTATAACGAAACCTCCCTTTGTGGCTTTTGTTGCCTTACCTCCTTCATCTGACGTAGTGACGTAGTCTCCAGGTGCTATAGATTCTGATGAAGAAGAGACTTTTACAGGCACGCGACCATTAAGCGCAATAGGCATAGGATTATCAGAATCTTTTATATTATGTCCAGCAGAAGTAAAGTCTCCATAGTTATCAGCGACAATACCAATGACATTTCTCTGATATTTCTTATTTGATTTTACTAATCGAGTAACTTTACCTTTTACTTTGGTCCAATCGACATTACCATCGGTACTATCATAAGTATTTACCATTTCTGTACCAGTAGTGACAATATCTCCATATTGTGTACCACTCTCTACTGGATACATCTCGGCGTAGTCAGCAGCCGGAGCTGCATTACAATCTCGGATTTCATATGCAGTACCAGCCGTAGGAGCAGTAGTATTCGCCAAGCTAGAACATACAGCATTTGTACTTGCTGTACCAGAGAGACCCATACTTACTACACCAGCACTTGTGACTTTAAATTTTAGAACACTCGCATTTTTGAAATCAAGGAAGTTTCCTGTAAAGGAAGTTGATCCACCACTTACTGCCATATCCATCAAGAGTGCATCTCCAGTAAACGCTGATGTATCATGATAGACTTGAAGCATTGATGGTGCAGAAGTCATAGAGCCAGTATAAAATCTTGCAACATCTCCTTGGGTTGTTCCTGTATTTTCTGCATACAAAGCAGCGGGCAATGCTACTCCTCCTGCAGAACCGTTAGTAAGAGCTTGGACGCCAAACGTTGCTCCAGTTGATCTGATACCAGTGTTTGTACCTGCCGTATTACTACCAGCATTTGAAACAATTTCAATTCCGCGCACAAGGTTTGCAAGAGATGTATTATCTACTGTTCTTATTACTTCCCCGACCATCGTATTGGCATTGGTCGTTGGCGCATTATTAAAAACAAAACGATTACCCACTTGTACATAACTAGCAGTACCTCCATTATTAAATGTGTAGTCACCGTGAATTCCGGCTATTGCAGTAGTCGATCCAGTTGAAGCCATAGTGGAAACGATGTTTAATTTCGCGAGCGTTCCTGAAGATAGTGTGGTACCACCGAGGAGTGTCTGTCCTGCATCAACATTGAGTGCAAGATTTGTAGTACCACCAGATGCTGTTGTATAGAGACCGACATTCGTCGTAGCTGCTCCAGTATTTGAGAAATATCCAGCATAGTCAGTACCAGTAGTTCCACCAGTTTGACCGATGTTGAGTGCTTTGTTTGATGCAGTAGTTGATGCAGTAGTTGCTCCGAGGGTTGTCCCGTCGTAAGTAAAGTTTGCACTTTCAGATAATATATTTGAACCGTTTTCGTACAAGACACGATTTGTAGAACCACTAGTTATAGCAGTTGTACCGACAGTAAGCCCACCTCCTGACCCACAAGCCGAAGCTGCAGCCGTTATGACTCCGGCATTATCTGTCTGTACACATTTTGTTCCCCCGCCACCGAGACCAGAGAATGTAATTGTTCCTGATGATGTGATACCAGCCGCAGCAGCAATCACTCCGCTCGAATTAACCTGGAAGAGATCTCCGCTTCCAACAGTAAGAAGTGCATTTGGAGAAGTGTCACCTATACCGACATTACCTCCATCAAATATTCCGGCATAGTTTGTGTCTCCACCTGAGGCAGTTACATATATACCAATATTTTTCAAAATGTTACTACCTGCAACTTCTGTAGCTGTTGCATTGAAATATCCAGCATAAGCGACAGCATCCCCTGTTGTTGTATTTATAGAAGCATTACTTGTATCTCCATAGATACCGTAACCAGTCACAACTCCTGAACCAGAACCTTGATATGATCCCCATATAGCATATCCACCATCGCCCGAGGCAAAACCTTTAACTCCAGCAGAACCAGCTCCTGTGCCTGCATCTCCAGCAACACCAACTGCACTCGAAGTAAACCCAATAGCTGTTCCTGATACACCAATATGTCCTTTACCCCAGACACCGTAGTTATTATTTGAGTTTATTGTAGCTTCACCATATACTCCATAATTCTGTGATGTACCAGCTGACGCTACAGCATATAGACCATAATCTTTTGAAGTTGTACCATCGTGAGCATTTGAAATATAAGCACCATATGTAATTTGGTTTGAAGTAGCATTTGTACCAGAGAGTGATATATTTAATCCTTTTTGGGTATTTGATGCGGCAGCAGTTGAAGTCGATGAAATGTTTAATCCTGTACCTGAAGAGAGACCGTTAACCACAATTGACTGACCGATACCTGTTGTTAATCCAGAATACGTTTGTAAGAATTGTGTACCTGCAGTTGAGGCCGTTGACGATAAATCAAGCAATGCACCTGTAGTCGTAGATGTATCAACTGATGTTGATGTTAGTTTTAGAAGTGATCCGCCGTTTGCAATGACGGAAGTCGTATGCGAAAGAAGTAATTCCTGGCCAGTAGTTAGTGAATTATTTATTATATTGAGACCAGTCTGGGTTGTCGCAGTCCAGGTCATAGTTTGTGCTGTTGTACCAAAGGCTATGTCGGCACCTGTCGACGGATCGCCAATTGCATCCCAAGCAGTTGCTCCGCCAGATCCACAAGCTGCGGCGGCGGCCGAAATCACTCCAGAGTTATCCGTTTGAAGACATTTTGTTCCACCACCTGCAAGACTCGATGCAGTAAGAGTGCCAGTACTACCAATTCTTAATTTTTCTGACATTGCTGTACCACCTGACTGTGTGAGGAAGATGAGGTCACCTGTTTCAGAACCAGCAGTATTCGTAAGGTTAGTAATTTGAATACCAGCACGAGAGACTCTGTTGGTACCGTTAGTTGCCGTAAATATAAGTTGATTTGTATTGTCTAGAGATACTCCAATTACTCCGGTTGTCGCTGCAATCGTGTTGGTAGATATTAGTGGTGTCACATTTCCCCCAGCGTTAGTCGTTTTATATGTCACAGCAGAAATCCCAGAACTTCCTCCTAATAGTTGGGAACTCGCCGATGATACACCTGTTACTGAAAAACTAGCACTTGCTGCCAGTAAGTCGCTAAAAGTAAAGCTAGGATTTCCTCCTACACCATCAAACGTAACTATTCCTCCGGTACTAACGGTCGTTGAATAATAATTAGATACGTCATAACCAACTCGCAATTGTTCAGTTGTATTTAAAATATGTAGCGATGCTGATGGTGCTGTTGTGCCAATACCCACATTTCCTGCATCAAAGATGCCGGCGTAATTATTTGAGCCACCTGTCGCTGTTGCGTAAAGTCCCACATTTGTTGATGTTCCTGAGTGTGTATTTGAAATTCTTGCACCATATGTTGTCTGAGCTCCGGTACCGTTAACACCGGTAGTGAGAATATTGAGTGCAGTTTGATTGGTAAGAGATCCCGTACTTGAAATTTGGAGATCAACAAGTTTTCCAGAAGTAAATGTATTTCCGGCTGCGGCGTAGAATCCTGTACCTGTTGTGAGAGAACTTCCATTCAATGCAACGATAGAGGATGTCGTTGTCTGGCTATTGTTTGCAGAGTTAAGAGATACATTACCGGCAGAACTTACTTGGAATTCAGAACCTCCTCCAACAGAGAAGAGGGCTGATGGAGAAACAGTGCCTATACCAACATTCCCTCCGTTTGTCACAAGTGCGTAATTAAGAGACCCTCCACTTGCAGCAAGTTTGAGGCCGTAGTTTGTACCAGAGCCTCCATGTGCATTTAAAATATTCGCCCCATAAGTAGCTTGAGCGCCAGTCGCATTGACTCCTGAAAATTGAATATTGAGACCTGTCTGGTTTGTCGCAGCTGCAGTTCCACCAACTGAAATGTCAATTATTCTACCACTTGTAAGTGATGTTGATTCCAAATACATACTGGTACCGGTAGTGAGAGAATTTTCTGCGATTGAAAATGCTGATGATGTACCTGTTTGTGTTGTAAATCCTGAGCTCTGGTTATACTGACCATAAATAAAAGCGCTACCAGTATAAAGATTGCTCCATGGAGCACCTGAGCTACCTAGGTCGTAAGTAAGTCCTGCATTAGGAATAAGTGATTGATTAATAGATGTCGTAGTGAGATTTGAGAGCGCAGTGTTTGCGGCACTTCCTCCTCCATTGGAGTGAACCATCAACCAATCCGTACCATTTGATTGCCAAGAAATTTTTTCGAGTGGTTGTAAAGTATAATTTGAAACAAGAGCTCCTGTCTGGTCTTCAACTCTTCCGGCTCCTCCATCAATAACATCTACAGCTTTAGTTGACGTATTTTTCACTATCGTATATATACGATTTGTCACAGTTGTTGCGTCAGGGAGAATTACACGAAAACCAGCACTTACTGATGAATTGATATTGTAGACATACCCTGGATCAGTCGTGACGTTGTAGTCAGCACCGAGAACGTCGAAGTCTACGTATTTATATTTCGCACCGAGAGTTCCGTTAATATCAACTGATGATAATGGTGTAGCGGTATTAATACCAAATGATCCATTACTACCAGTATTAGTAAAATATGCCTTTGAATTCACATCATCAATAGTAAAAAAATTTCCATTACCTATAGCATCAATATCACCAAATTTATAAAGATTACTAGAAGTATCAATAACAAATAGATTATTACCACTATTTTGAATAGAAAAATTATTACCACCTGCTTCTATTAGCGCATTACTAGTAAGTGTTCCCCCCAAGTCAACCGCAGTCCCGTTTGCTGTTGTACCAGAGCCATTCGTTAATGCGAAGGAACTACATGTTGACCAGGATGGAGCAGACGAAGTATTACCGACTAGACATTGGCCAGTTGTACCAGCAGCGGTGACTTGAATAGCGGATGTACTATTTCCATACAAGATTCCATTTGAAGTAAATGATCCTGCGCCAGTTCCTCCTTGGCCGACAGTTACGAGAGCATTGGTTGTGAGTATTGTCGCGTTCGCATCTGGGAATGTATAAGTACGAACTGCGGTCTGGTTGTTTGTAACCGCAAATACTCCATCACCAACTTCAATCCATGGGTGACCAGGGTTTGGAGTTGTCGCAGAAGCAAGGCTTACAAGAGAAAAAACAACTAGGAGAGAAAGTACTGTATATGCAACATAGTGAAACGAAAATCGCGGACGAAGTTTTCGTAAAATTTTCTTCACAAATGTTAGGAATTGTTGATTGTTGTTTTCAAACATAAAATACAACTATATTATATCATAGTTGTACGTGGGAAACAGGCAAAAAACCGTGTTATTTATTCATTTTTATTGAAAACTGTGGATAACTTTTTCACTTTTTAAAAAAATTATTATTTTGTGATCGTAAATTGAAATCTGACTAAAACTCACGCATAAATTATAGCATATTTATGATAAAAATATGGCTCTTCCCCACTAATTTTTGATTAAAATTGTGGATAACATTTTTAGGTAATTTTAGGAGATTTTTTAGCGAACTTCGAAACCTATAGAAGATAATTTTTCTGTAATATGAGACATTATCAAATTCACTTCTTCGATGGTCAGAGTGCGATCGTAAGATTGGAAAATTAATCGGAAAGCATACGATGTTCTTCCCTCTTTTGTGAATGTATCTACAAGCCGAGGCTCACCTTGCAAAAGTTCCGTACCAAATTCTTTGTAAATTTCAGATAGTGTTTCTGCTTTCACTTCTTCTGGTACCCAGACGGCAATGTCACGAGTGATGAATGGGTACGCGCTCCAGATTTTGAAAAAAGAATCATTTACGAAGTCAGAAGAAAGATTCGACAAATGGTCTGGTTGAGCCGAAGGCGACCCGAGGACCTGAGTCGAACTTTCTTCTGACGAAGTACTAGAAATGAATTTATCCAATGTCATATCTTTAACTTCTTTTTTATTTGCAAATCCAACATGTACTTCTTCTCCATCTTTTGTAAAAATAGTTCCGATTTCAAAAATTTTAATTTCATCTATACCAAGAAGTGGTGCATTTAGTTTGTTTAGTTCATATGATTGTTTCAATCCATCTGTTAGATTTGTTCGCAAGAATTTCTTGTCAGACGCTGACGCAAGTACTTCAATATCTCCTTTATCCACAAAGGTATAAGTCATGACTTCTCTGTACCCTGCTTCTACTAAAATACCCCGTGCTTGTGATATCTTTTCATACACCTCGTTTTTCTTTAGATCCACAATAATGCTTGGCAATATTGGCTTTATTTTATCTAGCCCATATATACGGCCTATCTCTTCAGCCATATCTTCCTTGCTTACAAGGTCGAGTCGTAGTAGTGGCACAAAGATCATGTATTCACCATTTTCTTCTTTGTATTGATATCCGTATCGCATTAGAATATTCGAAATATCATTCTCTGGAACTTCTGTTCCAAGAAGTTTTTCTATGTAGGATTTTGAAAACTCCAATGTTCGTGACTCTTGTTTATTCGGATATATATCCACCACATCTTCAAATATTGCATCAGGTAGAATTTCTAAAATCATACCCGTAAGTTCAAGCATTCCAAAATCACAAAGTGATGGGGACAAATCATTTTCAAATCTTTTTGCTGAGTCAGAAAGTAGTCCGAGCCTGCGTGCAGTTTTACGAACTGCAATAGGATCAAAGTTCGCAACTTCAAGAACAATGTCAGTCGTCATATCGCTTATGCCAGAGTCTAATCCCCCCTTCACTCCACCGAGCGCAAGATTCTTTTCCCCATCAGTAATGACAAGGTCGCTATCTTTAAGTTTTGCCACAATTCCATCGCGCCCAACAACTGGAAGCTCTACTCCTTCTTTTGCATTTGTGATAACAATTTTCTCGCTGGCTAATTTCGCAAGGTCAAATGCATGACATGGCTGACCGCAATCATACATGACAATGTTTGTCGCATCTACGATATTGTTTATACTTCTCTGGCCGATTGATTCTAAATGCTTTACTACCCACTCTGGTGATGGACCAATTTTTACATTGCGTATTATTCGTGCGGAATATCTCCGACAACTTTCTGATTGTATTTCTACTTTCAAATTTGTCGGATTTGAAACTGGAACCTTATACATAGAAGAAGGATCATTGTATTTAATACCAAGTAACCCAGAGAGCTCGCGAGCTACTCCGTGGTGCGATAGTAAGTCATGAGCGCGGTTCGGCAAAATTCCTAGATCAAAAACGTGATCACCGTCCGCCAACTTTTCAACTGATTCAACTTCACAAATATGATATGTGAAAATGTCAGCCAGAGCATTCGGTTCTGGAATTTCAGGCACATACCATTTAAGCCAATTGTAAGAAATTTTCATAATTTTAGTTTAATATTATCTCTTATTTTTTCTAACTCTTGATCAGTAAGAATTTCAATATTCTCTTTGTTAAAAGATGATTTCGGAGCAATATCATCACCATGATAAACTGGTACAATATGGATATGAGTATGACTCACATCAAAACCAGCAATCCAGAACTCAATCTTTTTTGGTAAATATATGTTATTGAGTATAGTAGCAAACTTTTGAGCAATAGAACTTATATATTCGAATATTTTTTTATTCACTTTCCAAAAATCAGGTTCATGAATTTTGGGAATAACCAGTAAATGTCCAGGATTAATTGGGCGTCTATCGGGAATCACAAAACATTTTTCATCTTCATAAATGATTCGATGAGCTATTTCATGGTCTTCAATTTTACAGAATATGCAATCCATAAATTAAAACTGATTCAATCTTAAATCTCCTTGGTAAAATAAGCGCACATCAGGAATATTCCATCGAATCATGGCGATACGATCGAGCCCTCCACCGAAGGCAAATCCTTGAACTTTTTCTGGATCAAGCCCGGCATTACGCAAAACATTCGGATGTATCATTCCCCCTCCCATCATTTCGAGCCACTTGCCATTAAACTTAGCATGGACTTCTACCGACGGCTCCGTAAAAGGAAAGAAGCTTGGACGAAATTCTATTTCCACATCTTCTCCAAGCACTTTTTTATAAAATTCCACGAGCACACCTTTCATATGTGAAAGATTTACATTCTCTCCAACCATACATCCATCGATCTGGAAGAATTGCATCTCGTGAGTAATATCAGTCGCTTCGTTTCTGAAAACTTTCCCGATAGAAATAGATGCGAGTTCTTTTATATTTTCTTTGGCCACTCGCTCAAGTGTTCGAGCTGTGACATTTGTCGCATGGGTACGGAGCACTTGCTCAGGATTTCCTTTCACATAAAATGTATCCTGCATATCACGAGCCGGGTGATCTTTCGGCACATTGAGTGCATCGAAGTTGTACCAGAGAGTTTCAAGCTCTGGACCTGTCGCAATTTCAAATCCAAGCTTTGAAAACAGCGAATATGCCTCTTCTTGAAGAATTGTAAGCGGATGTTGGCTGCCTTTAGACATAGATAGAATATAGCATTTTATAGTTTTTTTTCAAAAAATGTATTTTGTTTAATTTGACATAATATAGATAAGTGATAATGTAAGGCTAAATCACACTCTTTTAAAATTCTGCTTTTAAAGTTATTTGCCTTCTGCTTCTTATGGTTTATAGGATACAGGGGGCAAATAATTTTACTAACAAAAAAAATAACCACCATGACTACTAATCCTTTAGTTCAGATACATGCTGACATCGTAGAAAAAACATTAAAAAATTTCTATGCTTACAACTTAGTAAATATGACGGACTTCAATGTCCATGAATCTATTTACATTAATTCAAGACTTATTGAAATACCCATTGAAAAACTCGCAGCGATTTATGGTTTCGATGAAGATATGGTAAACAACATCCTTTATTGCAGAGAAATAAAGAAGAGATGCAGAGCTGAATTTGATAAAATTAGTAAAGGTATAAATCACCCTAAAAAAAGAGTGCTTAACCTATACAAAGTACCAGGAGAAAAGACAGATGAATCAAAAGTTTTCCTTTTGATATTCCCTTCCTATTACAACAACGGTTTTGATTATCCTATCGTAAAATACTTGGAAGATAAGGGATTCTCCGGATCGACGGTAATTAGAGTACCCGCAATAAGTGGCTATGGGCTCAGCCATATGCTCCACAAGCAGCTAAAGGAGAAAAAAATAAATGTCATAATAAATTTCTATGGTGATGGTGCCAGTGAGAACAGCTGGTATGATTTTGAGCACATACTCTACTCTGACCTTAAAGAACCGGAAAAGACTGAGTTGGAAAAAATGCTCAAAAATATCCCTAAAAATCAGGTATATAGTGAATTTGGGGGCTTCGATATAGCAGAAGTTAATATACTATTACAGAAATTGTAAGAAAATAAATTATCAGAAAAGGGTTATTGGAAAAATTTCCAATAACCCTTTTATTTTTTATAGATCTTTGCTTTTTCACAATATTCGCATTCTGTAGAATCCGTGCCGTATGGTTTAAAGTGGCATTCGCGCGATACCCATGTACCGCTTGAAAGTGATTCGTCATAATCTTTTATATCACGAATCAGTAAATCGATTTCTTCATTTGTTATATGGATGTCATACACAGCATTCTTATCTTTCGGATCTTCTTCAAGAAAAAGTAGTCGCGAATGTGAAATTTTTTGTCCAGAAAGCAAATATGAATACATCGCAAGCTGGCGAAGCAAAGAACTTAATCTTCCCTCTTCATCACGCTTCTCAATAATACTTTTTGTTTTTGATCCACCAGTTTTAAAGTCAGTAACTACGATACCGTCATCATAGTTCTCTGTAAGATCAATCTTGCCATACATACTTAAGTGTGGGAAATTCTTATCATGATAAGAGACCGATCTTTCTGTTATATAACTCTTGTGGATATGTGGGTAATAATTCTCTATCCAAGTACTTAAAATACTTTGTGCATTTTTATGAATTCGTGTCCTGAGTAATTTATCACGAACCAATTCTTTATCAAGCGATAGATCAATGATGGTGGTAAGTATTTTTTCTGTTGTTTTTATTTTATCCTTCAATATTTTTTCAATACTGAAGTGCACCACACTTCCGAGTATTAGGCTCTCAGTCTTTGGAGTTGGAAGTTGGAGTAAACTATTGAAATACCATTTCCAAGGACATTCAAAAAAGTTATTGAGCAGTGTAACAGAGACATTTTTATCTATATATTCATGGGCTGTAATTTTAATAAGTTCTTTAATGCCTATAGATTCCTCGATTTGATTACTCTCTATGTATGCAAGCGGATCAACGCTCGCAATAATTCCTATGGAATCTTCAACCGTTTTTTGAGTTATATGAGTCTCTGGAATTTCTGAAATTATATGTGCCATTTCGAGAGACGCACCAGAGAGCGATTCTTCTGCAAATGAAAGACTACAGAAACGTTTCGCTCTTGTAATCGCAACGTATAATTCCCTTTTGGCTGTTAACTCATCTTTCTTTTCAGCCATATTTTCGATTGATTCAGGTAGTGTAAAACCTTTGCGTCTACCATTCATAAGAGTATTTTCATTCATGTGAGCAATATGCACAGCTTCAAATTCAAGACCTTTCGATCCATGAAGAGTCATGACTTGGATACCACTATCACTGCCAATGATAGCAAGCGGAATATGATGACTATATGATTCTAAGCGATCTAAATATTCCAAGAAATCTGAAAGTTTAGAATGTGGATGTTTTTCTAATTGAGCTACAGCTAGGTGTAGATACGTTCGTACAATTTCAGCATAACGAGTAATGGATGTGTGGTCTGTCGCATTGCTAATAAAATATTCTTTGCCGATAGTTTGTATGAGTGAGTAAATATCATCACTAGAATTTTTATTAATCCATGATTCTATATTTTTACCTAGCACCCTTATACTATTTGAATCAGAAAATAGATCGTCACTTTTGCCTTCTGCATATGAGAGCAAATCAGGCAGTGATAAATTTCTAGTATTTAAACTTCGCAAGAAAGAATGAGCCATAAGTGGAGAAATTTTAGAAGTATCGACAAATAGCAATTCTCCCAAAGCCACAGAATCGTATGGGTCATTAACAGCCTTTAATATATTTTTAAAAGTATAAGTTTCAGGTAAATCAAAGAAAGAGCTATTGTTACCAGCACTTACCGGTAAGCCCATATCGCGCAGTATCCGTATTGCAGATCTGACATTTCTATTCTTTGGCACGAGAAGTGCGCAATCATCTGGAGCAATTCCACTTTTAATATTTTCTTTAAACAACTTCCCTGCTAGCAATATTTCATCACGCTCGTATTCACATGGATATAAGGATATATCATTTAAGTCTTTTGTATTACTCTTCAGTGCCCCACTTGCAATGCTACTTTTTAGAAGCACATCTGCAGTATCTAATATTGTCTGTGTTGATCTATAATTTTCAATAAGACTTATCAAGTGGGCTTTGCCAAATGTGTGCTTAAATCCTTCAAAGTAAGATATATCAGCTCCACCGAATCCATAGATAAGCTGGCGATCATCACCTACGACGAAAATATTTGGTCGCTCAGTGTCACCCCAAATCGCTTTAAGGAATTCATTTTGAATACCACTGGAATCTTGGTGTTCATCTATAAGTATGTATTGATTTTCTTCCTTTATGCTTGATCTTGCATCATCTGATACTTTTACAATTTGAAGAGCATATGAAAGTACATCATCGTAATCCATATAACTTTGCTTTTTCTTCTGTTCTTCGTATATGGAATAGAATTTCACTGCCTCTTTTGAGCGCTCAAGTGAATCAATTTTCTTCTCTATTTCCTTTTTTATCTTACCTTTGCTTTCTCCTCGACTTGAAATACTCTCTGGGTCATTTTTTATATCTTCAATCTCTTTATCGATAGTTTTTCCAAAATTATCTACACTAATATTTTCTCTTTTCAGAAGCGATATTAGAGATTTTAAATCATGAAAGTATTGTGATGGATTATTGCGAGGACGTAAATATTCCCATTCATTGTTGTGGAGGATTTCATCAAATAATAGAACAGATGCCTGCTCATCTAGAATGGTTGGTATTTTATCCATATCTAGTATTTCAAAATTCTTCTCGACTATTCTCTGTGCAAAGCTATGAAAGGTAAAAACCTTAACTTCATTTGAAGCTCCTCCTATATATCTTTTCAACCTCTCTCTCATGGCTTTCACTCCAGAGTTTGTAAAAGTCAGACAGAGCACCCCTTCCGCTCCTATATCGGTCTTTATTAAAATGTGAGCAATACGAAGAGCTAGGACTTCTGTCTTGCCTGTCCCCGGCCCTGCGACTACCATTACAGGCCCATCTATCATTTCTACAGCCTCTTTTTGGGCAGTATTGAGCGTTTTATAAGCTTTATCGAAGGCATCCGTATTCATTGGTCCATTATACTAGGTAGTAGATAAAAACGGAAAATACGCTATAATCTAGCAATGCAAATACTTTATTCATATCTCAAGAACTACTGGAAAATCCTAGTCCTTACATTATTCCTAGCTACTACTAACCAAGTTTTCTCTTTACTTGATCCTCTTATATTCCGTCATGTTATCGATGGCTACGCGACTAAATTCGACCAATATACATTTCATCAATTTGTCAGGGGTGTCGGGCTACTACTTGGTCTTGCTGTCGGAGCTGCGTTCGTCTCACGTGTTGCGAAAAACTTCCAAGATTTCTATGTAAATACTATTACACAGAGAATGGGGGCAAAGATGTACGCCGATGGTATCAAGCACTCACTTGAGCTTCCCTATGCGCAATTTGAAGATGAGCGGAGTGGAGAAACATTGGGAAAGATTCAGAAGGTCCGTACAGACACACAGCTTCTCATCACTTCAGTTATTAATGTCATATTCACAACTCTTGTCGGATTCGTATTCGTCATGATTTATTCTATAAATATATACTGGGCTATTGCACCACTATATTTACTAACTATTCCACTTATTGGAGGAGTATCATTACTTCTTTCAAAGAAAATCAAAAAAGTTCAGCAAGTTATTTTTGCTGAGACGGCTGCCCTTGCAGGTACGACAACTGAATCACTTCGCAATATTGAGCTTGTAAAAAGTCTCGGTTTGTCTGAACAAGAAATTAATCGACTCAATAATTCGACAGAGAAAATATTGGCCCTAGAACTTAAAAAAGTAAAATATGTCCGCAGTCTTGCGTTCGTCCAAGGTACCATTGTGAACTTGGTGCGTACAACAATATTATTCATAATGCTCTATCTAATATTTATACAGAAAATTACTTTTGGTGAATTTTTCTCACTTTGGATTTATTCATTCTTCCTATTTGGGCCACTACAAGATTTAGGCACAATTATAGGTACATATCGTGAAAGCCAAGCTAGCCTTGATAACTTCAAGAAAATCCTTGAAACTCCTATTGAGCATAAGCCACAAGGAGCTAAAGGTATAGGCGCAATAGAATCATTAGGCTTTAAAGATGTGGCATTCAAGCATAAATCAGGCACCACAGAAGCTCTTGGTGGAGTATCCTTTGATGTTCACAAGGGGGAAACCATCGCATTTGTCGGCCCGTCAGGATCTGGTAAGACTACACTAGTGAAACTCCTTGTCGGTCTATACCAACCACTTCGTGGAAATATTTTGTATAATAAAATTCCTAATACAGAAATAGACATAGAGACCGTTCGTTCCCAGATAGGCTTTGTAACCCAAGACACTCAACTCTTTGCTGGTACTATCCGTGAGAATCTACTCTTCGTAAACCCAGATGCGACAGATGAGATGTGCATGGAAGCACTTGAGAAAGCAGCCTGTCAATCACTCCTTGCTCGCGCAGAAAAAGGTTTGGACACACTCATAGGTGAAGGCGGAGTAAAAGTTTCAGGGGGTGAGAAGCAACGCCTATCTATTGCCCGAGCCCTCCTTCGCAAGCCAAAGCTTTTGGTATTTGATGAAGCAACAAGTTCACTTGACTCTATAACAGAAGAAGAAATTTCAAAGACTGTGCAATCTATAAGTGAAGCTAAGGAGCACATAACCGTACTCATCGCTCATCGACTCTCTACTATTATGCATGCTGACCGTATCTACGTCCTTGAAAAGGGCCTTGTAGCAGAGAGCGGAACTCACTCAAAACTTATAGAACAAAAAGGTCTCTATGCTGCTATGTGGAGACAGCAGATTGGGGAGAAATAGAAAGTTATATATTATGAAAAAAGACTTTCATATTTTCTAAATCAGAACCTGAGGTGAAAATCTCAGGTTCTTTTTTATTATCGCTCGGTGAGATATTATTCTCCTTTACTAATTGCTCTACCCTCTTCACCACAGCCGGCGCAGGATCTATAATATTTACTTTATCTCCAACAATTTTTTTAATGCGATTTATAAGAAATGCATAGTGGGTACAACCGAGCACTAGCTGGTCTATAGTTTTTTGTAAAAGTGGTGTTAGATATTCTCTCAATAGCATTTCTGCTTCATCGCTATCTGCTTTTCCCTCTTCTACGAGCTCTACTAATCCGTAGCCGATAACCGTATGTACTTCTACATCGTGGGCATAGTGTTCAATGCTTTCTTGTAACTTTTGGCCTTCGGCTGTCACTTTCGTAGCAAGTACTCCTATGTGTTTTGTATTAGATAATTCACTGGCTGGCTTTATAGCTGGCTCAATACCAACAAAAGGCACATTGTATTGCTCACGTAGTGTTTTGATGGCAGCAGATGTAGCAGTATTACAAGCTATAACAATTAGCTTGCAATCTTTTTCTAACAAAAAATCTACAACATCAGAAGAAAATTTTATTATTTCTTTTGGCTCTTTTGTGCCATATGGCAAATGTTCTTGATCAGCATAGTATATAAAGTTATAGCCTGGTAAGGTTTCTTCTAGATATTTGAGTATCCATAATCCTCCAATCCCTGAATCAAATACGCCAATATTCATATAACTTATCTTATCACAATAAGCTCCTTTGGTGATTTAGTCAGCGGTATGCAACCCTTTTTAGTTATTAAGCATGTATCTTCTATGCGTATCCCTATCTTATTCTTAATATATATACCCGGCTCAATAGTTATAAACATATTCTCTTTAAGGACTGGTTTGGTGAGCTTATGGTAGAGTCGCGGAGCTTCATGAATTTTCGTACCTACCCCATGGCCTAGCATATGAATAAAATATTTTTTATATTTACCAAGAGAATTGCGGACTACCTCATCTATATGGGCACATTTTATTCCTACTTTTGAAATATCTATTCCCTTCTCTTCTCCTTTTAGGACCAAATTGTATAAAAATTTATCTTCTTTATTGGGTGTGCCAATAAAAATAGTGCGTGTCATGTCAGACATATACTTTTCATAAACAACACCAAAATCAACAATCGCAAAACCTTTTAATTTTGAATCGGTAGGTTGTGGATGTATTTCATTTCCAGCATTTTTACTTGAGGTGACGATAGGTTTAAAACTTGGTCGTAGTCCTCTTTTTTTAATTTGAAGAAGAATAAAATCACGAAGCTCAATCTCGGTCATATTTTTTAAATCTTTTTTGAGAATAACCGAAAAAATGGCATCAGTGACTCTGCATGCCATTTTTATTTTCTTTATCTCATCTCTATTCTTAACCTGCGCCATCTTACTGCCAACTTCCTAGAATTACACCGAACACAATGAATGTCACCAGTTGAGCACCAGTTGAAATGAAAAACATTTTCCAAGCTATTTTGCTAGGCTTTCCACTCCAGAGAGCGGCACCTGCTTCGGTTGTCATAATGAAACCAAACCAAGTGCATATAGCGACACCTAATGCGGTCTCACTTCCTGCCCAATTGGCAATATGATAATCAAGAACACCAGCAGTTATAAGAGAGAGAATAAATTGCAAGAAATACATTCCCCACATACTTTTCTTCATAGCTTCCTTTTGCTCGAGAGACATAGTGTCTGCGCCCATTATTTGCATCCAAGCTTTACCAAACAAAGGGCCATACCATAGAAAGCCCACGGCCATAGCTGCCACACCACATACTATGATAGCTAAATAATTTACTTCCATAATCATAAATTTATAATTAATTACTAATAGTTACACTAACCGCTGGTGAAGTCGCGGTGTTTCCTAGATTGTCTGTTGCTTTAGCAGTAAGAGAGTACGTACCATTTGCTATCTGGGTACTGTTGTAACCAGTTCCACCATCGATATCAAATGGACTTTGTCCTGATATGTCATGACCTATATATGTTGTATCTAGATAGAAATCAACAGTAGTAATAGTGTTAGGACTTGTGATTGCAATTGATGGAGCAAAGACACCACCTGAGTTTTGATTGATGACAAATGGTGAGAATGCGAAGCTCCCACTACTCGCCCCCACTACAACACTCACATTGTCAGTACCTGTTCCACCTTGATTGTCAGTAACTTTTAGTTTGAATACTGATGTACCTTGGGTTAGTCCTGTTATTGTAGTTGTGGCTTGATTTGGAGTTGTGATAGTTCCAGAACCTGAGACTCTAGTCCAAAGATATGTTGAGATAGTTCCATCAATATCTGTGCCTGATCCTGAAAGAGTAACAGAGTTTGTAGGTAGAGTGATTGATTGATCAGGACCTGCATTTGCTGTTGGTGTATCGTTTTGAGTAACTCCACCTGGCATAGCGTTTAAGATGACTGATGCTAGGTTATTAGTTGTATTTGTCTCTCCTCCTGAAGGTGTTCTGATACGGACACTAATCGTCGTCTTTGAAGAGTTTGTACCGGTCTTGGTATATCTCATAGTGATTGGACTTGTTCCTGATGCAGGGATTATTGCACTTGAAGATAGAGTGTAGTAACTAGAGTTACTAGAGTCTAGTGTCCAGTTTGGACTCGTAACCAGTGCAGCTGAGAAGCCACTAATCTTTGGAATTCTAATTGTGATTGGAGCTGTTGTGGCTTTACCTGCTATCTCTTTAACATTGATTGATAGATCAGCTGTACCTCCTTGAGTAGAGAGTAGTATTGGGTTTGGTGAGAGAGCGAGTGTTAGGTCGGGAACGGTACCGCCAGAGGTTGTATTACTGACTATTAAGTTAATAGCTGTACTTGTTGCTACGTTAGGTGTTGGAGAAGCTGTATCGTAGGCTTTTGCTGTAATTGAGTATGTACCATTAGCAACTGTAGTTGTATTCCAAGTTATTGAAAATACTGAACCTGGCCCTGAAGTTTGTGTACCTAAAAGTGTTGAACCTTGATAGAATTCGACTTTTTGCATTGCGTTATTGTCTGTTGCATTAGCAGACAAAGTAACAGATGATCCCGATATAGTTGAGCCTGATGTTGGAGCAATAACTGATACTACTGGCGGTACATTATCTACATTCTGCACATTCACACTAACCACAGATGAGATACCTGAGTTACCAGCAGCATCATAGGCTTTAGATGTAATTGTGTGGGTACCGTTTGAGACTGTTGTAGTGTTCCAGATACATAGATATGGTGATGTAGTGTCTGGGTTTGGAGTACAGTTTAGTAATGTAGTTGTACCATCTATGTAGAACTCTACTTTAGTGACACCTACATTATCTGTAGCATTAGCTGCTACTTGTTGTGTGGTACCGAGGACTGTTGTACCTGTTGTTGGGGATGTGAGGGAGGTGGTAGGAGCAAAGGTGTCGGAAGTTCCATATTCGTAGGCACCGAGGTCGGGTTTGGTGCCGTTGAAAGGGATAGTTACTCCATTTAAGTTATTAATGATTGTTCCTTTATCGATAAACTTAGAGGTTGCTGAAAGTTTCAAGAACGGAAGATTAGGAAGCGACCCATCTGCCTGACGAGGACCGTCAACACCTGTTGAATCAAGACTTTGGAAGTCAGATGCTGCGATTTGAAAAGATGTAGATTGTAGGTTTCCAAAATTGAGCTGATATTGTGTGTGCCAATAGTTTGTTGAAATACTTGGAACACTAGTGCCATTAGTAGTACTAGTACCATTGATTCCATCAAAAACGAAGTCTCCTCCTGAATCACCCCTGTTGTTGTTCCAGGCAATATTGTTCATGAAGATGTGTGCGATACTTGGATTACTTGATCGTCCTGCACCAAAGCCAAAACCGTCATTTCCATTACCCCAAGCAATGTTGTTTACGAGTTGCATTTTGTGTGCGTAAACTGCATCCATATTTTCTTGGAACCCTCCACCCGTATTTTCAAAAGAAACGTTATTGTAGACAAATTTTCTCAGACTATTTGGATCTCCAATGTTTGGAAGACTTGGATTATGTCCACCAAGTTTGAATCCTTCACCTGCCCATGCGGGAGTCGAGTAAAGATAGTTAATTATATTTGACCATCCACCTGGTGTCATGCTAGCAGTAGGAGTAGTGGAAGTGGTGTTAGCAGCATCTACTGGAACATCTATATTATTTTTCCACGGCTTCACACCATTCCAAAATGACCAGTTGCCGATATAGGTGATTTTACTTCCTGCCCAGTCGAATGAATCTATGCCATCATCAGAGTTGAGATACATTCTATTTCCTTTGAACGTATTGCCAGTTGATGTGTCTCCTCCTGTTCCAACTGAGAATCCATCTCCTGTATTCCATGCACCATATCCTGTATCATATCCTTCTCCATTGTGATGTGAATCGTTGTTTAGAATAAGATTATTGTTTGAGTTTTCAACATTAAAACCAGTACCAGCAATGTTGTAGACATTTAGTTGCTCAACAGTGTTGTTATCGGAGTTGCTAATGAGAAACCCTCGTGAGATACCGAGCCCTGTTGTTCCTGAGTGTGCTTGTCTAAGGTTTCGGATGACAAGACCTTTGAGATCCACATACGTCGAATTAGCAAGGATTACACCCCATGGATTTGCGTTTGTTGGAAAACCCACATTATATAAATCAAAGATTGGAACTTCGCCAGGATAATTAGCAATGGTTATCATGTTGCCTGATGCTCCATGCTGATCATGGATATTTAGATGGACATATGCACTTGCTCCTTTTGTACTTGTATATATACCACCACGGAGATAGACAATGTCTCCTGGGTTGAGGGTGATTGATTCTAGTTTTGTTAAACCCCATGGAGCAGAAATAGTACCTGATGCTGAGTTACTTCCTGTTGGAGAGATATAGTATGTATTAAAAGCGCTAACTTGAGTTGAGGAGATGATGCTTGCGACTGTAAACAAAACTGTAAATACAAGCAAGCCATAGTGAACAATTTTGTGGAAACCTGTCTCGTGCCAATGCTTATACCAAGCTAAATTATCCGAAAGATGCTGGTGAAGTTTTTTCATTTTCATGATTTTAGTTATTTATATTAATAAAGTAATTATATAAAGGTTTGGGGGGTATGTCTATAGATACATATGGGTATAAATAAAACCCCCTTAATTAAGGGGGTTTTATTTATAGTTTAATTACGCTGCGGCTTCTTCTGTACTAGGAGCTTCTGTGCCTTCGTGCATAGTACATCCACCCGCGCAAGCCTCACAATTATCACATGTTTTTACTTCTTCTTCCATAAAATTTCGTCTATTAAATAATAAAACCAACCCATATACAGTATACCATTATCTTATTCATTTTTGTCGAGATCCAGAGCGCAAGAATTCATGCAATAGTGCTTGCCTGTTTTCGCTTCAGCATCATCGAATATATGACCTAGGTGTGATTTGCACTTAGTACACACTACTTCAGTACGATGCATACCCATACTATTATCCTCTAAATATTCAACACTCCCAGGAATAGACTGGTCAAAGCTTGGCCAGCCAGCAAGGCCAGGCATATCTGAATGATATTTTGATTCGGATGAAAACAAAGGATTACCGCATACTTTACAGTTATATGTTCCTTCCGCTGTCTCTTTATAATACTTACCAGAAAATGGAGCTTCTGTTCCCTTCTCTTGGGTCACGTGATATTCTTCGGCTGTTAACTTTTGTTTTAATTCTTCTTTATCCATATTTTTATTATATCAATTATTTTTGTAAGTAAGCTAGCCAGTAGTCGCGTTTATAAATGCGATCATTGAAAGTTGTATAGCTCGTCTTCTTCTCAAGGTAAAGTATTTTAAAAAATTGACTATATAGCTTTATAAAATCTTCTTTACTGAAAACTCTCTCCGTAAGACCGATCTCTTTTATCATATACGTATCATATTCTTTGCCAGGACTTTGCTTTAATAAATTCTTTACATTTTTATTGCCATCTTTACACAGCGCTCGGACAAACATATACCCACCATTCTTTAATACACGAGCAGACTCTCTCAAGTACACTTCCCTTCCTTTTTTATCTAATGAGTTAGAGCTCGTAATGTCTAAAATAATATCTATCGAGTCATCTTTTATATCATAAGGTGAACCTATATCACCTATTCTATAATCAACACTTAAGCCTAATTCTTTTGCTCGAGCTTTTGCAATATCGAGTGCATTTTTTGATATTTCAATACCTATAACACTATTATCTTCGGCTAAGTAATTTGAGTTACGCCCAGTACCACAACCAAGATCAAGGATAGATTTATTTTCAATCTTATATTTTTGTTCTTTTTTTAAGAATTTGAGGAAGCGTAACGTGTCAGCTTGTGGGCCATCTTTCTTTGTGACAAGTTTAGGATTTCTATATTCTTTTTCCCAGGCTAAACCTTGATGGGCCATATTATGCTTTAGTTATATCACGTGGGTAGAAAATATTTAAAGTCCAGTCGATAACTATTTTAATTCTCTTAGAGGAAGATAAGAATTTAAAGAGGTAGACAGTACGCCAAATGAACCATGCAAGAGGTCCAGAAAACCTAATCCCGTATATATCAGCCACAGCTCTCCACTGGCCTAGTGACACAAGACCGCCTTTGGATTTATAAGAGAAAGGTAAAAGTTTTTTACCTTTCATTAATCTTTTGATATTTTGCGCTGTATGTGCGCCCTGTTCAACAGCAACTTGGGCGAGCATCGGTAGAGGCTTACCTTCTGTACCAGAGGCAAGACTTGCTATGTCTCCAACAACAAAAACATCTGGACATCCTTCTATCTGAAGTGAAGAATTAGTAATAATGCGTCCCCAATTATCTAGAGGTACAGGGTGTGTGAAGATTGGAGTATTTGGTTTTACTCCGGCAGTCCAAATAACACGATTGACTGGTAAAATAGAATCATCTAGAAGAACAACCGCATCACTACGAACTTCTTTGACTCCAGTACTCAGCATTACCTTGACTCCACTTTCTTTAATAACCTTGAGGGCATTTTTGCGCAAAGATTCATGAAATGGCCCTAAAACTTGTGTATCTCGATTAATTAAATAGAGAGAAATATCTTCGTATTTAATGAGCCCATGGTAATACTTTAGGAATGTATCATGCACAAGCTCGGCAATCTCTGTAATAAGCTCTACTCCTGTTGGACCACCACCAATAACAGCATAAGAGAGTTCTTTGCGACGTACATCTTGATCTTTCATTTCTGAAGCTTTTTCAAATGAATCTATAAGCATTCTGCGAATCTTGATAGCATCGTGTAGATCTTTTAAGACCATACTATGCTCTTCTGCTCCTGGAGCATTAAAGAAGTTTGTGGTCGCTCCGAGTGCTACAACAAGTATGTCATAAGGTAGTTCATCGATGCTCGTCTTAACTACGTGCTTTTCGCAATCTATAGACTGTAGTTCAGCTACGTGGAGCTTGTCATTAGTTTTGTATATAACCTGACGTATTGATTCTACAACCTGATGATGCTCTATACCACCTGTAGCTACTTCATGCAGGAGTGGTGTAAAAAGAAAGTAATTCGTACGATTTACAATCGTGATGTCTATCTCATCATGTTTAAAATATTTATATAAACCCTTGTACGTATAAAGACCCCCGAATCCTCCTCCAAGTATTACAATCTTTTTCTTTTCTTTCTTCATAATATAGTAGTATTCTATGCTAAATTGGCATTTACCACAAATGTTGATTTTCTCAATTTTCATCGTAGTATATGTTTTCTATGACATATGGTAAAATATAAAAAAACCTCGAAATATGAGAAAGCTTAATATAAACCCGCCGACAATCTTTCTGACCACTCTTGTCAGAGATGAAAATTTCAAATTCCTGTTTGGTAAAAAAAGTGATGAATTTAATGATTTCTTTTATTTGCCAGATGGGGCTTTCGAGGAATTCTTCGAAAGAAAAGAATTTTTAATCGTTGAATATTCTGATGCATTATTGGCTTATGGAGGTCATCTTCATGGAACAACATGGTTAAAGAGTATAAATTTAATGCTCGAAGAAATAAACTATCTAACAAGATTTGATCTGCCAATAGTAGTTCTCACAGAAGAACAGTATCTCCCGGAACTGATTCCCATCATACAAGACCACTATGAGAAAATGGGCGTTGAAATATACGATGTGAGGTTTTATGATAAGCTTTGGCACGGTTTGGTTTTACCAAAAGACATGTATGGTTTCTTTTCTTTTGGAGATGAGATTGATCAAGCAGGTAATAGATCAGAGCCACAGGGAAAAGACTGTGTTACTGAGTCAGAAAACTCCGAAGTTAAAAAAGAATTGGTGATGCCATATTACATCGCTCCATTTATTGAAATTGATAAAGCAATACAAGGAGACAATTATTTAGAATCAATAGCTTCTCTTCAGTAAAATGAAGAAACAAAAAAGGTAGTTATAATAACTGCCTTTTTTTATTAAAAACTCATTTACATAAACAGAGCAGAGGGTAGGAGATTCGAACTCCTGAGGGTTGTAACACCCTACCACCTTTCCAAGGTGGCGCACTAGACCGCTATGCGAACCCTCTGTATTTATTTACTCTCATCCATAACACCCCACAGATGAAGCGACAAGTACGTACGCTCGCCAATATGAGGCCTGGCAAGTAAAACCATCTTCTCATGAGACGGCTCACTACGCAAGCCAAAGACTTTCATAAATCCTTTACGGATAGCTAAATCCCCTGTCGGCAAGATATCAGGTCTATTAAGAGCAAATATAAGGAACATATGTGCAGTCCAAGTGCCAATACCTTTGACTCGAACAAGATGCTCTTCTATTTCAGAATCAGACATTTTGGAAAACTTTTTTGGATTAATAGTTCCATCTAAAAATTTTATAGAGAGGTCGCGAAGATAAGATGCTTTTTGTGCTGATACTCCAGCGCCCTTAAATTGCGAATCAGTAAGTTTCAAAATATCTTCTGGTTTTGGAAATTTCTTATCTGGCCATAGGCCAACAAATTTATTTAATATTGAAGTCGCAGCTTTACCGGAGAGCTGTTGAAATATTATTGATCGCACGAGTGACTGGAATGGATTCTTGGTCGGTTCTAGTGTCCGTAGCTTCTTCTTATTAATTTTGATCTTTTTGATCATAAAATTACCATGAGCCTGATGATCCACCACCCCCTGATGATCCACCACCAAATCCACCGAAGCCTCCCCCACCACGGCCACCTAATCCACCTCCGCCAATAAACCATGGCATTCTCCCTCCTTGTGATTTATATTTCTCGTAATTTTTAGATACAAAATAATCTAAAATCAAACCTATAGCACCAAATATTATTGAGCAAACAATACCAACTATTAGAGTAAAAACAAAACCTAGTATGATACCCCCAATAATACCCACAACACCACCTGCCCACCAAGATTTTGAACGCGCAAGAATTGCAAAAATCCATTGAATAGCAATTAAGACAAAAAATACTATTTGTAATATTGCATTAGCATTAATAGGCTTTGAGTTATTAGGTGTATAATCAGACGGCACAGAATCCCCTCCGTTTATAAGACCAATCATTTTGTCAACTGCACCATTTATACCGAGAGCATAATCTCCCGCTTTAAATGCAGGGCTTACTATTTCGCTCTGTATATAAGATGTACCTATATCAGTAAGTGCCCCTTCGAGTCCGTAGCCAGTGTGAATACGAGTCTTATGCTCAGCCATCGCTATAAGAAATAGAGCTCCGTTATTTTTATCTTTCTTTCCTATGCCCCACGCTGTAAATATTTCCTGTGCTACATTTTCTATAGTGTCTCCATCAAGTGATGGAATTATTACTACAGAAATTTCATTACTAGTTTGTTTTTCGAAATTTGAAAGCTTCGTTTCAATATTACTTTCATCTTGCTGGTTTAGAGTATTTGCGTAATCATTTACGAAACCTGTTGGTTTAGGGGGTACAGTAAAGGCCAACACCACTCCCGGCAGAATGATTATCGCGAGGACGAGTGAAAGTACTTTGAAACGGATGTTCATTATTCTTGAGTGAAGTTTATCTTTGGATTTTCTTTTGCAGTTTCAGACACTTGGAAGTATTCACGTGCACCAAAACCAAATATTGAAGCAATAATATTTGATGGGAAAGTTTTACGACTAACATCATAAGCTTTTACGAAATCATTGTACTTCATACGTTCAACAGAAATGCGATTCTCTGTACCTTCAAGAGACGTCATAAGATCACGGAAGGACTGTGATGACTGAAGGGTAGGATAATTTTCTGTAATAACAAGCAACCGAGCAATTGCAGATTCATACTCTCCTGCTGCTTTTGCTTTAGCATCTACTGTAGTCGCACCTGCGTAACGAGTTCTTGCATCAGCAATCATACCGAAGACGTCTTTCTCTTGTTTTGCAATACCCTTGACTGTAGCTTCTAAGTTCGGAATAAGATCAAATCTGCGTTGTAGTTGGTTTTCAACTTGTGCCCATTGGTTATCAATACTTGCATTCTTTGATACAAAGCCGTTATAACCACCAGCAAGCCATAAAGCAATAACCACGATAATACCTACAATCCATATAGTTTTTTTGTTTTTTTGAAAAAATGTTTGTTCCATAAATAATTAAGAAATAATTCTATTAATACGCTGATTATAGCATAAAGTTAGGAAAAATTAAGTTACAAATATAGCCTATTATTTCTTTATATGGTAGAAATCTACGAATGTACCACTATCATTAGGACCATACACAACCTTACAGTTAGCGAGCTGTGAACACTGCGGGGCTGTCATTATTTGATTTGGGGAACCAGCAGGACGACGGCCTCCCCCACAAGATCCAGCAAACTCACCATTTTTGTTGTATAGCAGATTGTCTCCATCTACATATGAATTCATGACTTCAAAATAACTTTCCCCTTCTGCTATACATTCCTGGACTGGAATACCAGAAGACGCGTCTGCGTTAATAAATTTTCTTAATACTACTGCTTTGGTATTTTCTTTTATGTCGGACTGTTTTATAGGGGGAGTTTTTTCTTGTAATTGATAATCCTGTCCAAAAGATTGGTCTCTTACTTGTGTTCCATACATTTGCTTATTACCCCACATCCACCTTAAGGCAATTATCATTAATATAATAAGTATTACGAGTAGTCCTGTATTTAATTTTGAAATAGGAAACTTATTTTGCATTTTATTATATAACTTTAATATAGTAATTTTCATTACCGACAATAGTATAATCTCCTCCTGTACCATCTTTTTCTCCATATACTTCAACTTTTACCCCTATCTTTAGCTCCCCTTCGACATTACCTATCGGTAAATGATTCAAATTGCGTCCTATGTTGTAGGTAACCCAAGCTTTATTATCTATTTGTATTTTACAAATACCATCTGACCAGCAACCATTATCTAGGGCTGTTATTTTGCCAGTCAAATGTTGTTCATCGCTTGTGGTCTGTGGTGAGCCGACAAATTTAAAAGTTGCTAGTTGCTTTTTATCTATATCGCCAGAAAATTCATACCCAACATTACCTTGCTTAAGCCAATAGAAAGTTAATCCGCTATATGTATACACTTTAAATTTCGTTGCACCTATTTGTTCATCCTTTACATATGTGTAACTTGGTAAATTATATTTTTCCCAATTAGAAACAAGTGTATAAACAACACCTCCTTTAGGTAAACTAATAAACAAACCGGGCCCGCCTTCTCCTTCTGTTTCAGTTGGAATATATCCATTCGGTAATTCAATGCTAAACCCGTGGTTTGTATAAGTATAAGTACCTTTTACACTTTCTTCATTTACTTTTTTTTCTATTGATTGCTCTTGATTAATCTGGGGAAAATAAACTTGCTTATTTTTAGACATCCATATGAGAGCTATTATAATCAATATGATAAGAATAGAGAGTAGTGTCGTATTTAGTTTCGAATTAAAGAATTTATTTTGCATGTTATTTAATAACAATTGGAATTAGAATTTGCTTCATGACAGCACCTCCTCTCTCAGATACATCACGAGGATCATCTTGCGTAATTTTTATGAAAGCTTTTCCTTTTGGCATTTTAGAAAAATCAAAAGTGGTCTTAAATGATACTGGGCCAGTAGTCATCCAGTCAGTAGTTGCAGTACCATGGCCTGGGCCATAATTGGTAGGATTTTGATTATCATCTAGGATTGTAATCGGAAGATTACCTTCAAAAAAGTAGCCACCTTTTAAAACTCCAGTTGCTTCAACAATACCTGAAACTTCTTGACCATGCTTAATCGAGAATGAGATTAAATCGTCTTCATTACCTCCAACTTTTGGAATATCATTGGTTGAAGCCCCATCCTTTATCGGCGCAATAGCACTATTTGGTCTAAAAAATAATGGAACTATTATTATAAGGGCAACAAGCGTTACTATGGTTATGATTGTTTTTTTGTTCATAAAATTATGATTTTAGTTCATTAATATATAAGCTCATTATATCAAAAAAGCTTCTGGTATACCAGAAGCTTTTTTGACTGTCAAGAACAGATATTTTACTTATTTTTAGCTAAATTCCTATTAAACATTACAAGAAGCGGAGATGCTAAAAATATTGATGAGTATGTTCCCAAAAACATTCCAGCAGTGAGCATCATTGCGAAAACCTTTGTGCTTGATGGGCCAAAGAATACTAACGCCAAAAGTACAATTATAACAGTAGATGATGTAGTGATTGAGCGAGTATATACTTGCTCAAGACTTTTACCAACAGTCTCTTCAAATTCCTTAAAGTGACCTACGCGAATATTTTCACGGATACGATCAAATACAACAATAGTATCTGAGACAGAGAGGCCAAGGATAGTAAGGACAGCAACCACAAAGAGAGTATCGACTTCTGTACCATATGTGTGACTAAGGAAAGCAAATACCCCTACTGGAATAATAATATCGTGTATGAGAGTAATGATAGCAATGAATCCATATTTCCAAGAAGAAACTGGTTTAGAAACTTTACGGAATGAAAATGCAATGAAGAAAATAATTCCGAGTGACACAAGGATAAATGACAGTATCGATTTTCGAACAAGCTCAGCCCCAACAGATGGACCAATAGAAGTGAAACTCTTTTCTGTAGCATCGGCACCTAGAGCTTTTATGATTCCTGCACGTTCTGCTTCTGTAACTGCACGAGTCTTAATACTATAACCTTTATCCCCTGTAGGTTGAATAATAATCTCACCTAAAGAAAGAGGTTTAAGGTCTTCTTCTATAGTTTTCTGTTCTGGGCGAGTAGTCTTGTACTCTATTTCAGAAAGAGAACCACCTTTGAAATCAATACCGAGTTTTAACCCAAAGTAACCTATTGAACCAAGTGAAAGTATCACAAGAACAATTGAAATAATAACGAATATTTTTTTGTGTTTAATTACGAACATAAATTATTTTTGTTGTGCACGAGCTGAGCTAAATCCCGACCCGAATAAAAAGTTAGTAAATTTTGTCGTCTTCTTTATGTTTAAAGTAGAAAGGAAAAGACGAGTGATAGATATAGCAGAAATCATAGAAACAAGTACTCCAATAAGGAATGTTAATGCGAAACCTTTAATAAGAGAAGTTCCGAACCAGAACAAGATTATTGCTGTAATCATACTTGAGATGTTTGAATCTCGAATTGAAAACCAAGCTCTTGAGAAACCATGCTTTATTGATTCAACGATATTATTACCACTACGCAATTCTTCCTTAATACGTTCAAAGATTAGAACATTGGCGTCAACTGCTATACCGATAGATATAATAAACCCAGCTATGCCAGCAGCAGTAAGAGTCACAGGGACAAGTTTAAATATCGCAAGCATTATAGTCACATACATAGACAGAGCGAGAACTGCAACAAGGCCAGGCAATCTGTACCATATTATTAGAAAAAGGGCGATTGCAAGGAATCCAATGATGGCTGCTTTAACTCCAGCAGTAGTTGCTTGAGCGCCAAGTGATGGGCCAATAGTTTGCGTTGAAACAAGTTCAATAGGCACAGGAAGTGCACCAGAATTTAATCGTCCGACAAGTAACTTTGCTTCTTGTGGTGTGAAGCTACCAGTGATCTGGGCCTTACCTCCAGTAATAGTATCGTTTACAGTAGGTACAGATATTGGTTCACCGTCTAGGAAAATTGCCACTGGCTTACCGATATTCTCTTTTGTTATTTTTTCAAATAAAGCAGATCCAGTGTCATCAAATTGAAGAGCAACAACTGGCTCACCTGTAGTCTGATTAAACTCAAGCGTTGCTTTAGATAGATATCTTCCAGTGAGTTCTGTAGATACATATAGTTCTTTTGTCTTAATAGGTTGTGCAACTCCATTTTCATCTACTGTTAGCTCTTGCACATCCCCCGGTTTATTGTTGAGTGTTTTAAATTCGAGTAAAGGAGTTTGACCTATCATAGCTGTAGCTTTTGCTACATCTGTAACTCCAGGCAAATCTACAATAAGACGCTCTTCTCCAAGATTAGAAAAACCTCCATCTTGTACTTGAACAACTGGTTCTGAAACACCGAATGTATTAACACGGCGTTCAATAACATCACGTAGTGCGTCCATTGAGTTCTTGATTTCACCTGAAGCAACTTTTGAAACATCAGCATGATAGACCAAATGAGTACCACCTGATAGGTCGAGACCTAATCGGAATGGGAACTTTGCTATTCCATGAGCAACCGCATCCTGGGCAAGGTTTCTATGCCTAACTTCTGACTTATAAACAAATATTCCGACCCCTACGCCTAGTAAGAGAATGAGTAATGCTGTAATTCTGGTTTTCCACATAATGGGGTTATTTTATAGGGTTTTAACAAAAAAAGCAACCAGGAAGCCAATGGCATATCCCCCAATGATATCAACAGGAAAATGGACTCCGGAAGCGACTCGAGCAAGTCCTATAAGTAACGCAGCTACCATGCATATGTAGCCTAGCTTCTTATTTTTAAAGTAAACAGACATAGAAAGAGCTGCTATTGTCGCAGAGTGTCCAGATGGAAAAGCATAACCAGTTTCAGTAAATAAAGAGTTGATATTTGAGAGAGCTATGAATGGTCGATCTGTATGAATAACTATTTTTAAAACATATGCAATAGTATAAGCAAATCCAGCAGAAAAAAATATCTTAGCTATATCTTTTCCTTTCCCTTCAAGCAAACTGGTAATATTTTTTGTCTTAAGGATATCGTAATTTACAAAAAAATAAACAGCAACAATAATAATCATTATATAAATAAAAGGTACTGCGAAAAACCATATAATGCCATCGAGCCATTGGTATTGAAAAGCAAAACTGTGCAAGAAATAAAAAATTGATATATTCATGGATTATTTTTGCTCTGCAACAGTCAGAACATTACGGAGAAGTATTGCGACAGTCACAGGACCAACACCTCCAGGCGTCGGCGAAACGAATGAGGCCACTTTTTCCACTGATAATAAATCGACATCCCCCACCACAGAACCATTGTCTTCTGATGTTCCTGCGTCTATAACAATAGCACCCTCCTTTAATTTATCACCAGTGATAAATTTACCGTGGCCAATACCAGAGATAACAACATCGGCTTTTTTTAATAGCTCATCTGTATTTTCTGTTTTATTATTTACAGACGAAACATTAAGCCCTCGTGCTTCTAGCAAGTGAGCAACTGGTTTACCTACAAGAGTCCCTCGCCCTAAAACTACGATATTTTTATTTTCCAAATCAACCCCAATAGAATCAAGGACTTTCATACAAGCAAGCGCTGTAGGGAAACCAATCTTGCTTTCGTTATTATAAAATAGTTCCCCTGTTTTAGATCCTAGACAATCAACATCAAGATATGGGTCAATAGCGTCTAGGACTTCTTGTTTTTCTATATGGGAAGGCAACGGCAATTGAATGATAATTCCACACATATGTGGGACTTTATTTAAATTATTTATCTCCTCTATAAGCTCTTCTGTAGTTATAGATAATGGGAAATTTGCAGAACGAAATTTAATACCAACCGATTCAGCATTCTTTGCTTTCATACGTACATACTGCAAAGACACAGGGTCATCCCCTACCATGATATCGCAAAACAGTGGCACAAAAGGTAATTTTTTTACTTCTGCCTCTACTTCTTTCAAAATCTCATCTTTAATTTTTCTTCCATCAATAATCATATTTATATTCCCAAGAATTCATTTCTCATATCATCTCTATGTGCGACACGTCTATATTTATTCATACCCATTAATATTCCAAGTCCAATAAATTCAGTTAACAGGTGTGAACCACCATAACTCATAAAAGGTAAGGTTATACCAGTAACTGGCATTATACCTATATTCATACCTATATTAATAATAAAGTGACTCATGAAATAAACTGCGAGCCCTATACCGTATAGCATTTCAAAATTTGTCGCCCCTAATAATGCAATATGTAAGATTCGCCATATAATAAGACCTAGCAATAAGAATAATATTATAGCGCCGACAAATCCCCATTCTTCAGAAAACGCTGCAAATATAAAATCTGTCTGGTATTCAGGTAAGAATTTTAATCGTGATTGAGTGCCAAATCCTACACCTTTACCTAGTATTTGTCCGCTTCCTACCGCTATTGTAGACTGATAGACATTATAACCTGAACCTTTGATATTTGAGAGAGGTTGAACAAAGTTTACAATACGAGCTTTTTGATATGGTTGAAATACAAATCCCCACAAAAGTACAAAGGCAACAACACCACAACCAACAACAATAAGTAAGTGTTTTTTTGATATTCCAGAAATGAGAATCATTCCAAGCCATATAAAAAAGATAATCATTGCTCCACCAAAATCCGGTTGGAGAAAGACGAGGAGGAATGGTATTAGGGCGTAAAGACCCGAAATAAATATATGTTTAAAATTATCTATCTCCACGTGGCGACGAGAAAAGTATTTCGCAAGCATAAGTATAACTACAAGCTTCATCATATCTGATGGCTGAAAAGAAAATCCCCCGAAAGAGAACCAACTTTGTGCACCATTTGTAATATGGCCAGCAACAAAAAGAAGCAATAGTAATATTGAGAAAAAAGAGAAAAGAATTACAAGTACTTCAGTTCGTTTTAAAAATCTAAAATCAATATAGGAAAGAATGAAAAATACTACAAAGGAAATTGCAATCCATACGAGCTGATGTGAGAAAAAAGGTGTCTCTTCAGTAAAAGACTTCATGGTAACAAGCCCAGCACCAAGAACTGGTAGGATAAAAAGAAATAGAAGCCAATCAATCTGCGGGAGACGTAACTTCATATATTAAAAAGGAGTAGTAAATGGATTTACTTGGACAAGTATATCTTTAGTCGCAGGGTCATCAGTCAGAGGATTAGGCCATGTAAATAATAGTAGGGAGTTTTGATTAGTATCTAATCCTTCTTTGTGGGTCTTTGAAGCATTGATGACATTGTGCTTTATATCATAAAGAAGGGCTACAACGTCAAATGACGGTAGATCATATATGGAATCATTATTAATTCGAGCAGTAAGAGATGGACTGCTTTTATCTTCACTCATTATGATCTCATCGACACGAATAGGGAGAGTCTGTATGACAGGCTTTTTCTTTAACCAGACGAACGGAGAAGTGAAGTCGAAGTTTACACTTTTTATATCACTAGCTCCGCTGTCAAAACGAGATTCGAAAATAGCAAATTGCTGATTTGCCGGGATAAATGTCTTCCCTTGTCTTCTTCCAATTAGAATATTATTAGTATCATAAATTCGAAATTCATAAGATACTTGTGCTATAGCCGCTTCTTTATTTCTATTCTCTACAAAAGCAACTAAATTATAAACACTACCCGTTACAGGAAAAGCGCGATACCACAAAATCACAGGTTCTGACGCATCAGCATTACAAATACGCTGACATGATCCTCCACAATCTACACCTCTCTCTCCTCCGTTTTGTTTACCATCAGTACAAGTCGGTGCTTTTGTGATATAAGGCCACGCAATAATAAGACCTATTAATCCAAGAAAAATTAACAAGCCTGAGATATATTGAAATTGTCTACGTGACGCCCATGACATATATACCCTATCATAACAAAAATCCACCCCAATAAAAAGGTGGATTAAAAGAGTTTCAGGTTGTTTTAACTACACTAAAATAGAAACAATCTCAAAATCATTTATCTGAAATTCGGTAGTACCAAGCTCTTCATTTTTAAAATAATGCTTATTCCGTATATTCATAAATAAATGAAATTTCTGTTTAAAAAACCCCAAAGATTCTTTTTCGTAATCTTCTAGAACACGAGAAGTTGGATAATCTTTTGATTTAAATTCACTTAAGTAAGTGAGTAGTGTTTTAGCTTTTTCAAGCCAGTAGGATCTATCCAAATTATTTTCGGTAATTATTTTTGAATTTTCCATAAACAATATTTAAGGGTTATTAAATGACTTACCTGAAAACTACCATAACTCATGGCATAAGTCAAAAAAATACCCATAATCGGGTATTTTTTGATAGTTGAATACTTTGTTCTGGCGACAACCTACTTTCCCTATAAAAATAAGTATCATCGGCGCAAATGGGCTTAACTTCCGAGTTCGGAATGTGATCGGGTGTGACACCAGTGCCAAATCACCAGAACAAAAAATTCAACGATTTAGTTTTCAAGTATTTATATCGAGACGTATCTCGGCATATGATACCTGAAAACTGAATGCTGTAAACGCAATAATAATGATTTCCACATTTCCTAATAGGAATCGAACGATTAGTACACCTTGGCTAAACACATTACTGTGCGTACACCTAGTGCCTATCGACCTGATCATCTCTCAGGTTTCTCAAACGATTCCTCATCTTGAAGCTGGCTTCCCTCTTAGATGCTTTCAGAGGTTATCCATTCCCGACATAGCTACTCGGCAATCCAGCGGGCGCTAGAGCCGACACACCAGAGGTCAGTTCACTCCGGTCCTCTCGTACTAGGAGCAAATCTTCTCAAGAATCAACGCCTGCAGTAGATAGGAGACCAACCTGTCTCACGCACCTACCATCATCTATAGTTACCGACGAAGGTACTACAAACGACTTTTCACTTATTACTAAGTGGATTGGACTATATCTTTATCTAAATAAATTTAGACAGTTCACGTTTAGTCTCTACGGGCATTATAAATAATTTCCCTCGGTATTGCCCTTGCATAAATGCAGTCGGGTTTCACCGATATAAGTGAACTTCATATGTAGTATCGCTACTACACACCGCCGTGATACACATACTGTGTATTATGGACTTGATCTCATTAACTCTCGATTGGTTCAAACTGTCCAAAACTCAATCACATTGATTAATCTCTGAACGGTTTGAACCCAGCTCGCGTACCTTTTTAATTAGCGAACAGCTAAACCCTTGGCAGCTTCTCCACCACCAGGATAAGGTGAGCCGACATCGAGGTGCCGAACTCCGCCGTCGATATGAACTCTTAGGCGGAACTAGCCTGTTATCCCTAGAGTAGCTTTTATCCGTTAATCTTCATCCGCATCTAATGCGAAATGTCGGTTCACTATGTTCTACTTTCGTATCTGCTCGACAAGTACGTCTTACAGTTAAGCCAGCTTGTGCCATTACACTATCGGCACGGTTTCCATTCGCGCCTAGCTAACCTTAATAAACTCCTCCGTTACTCTTTAGGAGGATACCGCCCCAGTAAAACTACCCACCAGATACTGTCTCTCTAAGTTTTTGCCTTAGAGATTAGAACATATAGTCACAAAAATTGGTATTTCACTGACGAGTAGATCCCAACCGAAATCGGAACCATCAAACCTCTCCCAACTATGCTACGTAATGCAATCACATGCTCAATATCAAGCTGCAGTAAAGCTTCTAGGGTCTTTTCGTCTATCTGCAGGTAACCGGCATCTTCACCGGTATTGTATTTTCACCGAGCAGGTCTTCGAGACAGTTCTCCAGTCATTACGCCATTCGTGCGCGTCGGAACTTACCCGACAAGGTACTTCGCTCTTCTGTACCCCTAAGAAGGACTCTATCTTCATCCGTCATCTTGCGATGCGAGGATGCTTGACGTTGGTCTCTCGTTAATCAAGTTTGGACTACTACTATATTTCTAAAGTAATAGGTAGCTTAAAATGGTTCCTGAAATATTCTTATTAATTGTTTATCGTTTTCTATAACCGTCCTAGTCCGTTTTACATTCCACTTGCGTGAAATGCAAAACCTTAGGACCGTTATAGTTACGGCCGACATTCACCAGGGCTTA
>CAZWAV010000002.1:0-110443 GCA_964631935.1 uncultured Candidatus Saccharibacteria bacterium
GCATGCCTTATCCACGCCGCCAGCGTTCATCCTGAGCTAGGATCAAACTCTACTTAAAAATAGAACGGAACAAAAGAAAAAACATTTATTCCATTAACTGGTGCCAAAAGATTGCACTCTTTTGGACTTTCTTCATTAGGTTCATTGTGATTAGCACGAACCTAACTAGCCTACTTGCGTAGGGCTTGATTTTGATTTTGCATACCTATTTTATTTTCAAAGAAATTAAAACAGCCAGGGTTACCAGACTGTGGGTTCTATTATATACATATAAGAAAAGAAGTCAAGCATATAACCTAGGCCACATAGGCTTGTAAATAAAGGGCTTTTACCATTTACAAAAGGCTTTATATTTGCAATAATAACAGGGTTTAAATACTTTACCTGCCCTGTTAGCTCAGCTGGTAGAGCAGCTCCCTCTTAAGGAGATGGTCGGGGGTTCGATTCCCTCACGGGGCACAATAATAAAATCCGCATAAAGCGGATTTTATTATTGTGCCCATTTCTCAAAAACTACTTAGTGATTGTGAAAGTAGTGTCTGATAGATCATAGATACCAGAATAATCTATAACTGACACTTTGAACTTGTACGTACCTGGCTTTATCCATTGTGGATCAGTTGGTGCAATAGTACCTAGATTAATAGTAATCTGTCCATCATTCAAAGATTTAGTATCTTTGACTATTTTCTGATCATCGGCTAAACCAAATAATACTTTACCATCACTTGGATTAGAAACTCCGATTAATTCTCCAGTTAGATGCGCCTTTGAAGCCACACCACATGTTCTCCATTTAAATGTAACTGTCTCTGTATTCTTGTAAGACTGTCCACCATTAGGAGACAAAACTGTAACCTTTGGTTCTGCACAATTTAGATCGACAACTTTATTATTATTGGTAGTATCATTGTTAGTGCTACCTGAATCTTCATTTCGAATTTCTCCAGTTGAAGAACCGTTTGTCGCTACATCTGTAGCATTCTTTTTTGAAAAAGATATCCAACTAATAGCTGCAACGATTATTATTAAAACGACTGCTATAATTATTTTGTTTGTTTTCATAGTTAAATGATTGGTTAAAACTTATAAAGGACCTAGCTTTAATTGTATACCTTTCTACCATTTACACAATGATTCAATTTACTTACCTTTCAATAGTTTAGCTAATTCTTTCATGAATGCTTTGACTGATTTATCGTCATACAGAGAAAGAGTGAGCACAGGATTACCAAGTTTCTCGAATTCTTTAATTCTCTTATCAATAACTTTCTGATCTACCATGTCTGTTTTGGTTAAGACTATAATCTCATCTTTTTCAAGAAGAGTTTTATCATAGGCACCCAGTTCTTTACGAATTTTTTTATATACATCCATAGGCTTTTCGTTCTCAAGAGATATTAGGTGTGCGAGCGTAGATGTACGCTTTATGTGTTTGAGAAACTTTATACCCAGGCCTTTTCCACTTGATGCACCTTCAATAAGACCTGGAATATCAGCTATGATGTGACCATAGAAATCTCCGAGGTTTGGATCAAGAGTAGTAAATTGATAGCTACCTATTTTCGCATGTGCATTTGTGACCGCGTTAAGTAGAGATGATTTACCGGCATTCGGTAAACCAATAAGACCAATATCAGCAAAAAGCTCGAGTTCTATCTTGAAGTGACCTTGTTCACCAAGCTTACCCTTTGTCGCTTTTGTTGGGGTTGTATTAATAGAAGTCTTGAACTGTTCATTACCCCATCCACCAAGCCCACCTTTTAGAAGTAATTCTTTCTGTCCAACTTTATCAAGAGACACAGAGGCGCCACTCTCTACGTTAGTTATGATAGATCCGACAGGTAGTTCAATAATGACATCCTTGCCATCTTTACCATGTTTGCTTCCGCCCATACCATCTTCACCATTAAAAGAAGAAAATTCTTTTTTGTGTTTGTATTTTGAAAGTAGATTTATATCAGAGACCCCAACAGCAAATATGCTTCCGCCTCGGCCACCATCACCACCATTTGGTCCACCTTTATCGATGAACTTTTCACGGCGCCAACGAACAACCCCGTCTCCTCCGCGGCCAGCTTGAGCATGAATTGTAATTTCATCTATAAACATATGAGTGCTTACCTTACGCTAATAATGCTTTATCTGCAAGTGCGAGTGCTCCTTCTTTTGATTTTGCTACAGCAAGAAAACGTCCATTATGACAAAATACTGCATCAGGCACACCACTTGCTTTCGCCAATTCTTCATCACGAAGCCCTGCCCAAGCTTCTGGAAATGGTTTCCTGTTTTCAAATGATTTCTTTTCTTTACCAACACAACCAACACGCCACACACCCATCCTCTCCCAGATGACATATAGTGGCTCAGGATATTCCATTAACACATCACTCCAAGGATAACTACCATCTATAACAATGAGTCTTTTGTCATTTGCTTCTTCGTAAGCTTTTTTAACAAAAGTTTCTGCTTCTAGGGCATCTTTTACTTTTTTGATTTTTCTTATTAAAAATTTTGTTGCGAATTCCACAAGCTCCAAAAAGGGAGTGTCAAAATCTTCTTTTTCTTTCCAACTAGGACGAAAAGCATTGAACATACTTTGTATTAAATACGGGCCAACAGCACCTTCAATTTTATAAAGATCTACACCATTATCCTGGGCATCGATTGCTTGGACTAAATCCTCGTCAATCTTTTTAGCAACTTCAAGCGAACCACAGACCGCTTCACCATAAGTCTTCCAGACCAAACCAAATGCTGCGTAAGGAATACCATTTTCTCTTTTACCCGCACCTCCTTTCTGATGATGATCAAAACGATTTATTGAAGGATCATATACCCCCCCTACATCATATACGTAGTCTGCATTTTTAATTAAATCTTCATCCCGTGTACGAATAATTTTAATCTTGCCATTATTTAAAATAGAGAGTGTTGCGGTAGCAAAAATATCGTCAGCATGAAAAGTGGCGTTGTGAGTGACGAGTATTTTATTTTTTTTGAAAAATGACATATTTAAATTTGTTTATCTTTATTTTCTTTTGTGCTTGTTAGTTCAATGATAAATGCGACAATCTTCTCCAGTATAAAGAATGCGATGAAGAATAAGAATATGATACCAATAAACTTTCGGATATCTCGACTGATGGAAAGCGCCGTAAGACTGAAGAAGTACCCGAGAGCAAGGACTGAAACTGACCACAGGAGTAAAGACGCGAGCTCAGCCTCAGCAAATATTCGTAGCTTTATCTTCTTGTAACCAGAAAATAAGAGCGAGAACCAGTGGAGTCCGAGAATAAGAAACCTTGATACAAAAATAGACCAGAATGGTTTTTCGGAGAATCTAGGCAAGAAATAGTTTACCCTCCTCTCAGCTTGATTTATCAACGGCTTACCAGAATGATGCTTTTGTAAATAGTATCCAAGACTATAACCTAATATAGATTTAGCTCCTCCACCAACCATGGTAGCTATAAATGCTATGAAAATATTTAAGGATCCTAGATTGGCAAATATACCGGCTATAATAACCACTATCTCACCTTCTATAATAACACCTAATGTAATTAGTGGATATGCAATATCTGCATGCATCTCGACAAAGTGCCGTATATGGCTGAGTGTTATTACCATATCTTTTAGTAGCCGAAGTTAAAGAGTTTGGTTATTACCCAGTTTATAATAGTCACTAGAAGTGCACCAATGAATGCAGCCGAGAATGTGGTAACACTAAAACCTCGCACAATAGTACCTAAATACCAAAAAACAATGCCATTCACTAATAATGAAAAGAATCCTAGAGTTAGTACATTTATAGGAAGAGTCAGAATACTTATAATAGGTCGAAGGAACATATTAAATAGTGTCAAACATGCACCGACAATAAGAGCAACCCATATAGGATCGACAGTGACCCCAGATATTAGTTGAGTTGTCACCCATACAGCAACCGAGAGAATAATCCAATGGAGAATAATACGCATAAAAAATAAATTATACGAATAATGAATCGACGACTTCTTTTACGACATTGCCGTCAGCTTTACCTTTCAAATCTTTCATTAGCGCAGACATTAACATTCCCTTTTTTGTAGGATCCGTAATACCGAGCTCAGCTTTCTTTGCCACTGCTATACCTTCTACCTCGCTCTTATCCATAAGCTTTGGTAAATATTTCTCTAGTATTGCAAGCTGTGCTGCTTCTTCGGCAACCAAATCCATGCGTCCACCTTTTGTATACTGCTCTATGGAATCTTTGCGCTGTTTAGATATGCGAGTGATCACGGCAAGGGCTTGCTCATCAGGCAACATGTCTTGTGGAGTTTTGCCTGTGGCTACGAGCTCGTTGGTAAAAGCTGTCGAGAGACCACGCATAACTTCAAGAGTGACAGAGTCACGGGCTTTCATAGCTTCTTTAATATTATTTTTTATTTCTTCATGTAACATACAGTAAAGTATAGCAAAAAATGTGAAATCAAAATAGCCCTTGAAGAATGCCTTACGCAGGCTGTCGAGCCGAGTAGAGCAAAAATCGAGTACGATTTTATGTGTGCATTCTGAGGGGAGCTATTTTGATGAAACGTTATATGTTAAAATACCCAATATGACTGGAGTGAAAAAAATTATTTTTCTTGATACAGAAACCACAGGCAATGAACCAGCCAAGGATTTCCTTTGCCAACTCGCTTTTAAAACAGATAAGGAAACTTTTTGCGAGCTTTTTAAGCCACCTATACCTATTCCACCTGAAGCGAGTGCCATAACTCATATTACAAACAAGCATGTAGCTGATAAACCTTCATTTAAAGAAAGTAGTAATTATGGAGCAGTAAAATTATTACTCGAAGACCCGACTTCTGTAACAGTAGCTCATAATGCTAAATTCGATATTGCCATACTTAATAATGAGGATATCTTCCCTGCTAACTTTATCGACACTCTGCGTGTCGCTCGGGCTCTCGATAAGAAAAATGTCATTCCTCAATACAAACTCCAATTCTTGCGTTACTATTTAGACATAGATATAGAAGCTGATGCTCATGATGCATTGGGAGACGTACTTGTCCTTGAACAACTTTACAAGAGACTTCTGGATAAGATTATGAAAGAAGATAATTTAAATGAGGAAGAAGCAGTAGAGAAAATGATAGACATATCTTCCCGACCTTCACTTATGAATAGTTTTGCTTTCGGAAAATATAATGGAAAGACAGTAGCTGAGGTAAAAGACATAGACCCTGGATATCTAGATTGGATGCTGGGTCAGAAAGAGCAGAATCCTGATAATGAAGAAGATTGGATTTATACACTTAGACACCATCTCGGTAAATTACAATAAATGAACACTATAATAATTATAATTCTATGCATACTAGTAATCCTTGTCTTGGGTTTACTTCTGCGCAAAAAACCAACAGAAAGTAACGATAGCGCTACGCAGTTATTACTTGCACAGATAAATGAACTCTCACGGACCATAGACCACAAACTAGGTGAATCGCAGAAAGAGATGACTCAGACAATGCGCTATCAATCGAGCGAAACATCAAGGATTGTGGCAGATATTACAGAGAAGATTACACGACTCGATGAGACAAATAAGCAAGTCGTATCTTTCGCTGATCAACTCCAGAATTTACAAGACGTCCTCAAGAACCCAAAACAGCGTGGAATACTCGGTGAATATTATTTGGAAACTCTACTAAAGAATGTCATGCCGCCAGGATCATACCAGATGCAGTACCCTTTCCCTGATGGAACAATAGTTGATGCGGCAGTGTTTGTAAAAGATAAAGTTATTCCTATTGATTCGAAATTCTCACTTGAAAACTATAATAGAATTTCTGAGACAAATGATCCTGCTGAGAAAGAACGCTATGAGAAAATATTCGTAAATGATTTGAAAAATAGAATTGTAGAGACATCTAAATACATCCAACCAGAAGAAGGTACTATGGATTTTGCATTTATGTTCATCCCTCACGAGGCTATATACTACGATCTACTTATTAACAAGATCGGTGCAGTCTCTGAAGATACTGAAAACCTAATTCAACGCGCTGCAGGTAAGTATAAAGTTATTATTGTATCGCCTACATCATTCCTCGCATACTTGCAGACAGTCCTTCAAGGATTGAAGGCTCTGCAAATCGAAGAGAGCGCAAAAGATATAATTAAACGCGTCGGTGAATTGGGATCACACTTGCGAGTATATGAAGAAGCTCACCAGAAACTCGGTAATGCACTAGCTACAACTGTGAACCATTTCAATAAATCAAATAATGAATTCAAAAAAATAGATAAAGATGTGATGCGTATTACTGGAGATGCTATAAGCATAGAGACTCTCACTTTAGATAAACCTCAAATGGAAGAATAATAAAACCCCTCAACATTATTGAGGGGTTTTATTTGAAATATTAGCAAGGAACGTTCGTCATACAGATGTAACCATTGTGTCCCCCTGTGTAACCATAGCCACTGTAACCATTGTATCCGTTATTGTAACCGTAACCACCCTGGTAAGGATATGCATTATAAACATTAGTATTTACGTTTACTGAATTTAACTGGTAAGGGTAACTATTTGAGTAACCATAATTACTACTATAGCTAGCGTAGTAACCATAACTATTTACATAATTACTGTACTGAGTTCCGTACTGACTACCGTAGTTATTACAAGGATAACTACAACCATTGTAAGTATTGTATGTTGGGTAATAATTATTATAACTAGAATAGTAAGGATCATAGTTATTGTAACCATATCCGTTGTATCCATAATTATAACCACCACCAAAACTTATACCTATTGATATATCTAAATCTGCGTGAGAAACTTTTGGCGCAGAAAGAAGCCCAAAACCAAATACCATAATAAATATTGAAAGTATTATATATTTCTTCATAATAGGCTTATTATATCGACTTTATTTACTTTTGTCAACGTCTTTATTTCCCTCACTTTCATCTTAGTTTTTCAGCTATTAAATTGGTGGTAATGATATAATCAATTAATGAAAGAAACTTTAGCTATCATTGCTTCGCTACTTGCAGTAGTTGGCAATGTCCCATATCTTCGAGATATACTAAAAAAGAGAGTCCAACCTCATCCATACACTTGGCTCGTATGGTCAATCGTATCTTGTATAATCTTTTTCGGGCAATTAGCCAAGGGTGCAGGAATCGGCGCTATGCCTACAGCAGCATCTGAAATATTCACTATAATTATATTTTTCTTCTCACTTAGGAATGGCTTTAGGAATATTAAAAAGATAGATACTTTTTTCTTGATATTATCTTTACTTGGTATTATCCCTTGGATACTAACGAAAGATCCGACAATATCTGTAATTATTGCAGTAAGTATAGACCTCATCGCTTTTGCACCTACAATAAGGAAGACGTGGTCATATCCAAAGACCGAGACACCATTACTATTTATAATGAATGTCTTTCGCCATATACTTATGCTTGCCTCTCTACAAGCCTACAATGTAGCAACAATGCTTCACTCTATTGTCATGATAAGTACTAATTCTTTGATGACAATATTAATTTTCCGAAAAAAGAAAGGTTAAAATACTTCATTGACAAATAATGACTAAATTGTAATATAGGTTTGAACAATATTATTTCAAAAAAAATCTATAACGATGAAAGCAATCATTCAGACACTAGACCGAAATGAATTTCAAACCAACCCAGAAAATGCCATAAGGAAACTACGTAATGCATGTGAAACTACTGGCTTCTTCTTTTTAGCAAACCACGGAATGAACCAGGCCATAATAGAACGTGGTGAGGAAAGTTTCAAAAAATTCCTCACTGAAGTACCTATTGAAAACAGGATGGCATATTCTTATCCAGAAAAAGGATACCAGATAGGTTATACGCCACCTAAAATAGAAACTGGTGAATTTGCTAAAACACCTGACGAAAAACACTTCTTTCATGTGTATCCAAACGATATGCCATTTATTAAAGAGATTCCAACTTTCCGAGAGAACACGGTGTTACTTTGGAATGATTTCCATAAGCTGGCCAGAGAGCTCATGAAATTTATAGCACTATCTATAAATGAATTCGGAGACTTTTTTGAATCCAGTAATGGTAGGATTGGTTATAGTTTATTGCGTGGAATACATTACCCCGCAGGACAGAAACCTGTGGATGATGACGAAGTTGTAACGGAAGGAGGAAATTTGATCGGCATGTGTGCTTCAAAACATACTGACATAAACATGATAACTCTTCTGTTGGCCAAAGAACCGGGATTACAATTAAAGTATAGGGGTAAATGGATCCCTATCACAATTAAAGACCCTGACCTTCTTATTGTAAACGTTGGTGACATGCTTCAGCATTTAACAAACGGAGTATATAAATCAGGTTTACACCGAGTAGTATGCCAGGAAGATAAGGAGAGATCTTCAATTCCATTCTTTTATCACGTACCTGATGATTTTAGTATTTTCCCTTTAATTCAATTCGGTGAGCCAAAAGAACAATTTCACTTTCAAACAGCCGGAGAATTTCTTCATCATCGTTTAAGACAGATAGGGTTACTGACTTAGGAATTCTTAAAATATTTTTAACTTTTAAAACCTCTCGCATTTGCGGGAGTTTTTTATTATTAATTTTTATACCTTACATCAAAAGTCTCAAACTTTTGATTTTTTATTTTGTCGATCGTAATATGAATAAGCCAAGGTAAATTATCTAAAACATTTGGTGGTAATTTGTTTAGAGGAAACCATTCTATAGGTTCATCTTCAAGACTTTGCGCATCGCTCATCTGACCTTCATAGACATACCCCAATATTTCAACACTAAATGAATCAGAACCTATGACTCCAGCATGGACCCACTTATCTTCCTCTGTTTCAAGGCCAGATTCTTCTTTAATTTCTCGAACAGTAGCAGAAAGAAAAGTCTCCCCTTTTTCTACTTTTCCACCAAGACCATTTATAAAACCATTTTGCCACTCTGGTCTATTCTTATGCATCAACAGAACATATTCCATTTTAGAATCAAATACAAAGCCGACGATATATTTTTGCATACCAGTATTATACCAAATTATCTAACTTGTATTGTTAGGGGTTCGCTCTTTGCTATTTCTTTACCATCATTTACTACGTTCATAGTAATTTGATAAGGACTCCCCTCCTTAGAATCTATACCTTCGAATTTGCCCTGACAGAATCTTTCTTGAATAAGAAAAGTAGAAGTTTGCGAATATGAATCCTGAGTTAGACCTTCACCACAAGAATTATATTTTTCAGTCCTTAGCTCCGATTGTACTAATGAATTATACGGCACATTCTTTAATTTCCAGTGAATGGTAACAGTGTCCCCTACGTGATAAACCGAACCATTCTTGGGTGAAGTAATTTCAATAGAAGGACTTTTATTATCTACATTTTGGTAGGGTACTTTAGTATCTTTTGACTTACTTAAATACACCACCAGCGATATAGAGGTTATTATGATTAGAAGGATTATTAAACCTTTGTCATTTTTCATAAATAAATTATATCATCTTAACCGTAGATTACCCTTTTTCCGTTTACTAGCTTCATAATCTTTTTGTTTTTTGGCAATAGGTATTTATAGAAAGAAAATGGCTTTCTATTCTTTAGATAGTTCTCATCTTCATCATTCTGGTGCGCTTCTTGTTCATGACTCATAAAATAATATGAATCAATCTTAGATTTTTTTAATATATAGCGAGCATAGACATACTGTAATAATCCGATAATCAGCACCCCAACAAACAATGTCTCGATATATTGCCTTAAATGTATTGATTCATGTCGAATATATTCCTTATTTTTTAAAATCACATTATCTCTCACAACAATAAAAGGAAATATGGCTAAAGCTCCAGCTTTTTGCCCAAGTATAACTTGACCAATTATATTACAAAGTGAGTAGGAGACAATTATGGGGGTTCTGTCTTTGTAGATAAATTTCATAAAATTTACTTTTGGCTTGGGTAAATATTTAGAAGATAAAAATTAAAATAGAGAGAAGAATAACGAAACAAGCAAATGAGCCGACAATTTTACCGAAGAATAGTAAAGCTTCGTGCTTCTGGCCATCTAAATATAAGGTAAGTGGCTCAGACAAAAACAAGAATCCCATAATTGCGGCTGATAGAACAAAGAGCCCCAACATAGTCATCGGCATAAGTATATTATCCTTAAGCGCAAAATGGCCTGTAAAATTTACAATTGAAACTATGAGTACTATATAAACTATAGCTACAAATGCATACAAAATTGGTTTTTTCATAACAAGGTTATTTTACCAAATTCTGGCTCCATTGTCTTTTGTTCATTTTTGGTGTACTTTGTATATGTATTTGGGGATCGTAATGGACCACACGTAACAGATGTTACATAGGTGGTGGGTCAGGACAGAACTAAAGTGTAAGTAAAAAGTGAATATAATATTTGGGGATCGTCTAATGGTAGGACAGTGGCCTTTGAAGCCATTAATTGGGGTTCGAATCCCTGTCCCCAAGCCCGTGCTATAATAGTTTTGCATGAATCTTAAATTTGAACAGCCAAATATTAATCTAGAAAAACAAACAAAGTGGAATGACACTCTTTCTGAGGTAGAAAAAATTACTGATGGACTTGGAAAAAAAGTTGACAGTGGAATTAAAGAGACAGTAGTGGCATTTTTGGTAAATGGTATTAAAACTAATGGTTCCTGCGAAGGTCATCTGGATCGCGGTAATCATTATCCTTATATTCAGATCGAACATCGTCTCAATTCGCCTGAATTTAAAGATGAAGTTACTATTTTGAGTGAACAAGGAAAAACCAAAGGTTATCAATCTCTTCAAAATATTCCAGAGAGTGATACAGAGTTCAATTCTAAAGTAATAGAGTTACGTAACCAAGCTGAAAAATATAAGAAGGGAGTAGAAACTAAAATTAAACAATTATTAAATACTTTCTACTCATCTCATAAACCAACATCAAATGATTATATTTTAACTGTATGGGAAGGCGGATCTTTCTTTAATATTGAACCAGCATCGGGAGCTGGTGTAGGTAAGGATAATTGGAAAAAATTTGAAGAAAAAGAAAAATTAATGTCACCTCAACAAAAAGAAGACTTTCTCAAAAACTCTCAAGCTGAAATGAAAGCATTCACAGAATTTCTAAAAACCAAGTTTTTCAATAAATAGCAAATTTAAGCTGTGTTTTCAATAAAATAGGTTCCAACTTCGTCCCAGACTGTAAGCCAATATAGTATAATAAATAAATGAAAATTCTTACCTGGAATATAGGATCATTTTTCTTTTTAAAATATGCAAAATATTTTGGAATCACTTATAAAGGCCGTAGAATCTTACATGAGTATTTTCAAGCACATCTAAACGGATATTTTATCTCAAATTATATTAAAGATATAAATCCAGATATTTTATTCCTTCAAGAATTTTATCTAGAATCTGATGTGGAACATATCGAAATTCTAAGAAATTATCCTTATAAGAAATTGATTAGTACCTGGTATCATAAACATTCTATTTTAGTAGCAAGTAAATTTGAATTCACAACCGAGGAAAAAGGTTATTTTACTATTCTCAATACTAAAGAGATGAATATGGTCCCGATTCATTTAAACTCATTCCAAGCTTTAAAAAGATTAAATGATATTTTGATCTTGGATAAAATTACTGAATCTCTATCTAATGTTTTAGTCTTAGGTGATACAAATATATGGTCACGAGGAACTAACTTTTTATTTAAGAATGACAGGAAAGCTTACGATACGATTACAGGGAAATTGAATGATTTTACAAAAGATATTATTTCTACCTCGTATATAGGTTTTGGGCTAGATAAAGCTTTCGGATCAAAGAGCCTTAAAGTATGGAAAACGGAATCCCCTAAGGCAAGGAGCCATTTCATGGATCATTACCCTGTTATTCTTGAACTAGACCAGCAATAAGCGTTCCAATTTCAGAAGGAAAGCCAATACCGAGGATTAGAACGATCTGATATAATTGTTATATGAAAAATTTCAGAAGGTTTGAGTTGCGAACACAAAATTATTTAAGTCATTACCCAAGATTTTATGCATTAATTGTTGGTATAGGTATTGTGTTATTTTGGCGAGGAGTATGGCATAGCGCTGATCATATACATACTATAATTAATTACTTAAACTCAGATTCGTCGATGGCCTTATATCTAGCTTCATGGTGGGATGGGCCCTTGTCATTTATTATTGGTATTACAATCCTATACGTTACTGGAGCATTTACTTCAAGTTTTATAGGTAATGAGCTGATTCTATCGGGACTAAGAGGAGAAAAAAGATTAAATGAAAGAACTGAGGCAGACCTTAAAGATGAAGTAAGTGCTATAAGTGATATTAAAGAAGAATTGATGGAAATTTCAAAGAAATTAGAAATATTGGAAAAGCGAGCAGACAACAATCATAAAAGTTTGTAGTAATTAACCTAAAAATATATGAATAAAAAACTTCTTGCTTCAGTTCTTAACGTACTAGTTTTATGTATTGTTATTTTCTTCGTTAGTACCTTTTTTGTTTATCAAACAAAAATTATAGGATATATTCTTATCATTCTTTCATTTGTTTGCATTGCTTCATTAAAACTTTTCAGAGTACATATACCTTCAATAAAACCTGATATCATCTTCGGAGTAATAGACAATGGTATCCTTGCTCTTATGGCAGTGATTGGAGGAGAAATAGCCGGAGTAGCAGGAGCAGTGATTGGAGGGGTTGTCGGTAATGCTATTACAGACGGTATCGCAGGACTATTTGAAGGATATTGGGCAGAAACAATCCCTGAAGATAAAAGAACAGTTGCAGGTTCTGCTGTAGGTAAAATGGCAGGATGCTTGTTAGGAGCAGGTATCGTTTTAGTTCTCGCAGGTTTTGTAGGACATACGTTATAGATTGTCCTTATTTATCAATAAAGCCGTTCCAACCTTATCATATGCGGAAAGCAGATAATTTTGTTACAATAGCAGTATGCATACAACATCAGTGATTGAGAAATACTTCTTATTCATATTACTTGCGATAGTTATATTACTGACGCTCGCTATATTTTACCCATTTATCACAGTAGTAGTTCTTGCTGGAGCATTTGCTGTAGTACTTGATCCGGTCTATTTATGGATGAAACATAAAGTCACTAGAGGTATATCTTGGCTTGCATCACTTATCACAGTTATACTCTTCCTTATCGTCCTTTGTGGTCCACTTTTTTTCATAGGAACAGTTATTTTTAAGCAGGCGGAAAATTCATACCACTATATTGTAGATAGTGGAACTGGCACAAATGAATTGGTAAAGAAAATAGATACTTCCATAAACAAAGCCATGCCAGAAGGTTTTACTTTTGATACACAAGGGAAGTTAAATGAGCTAGGAACATTCCTTTCTAATAACCTGACAAAATTCTTCACTTCTACATTTAACTCTATACTAATGTTCATACTTATGACGCTGACGATATTCTACTTGCTTAAAGATGGCCAGCAGTGGAAACGCAACTTCATAAGTCTATCTCCCCTTTCAGATAATCACATAGAGGAAATATTAGCGAAACTTCGAGATGCCATAAACCGTATACTCAAAGGTTCATTCTTTATCGCTATTGCTCAAGGCTTACTCGTAGGTGTCGGACTTACCATATTTGGAGTGCCAAGCGCAGCTCTTTGGGGAGTCGTCGCAGGCATGGCGTCCTTTGTGCCAACAATAGGGACTTCTATTGTCACTATCCCAGCGATTTTATTCTTGTACTTCACAGGATTGCATGTCCAAGCTATAGGCCTTGCAATCTGGTCTGTAATCTTGGTTGGCCTCATAGATAATGCTCTATCACCTTATGTCATATCTAAAAACACAGAGATACCATCTCTGTTCATACTATTCTCAATCTTGGGAGGAATATCACTCATTGGACCTCTCGGAGTATTAATAGGCCCACTAGTTCTTAGTCTGTTATATAGTCTGATCTCGATTTATAAAAAAGAAATAAAGACGATATAGAATTATACGCTTAGTATTTTCACCAGAGCAAGTTCCAGAGGAAGTTCGCTTATAACTGAGTTCCTTAGCTGTTGATAGGCTTCAAGGAGTATAGATAGCGTATTTGAGGAAACATGCTCTGGCTTATCTTTTATTAACTCTTCAATAAATTCCATATCATGAGCTGATATCGCCTCAGTAATAGACTTTTTTGTAGCTGGAGCATAGCGTAGCATAAGAGCATAGCGGAGCTTTGCTAAAATCATTTTTAAATACACAGCCATGTCTATATTCTGTGTTGAAGCTTTGCGAATAGCTTCGTAACCATTTTCTATATTGTTTGTAGCGAGGGCTTGTAGAAATTCATCTACGAGGTTTGTATTTGGAGCGCCAGTTATTTCTTCAATATCAACCTTCTCAATTTTTTTACCTTTAGCAAATGATATGACCTTTTGAAGGGTTCCGAGGGCATCACGAAATGCACCATCAGCAAGAAGTGCTATGAGTTCAGCTCCCCCTTCTTCAAGTGAGTAGCCTTCTTTGGTCGCAACATTTTTAATAACTTGAGAAAGTATTGCATCTGTAGGCTTTTTGAATACAAATGTCTGACAACGAGAGATAATAGTTTCAGGGACTTTTTCAAGCTCAGTAGTCGCTAGTATAAATATGACATGCTCTGGTGGTTCCTCGATGGTCTTCAGCAATGCATTCCAGGCATCTTTAGTGAACATGTGAACTTCATCTAAAATATAAATTTTATATTTAGAATCAAAAGGCATAGTATGGACGCTCTCGCGTATATAGCGAACATCATCTATACCACGATTGCTTGCTGCATCCATTTCATAGACATCATTTACAGATGAACCGAGCTCACGAGCAATGATACGAGCAACGGTGGTCTTACCTGTACCTCGAGGCCCACAAAGAAGATAGGCGTGAGCTACTTTACCAGATTTTAGTGCACCTGAAATAGCTTTTACAATATGATCCTGACCTATAACATCAGCAAAGTTTTCTGGTCGGTATTTCCTATAGAGGGCAATATTCTTTTCTTCAGTCTTTGGCATAGGTGTAGTATAGCAAAAATAACCTAATCTAAAAATTCATTTATCATTGACTCGATTTCTGTAGCATTTTGCGCTTCCATCAGTTTCATGCGAAGTTCTTTGGCACCATCAAAACCATTTACATAAGCCTTGTAATGCTTTTTCATAATGGCGAAATTTTTGTCTTTACCCAGAAGTTCTTCGAAAAGTTTTGTGTGCTCTACCATGACTTTCAGTTTTTCTTCTACTGTCGGCTCACCTCCAGTAAAAAGCCATGGGTTACCGAAAATCGCTCGTCCAAGCATAACGCCATCGCACCCTGTTTCTTCTACCCGCATCCTTGCTTCAGCAATATTGCGAACATCTCCATTACCAAGGATTTTAGTTGAAAGTCCCATTTTGTTTCTTATCTCCACGACTTCTTTCACATGCTCCCATCGTGCTGGAACATCGGACATTTCTTTCCGAGTACGAGCATGAATAGTGAGAGCATCTAATTCTTGCGAAAGGAGAAATGGAATCCATTCATCAATCTGTACTTTATTGTAACCGACACGAGTCTTCACTGATACGGGAATATTTTTCCCTGCGTCTTTTATTCCATCTTTTACTGCTTGGATAATTTCAGCAGCAGATTTTGGATTTTTAATCATGGCGGCACCTGCTCCTTGCTTCTCTATCGATCGATCAGGACAACCCATATTTATATCGATACCATCAAATCCCAGCTCTGCGCAGAGCTTTGAAGCTTCCCTCATCTTATCGGGATGAGCAGAGAAAAGCTGAGCCACTATTGGGCGCTCATCTTCTGTATACATGAGATCAATTTTTAATGCTTCACGTCCAGGGCTTGAGAGTCCATCAGCAGATACAAACTCTGTCCAGAAGACATCTGGCTTGCCATATTTACATATAATACGACGAAAGGCCGCGTCAGTGACATCGGCCATAGGAGCAAGGACAAAAAATGGTTTGGTTAATTTTTCCCAGAAGTTATTCATTGGCAAACTTATACAGTACCTTATTATCAAACCTAAGATCTATATATAGAAGAGTAGTATACTTAGAACGTACTTCACTTGCAAACTCCTGTTTCGCCATAGAAAGAGTTAAGTTACCTAATATTTCTTCTAAATTATTTTCATCATTAAAAAGAATTTGTGGGGCTGTATCACCATCCCTATGATTTAGATATAATACATTACCATCTTTATTTATCACTAAATAAGAAGTTTCAAAGCCAAGGGCTGTAATACCATCAATAAATCTGGCAATCTCATGGAAACGTTCCAGAGTAAGGAGATGTTTCCCTAAAGGACTATCACCTTCTCCAGATAGCTCTCCGTAATATTTAAAATAAACATTCCCAGAGAAATATGGCGCTTTATCAAAGATATATCCATCATTGTTAATAAAATAACAATTTTCCCCTATCTGAGATGGATCATCTGGAATTTTATCACCACAATATAGATATGAGCCGAATCGTTCAGTTATTTTTATGTTCAAAGTATTCAAACCTTCTCTATCAACAGAAAGCTTTTCTATTCTTGGAAAATCAGAGAGTAATTTCTTATATATTTTATCGTGTGGATAGATTACAATATTACTTCTAGAAAATAGATATAGATATTTGCCAGCTATAGAGTCTTTCACACTCCATTGCACATCTGAAGCATTTATAATACGTGTACCACTTACTTTTATGTTATTTATAGTAACCTTTGAATTACTAGAGAAATATGCCAACGCACCAAAAATTATCAAAAAAAGTAAAGATGACAAAATAAACATACGCACGCGCCTACGATGACGCTTACGCTTCATATCTTCCATACGTGGTGACGTAAGAATATCTTTCATATGCAATTTATGAAATAGTGTCTTTACCGAAATACTTAACTAGAACATCTGGGATTTTTATACTACCATCTGCTTGCTGAAAATTCTCCACAAGAGAAACAAGAATACGAGGAGTCGGAATTGCTGTGCAATTTAAAGAGTGGGTATAATGCATTTTCCCTTCTTCATCTTTATAACGAATACCAAGTCTTCTTGTCTGAAAATCATGGAAGTATGATGCAGAAGAAATCTCACGGTACTTTTCTTCTTTTGGAACCCAGAGATTGGTATCAAACATACGAACCTTAGCAAAACCCATATCGCCAGTACATGCATCAACAACCTCGTATGGAATACCTAGAGATTGGATAAACTCCTCTGTATTCTTTTGTACTTCGGCATGTTGCTTTACAGATTCATCATGACTTCCTTCGCACAATATAACCTGTTCAAATTTATAGAACTCATGGACACGTATCAAACCCTTTACATCTTTTGCATAGCTACCAGCTTCAAGACGATAACATGGAGAAAATCCGAGCATTTTTACTGGGAGTTGTGTTTTATTTAGAACTTCATCCATATACATTCCCATCAGTGGAACTTCTGAAGTTCCTACAAAATAACTTCCATCTTGTGCTTTATAAATATCGGCTTCTCCTTGAGGAATAAATGCACAACCGAGCAGAGGCTCTCTTTTGGTATTGATTGGTGGAATAATCGGATTAAATCCTTTGGCTGTCCAGAAATCTAGTGCATAATTCCAAATAGCAAAACAAAGCTTCACTCCATCCCCCATCAAGAAATATCCACGAAAGCCATGGACCTTGGTACCTCTCTCTACATCAAGCATTCCAAGTGCTGTCATTATCTCCATATGATCTTTTGGTTCAAAATTAAAAGTTGGTTTATCTCCAAATGTACTTATGACTACATTTTGATCTTCGGATTCACCTAGAGGGGCTGTAGGATCGGGAATATTTGGAACCTGCAACATCAATGTCTGCCATTGATTCATGACTTCACGTAGCTCTTCTTCTTTACCTTTTAGTTCCTCCTTCACTATGCTCATTTCTTTTATCATTTGAGCTCGAATGGCTTCTTCTAAATTGCCACCCATTGATTGGCTCGCTTTATTTTGCTCACTTCGAAGAGACTCGACTTTTGAGAGAAGTTCTAGGCGTTTTTCATCTAGAGTAAGTAGTTCATTTATATCAACATCTACATGCTTCTTCTTGGCTCCTTCTATTACGATATCTTTATTCTCCCGGATAAATTTGATGTCTAACATATAGTTCCAGTATATAAAAATTTGATATAATTAACAAATCGTATGGAGGACGTCGTAAAACTCACAGAGGAACAGTTCCCGAGTGCTCTTTTGGAAATTCCACAACCACCGAAGACGCTTTATATGCGTGGGAAATTACCACCAAAGGACTACATCTATCTCGCCGTAGTTGGCTCGCGTAAATACACATCATATGGAAAAGATGTATGTGAAAAATTAATTAGAGGATTGAAAGGTTACCCTATTGTCATCGTCTCCGGGCTTGCTATGGGTATAGATAGTATTGCACATAAAACAGCACTCGAAGTTGGGTTGCTTACGCTTTCTTTTCCAGGATCAGGACTCGATAACTCTGTACTCCACCCACGAAGTAATATAAGGTTGGCACAACAAATAGTAGATAGTGGTGGATGCTTGATTTCAGAACTTGCGCCACACTGGAAGGCCACTATATATTCATTCCCCCAACGTAATCGCTTAATGGCAGGCATATCAAAAGCCGTACTCATAATAGAAGCACAAGAAAAATCGGGAACGCTAGTGACCGCACGCATGGCGCTTGATTACAATCGTGATGTACTTTCTGTGCCTGGGTCAATATTCTCAGAAAATTCAAAAGGGACGAATAAACTCATACACCAAGGGGCAACACCTGTTACATCAAGCGAAGAGGTTCTCGATGCGCTTGGATTCACTGTCGAGAAACCCAGTCAAAGCGAAGCAGAGAAATATGCAAGTTGTTCAAAAGAAGAAAAGAAAATTATAGAACTTCTCTTTGAGCCAATGGAACGTGATGAGCTCGTAAGAGAATCTGGTATGAATATAGCTGACGCAAATGCACTCCTTTCAATAATGGAAATTAAAGAATTAATAAAAGAAGAATTGGGGGAAATAAGAAAAATATAAATAAAAATGGAACCAGGTCTTACGACCTGGTTCCATACTTAGAACTTTTACCTGGAAATATAATTAAAAGCTACTGTGTTGTACTTTCTTTCCGAAATGAAGACCTACACCCAAACTATCATTAAAGAACCGAATCAGTTTAGCGTAAGAATTGTATTCATAAAATAATCCTGACAAAAAATACTGATTGAGTTCTTTTGGCGACAATGCTTGTGGGGTTATTTTTATACTTTTTTTCTCCTCCTGCATTCCTCCTTTTTTGTAATCAGAAAGAGCAAACCAATGGGTATCAAAACCGATCTCAGGATTAGAAGTATTAGATTCTACTCCGAGAGATTCCATAGCATCTTCGTTAGGATGAAAACCAAGTTGCTCCTCAACATAACGTAAAGCAACAGTATGAGCTAGGTGCCTTATGGATCCTTCGGAATGTTTAGTATCTAAATATCCGTTTATTGAATCGAATACAGGACCTCCACACAAGCGATAGCTATGTTTATGGTTGCGTGAAGATTTTGGATCATACTCATGATTAATAATGATTTTGCCGGTGTCACCTTTCTCCAGGATTATCACCTTTACCATAGGCACAAACTCCGCCTGAAGATACACTTTTTCGCTACCTTCTTTGTTAAATTTAGTTACCTGAATGTTACCATCTTTAAGAATTACTTTTTCGTTTAGTTTCTTTCTAGCCATGATTAAATTTTTTGGGTTTTTGATTTGAAAATTCTTTTAGATACTAATATAAAAAGATGGTTTTGTCAAATTATAGTACGTTTAGATTTGCTAAAAAATCTTGTTTCGTGTAATACTAGGCAAATATGAAGTTATTGATAGTGGAGTCACCATCGAAAGCAAAGACCATCGAGAAATATCTTGATGGTGCTTTTACTGTCCGCGCATCTGTCGGCCACATTCGTGATTTACCAAAATCAAACAAAGCAGCTATTGATATACCTGCCGGATTCGTCCCTCATTATGAGATCTCAAAAGGTAAAGAGAAAGTAGTAAGTGAATTAAAAACTCTTGCCCACAAAGCCACAGAGATAATGCTCGCGACTGACCCGGATCGTGAAGGTGAAGCTATCGCTTGGCACATCGAAGAGATTTTAAATGGTGACAAGAAAGTCAAAGCTCCGATAAAGAGAGTGACATTCCACGAAATTACAAAGGAAGCAGTTGAGGAAGCACTGAAAGCTCCACGTGATATTGATACAAATCTCCGAAAAGCTCAAGAGGCTCGGCGTGTTCTTGATCGCCTTGTCGGGTATGATCTCTCTGGAATCATATGGAAAAAAGTGCGCTATGGCTTATCAGCTGGACGTGTCCAGTCCCCTGCGCTACGTATAATCATGGAGCGTGAACGTGAAATCCGTGCTTTTATACCTGAGAAATATTGGATTCTTGAAGGTCTTTTTGAAACACCAAAGAAAGAGAAATTAACTCTATCTTGTGTCGAAGAACCACGAGATGAGAAAGTCATGGAGAACATTATGGCTCTTGGTCAGAAAGAAAAGTGGTATGTCACAGATTTAAAAGCTTCCGAGCAAAAGCGTAGCCCACGTGCTCCATTTACAACTTCCACTCTTCAACAGACAGCAAGTACACGTCTTGGATTCTCCCCTTCACGTACCATGCAAGTAGCTCAGAAATTATACGAGCAAGGACACATCACATACATGCGTACTGATAGTACCAACATATCTGCAGTAGCTTCTGCACAAATACAAAAAGTTGTTGAGAAAAAATATGGAAAAGACCAAGCTGAACCTCGTGTATACAAAACTAAATCAAAAAATGCCCAAGAAGCTCACGAAGCTATTCGTCCAACACATGTGGACTCAATGAATGAAGGATCGAATGATGAACAGAAAAGATTATATCGTCTTATTTGGGAGCGTGCTGTTTCTTCACAGATGGTGGACGCAAAGCTCATGAAGACAAAGATCGTGGCAAATATTAAAAATGGTGAGATACCAGATTTCACTGCTAATGGTTCACGAGTTCTATCTCCAGGATGGCTTGCTTGTGACACTGAGGCTCGAGGTGAAGACGTAGAACTTCCTTTAGTAGTTATTGGCGAGGAATTAAAATTACTTGAACTTAAAAATATAGAAAAATTTACAGAGCCACCAAATAGATATTCTGAAGCAGGACTTGTGAAAGAGCTTGAAGCTCGTGGTATTGGTAGACCATCTACTTATGCATCTATTATGCGTACAATTGAAGACCGCGGATATGTGACAAAAGAAGGTAGAACATTATTCCCTACTGATACAGGTGATGTGGTCTCAAGTTTCCTTGAGAATAACTTTGCCGAATATATAAGCGATACATTCACAGCGACCATGGAAGATGAGCTCGATGATATTGCCAATGGCGATCGTGAATACGTAAAAACTCTCAAAGATTTCTACTTGCCATTCCAAAAAGATATAAAAGAAAAAGATAAATTAGCAAAAGCGACAAATATGGGTGAAGCACCAGCTGGAATGCTTTGCCCAAAGTGTGGCGGAGATATGATTATCAAGCTTGCACGTAATGGCAAGTTCTATTCATGCGCTCGCTACCCAGACTGTGATGGCGCTCGGACAATGGAAGGACTAGAACTCGAAGGACCAAAAGAGACTGGTGAAATGTGCCCATTATGTGGGGACAAAAAAGGAAAGTCTGGCGGAGGTAAACTTGTCATACGCCAGGGTAAATACGGAGCATTCGTATCTTGTTCACGCTATCCGAAATGTAAATTCATAAAAGAAGATGAGGAGGAAAAGAAAAAGAAGATGACAGATGTACAATGCCCAACTTGCAAAAAAGGATTTATGATGGAACGTCGTGGACGATTTGGAATATTTTACTCATGTTCAAATTATCCAGACTGCAAAAATGCGATTAAGGCAAAACCTACAGGAAACATTTGTGACCTTTGCGGATCACTTATGATGGAAGGTACAAAAACCATTCCTGAACGCTGTTCAAACAAAATGTGCAAGATGCATAATCCTCACAAAACCGGAGAGAACGTAATGAAAAAGAAAAAACAATAGGACTTTTAGAAATCTGGGGCTTAGGCTATACTGTCATATATGCCACACAGCAAAGACATAACTTCCCTCCTCCACGGCCTAAATAATGAAGACAAAAAGCTTATTGAAAGGGCTTACATTTTCGCGGAGAAAGCACACGTGGGACAGAAGCGAAACAGTGGTGAACCATACTTTATACATGTGTTTGAAACAGCGAAAATATTGGCTGAGCTCGGTATGGATGCAAAAACTATCGTCGCAGGATTACTACACGATGTGATTGAAGACACACCAGTTGATGAAAAAGAATTAGAAAAAGAATTTGGTGAGGAAATCGTAATGCTGGTAAACGGAGTTACTAAGCTTGGTAAAATGAAATACACCGGTGCAGAGCGCCACGTGGAATCTTTGCGTAAGTTTTTCATGGCTATGGCCAATGATCTACGTATTCTTATAATTAAACTCGCAGATAGATTACATAACGTCCGAACACTCCAATACGTAAAACCTGAAAAACAAAAGCGTATCGCACTTGAGACAATAGAAATACATGCAAGACTCGCCGATCGTATTGGTATGCATAAATTAAAAGGTGAGCTCGAAGACGCAGCCTTCCCTTTCGTCTACCCAAAAGAATATGCTGAAATAGAAAAGTTGCTCGAGCAAAACTCAAAGAGCAATCAAAAAGAGCTTGATCTCGTCAGCGCCACTCTTCAGAAAACCCTTAAAGAACAGCATGTAAAAGTAATAGAAATAAGTGCTAGAGCAAAACATAAATACAGTCTGTGGCGCAAGGTTAAAAGATATGCGATGGATATAGAAAAGGTTTATGACATCGTAGCTCTTCGTGTAATTGTAGAAGACGTAGAGAATTGCTATAGAGTACTTGGTATCATCCATGGCCTATTTCAACCAGTGCCAGGCCGTATAAAGGATTACATAGCCACCCCAAAAAGAAATGGTTATAGATCATTACATACGACGATATTCACTGGTAATGGCGGTATTGTGGAAATACAGATACGTACGCCAGAGATGCACGCAGAAGCTGCTTACGGTATCGCAGCGCACTTTATATATAAAGAAATGGGAAAGGGTCCACATAAATCAAATGGTGAATTGATAGACAAGAACCTTAAGTGGATTGACCAACTCCGCGAACTTCACAAGATAGTAGACAAGCCAGCAAAATTCCTTGAACACTTAAAAATGGATTTATTCCAAGACAGGATATTTATTTTTACTCCAAAGGGTGATGTTGTAGATTTGCCTGCGGGCTCAAGTCCGATAGATTTTGCTTATGCTATTCACTCAGATATTGGTAACCATGCCCAGAGCGCAAATATAAACCACAAGATGGCCCCTCTTAATACAGAACTTCAGAATAATGATATTGTAGAAATTATCGTAAATAAGAAAGCCAACCCTTCAAGTAAATGGCTCGACCATACGAAGACCACAATGGCTAAAAAGCATATAAATGCCTATTTGAAAGAAAACAGCCTCCTTTCTAAATTCCGCTCGTTTGCAAAATTCTAAATTGAGAAATTTTTGATGTTGTAGAGATCAACATCTTCTTCGGTCTTTGCTATTTCATCTTCTGTTCGATCGTCTATAAGATGTAAATCTTCTTCGTCCTCTACGACAGCACTAGCACTTAATACTTCCTCACTTACTACCGGTGTATCTCCTGCTTGGCTTGCTATAAATTTATCGAGCATCTCTGTAGGTGTTTTTTCTTGGTTTGATTTAAGTAGATCAAGAATTGTTCGAAGGTCATCATTTGAAAAGAAATCAATCATGATTTGCCCACCATTTTCTCTACGGTCTATATGAACACGAGTACCAAGCGTTTCTTGTAATTTATCTTCAAGATCAGCAAGTTCTGGATCTGGCAAATATTGCTTCTTACGAATACGATCAACAGCAATTCTACGAGCTATTTTTTCTGCATCGCGGACTGTCATCTTCTTAAACATTATTTCTTTGAATAACACCATCTGCTCTTCAGGGCGATCGGCAAGCATTAGTATTGGCCTAGTATGACCTTCACTAATTTTCCCAGCAGATAAGCCGTCTAGAATTTCTTGAGGTAAAGCAAGGAGGCGTAGAGTATTTGAAACGTGCTCACGGCTTTTACCAACTTTTATTCCAATCTGTCCGTGAGTAAATTTAAATTCTTCAGCAAGTCGGAAAAATGCTCGTGCTCGCTCTACAGGATTCAAATCTTCGCGTTGAAGATTCTCAATAATGGCAAGCTCAAGCTTGGCCATATTGTCATCACCCACGCGAATAATCGCTGGCACTTGCTCAAGTCCCGCAAGCTTTGATGCCCGAAGGCGTCGCTCCCCTGCTATGAGTTCATATTCTACCGCAATACCCCCATCTTCTTTTACTACTTCGATACGAGATACAGTGAGTGGTTGAAGTACACCGTACTGACGAATAGAATCTGCCAAATCGCGAAGGCGCGCTTCGTCAAACTCGCGACGAGGCTGAAATGGATTTGGTTTAACTTTTTCTACGTCAATCCAGAAGATTGAATTACTATAAAGCTGTGACATAAGACATATTTTAGCATATTTTTATTCTGTTGAAAAATTAAAGAAAACCGTGTATACTCATGCACGTATGCGTCGGTGGTAGAGTGGTCAATTACAACAGACTGTAAATCTGTCGCCTTCGGGCTACGAAGGTTCGAATCCTTCCCGGCGCACATCATAAACAAAAAAAACGGCTGAGGCCGTTTTTTTGTTGACAAAATATCCAGATACTGTAGTATACTCATGAACAATTTTGTAAAATAAAAAAACAATTACCATGGCAAAAAAATCAGAAATCTTCAGTATGAAGTGTAAAATTGCTGAATCAAAAGACCTCAGCGATCTTGAGAAAAAAATATTAATTTACCTTTTAAAGAAATCAGACAGGTTAAGAAGGAAAGTCCGGCTGACTATAAAATCTTCAGGTCCTGAAGAAAACAAAATGCTTGATGAAGCATGCCAAAATCTTGGCCACGAGAAGGATGGTCAATTTGGCCAAATGATGGAAGCACTTAATCTCAAACTTTCGCTAAGCACCGCACATGGTGGCTGGAACAAAACAGGAGAACGTATCGAACAGACAGATTTCTCTCTGCCTGGAAAGGATGGTGAGAAGTTCTACTGTTCATTCTTTATTTCAGAAGAAACACATGATGCAAATGCCCCGCTATCAAAAACAAGTCTGAAAAAAATAAACAAAATCAACCTGAAAAATTACCAGTAAGCTGGTACAAAATTATAACAAAACCTCCCGGTTCAATTCGGGAGGTTTTATTATTTATTATAAGGAGATGGCTTGGAGACTTTGAAATTTGATTTGATTTTCTTTTTCTTCATTTCAACAAATATTTCATTGTCTTTCATTGTCACTTGAACAATATCACCCTTCTTTACACCCTTACTTATGATAACAGAGGCTACAGGATTAAGAATTTTGTTCTGTATCAAGCGACCAAGAGGTCTTGCTCCATAGTGAGGATTGTATCCTTCCTTTGCAAGATAGTTCATGGCATCAGGAGAAATATCAAGCTCTATATCTTTCGCAAGTAGTCTCTCCCGGATAACCTGAATTTTTAGATCAACAATATGACGAATAACATCTGGAGATAAGATATCGAAGACTATAATATCATCTAGTCTATTTAAGAATTCTGGACGGAAGTGATCCTTGAGACTTGCTAGGACTTTATCTTTTGTCGCACTGTATTCATCTGCTTTTGAATTATTTGTGAATCCTAGTGATTCCATCTTTTCTATAAGATGTGAGCCAATGTTTGAGGTAAGAATAATAATTGTATTCTTGAAGTTCACAACGCGCCCCTTTGCATCAGTGAGTCTTCCGTCGTCAAGAACCTGAAGAAGTACATTAAATACCTCAGGGTGAGCTTTTTCGATTTCATCAAATAGTATCACTGAATACGGGCGATGACGAACAGCCTCAGTCAAATTTCCAGATTCTTCATATCCTACATATCCTGGAGGTGAACCAATAAGCTTAGAGACACTATGACGCTCCATATACTCACTCATATCTACACGAATAAGCGCTTTATCATCATTGAACATAAAGCTTGCGAGGGCTTTGGTAAGTTCTGTCTTTCCAACACCAGTAGGTCCAAGGAAGATGAATGAGCCAATTGGTTTATTTGGATCTGAAATTCCTGCACGTGAACGACGAACAACATCGGCAATCTTGCCTATAGCAATATCTTGGCCAACTACGCGCTTCTTAAGTTCATCCTCCATATGTGCAAGTTTCTCACGCTCTTCTTCAAGCATTTTAACAAGTGGTATTCCTGTCCAACGAGCAACAACTTCCGCAATATCTTCTGCTGTAATATCTTCTTTCAATATTCTTCGGAACTTCTGTAGTTTCTTTAGGCGAGAAAGCTTTGTCTCTAATTTATTCTGTAAATCTGGAATCTGACCATAGCGAATCTCAGCTGCACGAGCAAGATCAGCCCTCATCTCTGCGTTCTCACCTTCCAGACGTAGAGCTTCCAATTCTTTCTTAATAGCACGGATTTCAATAACAGTTTCTTTCTCGTTCTTCCATTTAAGTTCAAGCTCACGAGTCTTTTCCTTTAGGTTACCGATTTCTTTGTCTATATCTCTAACACGCGCTTTCGTATCTTTACTATCATCTCTATTGTTTGAGATTCTTGAAATTTCTTTCATTAAAGCTTCCTTCTCAATCTCAAAGCGCATGATCTTGCGGTGGGCATCTTCAAGAACCTGAGGCTTATTCTCAAGAGCAAGACGTAGAGATGAAGAAGCTTCGTCTATAAGATCTACTGCTTTATCAGGCAAGTACCTATTTGTTATGTAACGAGTTGAAAGATTTACTGCAGCAATGATAGCATCGTCAGTAATTCGAACGCCATGGAAAAGTTCATACTTTTCTTTTAAGCCTCGCAATATTGCTATAGCATCATCTGTATTTGGTTCATCTATAAATATAGGTTGAAATCTTCGAGCAAGAGCAGGATCCTTTTCTATGTGTTTCTGGAATTCCTTGAGGGTCGTCGCACCAATTGCACGAAGTTCACCTCTTGCAAGAGCTGGTTTTAGCATATTTGAAGCATCCAAAGATCCTTCAGCAGATCCCGCGCCAACTATAGTATGTATTTCATCAATGAAAAGAATTATCTTTCCGTCTGACTTTTCAATCTCTTTCATTATTCCACGTAGGCGCTCTTCGAATTCTCCTCTGTATTTTGTACCAGATAGAAGCAACCCTAGATCAAGGGCTACAACTTCCTTGTCGCGCAAACTCTCAGGTACATCATTCTTGGCTATGCGCTGTGCAAGAGCCTCAGCAACAGCTGTCTTTCCAGTACCAGCTTCACCAATGAGAATCGGATTATTTTTTGTACGACGAGAAAGTATTTGCATCATGCGCATTATTTCTGTATCACGACCAATTACTGGATCGAGTTTATCGGCGCGAGCAAGATCAGTAAGATTGCGAGTAAATTTAGCAAGAAGTTTTGGCTTCTTTGTTGCTCCACCTTCATTAATATTTTCACTTCGGAATATTTCAAGTACACGTAATACTTGGTCTTTTTCTATCTTGAAACGTGAAAGTAGCTCCTTGGCTTCACCAGGAGTCTCTATTAGAGATACAAACAAATGCTCAGTTGAAACAAATTCATCCTTGAGCGTACTTGCTACTTTACTTGAATTTTCTATTGCAGAAGCGAGATCTGGAGTAAGATAGAGCTGATATGAAGGCGATATTGTGTTACGACTCTCAGGAGACTCTATCATCTCAACCAAATTATCAGTCAAAAGCATTGTGTCTATATCCATTTTATCAAGAATAGAAACGACCAATGAGTCTTCTTGTAGTAACAGAGAAGTTAGAAGGTGTAGAGCGTTAACATGGTTCTGTCCACGCTCAATAGCAAGTTCGTGGGCTTTACGAATTGCTTCTTTGGCTTTAGTTGTGAAGTGATTAAATGGAGGCATATGTTTTATATTAAAACGATTATTGTTTATTGTCAACTGGAGGAGTTACTACATCTTTCTTCTGGGTTATTTTAAGAACAGCGAATCCATTTGCAAATTTTTTAAGAATAGTAGCATCGAAATCAACTTTATTTAAAACAACCTTGTAGACATCTTTATCACTGAGGATACTTGAATCAACAAGCACTAATCCCATGTCAGATATTATAATTCCTTGCCCAAGAGCTTTTGGTGCTTCAGGAGTGGATCCAGGAGTTTGAGCAGGGGTAGTTGTTGCATCTATAGAATAGATAGAAATCACTGCTTCACCGTCTCCAAATGGACTAGATTCTTTTGTGTCAGATGTAGTATTTGTTGTCTCGGTAGGTGTTGCGGGAACTGTTGTAACTTTCTCTATTGTACGCTGTATCACATTATTAATAGTCTGAGGGACACTTTTAGGTGCCTGCTGCATTAAAGATACTGTAATAATACCTGTAGCAATTGAAACTACGAACGTTATGAGTAATGTGAGTAAAATTAATTGAGTTTTATTTAGTTCTTTAATATCCATATACTATATAGTATAGCATAGCGGTCAAGCCTATTTCCACTCTTTATATTTCTTTAGAATCTCCTTAATCACTAGAACAAGAGTATCGATATCACTCTTTAAAGTTCCTCTTCCTAAAGATATTCGGATAGATCCATCAGTTGTATTTTCTAAAATTCCCTGGGCTTTACGTAGAGCACTTATTACATACGATTCATCTGGCTCATCGCTCTTACAAGCACTCTTGGCAGATACCTCTATCCCCTTTGCATCAAGCTCAATAACTAATAATTCACTTGAAATCCCTTTTATTGAAATATTTATATTATTAGGCAGACGGTTGATACTATCGCCATTTAAAATTATTTCGTAACCTGAAGTATTTGAGAGAGCCAATAACTTTTTAATTCCGTAGTCACGAATTTTAACTAATCGATCAGATTCTTTATTTTTAATTTTTAAAGTCTCTTCGAAGGCAAGGGCTGCACCCGCAATCCCTGCAGTATTTTCTGTGCCAGATCTTAGGCCAAATTCTTGACCACCACCAGTATATAAAGGCATGAGATTTATTCCTCTCTTTTTATATAGTATTCCTATGCCTTTTGGGCCGTAAATTTTTGAACTATTAAATGTCAAAAGGTCAACGCCCAGTTTTTCAATATTCTCTATAGGTAAATAATTGATCGCTTGGCATGCGTCGGTATGAAAAAATGGAAGGATTGTTTGGTTTATCTTCCTGAAATACCTTATCGCTTTTGCAATTTCCATTATTGGTTGTATTGTACCTATCTCATTGTTCGCATACATTATAGAAACAAGAACTGTGTTTTCTTTTAATGAATCCCTAATATCTTTAGGATTTATCATTCCATTTGCATCTGGGTCAATATAAGAAACTTTAGCTTCTTTATTATTCTCAAGCTTTTTACAAACTTCTATAACCGCAGGATGTTCTATTGATGAAGTTATGATATGAGGAATTTTATTTCCCTTATATGAATGGATAATTCCAGTAATAGCCAGTGCGTCGCTCTCTGTTCCACTGCCTGTAAAAATTATTTCATCACTATGAGCGTAGATTAGGCTCGCAATTTTTGCGCGAGCAACATCTATTATAGTACGTGCCTCTACACCTCCTTTGTGAATAGAACTAGGATTAGAAAAAAATTTCTTTTCATATAAAGAAACAAGATTGGCAACTTTTTTATCAATAGGAGTTGCGCTTGCATTGTCTAAGTATATAGTTTTACGTGTAAACTTTTTCATAACTCTAATATTTCACCACTATATCACATATTGTAAAAAAGGCTTTATTAGTATATACTCTTTCAAGATATGACTATAACTATCTTACTCTATATACTGGGTGGCTTACTTGTTATCATCCTTATCTGGATGACCATGATGGAACGCCGGCTACGCAAATTCTTTGCTGGAAAGAAAGCAGAGAGTCTAGAGAATCTTATGGTTGATGTGCTTGAAAAAGTTGAGAATTTAAAAACTACACAAGAGAAAATAAACGACCATCTTACTGTTGCTGATAAAAGATTAGACAAATCGATTCGCAGAATTGAGACAGTAAGATTTAATCCGTTTGTTGATGCTGGAAGTAATCAGAGCTTCGCTATGTCATTTTTAAATGATGAGGGTGATGGAGTCATAATCTCGAGTTTATACGCTCGTGATCGTATGAGTATCTTTGCAAAGCCAATAAAGGCTGGTAAATCAGAATTCGAACTATCGAAAGAAGAACAGGAAGTTCTAAAGAAGTCTAAGTAGAATGTATATTAATTATGACAACAAAAAATCAAGAACAGAATATAATCGCACGTCCACCCGTTGTTGTAGTCATGGGGCATGTTGACCATGGTAAATCTACGCTTTTAGACTATATCCGTAAATCAAATATTGTAGATAGTGAATCTGGTGGTATCACACAGCATATAAGCGCTTATGAAGTTACTCATAAAGATGAAGAAGGTAAAGATAAATTAATTACCTTTTTAGATACTCCAGGACATGAAGCATTTTCTAAGATGCGCGCTCGTGGAGCAGTAGCTTCTGATATTGCCATACTCGTAGTATCAGCCGAAGATGGAATAAAAGCTCAAACCCTAGAAGCTTACAATACTATAATAGAGAGCAAAATTCCCTATATTGTGGCTATAAATAAAATCGATAAGCCTAATGCAAATATAGAGAAAGTAAAAATGGAGCTTGTAGAGAAAGGAATTTATCTAGAAGGTATGGGTGGTGATATACCATTTGTATTAATCTCAGCAAAAGAAGGCACAGGGGTAAAAGAACTTCTTGATATGATTCTTCTTGTTTCTATGGTTCATGAATCAAATGGTGATACTAATCTACCCGCAACAGGAGTAATAATCGAGGCGAACCGTGAACCTAAGCGCGGAATCTCAGCAACCGCTATTATAAAAGATGGCACAATAAAATCTGGAATGTTCGTCGCTTGTGGTACAGCAATAGTTACTACTCGTATACTAGAGAACTTCCTCGGTAAACCAGTAAAGGAAGCGACATTCTCATCCCCTATTCGATTTGTGGGCTTTGAATCAATGCCGGAAGTCGGAAATGTATTTCAATCATTCAAAACAAAAAAAGAAGCCGAAGAATATGTAAAAAATATAAAAGATGGGTTTGATGGTAACAAGACAAATACCCCAAACGAGAAACCAACTGGTAAAGTAATACCCTTAATAATTAAGACAGACGTTGCCGGTACCATAGAAGCACTAGAAAAAGAAATAAGTAAATTAAACACCGAGGAAATATCTTATAAAATAATAAGTTCTGGCGTTGGTGCTATTGGTGAGTCTGACGTAAAAACAGCGAGTATAAATAAAGACACTATTATCGTCGGATTCAATATTAAGATAGATAATGGTGCTCGTGATGTAAATGAATCTCTAAAGGTTGATATTCAAATTTTTGATATTATCTACAAGTTAATTGATTGGTTGAAAGAAACCATAGAAGCACGCCGCCCTCGTCAAGAAGTCATGGAAGTTACAGGAACACTAAAAGTCTTAAAAACTTTTGGTGCAACAAAAGACAAACAGGTTATCGGTGGAAGAGTTGTCACTGGACGTATTACTGACAATGGCATTGTGCGTATAATGCGACGTGACTTTGAAATTGGTCGTGGTAAAATTGCTGGTCTTCAACAGAACAAACTCAAATCAAAGGAGATTCTTGAAGGTACAGATTGTGGTGTATCTATAGAAGCAAAGATTGATATTGCTCCAGGGGACATTTTAGAAGCCTTTATTGTAACTATAAAATAATATGTCTGAATACCGCGGAGAAAAAATTGCCAACCACATAAAAGAACTCGCTGCAATATTTATAGAACGTGAGGCAGGGACGACATCTCTTATCACAGTAACAAGAGTAGAGCTTTCTCCTGATAATAAGAAAGCAAAGATTATGATAAGCGTACTCCCTCGTGAAAAAGAAAATGCCGCTTACGGATTTATAAAAAGAAATTTGGGTGATTTGAGAAAATATGTTACCAAAGGCCTCAAGATAAACCCTATTCCCTTTCTTGATGTAGAGATTGACGAGGGTGAAAAGAATCGCCAGAAAATTGACGAATTGCTTACGAAAAGCTAGGATATGAAGACGGCGTGGTGGCGAAGTGGTAACGCTGCGGTCTGCAAAACCGCCATTCGTGGGTTCGATTCCCACCCACGCCTCACGTTTGATAAATAAATATGCCCGGGTGGCGGAATTGGTATACGCGTTAGTCTTAGGAACTAATGGAGAAATCCTTGGAGGTTCAAGTCCTCTCCCGGGCACAGGTAGAAACATCGGCAAAAATGGTCGGGTCAAAAGCGTATAGCGAAGCGATACGCGAGCAGTCGGAAATCCGTCCGCCCTTGGCGGACATGGCGAAATCCCACAAATCCCCCCAGCGTATGGAAACCATTTTGTCCTTGATTTCAGGGTTAGAGCCGATTTTCTGAAAAAACTTCTTCCATTCTAAATGAGAGGAAGTTTTTTCTAAATCGGTGGCTTCTTTCAAGGACAAAATGAAACTCCGCAAAGGTTCGATCCAATTCTTTCTCTGTTGCCCAAAATTAGTCAAACTTTCCTCAAGCTTGATTTTTTGACGCATTAAAATATCTTTTCGTTCGAGATATACCACTTTCTCAATATCGCCATCGAGGTATATCGAGACAAGCCGATCAAGCTTGGTTTGTGTTTCGGAAAGTTTGTCTTTCAAATTTTGGGCAACATTTCCTCTCGCAGAAATTGATTCATTTTCCCAAACAGTAATCTGTTTTTCTATTTTTTCAATTTCCGCGAGAGGAAACGACACTGATTGAAGCAGTGATTGGAGTTGTGTAGCGAGTGATTCCTCTTGCAAATACGGCTGACCGCATTTTCCATTTTTCTTGGTGCAACGATAATAACAATACTTTACACCATAACGATTGGTGGAAAATTGAGCCGTAATTGCGCATCCGCACTCGCCACACTTCATAAATCCAGTGAAAGCAAAAGGAAGAAACATTTTTTGTTTTCGAGGTTTCTTCCTTTTGTTGAACACCTTTTGCACTGCTTCAAATAGTGTCGGAGAAAGAATTGGCTCAAAGTTTCCGTTGTGCCATTCACCGCGATGTTTAATAAATCCGATATACGCCCGATTATTCAACATCTTCACAACGGAAACTTTGGCAAGTGGCGTTCCTTTTTTCTGAACAACGCCGTGATCCGCCAAAAAATCCGCTAGTGTCGTCAGTGTGTATGTTCCCGTGGCGTATTCCTCAAACGCTCGCTTGATGATACGAGATTTCACAGGGTCAGGCTCAATGTTGTGAGTTTTAAAATTATTTACATATCCCATCGGAGCGAGCGTTAACCATTCGCCACGGCGGATTTTTTGGCGGATTCCACGCTTCACATTCTCAACGAGGTTGTCAGAAAAATATTTGGATTGTCCGAACGCCACTTGCAACATAAATTTGCCTTGCGGAGTTGGCTCAAACCAAAACTGCGGAAAGCGTAAAGAAGCAATTCTGTTGATGTCCACCAAGTAAATTATTTTCCCGCCATCAACAGAATTCCGAGCGAGACGGTCTGGATGCCATGCCAAAATGCCGATAGGTTCATTACTTGTTTCAATATACGCAATCATTTTGGCAAAACCGTCTCGCCCGGGCTTCTTTGCGCTTTTTGCTTCCGTAAATACTTTTACGATTTCAATGCGTTCTCTGCTCGCATACTCATTCAGCTCAAAAATTTGAGCTTCAATACTCATCACTTGTTTATCATCTTCCTCTGTACTCTTGCGAGCATAGAGAACGCATTTAGTTTTGGTTTGAGTTGTTTCCATACGCTGGGGGGATTTGTGGGATTTCGCCATGTCCGCCAAGGGCGGACGGATTTCCGACTGCTCGCGTATCGCTTCGCTATACGCTTTTGACCCGACCATTTTTGCCGATGTTTCTACCTGTGCTCTAATACTACACTTTGCTCGAACTTTTTTCGAACGACTAACGGACTAATCGCGCATCCGTTGCGCTGAAGCGCCTCTGTGCGAAGCACAGAGCTTTTCCAAAAGGAAAAAGACGGAAGCACGAATACAATGCGGACTCGGTTTTGCGGAAGCAATTTTCTGGGGATATGGTTTCCGCAAAACCTCGGCTGATTTCGGATTTCGCAAGCGGAGGGGGAGGGGTCTGGGGAGGAATCCTCCGCTTGCTCCATCCGTTTTCTTTTGGCGAAATTCGGGGTGGACATGCCCTATGTGAATTATATTACACGTTGTAATTTGATGCAACTTACACTATACTCTGTTTATGTCATCAGGAAAGAAACTTGGGGAAAACCTAAGAAAACTGCGTTTGAAAAAGGATATGTCGCAAGTAGACCTTGCGAACGCTTTGGGCGTTGATAGAGCGTATATCAGTAATATTGAGAATGGTCGCATGAATCCTACTCTTTCAACTTTAGAAAAAATTGCTGGGGCGTTAGGAATTTCTAGTAGTGAACTCTTGAAATAAATTTATGAAATTTGAACAATTTCCACAACCAAATAATTTAGACAACCAGGATAAATTGACACAAAAGTTAAAATCCTTAGATCAAGAAAAAATTGATGCTTCAGAAGTTGCTACTCGTACAAAACAGTTAAACGAGAAAACAGAAAAAGACAACTTGTTAGTTCATGCAGATAGATTTTATGCAGAAAATCTACAGAATGTAGGAAAATCAGTATCTGCTGAATTTAAAATGAGACCGATATACAAAAAATATATCGCGATAGAAAAAGAAAATGACAAAATATATAAAGAAAATAGGAGGAGAGAGAAAATAAAGGAGAAAAATCCAAACGCAACAGAGGAAACTTCATTGTTAAACTACCTCAGCGCCCGTAGTAACGGTATTTTTGAACAAGCTGAAGATTTCAAAAAAATTCCAGAATTTGTAGAGAAAAATAAATATAATGAGACAAACCTGAAAGACCTAAAATCTTATCAAGAAAACTATAAATATCGAAGGTACCCAAATGCTTTTGTGTCGGATTTAAGATCTGATAAGGAAAACGAATATACCATACTTAACAGATTATATGCGATACAGTTAAACCAAATAAGAGAGAAATTAAAAAATGATCAAGATATACAAGAAAATCTTGACGTGTACTTACAACCAGCAACTGAAAGATATCAGAATTCAGATCATCGACAGGTTTTTAGCGAAAAGAATGCTCAACCAGAAAAAACGGAGTATTCTTTAAGTGTCGTTGATAGAATAAATGCTCTAACAAAATCTTTTATTGAAGATAAAATAGTCTTATCTGAAAAAACAAAAAGTATTTTACAAGAAAAAATTGTGGAGCTGTTTGAAACACATTCAAGGGATATAGGTTCATCATATAATGGAATTCCAAGCATCTCCGCTTTGGTGGCTCTTTCTAATTTTAAAGAAGATCAGAAAAAAATACTAAACTCTATATTATTTAAACTGATGCTGAAAAATGAAAAGCGTCACTGGTTTAATAAACCTTTTGATAATACTGATTTTCCCTACACACAGGAACAAATAGAGATAATTTTTGATATTGTAAAACAAACTAATATAAATTCAGATGGAATTAGAGTAGTGCACCCTGATAAAAAATATTATCGTGTTGAAGACGAAGAAAGTAAGTATGACGTAATCTCGATACAAACTTTAACGAAATTTCCCTTTACTAACGAGCAGAAACAGGAAATTGGTACGCTAATCTCTAAATCCATAGAAAAAGAATTCGATAATAAAGTTGCTAACAATGATTTCAGGTATTTTCTAAACTTTCAAAAAGAGCAATCCTATTTACAGGAAAATGGTTTTCTCACCCAAGAACAATTTAGTGGACTAACTAATTTATCTGACAAACTGTTTTTCTCTGCTACCGAAAATTATGTCGGTTGGAGCTTCGGATCTAGTAAAAGTGTATGGGGACCAGATTCTAATAAGCACTATCACATGGTTGCAAATTTTGACATAGCCGAGACGAGTAATTTAATAAAAATTTTAGAGGAAAATTCTAATAATCCCCAAAAAGCAAGCGAAATTCTTGAGAAAATTCCTTGGAAAAAAAGTATCGATAAGATGCTCAATATACAGAAAAGATCTCGACGCGCTGAATACGATCCATGGATAAATGAAATTAGACCTTTAGCAAAAGGGTTACTAGAGCATAAGGCGCTTTCTTTAGATAATCAAAAAGATGGGGATATTTTGTTTGAATATATAAAAAAAGTTGGAGCTAAAAATCTTCTTAATTATTTTAAATTATTTAAATCTTTGCAAGTTGTTAAGTCTGTAAATGAATTAAGTGTAGATATCAAAGATGATTTGAAAAAGTCTTTTAATATTGATGCGGATGAAATTTGTAAAAATGATCCCAGCAATATAAGTTTGATCATAAACGAAATGGAGAAGTATCGCGCTAGTTTCAATACAGATTTGATCAATGAATCGAAAGATTTACCAGAGAGAATATTACAGTCTCAATATAATAGAGAATCCTTCAATTCAATTATTGGCGGAGTATCGGATACTACTCTTAAAGAATTTAAAAACAAATCTAATAAGAATCCAGAACTTTTTACCCTTCCAGAAGGATATGAAAAAGTAGATGTAAAAATTGGTGAATACGGCGAAAAAAATTCTTTGGATCTATCAAAAAATGAAGAACAAATAAAATCTCTACTAGAAAATCAAGATTTACTAAACTATCATAGTAAGGTTTTTACGACGATCAATTCTTTCAAGGAAGGAAGTATGGTTTGGGAAAAGGAAGAAGATATTACCTTAAATATAAATAATATTTTCAATTCGGAACTTCGCCTTATAGATGAGAAACTCAACAACAGTAAAGATAACCCAAAAATTATAGAAAATTTAAATAAGAGAAAAGATGTATTACAAAAACAGGCTGATAATTTTAATACTTTCGCAAGAAATAAAAAAGATTTCAATAATCTGATTAACTTAATGGAAAACTACTTTAAGTTGATTCCTGATGATTTTAGTTTAAAGCAAAAGATTCTCATGGAGCTATCATTTAAAGACATGTCAAAAAAGATACCGGAGCAATTTGAAAAGCTTACTAACCCAAGTTTTGTTTCAAAAGATCCTAGTGTAGATAGCGTAAATATTTTTAGTGAATTTATTAGGTCTCATGTCAAGGAACATTATTTCGATAAGAAACACGGAGAACATCAGAAGATTGAGACAGAAAATAAAGATCTAATCAAATACTTAAAAAAGATATGGGGAGCTCAAGATTTTGAAAAAAGTATTTTAGCAATAACAGAAAATAAAATAGCTGGTTTAGAAAAAGGAGAAATAAAAAATACAAAGAAAGACATCTCTCTAGTACCGTCAAAAGGCATGCAACGTATTGTTACGGGGTATTTAGGTGGTGCTTGTACAAGCCGTCAAAGTGATAAACTTGCAAAAGGAGAATTCAAGAATGTTGTTTCTTATTCGATTATCCTCGATAAGGATACTAATAAACAAAAGTTTGGCGGATCCTTTCTTTTTATTGAAACTAAAACAAAGACAAAAGAACCCGTACTAATTGTCAGAGCAAATAATCCAGCCCAAGGATTAGTTAATAGTATTGATATGGATGAACTAATTGGAAAAATATTAGATGAAGCTAAATCTGTCGCAAAAAGAAGGAATATTCCCTTTGTAGGAGTAGCTGTAAATCAAGGCGTGGCTTCGAATAGAACTTTTGTTGTTGATTACTATAAAAAGAATTTCAAAGCAAACGATGAAAATATGATAGCGCTTGAAGATAACGAGGAAACTAACTTTAATGGATATAATATTCATTCAAAAGGTAATACAATTCTAATTTAACTCTCTAGGGAGTGCATCTATGCGCGCGAACGGGAGGGAGCAGATGTGTGTAATCACACATCTGCGTGGGTCAAGCGTATTCGCATTCCGCCTCGGGTATTTCCGCTAGGAGCGTCCAGGGCTAAAGGACGAGCGCCGACGCAATAAGAAAGATAAAATCTAAAGTTAAGATAAACTCGGATATGAAAACGAGGAAGGGGGTTGTGCGAGGGCGGACTCCGAAGGCACGCTAAACGAAGGCAAGAACAGAAAAATAATAACAAGACGAAATAAAGCACTGAATACTCTAAATCACCACTGCGAGGAGGAGACCGAAGCTGGGGGAAGGATTCCTTCCTTCCCCCAAACAGCGTCCTGCCCTCGCCACCGCTCCACAGAGCGGAAATGGCAAGGAATAGCAGGACACAAAGTAATCTAGGCGCTCGTAGCCCTAGCGGAAATACCCGAGGCGGATGCCGAGGGTTTATCTCCTTTAGACTTGGACAATCACTAGCAGAGAAATAGCCGAGACAATTTTATGATATGATGTATTTGTATTTTTGTCCACCCCGAATTTCGCCAAAAGAAAACGGATGGAGCAAGCGGAGGATTCCTCCCCAGACCCCTCCCCCTCCGCTTGCGAAATCCGAAATCAGCCGAGGTTTTGCGGAAACCATATCCCCAGAAAATTGCTTCCGCAAAACCGAGTCCGCATTGTATTCGTGCTTCCGTCTTTTTCCTTTTGGAAAAGCTCTGTGCTTCGCACAGAGGCGCTTCAGCGCAACGGATGCGCGATTAGTCCGTTAGTCGTTCGAAAAAAGTTCGAGCAAAGTGTAGTATTAGAGCACAAATTAAAAAACTAGTATTTTGTACTAGTTTTTTAATTTGTGCCCTTCTATAAGAAAAATTGACTTATCCTGATTGTAATGTTAATTTGTAAAAAACCATTAAAAAACAATCTAAATAGATTCCCATGACAAAAAAGACACATGAACCCCAGACAAAAGGAGAAGTAAATCCAATGAAAAAAACAACAACTTCTATGTTTGTTGTTTATAATCAAAAAGTTTTACTGGTACCTTCGAAAGCAAAACACAAGAATGAAAATCAATTTGATCCTCCTTCTTGTTCAACCTGCTTTATATCCGAGGATGAGAGATTTCAATACATTTCAGGCTTAATAAATACCGGAAGGTATTCAAAGAAAGAATTTAAAAAGTACTTTTATATCATCTCAACGCCCATAAAATTCTCACATAAAGACGATTTGTGTGAAAAATTATTCACAGCTTACGTTGTACTAATGAATGATAAGGCAATAGTTAAGGAATTTTTGATAGACAAGAATGAACAATGGTTAAAGATAAGTGACATAGTGTCCGGAACTACTCCACATTTCATAAGCCCTTTATTTACAAAAGCAACTAAAGCTTTACTGGAAGAGAAAAAATACGCCCTGGAGAGAAATAGCAGGTATTTCTTATAAATTAAAATGGGTAATATTCTATAGAAGTCTTAATAATAAGTAATTATTATTAAGACTTTTTTTATTTGCAATCTTTCGCTCAATATAGTAGTATGTCTACATGACGATTATTGCTACTGTATTACCGTATATACAGATTATACTATCTATTATTTTGGTTGTCGCAATCCTGCTACAGCAGTCTAGTGCAGGCGTAGGTGGCGCACTTGGAGGTGGAGATAGTGGTGGTCTATATCATACACGACGTGGTTTCGAAAAGTTCCTATTTGTCACAACTATTGTAGTTGGAATACTTTTTGCTGCATCAGCGTTTCTCGCAATACTCGTAAAGTAATACCGGGTCTATCAATTTAATATCGTACTTAATTTAAATATATTTTAAATGCATTCTATGCGTAATTTCCTCACCTTTATAAAAGAATTTCGTATTCCAAAGAAAAAAGAATTAATTGATGCAAGGGCATCACTCTCAAAAAGGCAGTTTAAAATATTTATGCTTTCTATTTCTGTAGCTTTCGTGGCTATGGTTATTTTAGTTGGTAAGGTAAATAGTGCTTTTATGACAGAGATCCCAGCAGCTGGTGGATCTATCACTGAAGGAATAATTGGCATGCCTACCTTAGTAAACCCAGTGCTTGCTTTATCTGATGCTGACAAAGACTTAACTTCTATTGTGTACAGCGGGCTCATGCGAAAGACTTCAGATGGTAATTTTATACTTGATCTTGCTAGTTCTTACACAGTATCTCCAGACGCAATGACATACACTTTTACAATAAAAAAGAACGCTAAGTTCCAAGATGGGACAAAAGTAACAGCTGATGATATTATATTTACAATTGATAAGATAAAAGATCCACTCATAAAGAGCCCTCGTCGTATAGGATGGGACGGTATAAGTGTTTCAAAGACAGACGATAGTACTGTGGTGTTTACATTAAACCAACCATATATATCATTTATCGATAATACAACAATAGGTATACTGCCTATGCATGTATGGAAAAATGTTAGTCCAGCTGAATTTGGATTATCAACACTAAACATAAAATCCGTAGGTTCAGGACCATACCAGATAGACTCTGTTTCAAAAAACAATGAGGGTATTCCTGAAAAGTATGTATTGAAGCGCTTTAGTGATTTTGCTCTTAGTGAAGCTCATATAAAATACATAACAATAGTTTCTTATTCTAATGAAAAGGATCTTATTAAAGAATTGCTGTCACATTCTATTGATCAAGCTGGTGGCATAACACCTGCGAATGCAGAAGAGCTAGAGAAAGCAGGTTATGTAATCCATACTGCAACCCTACCCCGCATATTTGGGTTATTCTTTAATACTGCCAATAATAAGATATTATCAGATGCTTCTGTCATGAAAGCTTTTGATAAGGCTCTAGATAGAGAGGAACTTGTAGATAAAATACTAGGAGGCTATGGAACAATAGCTCATAGTCCTATTCCAATCTCTATCATAGCTAATCAACCTACAGATGAATACAAAAACGCATCACTAGCAGAAGCAAAAGATATGCTAGATAAAGCAGGCTGGTTAATAGGCACTGATGGATCAAGAGAAAAGGGTGGTACAACAACAGTAACCAGAACAAAGAAAGTCGGAAAGAAAACAGTCACAGAAAAAGTTCAGGTGAATAATGGTCCAGTAACTAAGCTTTCATTTTCTATAACGACTGGTGACACACCAGAACTCAAGGAAGCAGCAAACCTTATCAAAGAACAACTAGAAAAATTAGGTGGTGTAAATATTGAAGTTAAGGTATATGAAGGAGGACCACTCAACCAACTTATTCGATCACGTAACTATGAAGCACTTTTCTTTGGTCAAATAATAAATCATGAGTCCGACTTATTCTCTTTCTGGCATTCTTCACAGAAAACAGACCCGGGATTAAACATTTCAATGTATAGCAATAAAAACGTAGATGACATTTTGCAATTTGCCCAAAAGACATTGGATCGTGATAGCCGTATAAATAAATACAATGATTTTGTGACACAATTCAATAAAGATATTCCTGCGCTTCTTGTTTACTCACCTAAATATTTATACGCAACACTACCAACCCTAAACAATTTAACATTAAACATATTAACAGCTCCATCAGACAGATTCCTATCAATACACGATTGGTACGCACAAACTGATCATGTATGGAAAATTTTTACTAAATAAATAATTTATGAACGAAACACCACAACAAGGAGGAGAGAAGCCGAGAATCAATCGCAATTTCCGTCCACACAAACCAAACTATACTAGAACAGCACACAAGCAGAGTCCAACTACAACAAACACAAATCAGAGTGTAAGGACAACTCACACATATAATAAGCCAGGCGCACAAGGCTCAAGCAAAACAAAAGGTAGCTACCAATACGGTAGTAACAAAGGTGGCAGACGCCCTAAAGCTCAAGCCCAAGCTCCTGTTAAAAGTGATACTACTTTTACAAAAAGAAGGAAGACAAATCTTATACCTCCTGTAGCTCCTGGAGTTATTCGTATTATTCCACTTGGCGGAGTTGAGGAAATCGGAAAGAACATGACGGCTATTGAGATCGGTAACGACATCATAGTCATAGATGCTGGTATGCAATTCAAGACTGAAGATACTCCAGGTATCGACTATATTATTCCAAACACAACATACCTCGAAGAGAGGAAGGATAAAATTCGAGGTATGTTCGTTACACATGGACACTTAGATCACATTGGTGGTATCCCTCTTGTCATGAGCCGTATAGGTAATCCCCCACTCTATTCTCGTAATCTATCTATACTATTAATGAAGAAACGTCAGGAAGAATTTTCTCACCTACCTGCTCTAAACTGCCAAGTCGTAGAAAAAGATTCTGTTATTTATGTCGGTGATATGCGCATCCGATTCTTCGGTGTTACTCACACTGTTCCAGATTCAATGGGGATCATTGTGGAGACGCCCTATGGATCAATAGTTACTCCAGGAGATTACAAACTTGACCAAATAGATGGGAAAGTTTCAGACGAAGAAGAAAAAGAATATAAATTTTTTGATAAAGAAAATGTTTTACTTCTTTTGACTGATTCAACAAACATAGAAAACGAAGGATTCTCACTACCAGAAGCAAAAGTAAATGAAGGTTTGGGAAAGCTGATCCGTGCATCAAGTGGGCGTATTATTATCGCTGCCTTTGCGTCACACATCACTCGTCTTGTGAAGATCGTCGAAACCGCTGAGGAACTGGGTAAAAAAGTAGTACTAGATGGACGATCACTTAAAACGAATATGGAAGTCTGCGAACAAGCAGGACTATTTAAGCCTAAAAAAGGTACTATCATACCAGTAGAAGAAGCGGACAACTACCCACCAAATAAAGTCATAGTGCTTATGACTGGAGCCCAGGGTGAGGAATTTGCATCTCTTAATCGTGCTGCCAATAAGACACATAAGAAGTTCACTATTCGAGCTGGAGATACTATTATACTCTCTGCTTCTATCGTTCCAGGCAATGAAATATCTGTTCAACATCTCAAGGATAATCTGGCTCGCCACGGTGTGAAAATAATCAGCTATAGAACTTCTGAAGAGACAATCCACGCAACGGGTCACGGTAACCAGGAAGATGTAAAGTGGCTACACAGAAAAACTCATCCTAAATTCTTTATACCTATTCATGGATGGCACTCTATGCTTGTAAAACACAAAGAAGTAGCCATGTCTCTCGGTATGTCTGAGGAGAATATTGTTGTTCCAGACAATGGATCAATAATAGAAATAACCGATGAAGGCACAAAGATAGGTGTCCGAAAAGAGAAAGCCCCATCAGGACCAATGATGGTGGATGGATTCTCTGTCGGTGATGAACAAGAGGTAGTTATACGCGACCGTCAGATGCTTGCTCAGGATGGTATGTTCGTTTTAATTGCAACAATAGACTCCACAACTGGTAAACTTCGCAAGTCTCCGGATATTATCTCTCGTGGATTTATCTACCTAAAAGAAAACCAAGAATTACTTCACCAAGTAAGACTAATAATAAAGAAAACTATTGAAGATGGCACCCGTGGTATGAACCCTATTAACTTCGACACAATCAAAACAACTCTTGGAGATAATATTTCCAAGTTCCTGTTCCAAAAGACAGCAAAGCGTCCACTTGTTATACCAGTATTATTAAGTGTATAGACTTATGAACATTACCAAGATTAACAAAATGTATATCTTGTCGTTCTTGTTCACTCTACACATATCCATATCGGCATATGTTAATTCGACATTTTTAACAAAGTTTATTTCTGAGGGTTATGTTGGCTTGATTTATACAATAGCCTCTATAATAACCCTCATATTACTTTCTCAAAGTGCAAATATATTAAAATATTTTGGTAATCGTAAGTTGGTCTTATGGCTACTTTTGATTAATATGGCTTCTCTTGCTTTACTAATAAGTTCACCTGGGGCAAATCTTATTGCATTATCATTTATATCAATACTTACTACGAATACTCTTATTTCACTATGTTTGGATATATTTATAGAGCATTTTGGTAATCCTTTAACTATAGGCAAAACTCGTGGCTTGTATTTAACTATTACAAATATTGCTTGGATGTTATCACCCCTTATCACTGGACTATTGATTACTGAAGACGGCGGATATATAGCAGTTTATATACTTGCCTTTGTAACTGTGGTACTCATGACTCTAGGTATGTTTATATCAATAAAAGATTTCAAAGATAAGAAGTACACAAGAACTCCATTTTTAAAAACATATAAATACCTAAAAACAAATCACCACATGCTGGCTATTACAGTTATTAATTTTATACTGCAATTCTTTTTTGCCTGGATGGTTGTATATACACCGATATATCTACATCAACATATAGGATTCGGCTGGGATCAAATAGGGGTTATCTTTACGATAATGCTTGCTCCATTTGTAATATTCGGTCTTCCTGTTGGTGTGCTTATAGACAAATACCATGTCAGTAAGAGGGTTCTATTGGTCTTTGGTTTTATAATTATGATCATGTCTACAGGTGCTATTGCTTATATAACCGATAAAAATTTAGCCCTCTGGGCAATTGTATTGTTCTTGACTCGTATGGGGGCAAGCATTGTGGAAACTACTACAGAAATATATTTCTTCACACACGTAAAAGAAGAGGATGCATTCTTGCTTGGAGTATTTAGAGATATGGTTCCCGTGTCTTATATTATTGCACCGCTTATTGCAACGCTTGTTTTCATATACTTCCCTTTCAAAGATTTATTCTTAGTACTTGGTCTAATACTACTGACTGGATTTTATTATATACCTCATTTAAAACATAATCATGAACTTGTCCTACCCAATACGAATAAATAGATATTTAGCTCTTAATAACTACGCTACTAGAACAGGCGCAGATGAACTTATTAAAAAAGGATTTGTCACTATAAATGGCAAAAAGGCAGTTCTTGGCGACAAAGTAGAAGAGGGTGACAAAGTAGAAGTCAGTAAAAAAGCTCCGAAAGATGCTTATGTATATTATGCCTACAATAAAGCGACAGGCATATCTACTAATCCAGACGAAGGTAGTAAAGACATCCTACAAGCCACTCGCTTTCCGGTGAAGGTCTTCCCTGTTGGTAGATTAGACAAAGATTCACATGGATTAATAATTATGACCAATGACGGCCGTGTGACGGACCGTCTACTCTCCCCAAAATATGTCCATGAAAAAGAGTATGTCGTAAAGGTAGACCCAGCGTTCTCAGATAAATTTGTAGAATTGATGAGTAATGGTGTGAAGTTCGATGGCTTCGTCAGCAAGAAATGCAAAGTCTGGCGCAAAACCAAGAATGTATTTCATATCATTTTAACTGAAGGAAAGAAACGCCAAATACGCCGTATGGCTGAAGCGTTGCATCACAAAGTCGTAGATCTTAAAAGAATACGAATTATGAATATCGAGCTCGACAAAATTCCTCTTGGTGGATTCGAACAAATCAAAGGAAAGGAATTAGATACACTTCTAACATCTCTAGGTCTAATATAAATTAAAAATCCCTCAATTGAGGGATTTTTAATTTATCTGATTTAGTTATTTATAAGCTGATATATAGTTTGATATGAACTTGTTGGTAACAAATCAATATTCATAGCTCCTGTAGTCAGAGCGCCATTTGTAAACACTCTTACTTGCTGTAGAGATACACGATAACTACTATTTGGAACGGAGGGGGTGAGGAGATCTACTGTCATATAGAAATGCTTTGTAGTGCCATCGTCGATACGATATCCGTTCCCTTCTATTGTTGCATCAGATGAATATATAGTAGATGAAGCACCTTCTAGTGTACTTAGAATTGCTGGACTGGTAGATCGATTAAAACCATAAGCAACTGCATTAGTCCCTGTTGCAACAGCTGCCTGTTGTGTGCTTTGGCCTACATAATAGGTTCCACCAAACGAAGTGGCTGATAGGGGGATATTATATGTGACCCGAGAAATGTTGCCATTTAATTCAATAACACTAGTTACTGCTGGAGTACCCATAACGACATTTAATCCACTTGTTCGAAGTATTTGAGTGTTTCCTATAGCTGAGCCAAATCTTTGTGATGAAGGCAATTGATCACCGTTTACATCTTGAACAGAGAAGTTTGTTGGTTGCAAGACGTCTGCATTAACAAATGAGGTGGTTATCATTGTACCTGCCGCATAGTTAGATTGTGACTTGAAGTCGATTACTATGGAGAATTCTGCTGTTGATCCTGATGCAATTTGATTGTATGGAGATGATAAGTTATTGAATTGGAATGCACAGGAGTCATCAGCAGTTGCTGTCGTGTTTGTACACAATGTCCCCGTAAAGCTTGAAGCGGCACCTGCTGTAAATTCATAACCATCTGTTCCAGATTTACTATCAATAACATTATTACTGCTCATCAATTTGATTGAGTCAATAACGTTTGTAACGTCATCAGCTACATTCGTAGAAGATATAGCTACCTGTATAGGAATCTTTCGTAGAGTTACAGCAGAATTTTCAGCTTTGATCTTAAACTTTAATACCTCAACATTGTTTGTCGCAGATGTACTATTTACCATAACTGTACCTGCTGGCGGATTAGTGGAAGAAAGAATAACTGTGACTTTGGCTGGTGCTGCTGAAACAATAGTGAATTTATTATCTGATTGATCTTGTGGTAGCAGAGTGTTTGCCTTTCTAACTTTTATTTTAAAGTTAGTACCATAAACCATCTGAGTCCAAGAAACGTTAGTTGGCAGTGTTACACTTTCTGTTCCATCGTTAGGAGTGCTAGTTTTTAAAACTTTAGTTACTGTATTACCATTTGGCTTATACATTACAATATCAATTCTCATTTGAGTATTAGCAGGAATTTTACATGTCTTCCATGTTGCAGTTATTTGTTGTCCTGGAACATAATTCTCTCCTCCATTTGGAGAAAGCACGGTAACTTTTGGTAAACCAGATACTGGGCAAGTAGAAGTTGTGGCATTTTGGATATTAATATGAATATCATCAGATGCAGCATATCCAGCACCATCAAACTTTATCACAAGATCCCACACTCCATTTGTTGGGACAGTTGGAATTGTTATTAATTCTTGTCCATCATTTAAAGTATTATTTATAGCTAGAGGATATTGTGTTCCATTTGAATTCATGATTACTAGGGAACCAATATCAGTTGGGAGAAATCTACAGCTTTCCCATTTAACCAAAAGTTGCTGACCTGAAGTATAACTACTGCCGTCAGTTGGTGACACTATTTTTACATAAGGAGCTGATGTAGCTGTACATGTAGTAGTTGTTGATCCTTGGATTGTAAAAGTATTATTGCTAAAATCTTGGATATCGCTGACACTATGTACATTCGTCTTAACATCAATAAGGTAGTTACCGCCATTTAATGATGAATAATTGCCTAATGCATTTGGAATAACCCATGTATAACTACCAGTACCTATAGTAGTGGTACCAATTAACTGCTCACCATATGTACTCACATTATTTTCGTCATCAAGCATGATTGCAACGCTTGTATTTCCATCAACCGTAAATGTCGAAGTTTGCCCACCACAATAATCCCATTTTATAGTCACAGTGTCCCCTACTCTATACACTTCTCCACCATTTGGTGAAACAACTTTTATTGAAGGAGTTGTTGTTGAACAATTATTTGTCGTTGGTCCTTGTATTTTAAACGTAGCATCGCTATTATCTGATTGCCATAATGTTGTGACTGGATCATAAATTTCTGCATGTATAAGGTAATTACTACCGGCAACAACTGTATTAGGTATAGTCACTGTTTCTGTTCCATCATTTACTAATCCCATAATATTCATTAGTCCAGTGCTTGCTGCGCCACCATCAGGATTTTGAGTTGCAAGATAAAGACTTACGACTGATGAACTTCCATATCCTGTCGATGACCACGTAATAGTTATTGGCTGTCCAACTTGGTATGTCTCTCCACCATTTGGAGAAAGAACTTTTAGTGTTCGTGGTTGATCTACTACACTAGCGACACATTGATCTGACATGACAGTTGCTGTGTAATTTGAAGTATTCCCTGCGTTATGCCAACTGTCTATAGTTTCCATTTGGTATGGAGTTACACTAGTGGTATTTGGATACCATTTTTTACAGTAAGTAAGTTTATCGAGATTAGCCCCTGACACTCCATCTGGATCAGTTTGCCACACTCCATTTGAATCTATGTGTTGATTAACTTTTCCCCACCAGTACATAATGCGTGGAGTTGGATCAGGAGTAACAGTCAACGATGCCCCAAGGACAGATCCTACATCAGGACACTTCTTCCTAGTTATTGCATTGTAGGTATTCGTACCATTGCATCCACTAGATGGTAGAGTTGCTGCATTGACTTGGTTGTTTATAATTAGAAAACTAAAGACGAAAACCCCCAGAAGCAATTTTTTAATCATAGATTTGTGTGATTCTATAGCTTAATTTAATATACTTAAATGGTAACATTTTAGACCTTTCTGTCAATTAAAAATCCCTCAGTTGAGGGATTTTAATTACTTTGCTATGTATGGGAGTAGGCCCATGAAACGAGCACGTTTGATAGCTTCAGATAGCTTGCGCTGGTTCTTTGCTGTCACATCAGTGCGACGTCGAGCTAGCATTCTTGCACTTGGTGTCAAAAATCTTTTTAGCAATTCGACATCTTTATAGTCGATATGCTTTATATTGTTTGATGAAAAATAATCTTGTTTCATAATTTAAATTCTTAGTTGTTAAAATGGGATATCTTCAGCATTAATCTGCTCATCTGGGTACTCTATAGTATCTAGCTCATCACTCTCTTCTTTTGGAGCACCCTGAGAAGGAGTACTTGATTTTGAAGCGCCACCTGCTGGAGCACCAGAACCAGATCCAAATTGAACGCGATCAGCGATAACTTCAGTACGATACTTCTTTGTATTTGTAGCAGCATCATCCCAAGATCTGGTCTGCATACGGCCTTCAATCATAACTTGTGAACCTTTCTTCATGTACTGAGCTACAGTTTCTGCTTGGCGACCAAATACTACTACATTGTGATAATCAGCAGCTTCTTGGCGTGCACCATTCTTATCTTTCCAGACACGATTAGTTGCTACGGAGAAACTACAAACTTTAATTCCAGATGGAATAGCTTTAAGCTCTGGATCACGAGTGAGGTTACCTATAATGAATGCTTTGTTTAAATACATATATTTGTGAGATTACTACTAATGGAACTATTATACTACAAATTAGACCACTAGCGCGTCGATTTCCTTATCGATAGTTTCTTCATTGATAGGGCCAGTTTCTTCAGCTTTTGGGGCTGATCGGCGCTTTACTCCTTCTGTCTTACCATAAGCACGCTTAGTAGACATAGTACTTTCACGAACAGTCTTGATCATAAGATAACGAACGAGCTTTTCGTTCTTGTCTAATAGATCTTTGATAACTTTCGCTTGAGCTGTCGTACATTCAAACTTTACCCAACCGAAGTATCCATATGAAAACTTCTGCTTTTTGTTCGCAATTGAACGAGACATCTCGTAGGCAAGCTCCATCATCTTTGGATATTCGTCAGATATGAATGTTACTCCATGCTCTGTTAGCATATCTTTAAATGCTGTAACTTCCCCACCTAAACCTTCCTCAGCGATTGTTGGTACCATTATGTATCCAACTTCGTAAACACTTTGCTTTACCTCTTCTGCACCTTCAACCTCTACTTCTTTTTCTTTTGCCATTACTTAAAGTGCGTAAAATACGCAATAATTGTTATTTTTAATATCATCCTACTATGGACCTGTGTGTACCGGTTATAAGACCGGGACAAGTAAGATGTGGGGTTATACTAGCAGAATTAAGCCAAAATGTCCAATTAGATACCGAAGACACGCTTGGCATTATTTATTATGGCTTCCGCCACTTCATTTTCTGCTAAACCTTTAATTTCAGCTATTTTTTTGACTACTTCAGAGACATAGATCGGTTCGTTACGTTTACCTCTATAAGGTGCTGGGGTGACATAAGGGGCATCAGTTTCAGACATTATCATATCGAGTGGTATGTTCCGAATAACCTCATCGTAACTACGCGCAAATGTAATAACTCCAGTAAAAGAGAGGGTGAACCCGAAATCAATATATCCTTTTGCGTCTTCCCAGTCCCCTGCAAAAAAATGCACGTCACCTTTTACTTTTCCATATTGTTTCAAAATTTCTAATGCATCGCTATAAGCATTTAATTCCTTATGTTCAGGATTATTACGAATATGGAGCATTAATGGCTTCCCTATTTCATTTGCAATTTCAATTTGTCCAATGAATGCTTTCTTTTGCTTCTCAATAGATTCTTCTGTGCACCTAAAATAATCGAGTCCACATTCACCGACAGCTACAACTTTCGGATCACGTAAAAGTTGTAAATATTTTTCTTTATCAAACACTTCTCCCCGTGATGTAAATTCTGCTCCTCCTTCACCCAGCTCTTTCTCATCATGGAACGATGCACCTGTATGTATAGGATGAAGTCCAATAATCGCATAAACTCCTTTTTCATATTGATGTGCTATCTCTACAGCTTTCTTGGATGTATCAATCTGTGTACCGACATTTATAACCCAAGTATCATTCTCTAGCGCTCTCTTAATAACTTCATCTCGATCTTCGTCGAACGCTTTGAAGTTCACATGTGAATGTATATCTATATATTTTGGAGTCATTTTAATCTTTTCTCGCAAATAATGGAGCTTCAGGTTTTTTATTTGCCTTGATTAGAGCTTTTAGCCTTACATTTGTTTCTGAAAGTATTGGGTTGAGCATACGGGCTATCTGGTATAGACGAAGCACCATCATTATAATAAGTTCCTTGCCTTTATCTTCATCGATCTTTACTACTTTAAATGGCTCTGTCTCTTGGATGAATTTATCAAGTTCTGCAATTTCATTCCAAATATAATCAGTAACTTTTTTTAAATCAAATGTCTCATATAGTTTGAAATATTCTGTAAAATCAGACTTCTCGGGAATAATAGGACATTCATCTAAATATTTCTCCGATAGAGTGAGTATTCGACTCGCTAGATTTCCTATACCATTAGCAAGGCCAGAGTTATAAGCCTCTTTAAATCTCTCCATTGTAAATGGACTATCTTCAAAGGCTGAGAGCTCACGTAATACGAAATAACGAAGTGCCTCTGTGCCATATTCATTCACAATGTCATAAGGATTGATAACATTGCCTATAGATTTAGACATTTTAATACCTCCATCTCCAGTAATAAAACCATTTATGATTATTTGTTTTGAATTTGGTAATCCTGCAGCCATGAGCATTGCTTGCCACATTGCTGATTGTTGACGAAGATTATCTTTACCGCAGTATTGAGTTGGCATTCCGTCAGTCCAGAATTTCTCAAATTGTTCTGTATCCTCTGGCCAGCCAAGAGTAGATATATAATTCACAAGTGCGTCGAACCATACATACATAACATGCTCTTCATCTCCAGGCACTGGCACACCCCAAGACATTTTTGAAGCAAGCCTAGAAATTGAAAAATCTTCGAGCCCACTTTCTACGAAAGATTTAATTTCGTTAAATCTAAAATCGGGTATTACAAAGTTAGGATTCTTTTCATAAAAATCGAGAAGTGGTTGCTCGAATGCTGAAAATTTAAAGAAGTAATTCTCTTCATCTATAAGCTCTACTTGTTTACCAGGGTGTATTGGACACTCACCTTTATCATTTAATTCTGAATCAGTCTTCTCGAGTTCACAACCTACGCAGTATTTAGTCTGGTAAGTCTTCTTGTATATGTATCCTCTTTCATCGCAACGATTCCAGAATTCTTGAGCAGCAGTTATGTGGTGAGCATCAGTTGTGCGGATAAAATGTACATCATCTGATATGCCAAGCAAACTTTTCAAACCACGGAAACGTTCAGCAAATCCATCTACATATTCTTGTACATCTTTACCTTCTGCAATAGCTGCAGTTAAAAGTTTCTGTCCATGTTCATCTGTACCAGTATTAAAAAATACTTCAAACCCATCGAGTTTTTTTGCTCGAGCTATCACATCCGCACGTATTATTTCCATAGCAAAGCCAACATGCGGATCAGCATTTACATATGGAAGAGTCGTAGTAATATAAAAGTTTTTAGACATATCTATGCGCGGGCTACTTTTTTCTTTTCTAAATCATCAAGGAATTCAAGCAAACAAACAGCACAAGGGATAGACAATATTACTCCCCAGAACCCTGCGAGTGTTCCTCCTACAAGAAGCGAGATAATAACAACAAGAGGAGAAATACCAGTGGCTCGCTTTACAACTAGAGGATAGATCAAGTATGTCTCAAATTGACCAAGAATAAAGTACATAAGTGCTGTTACGGCAGCGACAGTTACACCACCGTCTATATAAGCAAAGAGAATTCCCGGAATAGTAGCAAGAACAAGTCCAAATGGCACAAGTTCAGCGACCACAACAAGAAGCGCAAGAACAAGAGAATACTTCACACCTATAATAGTTAACCCTAAGTAAGTGAGCATACCAACTATGGTACCCATAAGCATCTGGCCTTGCATCCACAAGCCAATTTTGCGTTCAGTTCGTTGCCATAAACTTATTATATATTCTTCATGGATAGCTGGTGTGATAATGCGCAAGAAGCTCTCTATCCCACGCTCTGTAACTGATAGATAAAAAGAGAGGATAATAATCAGAAGAAGATTTACTACCCCATCGAAAGCTGAACCGAAAATATTGAAAAATCCACCAGACAGGCTTGTGACCAAATTCTGTGTACTCTTAATAACATCAGCTATAGATGCATTGTGAGATATGGTAGATACAACTCCTTTGGCGCCAGATAGAGTATCTGGCTGGAATGTGTTTAAGATACTACTATTTGGAATATATTTACCAAGCTGGACTACCAGTGTAGACATTTCTGAAATAAACACTGGGACAAATACAGATAGTAATCCGAAAACCACAGCAAATGAAGCTAGGTAGATTAGAAATACGGCCATCGTACGATTCTTTATATACTTCTTCATCTTTTTGACAGCGAACTCAATAAATGAAGCTATCACAATAGAAGTGAGTAGTATAAGTATTATGCTCGTAAGCTTTATAAGAGCCCAAAAAACTACACCAAAAAGGATGACTCTTATAATGGACCCATTTGATATAGATATTTTAGTATTCTTTTCCATATCGCCATTTTAGCACATTATAGTAATCTGTACCTAAAACTTTAGAAGGTTTTTAAAATGGTCACTATCCTTAAATGGACCTATGATAGCAAGGTTTAGGTGGTTATTTTTGAAGATAATTTTAGCCATTTTCATAATGTCTTTAGATGTAACTTTCTGTATGTTCTTTATCTTTTCATCAAGAGTTTTTATTTCTTTTTTCATTAATTCTTGAGTACCGAAAAAGTTTGCTATATCATCTGTGGCTTCAAGAGAAAGCTTCATATTACCAACAAGAAAAGATTTTACCTTGGAAAGCTCTTTTTCACTTACTTCTTCTTTTGTCAGACGAGTGCATTCTTTCAATATCTCTTTTATAACTTCTTCTGTTCGGGCATTGTTAACTCCTGCAGATATTTGGAAAGCTCCACGATCAAGCGATGGATCATTATAAGCACGTATATAATAAGCTACGCCTAATTCTTCACGAAGCTTAATAAAAAGTCTTGAGCTCATGCCTGCGCCAAGCACAGCAGAGAGAACAGAGAGTGTTGTATTCCTTTTGTCTTTCAATGGAAATGTTCTAACTCCTAGAACAAAATGAGTCTGATCTGTTGCTTTATGCTTCACAATTGTATTTGGTTTTGTCTGATTATCTTTCGTTCGGACCTTGCTACCCTTCTTGCTGGTATGAACATCTTTAAAATGTTTAGTAGCTTCTTTGTAAACTTCGCCTTCACTCACACTACCAGCAACTATGATCACAGTGTTTTCGGCAACATAATGAGTCTTTTTGTATTTAACAAAATCATCCCGAGTCATGGCTTTTACATTTTCTCTTGTTCCAGCAATATTCCACCCAGCTGGCTGGTCGCCATAGAGAACTTCTTGGAATAAATCCTGCACATGACTCTGAGGCATATCTTCATACATATTTATCTCTTCTACTATCACACCTTTTTCTTTCTGCATCTCAGCTTCTGGAAATGTAGAGTTTAAGTAAATATCAGAAATAACATCAAAAATCTTTTTGAAATTCTTTGCGTCAGATTTGGCATAGTACCCAGTCATCTCGTGACCTGTAAATGCATTGTATTGGGAACCAAGAGCATCGAGTTCATGAGATATAGCTTGAGCTGTAAGCCTCTTTGTGGTCCCTTTGAAGCACATATGCTCCAGGAAATGAGAAATGCCGTTTATCTTTTTTGTCTCATAATCTGATCCTGTACCGACAAGGACAAGAACTGTGACTGTCGGGTTATCTTTCATGGGAATGGTCACTATTCGTAGACCATTTTTAAATGTCTTCTTTTTTGGTTTTTGCATTAGCTTAGTCTGTCTTTAATATAATCTATAATATCTTCTTTTTTTATTCTCTCTTGTGTTCCTGTATCACGATCGCGGATTGTGACGGTATCTTTGTGTTCTGGATTCTCTTCGCCTAGCGTATCAAAGTCTACAACAATACACCATGGTGTACCTATCTCATCCTGTCTGCGATAACGCTTACCTATGTTGCCATTATCATCCCACATGACTCGTCCAAACTCATCTTTTAACATTCTATACACTGTGTGGGCGTAATCGCGAAGCTCTGGCTTATTTTTAAGTAGAGGTGAAACAGCACATATTACTGGTGCAACAGAAGGCTTAAAAGCTAAGTATGGTCGCACTTCTTCTCCTTTTGTATCTTCTGTATAAGAACTCGCCATTATCGCAAGAATTGTACGATCAAGGCCAAAAGATGGCTCGATAACATGAGGAGTAATCTTTTCACTCGTCTCTTCGTCTTGATATGTAAGTCCATGGTTTTTCAAATCAAAATCAGTACGATATGCTAGACCGTATAATTCTTTCTTTCCAAACGGAAAATCAAATTCAAAATCTATAGTGCGCGCAGAGTAATGAGCGCGATCTCCATCGCCTACTTCAAGCTCATGTATATGATTCATATCGATTCCAATCATTTCCATCCACTTAAGCATCTCATTTCTGAAATATTCAAAATATTTTTCCCATTCTTCAGGCTTTAAGAAATATTCGATTTCCATCTGTTCGAATTCACGCACACGGAATATAAAGTCTCGTGGAGTAATCTCATTACGAAAAGCTTTACCAATCTGAGCAAGACCAAATGGCAATTTTGGATGGAATGAATCAACAACATTTTTGAAATTCACGAACATTCCTTGAGCTGTCTCAGGGCGTAGATATACAGTCGCAGATGAATCTTCAACCGCACCGATTTGAGTTTGGAACATCATATTGAATTGTCTTGCTTCGCCTGTTGCTCCGCCACAATCATCACATACACCTTCTTCTTTTAGTTGGTCAGCTCGAAAGCGACGCTTACATTTTGTGCACTCAACAAGAGGATCAGTAAATGTATCAACGTGCCCACTCGCCTTCCAAACTTCAGCATTCATAAGTATAGCCGCATCCACTCCATACATATCCTCTCTAGAGTCTACGAACATTTTCCACCAAAGATTTTTAATATTATTTTTAAGCGCTACACCAAGAGGACCGTAATCCCAAGTACCTGCGAGTCCACCATAGACTTCAGATCCTTGATAAATAAACCCCCGTCTTTTTGATAGAGAGATAATCTTTTCCATTAAATTCTTTTGATCTTTTTCCATATATTATTTTACAACACGCTCATTACCGCTCTTAAACATCGGATCATTTGTTAGCTGTGTTGTTATTGGACCACGACTACTCTTAACTGCAGTTCCAGTAAATGAATCCATGCCTGAAAGGGCGATATTTTTCATAAGCTGGGGAACGCTATCGACTTGGGAAAGTGATGGCTTGAGTGACAAAATGAATGAAACTTCACGATTTGTATCAAAGCCTGTATTTGGGCGGACAGAACCTATATTCCATATCACTTCTCGAGTCGTCTCATTATACGTAATATTTTCATTTGTGCCAGCCGTAGCTCCAACCCACTTAATATATATAGGTAGTATAGACCTAGCTTGAGCTTGAGTAATACTATTCACCGAGTTTGAGAGAGTCCAAGTTATTGTGTATTTTGTCTCAGTTTCAGCCTTTGGTGGAAGTGAGCCAGCTGTATATGTTGCCGATGAGGCAATCTGGAAATCAGACAATATCTTTACAATTTTCTTTGCAAAATTATTAACTTCACTAGATGTCGAACCTTCTGATGGCTGTGTACCCTTTATACTGACATTAAGAGCAATTTGTGGATCTTTAATTTTTGCCGCTGATCCGACAAGAGACCTCGGCTTGAAATTAAATGACACTGATCCTGAAGCTCCCGGCTCTACTGATGCAAGCTCAGGAATAGTATTTTTATCCCAGATGATTTGGCTGTTTGCTGAATCGTAGAATCCTTCTTGTGGATTTACTTCTGATTTATCAAATACATTACCAGATATATTCATAATAATCTGCGCATTTGTAATACGCGTCGGCAAATTATTAGACCAAGCAATCTCCGCATTTACAGTCTCTCCTCCACTTGCTGTATAGGTTGGCAAATCTTGACTGTTGACCAAGATACGAGCTTCGAGGAATGGTTTTGTGATAGTTAGAGTTTTCAACAATGAATTGTACACAACATCGACAACAGATTGATTGGTCGGGCTAGTAGTACCAGCGTAAACATGGAATACTTGCTGATCGCCATCTTGGCCTATGAGATGTCCAGTAACCGTAATAGTAACAGGGCTTGATTGGGTCAGAGCAGCTAAGTTCCACAAAGAGTTCCCTAGAGAAGGAGTAGGAATTGCACTTTCAAATACGAAGTTTGTAGGGTAAGCAACTTGAAGCATAGTGTTGCCGGATGGAAGAGTTGTGTTTAGTGTAGCAGTAACTTTAAACGAAATAGACTGATCAGCCGTCGCAGTATCTGGCGCGTCGACTATAAGCGATAGCGGTGCAGAACTTATAGTAACAGGATATTCTTTAACTTTTGTGAATATAGCATTAGAACCTTGGGGGTGATACTCAAGGCTAATTTTAATATTTCGCACAGAAGTCTCATCGCCGAATAATGTGACCTTCATATTGCGAGTTATAATTTCTCCTTTTTTTATAGTTCCTATAGTTTCGCGAGGCAAACGTATCACATCGGCAGCATTATCACTTGCTCCTCTTGGATACTCAATAACCAAATCAGCAAGTTCTAGGTTTGCATTGTTGCGATTATTTATTTCTATTTGAAGCGGTAATTCTTCACCACCTTTTGTAAATGCATTACCGAGCACTGTTATGTCTATATTGTCACTTGATACTGAAATACCTCCGCGCATAAACATTGACGCAGAGAATATAATAGCACCAACGAAAAATATTGCGGCGCCGATGAAGAACTTTTTAAATGGAGACATTGGTGGCTTTTTCATTTTGTTAAACCCTGGGTTTTCATCCTTTTTTACTTCACTTTTCCACTCTGTGGCTACATGATGAGGTATAGGATGAAGTACTCCCTCGCGAGGTCTATTGGTCACAGTGTCTTCGCGGTCATAAAGCTTACGTTTTATATCTTCTATTTTATTCCTATTTTCGTTCTCGAGCATAGTAGATATTATATCATAAGAAATTAAAGCCCGCTTTCATTTAATGCTTTATTTATATGAGCTATTATTGATTGTCTCTCTTTGAGCAGTTCTTCGATTTCCACCTGATCAAAAGAAGTAGACAGATATGATGAGAGCATTGTGGACTCACCTATATAACCCAAAGAATTCATTATCCGCAGTACTAAATGTAGCTCTAGCGCTTCACGGGTTTCCTTAGATATAGAAGTATCATCGAGAAGATATAGTGCTTGGAGAAAATCATCAAAAATTTTATTACTTTCCTCTTCCCCATTACAAAATCTTTCTATGAGTTTAGAGAGTCGCGCAATTAAGAGAAGCGATTGTCTGTCTGATCGTGCATATGGAAACGAAGTTATATTTGTCGCTGAAGTGACACGCCATATATCTTTACCTCGAACAAGGTCTACTTTCGTATAAGAGAAATCTTGTAGGGCAAAACGTAGTTTAGACTTGTGAAGTCTAATACCTTGGCAGGTAGCACGCACGAGTCCCATCTCTCTTGTATAAATAGATAGCATCTTATTCGCCTCTCCAGAATTACGAGATGAGAGGATAAAGCCATGTGTGTGATAGATATGGTGCATTTTATTTAAATAAGAAATAAGCCCCTAATATCATAAGTAATATAGAGACAACTTTCTGTGCAAGATACTTGCCATAAAATTTTTCTTTTTCTGTACCCTTGAAAATGATTGGGATGAGTAATCCATATATAGCGATAAAGAAAGGTTGTGACCCATTGGCAACTGATACCAGGGCAAGGGGTACAACGAGTGATGCAAAGTTGGCTGAGAGTCGGGCTATAAGATTGAGTGTCTCGTTAAAAATATTCCACCCTATGACACTTCTCTTTTCTTTCAATACAGTAAAAAACGCATTTCGTGAGTTCTTTGATATTCCAAGCAAGATAAAGCCAAATATAACAGCCCCGACATATTCCCAAAACGTTGTTACCCAAAAGGATGATCCAAGAGCCACCATTTTAAAGATAAGCATATTAACAGCAACAAGAAATGAAGCGAGCATCATACGGAAAAAGGATAGTGATCGTATTTTTCTCACAGTCGAATCAAGGTCTATAGACAATACTATTGCTCCTACTATAACTATAAGGCTCGCTATTATCTGTATTGTTGTTAGTTTTTCTCCGAGGAATATGTACCCTAAGATTAAAGAGAACACAAATATCATTTGGAAAAGAGGAGCGACTAAAGATGCTTCATCTTCTTGAAGCGCATAGACATATGGCACATAAGAAGCCACAAATATAATGCCTCCTATTACAATCCAGATAGCCTGGCTAAGAGAGATCGCAAGCACAGGGACAAAAAACGATATGACAATAGCAGCAATACCAGCTGTCATAGATGTAAAGAGTACAAGCAAGGTAACAGGCGCATGACTAAAATACTTACTGATAATAAATTTATCAATATGATTCACAGCTCCCCAAATCGCCGGAGCAAGTAGCGCATAAAATATCCAGGACATAATTATATTTCTTCTTCTTTACCTAATTCTAAATTTTTAAAAGTGATTCCAACTTTTGATAGAAAATGATCAGGAATGCTATAAATAAATGTTGCAAATGATTTTAGTGGTCCATCATGAACTGGGAAACATATTCTTGGCTTGATTTCTTTTGCATAATCAATCGCATCCTTCATCTTCATCCACGGACCTAATACTGGTAATGCCAATATATCTACTTGTGCATTGGGTGAGTTAAAAGAATCCCCAGGGTAACACAAAGAATCAATCATGTAGCCAGTGTTTTGCACTTGTCCATAATCTTCATAAATCTGGGCATGTTTATCTCCAAAACCTTTTATCGAGATTCCTTCAAAATCATAACTTTCTCCGTCTTCAACTTTTATATATTCTATTCCTACGTCTGATAACAATTTACCAACGGATGAATTGGAAATAACTTTTGCTTGTGGATTTTCTTTTAAAATTTCTTTTAAAGTATCTATGTGTAAATGATCAGAATGTTCGTGGGTTATCAATATTAACGAAAGACCTCTTTCTGAAACTGAATCACCACCGTAATTAAAATTACTCGGATCTGTAATTATCCTTTTACCATTAATCTCTACAACCATACAGCAATGCCCAAGCTTTTTAATCTTCATTCTTCTATTTTACCATATTTAGGTATTCTTGTGCTTTTTTGAGAGTTTCTTTACGAGTACCATATTGAATAGTCTCAAGTACTTCTAGGTATGTTCCCCATTTATACTGATGAATCTCAGATTCTTGGATTATTACATTTTTATTTTTTACAAATCCTATAAAGTATTCATTTATCTTAAGTCTTTTCTCTCCATTCTTTGTGATCTCATATTCTTCATTTATTAATGGTACGTCTAGTAACTCAATCTCTGTTATACCTGTCTCTTCATTAACTTCACGTAAAGCAGTTTCTTTTGGAGTCTCTTTACCCTCATGGTGCCCCTTTGGAAATGTCCAAGAGCCCTCTCTATCATTATGCTGCAAGATAAGAAATAAATTTTCTTTATCTTTGTACACAACAACTACTCCGTAGCATTGTTCAGTAAGCATGTTATTAGAAGTTAATTATAAATATTAATTCATCAATTTTTACTTCTGTGCCTTCTGTTTCTTCTATTCTTACTTCTTTTGCTCCGACAGTCTTTAAGAGTTCATCCTTAAAAGTATTTATTATATTTTCGCCTTCTCCATTTGTTTTAACGGAAAGAGAAATTACATCACTAGGCATTAAACCTTGTTTCTTTCTCATATCCTGAATAGCGCGGACAAGTTCACGATATTGACCCTCTTTCTGTAGTTCAGGAGTAATGTTTGTATCAAGCATTAATTCACCAGAAATAATTTCTTTTACATTTAGTTCATCTTTTATAATTTCATAATATTCTTTATAGTCACCTGATTCGAATGAGAACGATTGTAGAGGTTGTCTAATTTTTAGCCCGGCCTTTTGACGAAGTTCGAGTCCTTTAGTAATAACACTTCGAACTATTTCCATTTTTTCTACAAGCTTTCCATCGTGCTTTTTAAATTCCGGCCACTCAGATAAATGCACACTCTCAACATCAGTATCATTCTTTAATTTCTGCCAAATATCTTCGGCAGAAAATGGAGCAAGTGGGGCCATAATCTTCGCGAGATTTTTTAAAACAAAATACAAAGTTTCTTTTGCTTCTTTGTCTCCGTCCTTTATTCGATCTCGTGAACGGCGGACATACCAAGTCGAGAGATCATCCATGAAGTCACGAATTGCACGTGTTGGCTCAAGGAGTTTGTAACTATCAAGATTTTTGATGGTGAGCTCATTCAACTCACTGAGTCTTGAGACAATCCATTTATCCAAAATATTGTCTGATTTTTTATATTCTTTATTCTCTAGATCTTTGTCTCTATATAGCTCATAGAAAGCGAGCACATTATAGAGTAAATTAAAGACTTTATTATGAAGTTCTGACACAGTCTTCTCATCGAAGTTCTTGCTCTCACCTGGCTGGTTTACAGAATACATCCATAGACGAAGAGTATCTACGCCGTACTTCTCTATCATCAGCCATGGGTCGACAATATTACCGAGAGATTTAGACATTTTCTTACCTTTCTCATCGAGAATATGACCTAGACAAATGACATTCTTGTAGGCCTTGCCACGTCCTAGTAATACACCTACAGCATGTAGTGTATAGAACCATCCACGAGTCTGATCAATAGCTTCTGAAATAAAATCTGCCGGAAAACCTTTACCATCTACCCATTTTTTATTTTCAAATGGATAGTGATCTTGCGCAAATGGCATAGCACCTGAATCAAACCATACATCCATAACTTCTTTAACGCGTGTCATTTCTTGGCCGTCTTCATCTACAAGCTTCACTTGATCAATATATGGTCTATGGAAATCAAGTTCATACTCTTCATTATGAGGAACAGGGATAAATGGCAACGGTCTCATCTCTGCATTTGAAAATCTTTTGAAATCTGAAACGAATACATGAGTATTAGCCACTTGGTATTCTTTGTTGTAAGGAGTGAATAATCCTGCATTTACAAAGAGCACCCAAGCCGGACCACCATGAGTAATGATTAGTATATTTTTTCCTTTGTATTTCTCTTCAAGTTCATAGAGAACTCGAGCTGTACGCTTCTGGACATCTTTTAAGGATTCTCCACCACCAATTTTCTGATTGAACCAATTTGGTCCTCCATTTTTATATACATACTCATGGTATGCAGTCCAGTTCTTTCCATCAAAGTCTCCCGGATTAACTTCTTTTAATCTTTCATCAAAAATAATTTCGTCTTTAGATATACCGAGTGTGTCGGCGACAATTTCCGCAGTCTCTTTTGTGCGAGTAAATGGAGAAGAGATTATTATATCTATATTGTCTTTCAATTCTTCTTTCGCTTTCTTTAGAACACCTTCTCTTCCTTGTACAGTTAGATTGTCAGTTGCCTGATCTTTATAGCTTACTAATTCTTTTAGATTACCTTCAGTTCCTCCGTGGCGCATGACAAAATATTTGTTGCCAGACTTTTTAGTCTTTTCTTTTATTTCATCAAGACCTCCGATGACTTCTATAGAACCATCAGCTCTCTGCCATATTGGAAGTGGTGTACCCCAGTATCGCTCACGAGAAATAGCCCAATCTTTAATATCTTTTAGCCATTCACCAAATCGTCCATCACGGATATGTGATGGTTCCCAATTGATACTTTGATTTTCTTTTATCAACTGCTTCTTTATATGCTCATCAGACATTCGTATGTACCATGAATCACGTGCGTAGTAGATGAGTGGAGTTTTACAACGCCAGCAATGTGGATATGAGTGTTCATATTTTTCTTTCTTAAAAAGCAATCCTCTGTGAGCTAAGTCTTTAATAATATCAACAGCAACTTCTTCATCTTTCACAAACCTTCCTTCCAAGAAATCAGTTCCTTTTACGAAATGCCCTGCATCATCTACCGTGTGGAACTTTGGTAGTCTAACCGCTGTACCAAGCTCAAAGTCATCCTGACCATACATAACGGCAGTGTGTACAATCCCCGTACCATCAGTCGTATTCACGAAATCCGCAACATAGACTTTGTATGCATTTTGTAATTTCTCATCACTCTTATCGAGTTCCGCAAGGTATGTATATAGTGGTTCGTATTCCATACCTAACATTTCGCTACCTTTATGCTCCGCTACTATTTCATAATCTTCGGTTATTATAGAGAGTCTTTCTTTGGCTAGAACTAAAATCTCATTACCAACTTTTGCTTCCACATATATAATATCCTTACCGACTGCGAGAGCTACGTTGCCAGGCAATGTCCATGGAGTAGTAGTCCATGCTAGAAAATATCCATTTTCAACTCCTTTGATTTTAAATTTCGCAGTTACCGATAGATCTTTATCATCCTGGTAACCTTGCGCAAGTTCGTGCGACGAAAGAGCGGTACCGCATCGTGGGCACCATGGAACTACTTTGTAATCTTTATATAAAAGTTTCTTTTTATTTACTTCCTTAAGTACATTCCAAACTGATTCAATATATTCATTGTGGTAAGTCACATAAGGATTCTCCTGATCCACCCAGTAACCAATGCGCTTGGTGAATTTATTCCAGACATCAAGATACTCCCAGACAGACTCTTTACATTCTTTATTAAACTTCGCAATTCCGTATTCTTCAATCATTTTCTTGGAGTTGAGTCCAAGTTTCTTCTCAACCTGTAGTTCTACTGGAAGACCATGTGTATCCCATCCACCCTTACGGCGCACATGATAACCACGCATGGTCTTGTAGCGAGGAATAGCATCTTTGAAAGCACGCGCTTCCAAGTGATGAATCCCCGGCTTTCCATTGGCAGTCGGTGGACCTTCATAAAATACAAATTCTTCTTTGCCTTCAGATTGGGTAAGTGATTTTGAAAAAGTGTCATTCTCTTTCCAGAATTCTAAAACTCGCTCTTCACGAAGTGCCGCCTCTGATTTTTTGTTTTCTTTTTCTTCTTGCATATATTTTATTTAAAATTGAGCAAATTATTTTATTTCCGAGCTGGTCTGGTGACTTCCCCCGAGGACCCGAGGAAAGAATATAATTTGCGAAATTGGATAATTAAAAAACTCGTCCACGTACAACAATCATAATAATTGCTATACAAGGACGAGTTTCTCGTGGTACCACCTTGCTTACTTCTCATTTTATAGGGCTCTACTCCCTTTAAAGGTTTCTTCCCAATGCTCCGAGGTGATAGCCTCTTCAACGCATGTACACTAAGGATACCTACAAAATACAAAAAATGCAATATTAAAAAAATAAGGATATTCCTTGCGGTTTATCCTTATCAATATCTCAATAAATGTAATGATTAATATTTACAAAAAATGAGCTTACTTGTTTTACTACTCCAAAAAGTAAAGAGACGAGGTAAGATACTCCTAAGTAAGTAATCAATACACCAGAGAGATTAATACATGCAATAATTACATGGTCTGTTATTGTTTTTTCAATACTACTCATGGTACTAAAATTTATGTTAGTACTATACGCTTCCTCATTTAAAAAGCAATGTACTACATCTTTTCTGGAGTTTTGATACCGAGAAGATAGAGACCATTTTTCATGGTCTGATAAAATGCTTCCACGAGCGCTACGCGGTAGTTCGCATATGGATCATTTTTATTAATTATTATTGTATTCCCATAGAAAGTATTGAATGCACTCGCAAGCTCAGTAAGATATGTGGCAATATGATGAGGCTCAAGTAGTTCATATGAGCGAGAGACAACTTCCGGGAATTGGTAGAGGATTTTCTCGAGTGTTGTGATCTCTGTCGGTATATCTTTATAAGCTATACAAATACCTTCAGCTTCACCTTTGTTTAAAAGAGAGTTCGCACGCACTGCTGTATATTGCAAATACGGACCAGAATCTCCTTCAAAAGAAATAGATTTTTCGAAATCATAAATAATATCACCAGTAAGTGAAGACTTCAAAATAGAATATTTTACAGCAGAAACACCCACTATATGAGATATGGAATCTTTCTCTTCTTCTGTCAGTTCTCGATCTTTTACTTTCTCACCGACTATATCCATAGAATCACGGACAAGTGACTCGCCAGTAACGATGTTACCCTTTCTAGAAGACATCTTGCCAGAAGCAAACTTCATCATACCGTGAGTTATATGCTTCATGCGCTTTTCATAATCAGGATGGATGAGCGAAATAGCTTTCGCAACCACTTTCATATATTCACCTTGTTCTATGGCAGTGACGACGATAGAAAGGTCAGGATTCTCTTTCTCAAACTTCGTCACAGTGAGGCCTATTTCTTTCGTCTCGTATGTTGGTAAGCCTTTGGAGTTGATGAATACTCTCGTGTGGAGCTTGGGATCATATTTCTCGCCGTGGAATACTACAGCGCCATCTGATTCTTCAAATACATTTGGTATATTTTCTCGGACGATTCTCTCACCAAGTGGCGCCATGATACTCTCAAAGAAATAGTGGTCGAACTTCGTGTCGAGAATTTTATATATTTCTTCAAATGCATCAAGAGTGACTTTCCTTCCCCACTCATATACTTCATTCACTTTTTTGTCGCTCTTGTCGTAGATTTTTTGGTTTATGGAATCTATTTCCTCTTTTGCAATAGGATCATTATCGTATGCATCACTACCAGCTGCATAGGCTTCGCCGATGTACTTTGCAAGGACTGACGAAGGAGCAGACATATCTTCGGGCATTCCCATTTTTTGCATACCATAGAACGCTTTGGCTACATGTGGGCCTACATCGCCTTGGTAATTTGCGCGGATAGTTTCTGCTCCAGAGTATTCCATAATACGCGCAATGGACTCGCCGATAGCATTAGTCATAAGGTGGCCTATGTGGAATGGCTTGAAAGGATTCGGATCTGTATACTCCACCATTATTTTCTTGCCAGAAAGAATACTATTCTTGCCCCAGCTTTCTTTATGTTTAAGAATGTCTTTAACGCTACTTACAAAAAAATCATGAGACAAGTAGAAGTTTATAAATCCAGCACCAGCGACTTCTATTTTGGAAATTTCTGCAGGTTTTTCTTTCTCGAGCTCTGATTTTATTTTATCTGCAAGCTCACGAGGATTCGTGCTTACTTGCTTTGCGTACATCAATGCTACATTTGTAGAATAATCACCATGTGTTAATTCAACAGGATGCTCGAGTAAAACATCTTTGGCTTCAATATCAAGATTTTTTAATGCATTTTTTATTAAAATTTTTATATTATTTTTCATCTTATTTATGCCCAGTCGTACCAAAACCACCACGACTCTCTTCTTTCATCTTATCAACTTCTTCCCATTCTGCGGTGTCTATCTTCACAAAGGCTCCTTGCCCAATCCTTTCACCTTTTTCTACCTTAACTTCAGCATCCGTCATATTATAGACTTGTAGCAAAATTTCATCTAATTCTCCGTGGTAATCATTATCTATATACCCTGTGGTAACTAGCAGACCCTTTTTCTTCAAAGTACTTGATCGATCCTTAATCTCGAGCATGTAACCTTTGGGAATTTCTACTATGATGTTCGTTGGTAAACGTTCCAATGTTTTGGGTAAAATAACAACATCAATACGTGAGTATAAGTCAAAAGCAACAGCTCCTGATGTCTGGTATTCTGGCAGTGGTAAAGCGTTATCTATCCTTTTAATTTTGACTTTCACCATATAAATATAACATATATGTCTTGCGTTCTTTAGTTTGACAAAAATGACTTTTGATGATAAATTAAGGATTCAAAAAATGATCTTTTATGTCAATAACAATTATTGAAGTCCCGATCGTTAAACATTGTGTTAATTGCGATAAAAGCACTGAAACTGGTAACCCTGAAAAATCACTTGATTGTCTAAGCAATGCAGGCAAAAAACAATTTGGTAAAAACGCAGGTGGTGATGAGTGTGCAAAAACATGCAGAAGTTTCCAGGAGCTAAACCAATTTAGTACAAATGGATTGAAGTAGAAGGGGGCAAAATTATTTTATGAAGCTATTACCGTAATGGAATAGCTTCATTTATTTTTTAAGTAGAAGTTTTACTTTCTTATATACTTCTTCGTGGATAGATTCACGAGATAAGATTTGATTTTTCACTGAGCAATCAATTTTTAGGAAATTCTTCTGAGTTTTTGCAAGCCATAATGCACTCTTGTGAGAATTCTCTATATACTCCATGTCCTTTTCAACTAGGTCTTTTTTATTTCCTAAATAGGATCGTACAGAATTCTTGTTTCTTTCTTTCATTAAAGATTTAGATAATTTAACAGGCAGGTCTAAGTAAAAAACTATATTAGGTTTTGGAATTTTGAAAACCTTGTATTCCATTTCGTCGAGCCAATCTATAAATGCCTGGCGTTTCTTTGCGCTTTTTATCTTGCCTCCTTGGTGAATTTGGTTGGCGCTGACATAGCGGTTCGCAATGACTATATACCCTTTATCAAGCCAACATTCTATCTCATCTTTAGATTCGAATCGATCTGCCGCATAGAGCACCGATGCAATTTTCGGATGCACTTTCACGAAATTATAATATTGTTCAGATAAGCAGTGACCAATAAATTTACCAAAGAAATTTTTGTAGTATTCTGGAAAATCCACAGTCTTTACTGTATAGCCATCTTTCTTTAAATGATTAACTAAAAGGCCGACCTGAGTCGCCTTCCCTGATCCATCAGTACCATCTATAACTATAAATTTCCCTTTTTTCTGCATAGACCGATTATATCATTTTTCATTGATCGATCTATTATGTTAAATAAAATAGAGTATAATAAGGATATGTCAATAAACACACCTCCAACACTTGAAGAACTAAGGCAACTAAGGAAGCCTTTAATAGATATAAATAAAAGCCACAGAGAAAGACTATCTAAGCTTGATAAATTGGCAATGTTTGTGACAAATAAAGTTGGTACCATGGGGTTCTTTTTTATTATTGTCACATGGACAATATGTTGGCTAGCCTGGAATACTCTTGGCCCTGTAGAACTTCAATTTGATCCATTCCCTGCATTTGTTATGTGGCTCTTCATTTCAAACATGATACAGATCATGCTCATGCCCCTAATCATGATCGGGCAGAATCTCCAGAGTAAGCACTCTGAAATCCGAGCTGAACATGAATACGAGACTAGTATTAAATCAGAACGAGAAATAGAAGTAATTCTTCAACACTTAGAAAATCAGAATCAAATTCTGTCTGAATTATCGGGGAAAATTAAATAAGGCTATTTATCTATACCTAAATCAAATCTTTGTATTAGCTCATCTATCTCTTCAAATATCTGGTTCAATTCTTTTCTGTTTTTAAAAATTTTAAGCCTACTAATTATATCGTCGTAAAATCGAAATACTGCTTGTACATTTCGATTATTTTGAATTTTTTCAGACAATGATTTTCCTTGTTGTTCTAAAAGTTCACGGTGAGTAAGATATTTATATCCTCGGGAAATAGAGACAAGCTCTTTGTCACTAATATCTTCATTATGGCTTTTATAACGAATAGGAACAAATTGATTTTTTGAATCTCCTAACCACAACCAGAATTGATTCTCTGTCTCGATATGCTTAACTTTCATATCTTCTTGGCTATTTTCAGGATTAGGTCTTTCAAATTTAGAGAAATCCATATTATTTATACAAAACTCCTAGGTATTGGATGTGCGTGAGCGAGAGTTTTGATTTTGGCTTTTATCTCAGCTTTCTTATCAGCATCATCTTTGTTCTTGAGAGTATCTATTAGAAGCTGGGCGACAATGGCACAATCTTCTTCCTTGAATCCACGAGTTGTAATAGCTGGTGTGCCGAAGCGAATCCCTGATGGATCAAGAGGTTTACGAGTATCATTTGCTATTGAGTTCATATTAAGAGTAATTCCCACTTCATCAAGAACTGTCTGAGCTTCTTTACCAGTAACTCCAATTGAGCCAAAAACATCGGCAAGTATTAGATGATTATCGGTTCCCCCTCCAATCATACGGATATTATTATCTTTCAAAACTTTCTCCATTGCTTTGGCATTTTTCAAAACTTGCTCGGCATACACTTTAAATTCTGGACGGAGGGCTTCACCAAAGGCAACAGCTTTAGCAGCGATAGTATGCATGTGTGGACCTCCTTGAATTCCAGGGAAAATAGATTTATCAATTTTCTTAGCAATATCCTCGTTGTCGCGAGTAAGTATCATGCCTCCACGTGGACCACGGAGAGTCTTATGAGTCGTTGTCGTAATAATATCAAAGCCAAAATCAAAGGGATTCGGAAGTGCTTTAGCAGCTATAAGCCCAGCAATGTGCGCCATATCTGCCATTGTCACTGCGCCGACTTCGCGAGCTATATCTACAAACTTCTGATAATCAAGGCTTCGTGAATACGCAGAGAATCCGGCAAGAATAATTTTCGGTTTCTTTTCAATTGCGACTTGGCGGAGGGCTTCGTAATCAATTTCGCCAGTTTCAGGATCTTTCATTTTGTAAGTCACGAAATTGTAAATTTTAGCTGGAAGAGTCATAGGGTGGCCATGAGTAAGATGCCCACCATGAGACAGGTCCATACCAAGAACTGTGTCCCCTGGTTCAAGCAAAGCTGCATAGACGGCCAAGTTCGCAGGAGCGCCAGAGTGTGGTTGGACATTGGCGAATTTACAATTGAAAAGTTCACAGGCACGAGCAATAGCCAAACGCTCTACTTGGTCCGTAAAATCTTGTCCGCCATAGTATCTACGACCTGGGTAACCTTCGGAGTATTTATTAGTTAGAACAGACCCGTTAGCTTCACGGACAGCCATTGAAACATAATTCTCAGAAGGAATAAGCTCAAGACCATCCTCTTCACGCAATGCTTCGCCTTCTATCGCTTTTAGTATCTCTTGGTCTTGTTGTTCTATATACATGCCCAAATTTTACCATGTTGAACAAGAAAGTAAAAACTGTATAATGAACTCATGAAAGAAGACCATGTAGACCTAATTTACCTAGATCTAATCGAGCGTATAAAACGTGAAGGTGCTAAGAAGACTGACCGTACAGGCACAGGTACCCTTTCTCTCCTTGGTCATCAAATGCGTTTTGATCTATCAAAAGGTTTTCCATTACTTACAACAAAAAAGGTTCCGATTAAATCCATAATCCACGAATTGATTTGGTTTATACGTGGAGATACAAATTTAAAATATCTAGCTGATAATAATGTCCATATATGGGATGAGTGGCCATACAAAGCATATTTAATAAAAAATAATATTGAAGTACCTAAAACAGGTAGCGATGAATGGAATTCTGGGATAAAAGAGTTTGTAGAGAAGATAAAAACAGATGAATCTTTTGCAAAAGAGTATGGCAACTTGGGTCCTATATATGGATACCAGTGGAGAAATTGGCCAACACCAGGAGGAACACACATTGATCAATTAAAAAATGTTATTGATCAAATTAAAAAATCTCCTGACTCTCGAAGGCTTATAGTATCTGCTTGGAATGTTGCTGATATAGACGAAATGGCCAAAGCAGGACTCCCTCCATGTCACTGTCTTTTCCAGTTTTATGTAGCAGACGGAAAACTTTCTTGTCAGCTTTATCAAAGAAGTTGTGATACTTTCCTAGGAGTACCTTTTAATATTGCATCTTATGCATTACTAACTATGATAATAGCTCAAGTCACAGGGCTATCCCTTGGTGAATTCGTCTGGACTGGTGGCGATGTACATTTATATATCAACCACTTAGAACAAGCCGATTTGCAATTATCCCGTAAAGATGACATCCGCCCAATGCCAAAAATGAAGATTAACCTTGAAAAGAAGAATATTGAAGATTTTGTAGTTGAAGATTTTGAACTCATTGATTACAATCCCCATGATGCAATTAAAGCTCCAATAGCCGTATAGATATGATTATTTCTCTCATAGCTGCGGTAGCAAAAAACGGTGTCATTGGTGGAGGTAATACTCTGCTTTGGAATTTACCAGCTGATATGAAGCATTTTCGTGATAAAACTCGCGGACATACCGTCATCATGGGGCGCAAAACATACGAGAGTATTGGTAGACCTCTTCCAGACAGGAAAAATATTGTTATCACTAGAGATACTAATTATTACCGTGACGATATAGATGTCGTGAATTCATTAGAAGATGCATTGCGACTAGCTTCACTTGAGCAAGGAAAAGAATTTGAAGAGAATCAAGATGAGGTAGAAGTTTTTGTTATTGGTGGTGGAGAAATATATAAACAAGCCATCGAAAAAGCCAATAAGCTGTACATCACTGAAGTCCACCAGGATTTCGACGGCGATACATTATTCCCTCATATAGATAAAACTATGTGGGAAGAGATAAAAAGAGAAGACCTTAAGCCTGACGAAAAGAATAATGTGCCGTATTCATTCATAGAATATAAAAAAACCGCCTAAGCGGTTTTTTTATTGATCATCACTAGTTTTGACTCTAATAAATATATCTTTTCCGTCAGGAGATTTAGATTTAATATATTTACGATTCTTATTAATCTCAACTTTTCTTACAAGTTCTTTCTCAAGATCATAATTTAGAATTTCACACATGCCAAGCAAAAAGATAAGTACATCAGCAAGTTCTTCAGCGACACCCTCTTGGCTTTTACTAAATTTCGAAAACGCTTCAGAAAGTTCTTCATGGGCACGGCAAAACTCTAGAGCAACATCTGTCGTATTGAATCCTTTCTCGATCTTATTTCTCATTACTTCTTTTTGTAATTCTTTTAGGTCTACCATATATTATTGATCTTTGTAAGACTCAACTTCGTTATTAATAATAACTAATTCAATACCAGCAGTTTTGAAAATGTCTTTTGATCTTTTTGACGCATGATAATCTTTTATGGCTACAATACGAACAATACCAGCATTTATTATTATCTTTGCACAAATATAACAAGGAACCATTTTAGAATAGAGAGTTGAACCTTCAAGAGCAACACCAGAACGTGCAGCATTGGCAATTGCATTCTGTTCACAGTGAGCAGTTCGTACACAATGCTTTGATACGGTACCATCTTCATTTGTCACAGTATGCATCTCATGACCGACTTGGTCACAATGAGGAAGTCCTACAGGAGATCCTACATAACCAGTAGATAGAATTCTTTTGTTCTTAGTTATAACAGTTCCAGCTCGTCCTCGATCACAAGTACCCCTAGAACCAACTAGTTCAGCCATTTGCAAGAAATATTCATCCCAAGATGGTCTTTCGTATGTACTCTTTTCTTCGTTATCTGACATAGACCAATTATATGCTGTTTATATTAATAAGCAAAATTATAGATTATCCGGTGCCACTTCAAGCTTTAGTGTAACTATTTTCTCAACACCCTTAGATAAGACTCTCATGTTTATAGTATCACCCACCTTTTTGTAACGTACTAGCGATGCGAAGTCATTATCCGAATTGATTTTTGTTCCATCAATTTCAAGAATAATATCATTCTCTACAATGCCTGCTTTATTTGCGGGAGACCCAGGAATAACAGCGAGGTCTGTAGCCGTAGCACCTCTTGAAACCAAGATACCGTAATCAACACTTAAATTATTTTTTGCTTTTAGTTCAGGTGTAATATTTGTGTATCTTATGCCTATGTATGGTCGTTCAATCTTACCAGTTTTAATAACTGAATTAATTGCACTTTTTACACTATTTATTGGTAGAGCAAATCCCACATTTGAAGAACCTTGAACGACAGCTACATTGATACCAATAACATCACCCTTGAGGTTCAACAGAGGTCCACCGGAGTTCCCTGGATTAATAGCTGCATCGGTTTGAATAACTTTATCTAATCTTTCTGACTGACCAGAATTATCCCCTGCTGTAATAGAGCGAGATAGCCCTGATACAACTCCCACAGATACAGTGTTTTTAAATTCACCAAGTGCATTACCGATAGCGATAACACTTTCTCCTACATCAAGAGTATCTGAATCACCTAAATTAAGATAAGGTAATCCTGAAGTGCTGATTTTGATAAGAGCGACATCGAGTACTCCATCACGAGCTAGAACTTTTGCTGTATATTTCTTTCCATTGTTTAACATAACTTCATATATAGCATCTGCGTCAGCGACAACATGTCTATTGGTAACAATTAATCCATCAGAAGAAATTAGGAACCCTGAACCACTACCAATCTGTTTTCTCTCTGTACCATTTTGTTTATATATTGGTGTTTGGAAGAATCCTGGAAATAAGTTACCAAATGGGTCAGAAGCACCACTATCTTGCTGATACGAAACATCATACTTTGGAACATCTTTGCTTATTATTATAGACACGACAGCTGGTTTAGCTTTTTTAACAGCTCCGACTACTGTATCTTCTGTTTGAACCGATGCAATAGCAGAATTGGATATGTTATCTTCTTTTGTCTTTGAATCAAAAACAAGACTTGAAGTTTCTGGTTTATTAATAGCTGTAAATTCAGTAGCAAGTACTCTAAAAATCTTGGCACGATAATACCAAGCAAAACCAAAAATTATACCTAGAGTAACTAATATAGTCAGAAAGCTAACAATGACTGTTTTGACAAGTGAATCATTAAACATCTCTTTAATTTTCTTTATATTTAAGTTTGAATTTTCCATAAATTTTGCTTGTAAATTATGATAACACTAATAATTTTAGACAAATAAAACAGGTTGTCAATAACACTACCTGAGCACGAAAAAACCAAGAATCATAGCGGTAAAATTAAGAATTGTATGTGATGCAGATATTAGGATGAGGTTTGGGTATTTGTAGTACATCCAAGCAAAACCTACACCACCTATGAATGTCAGAGGTAATACAACAACACCATTTAAATAAATAATATGAATGAGTGCGAAGACAGAAGCATTTAGAGCAACAATGAAAATAGGGTTCGAAAAAGCTCTGCGTAAGAAATTCATCAAGACTCCGCGAAAAATAATTTCTTGTAAAACACTTATAGGTACAAATAACAAAAGAAATCTTACATCTTCCCACCATTCATAATACTCCTTTGTCTTTGGTCCAGGCGATATCTTTGATATCCAAACTATGAAACCAATACCGGCTAGAGTAAATAATGCGTAAGGGAGAACATCTTTTAGATAGTTCTTTTTAATTCCCAGATCGTGATATGTCCAATTCTCTCTCTTTATAATACCGTAGATTAGTAATGAAATACCAAAAAGAAGTATTATATTAAACCGGTCAGGTATAACTTGGTAGTACAAGAGTAAAGTGGGTATAACGTAAAGATATAGTATCTGAGCCAGAACCAATTCTTTTTCGTGACGATTTGTATTATCCATACTTCTACTATACTATAGTATATATGCTAAAACTCAAATATTTATTAATTCTCATAATTTCTATTGCTCTATTTAATAAAGCAGAGGCTTTGGATATACAATACGGCACAATAATTAGTACGAAGGGATCTGATATATTGGTGCAATACTACGGCATTGAAAAAAAGCAAAATTTTATATGTAGTACAGTCACAACCAAGTGCTCTCCTACTAAAAAAGTAACCCTCGGAATACCTCCAACTAATACAATACCCCAATCTCTTCGAACTGAGCTTGAGGAAAAGCACGCAAACCACATAACACTTTCCCCTTCTAAAGAATTACTAGCTTACTATATAGGTGGAACAGATGAATTACCTGGACGTACATTTACAATAAGAAATATTGCAACAAAAAAAGAGTACACTGTATCGAGCAGTGTATCGTATTGGGATTTGGTAGAAGACGAAGGTCGTGTTTTTGCTTTTTCACCAGATAGCAAGAAGCTTGCTTACCTCGATGACCGTGAGGGACAACTTTCTTTATATCTTGTAGATACAACCAAACTAGATGGTGAGACAATATCAAGCACCAAGCTTCCTACTACGGCATTCCAGATAGATGATTTTATTTTTAGCGACAACGATACTCTTTATTATGTAGGAAACACTAAAGACAATAATTATAAGTGGTCTCTGTATAGATACAACATGAAAACTGGAAAAGATTTGATTCTTGATTCTTTTGTTTCATATACTGACCCTCTGATTAAGATTGGTGGATCTATCGTATACAATCACTTACAGAAAAATGGATATAGCCCAAAAATGTACAACTTGGCAACAAAAAAAGTTTTACAATTTAAAACTCCTTATGTAAGTACCAACAAAGCTATAGATACCCAGGAGATTGTAAAAATAGGACAATCACAAGGAATATTAATGAAACCCAAAAAAGAAGATTCAAAAGAGGGCTACCCACTTATCATATGGCTCCATGGTGGACCATATCGTCAGACAAGTTATGGATATCATCCATTTCATAGTTACGGTATTTATGATGGTATACTGAGTCTTTTGCAAAAAAATAACGTAGTTATACTAAAACTCGATTACAGAGGGAGTCTCGGTTTCGGCCGTGCTTACGCTGAAGGAATTAAAGGCAATGTTGGTAAAGGAGATGTAGACGATGTTATGAGCGCAATAGCTTACGCCCAAAAAAGGTACAACATTAAGAATGTTTACTTGGCTGGTAATAGTTATGGTGGATATTTATCACTCAGTACCCTCGCACAATACCCTCAAGGTCTATCGGGTATAATTTCTATCAATGGAGTTACTGACTGGGAGAGCTTATTAGTAAAAATGAAGACTTCCATATTTAATACAGAATTCAATGGCTTACCAACAGAGAGTAATCGTGCTTTATATGATCAAGCTTCTATCTACAATAAGATAAGTAATATAGGTGACCAGAAAATAAAAATTATTGCGGGTGAAGCAGATCGAACTATTCCTATATGGCAAGCAACAGACCTTTATCTTAAATTAAAAGAGCAAAACAAGAATGTTTCGATTGTAGAATACAGAGGTGAAGACCATGTTTATAAAGAAAAGAAAACCATTCAAGACCTCTGCGGACAAATGTTTGACTTTGTTGGACTATTGATAGATAAAGAATGCAAAAGCTAAGCAATTATTAGTTACTATTGAGTGGAATTGTCTCTTTATTTAAACTATTGATTGGATTAGGTGTAATTCGTATAAGCTTTGCTTCTATTTGGCCTGTTTTATTTGGAGAACCAATAACCACAACAAAGCTACCCACCGCGAGGTCAGATATTGTGCCGTCCCCATCGATTTTTCTTATTTTAGTATTATCGTTTATAAGTACAACTTTTTCTGTATTATCTTTATCAAGAACTATAAGAGTTGGTAATTCGGCTTTTATTATCTCACCTATTGCTCCATGAGCATTTGGTAGACGGTCATACATACCACCCATCATAAGAGAACCTCGGTGCATAGTACCAAAATTATTTTCATAATTATCATCCCAGTCACGACCAAATGAAGCCTTGTGGAACCCAACAAATACTCCAGCCTGGAAAAGGAGAGCAGCTACAACCACCACGCCAATAACAGAAACTGTCTTTTTTACAGTTTTTGCATCTGATAAATCTTTTATTTTGTTTTTTATTTCTTCTTTGTTCATAATATTTTTATGCTAATGATAGTTGATTTTTAAATTGCTTAAGAGTGCGTCGTATTGAAATAAATAAAATAAACACGGCAAGCAACGAAAGAACAATACTAGTTATAGGCAAGGAGTCAGCCAAAGACAATGCGAATTCGCGCCAATATGTAGCGACAGATCCACTCTCTGAAAAAGCGAGAGATAGATATTCATAGAATCCTGATTGGGAAAACTTTAACATTAGATCTTTAATAGAAATAACCAATCCAAACAAAGACAAGACACCAAGGATACCATAGCTCCAGGATTTTATCAGGTATTCTTGTTTTTCACGATGAATAACGAGAGACCATACTTGCTCTTTAAGATCCCCTTCTGGGTAATCTTTTATGTCTTTTAGTAATTTATTTAATGGCTGTTCCACGATGGTATATACGCTTAAAATATTGTATTTGGTGCAGTAATTAGCTTGAGAAAAAATTATAGTCTTTTTTGAAAAGAAACATAGCTATATGAAAGATTGTATATGTAATAAAGAATGCAGATAGAACATCTATAGAGTAGTGTAAGTGGGCCATAAGAACAACAGCTCCGAACATCACAGATGTGGCAATAAATATCCATCTTAGATACTTATTTTTCCAAAAAACCAGGGCCATTAAAAATGGTAATCCTGTGTGACCAGAGAAAAATAAATCACCACCAAAAGCAAACTTATCCATAAACTTGCTCGCTTCTAAGACGGCCTGTGTGGGAAATGGGCCGATGTGCGTAAGACTTATAAACATAGCACGAATAACAGTGAAGAGAGCTATGCTTTTTAGTGTAAATGGTATTCTTTTTGGCTCTAATAATAAAAGACCCGCGACAAAAGACCAGAAGAAAATAGGACCGTAGATAAATATATTATCTACATCGTAAACTCTGATATTTGAAAGAATTATATCTGTAACAGAATTACTTGCATTCTCGGTTGCATAAGACCCAGCATAGAAATTAATTATCAAACTTATAAATAACAATAAAAAAGCTGCCCCGAGAGACACAAGAAATGCTCTATCGCTTAAATGTAATTTTGTTTTCTGTATCCAACTATTCATAGATGTGTGTCTTTATATTATACGATAAAATATAAGCTTTGGTGCAAAATTATCTTATCTCTTCCCATTCTTTACTTGCTGATTTCTTAAAAAATACTGTTGAGAGATTGTTCATAGCCCATTGGGTAAGTAACTTCGGCCATCCAACTGCATGCCCTCTCCTTCCAGTATGATAGACAGTTAGATTAGGGTTGAAATATGTCCTACCAATTTTGCGCAGTCTTCTAAACATATCATAATCCTCCCCTGCTGCAAGTGTCGGATTAAAACCTCTTACGTCATTGAAGGCTTTTACTCTTATCATTTGGAACTCACCAGGAGAAGCGCCAATTCCAAAATAATTATTCAATACTTTATGCATAAAGTTCATATATGAAAAGACAGCCCTATCAGCCCACGTTGCCATTTCAGGGAAAACTCTAATATTCACAGTCATAGCAACTAAGTTCGGATCTCTTTCAAATGGTAACAATGATTTTGGGAAAAATAGATTAATATCTGGAATATATATATCAGCATCTAAAAACACCAGAAAATCTCCATGTGAAATAGCAGCTCCGTCATTTCGACCAGATGCTATTGTCGGACGGTTTGCTCCTTGATGTATAGCTATAAGGTCGGTGTACTTCTTTGCAATTAAAATAGTAGAGTCAGAACTTTTACCATCTCCTATAATTATTTCGTGTGGTTTTTTGTATTCAGAAAGGCACTTGAGTGTCTTCTCAATAATCTTCTCTTCGTTTTTAGTTGGTATTACAAATGAAATCATAGGTGGGCAATTTTATTTTTCATATATTTTGAAAATTTATTAATACCTAAAGCAATTACTACAACCCAAAAGATTATAAAGAATACTTTCAGACTAGCAGGGATTGATACATATAAATGACCAAAGAAATATCCTATAGCAAGCATCCAGGCCACAAAAGCAATCTCCCCTACAATATTTAGGAACATGTACTTCTTAAACGACACTCTGGTTGCACCAGCAGCCATCAGTATAGCAAGCGCCATACCGAAACCCATAGTTATCTTTGAAATTATTAATATTCTGGTGTGATATTTATGGAAAAGTTCTTTAGCTTTTTCAAACAGCTCAGGTGTAATAGACATGAATCTACCATGCCTGCTTAGTATTGGGCCTGCAATATAATAACCAACACCGTACCAAATAACGTCTCCGACTAAATCACCAAGTGTTATAGCTATAAAGGATGGAAATAAATCTAGGAAACCATTGTGAATAAGAAATCCAGAAGCCACCATTATTACAGGCCCTTCAATTATAGTACCGACAAAAAGTACAATATATTTCAAGCTGGAAAGAAAGATTATCGCGTTATGTATGAATAGTGACATATATTACCTGACATCTTCATAGGACTTTGTGATCGGTTTGTGAATAAAGACTTCTGAGAAATAATTTTTAATATATGGAATAGTTGAAGAAATAAATCCTTTGTTCGAGAACCTACGACCTGATACAGGCATAACAAAACTAAGAGAGAACTTTGCTTTTCCGAATTTGTGAGCTCTACGTGACGTATTCGTATCATCACCATAAAATGCAATCGATGTATCCAGACCTCCCATCTTTATAATCACATCACGTCTTATAACAAAATTATTGAAAATAGCCATATACCCTACACAGTAGTATACAGGCATTGCTAAAAGCCAGTACATCGTAGACCAAAAATTCTGCCACCAAGAAAGATCGTAATATGAATTTCTTCCACTCAAACATGCTAAATTCTTATTACCTTCAAATTCTTTTAAAATTCTTTCATACCAACCAACTGGAACCCTAGTATCAGCATCTATAAAAGCAATGAGGTCACCAGAAGATTCCATATACCCTCTTTGCCTAGCATGCATTACCCCCTTTTGTATTTCTTTTACAAATTTTACACCATCAAAATTTTTAGCAATATTTTCTGTCTGGTCAGTACTTCCGTTGTCTACGACAATTATCTCGTGGAATTTATTACCTGAATTCTTAATAGCATACTCCAAACAAACTCCTATATATTTATCTTCATTATATGCAGGTATTATTAGGCTAATCGTTGGTTCTTTCATAAAAATTAGGCTTTGAGTAATTTAATTATACTACAAAACCATCTTTCTCAATTGCTCTAAGGCTCTCCTATGGTGACTTTTTACAGTATTTAAGGGTTTTTTAAGTATTTTGCCTATTTCGTCGAATGTCATATCCTCTTGGTAATAAAGCATTAGTACTTCTTGATATGTAGGAGATAGGCCTGAAACAAGTTTAGTTAAAAGCTCTTTATCCTGGAGTTTTTGAATTGCTTCGTCTGGCAAAATGGCTTCATCGGTTAAATTAGTCGAGAAAGGGTCTTCTCCTTCTTTATCCAGATCAGTAAAAAGAATTTGTTTCTTTTTGCGTAGATAATCTGTAACAGTATTCCGAGTAATAGTGAAAATCCAAGTCTTGAAATGTGACTTTGAGACATCAAACTTATTAATATTCTTCCAGACTTTAATGAAAACTTCTTGGACTACATCCGGAGTATTGGTTGTACCGACAAACCGTAAAGTATAGTTATACAATATTGGAGTATAACGATCTATTAAAGATTTTAGAGCTTTCTGTTGGCCATCTAAATATTGTTGAATTAGTTCTTCGTCACTACTTTCCATTTATACACTATACTACGTAATCAAAGTTTTAAAGAACCATATCTATTTAAGTATGGATCTTACATTTTTTACATCAAGATCTATTTGGAAAGCTAAACTCTCTACCCCATCAAATTTCCTGACACCTCTTAAACGCTCTACAATATCAATCTCAATCAAAACATCTTCTGTGTCTGGTACATTTTCATCTGTCACATCTAGTAAATAAACTTCCATAGTCTTCTTGCTTTGATCAAATGTGGGTATTGCTCCGTAGTGCAATGCTCCTTTATAGACTTTGTGATCTATCGTTATCCAACTAGCATAAATACCTTCATCTAGTAGAAGGTTGTCTGGAATAATAAGATTAATCGTCGGGAAGCCAACCTGGTGCCCACGACCTTCACCTCTAATTTGTTTGGACTGAAATAGCATTTGATTGTAAGCGGGCTATCTTATAAATAGAGAAAGAGAGTAGAAGTGCAGCAAAGTATTGCGACCAGGCAAGGGTCGTGTGATAAAGCGTCATGTCAATAAATATTGCTATGAATGGAAATGTGAGTTCAAGGATTGTCGATATGTGAACTGGAGTTTTAGCAAGACCTTTATAGTAAATCACAAGTGCAACAAGGCCTGTTGATATAGCTATAAGCAGAAATAGGCCGAATTGTGATGTTGTGGGAGCGGACAGAGATTTACCGTAGCCGAACCCAATTACGATAATAAAAGCTATGATACTGGTGAATAAAAATCTATAAAAGGTGCTGACTTTGTAAGATAGCTTTGTTAGAACCATTTTAGAAAATGTTGTTGATGATCCCCAAGCAAAAGCAGCACCAAGAGCGTAGAGCGCTGCAACTATAGTCCCCTCACCTGTAGCAAATGACACATAGCCATTCTTGAATGTCACAAAGTAAGCAGCAAGAAGTGCAAGAAGTGCCCACTTTAGATACCTCTTGTCTAATTTCTCTTTGAGAAAAATAGATGCCGTACTAATAGCAAATATTGGCTGTAATTTTTGAAGAAGGAATACAACAGAGAAAGAGATGAAGTGAACCTTAAGTAATGCTGTCGTAAACCAGAGTGTCCCTAGTAACCCGCTTAAGATAGCAATAAGCAGAAGTAGCCACATCTCACGTCTTGTCGGCTTTTCAAGCTTAAGACTTTTCAATACAAAGGGAGTAAGAATAGCAAGGCCTATAATATGCTCAAAAAAGATAATAGTTATAGGGGGAAGGCTATATAGATTTCTTCGTATAACACCATCAAGAGCCCACAAGAACGCTGCAATGATAATAAGCACGGGGCCACTGGCATTAATCTTCTTGATTATATTCATATAAATCAAAGTATACTAGGTTTTATTGATTAAAGGAAACCTATATACAATATGGCAATAGACTAAAAATTTGGTACACTACAAGTAGTATTAACAATATAACACTTATATAGTATGGAGAAAAAAATTGTAGCAAATCTAGGAAGAGATAACACACAACAATTACGCAATCACCGAGGCCTTGAAGGAGGAAGTGCGTTTTTACAGCAAGAAGTAGTGGAAAATAAAATAGGTAGACAGCCTTCTCCTGCAAAGAAGAACCGACTCATAAGTCCCGAAGAAAGAAAAGCAGAAGAAGTAGAACTAGCAAAAAAGGAAGCAGAAGATGCTTACCCACCTAAGACGGCTATTCCTAATAAAGAAATCAGTAAAGAGCCTAAAAAAGCCATGGTTTCTGAACCAGAAAAGAATAATCTTTCAGCTTCAGTTAAACATTTTTTAAATAAATATAAGAGAAAATTATTTTTAACATTGGGATTAGCGGTTCTTCCTGCTATGAGTGCGAGCGCAGGAAATACTCACAATGCTGAAAGAATATTTTCCGATACAACAACTACTAGTGATGCTAGAAAAATCGAGAGTGAAATAAATAAAACGTCAGAAAAAATAGAGATAAAAATTGCTAATTATTTCCAGACAGACAAAGCAGAGATATCTCCAGAAAATGCCAAAGAAATATCGCAATTAGTATCTACCTATATTAACAATCTAAATGAGACTAATATTAACCAATTTCTTAGTTCAACACCCCAGCTTAATGTAAGTTGTGATCCTCGTAATACAAACTCATACGAGAATGGTAATCGTGGTCTTGCTCAAGCCAGAGCAGAAGAGACACAAAGAGTTATTAGTACAAGTGTTGCTGGTTTAGATCTATCTAAGTCAGGATTAAATCAGGCTCAAATAAAAAAAGTAATTGAAAAATTTAGTAACTTAAATTTCAATATTCCAGAAAATGGAGTTATCGATTACCACACTGTTGCAACAGAAGCAGACTGGACAGAGGCACAGAGAAACGAGGCAAAGAAAATGGAGATTTTTCAGAAAATGCGATTTGTGAATTTGGAATTAGCTGCTTTAAACACAGAGAAGCCTAAAACCAATAAAGAAAAGATTAAAAACATGTTTGAAGTACAAGGCTACAATAAAGTTCTTTTGCTTATTGATAAAAGTCCATCTATGGAAGCTAATAAAAAAGCGATAATGGATAGCTTGCATGCATCAGAAAATATCAATATTCCAACTTCTGTAATTGGTTATACAAATAAAATAGATACGGCTTTTGTTGCAGAAAATTTAAATGGAGCAGCTAAAATCATCGAGAATATGAAATTTGTAAATGAAGAGGAGGAGCTTACTATAGATGAAACCATAGCAACTCTTAATAATGAGAATATTGGCACAGAGAAGATTGTAGCATTCATCGTCACGGACGAAGAGTTACAACATGTGTCAAAAGAGAAGTTAGAGACATTAAAAAAACTATCCACAGATAAAAATACCACACTTGTATTTACTATTATGATTGGCGGTGAAATACACCAGCTTTCTTTGGGTGATGTTGAAAATGCTTTTAATAAAAAATATAATGAAGCTGACCACTTAAAAGCAATTGAAACAACAGCAAAACAAGTTGCAATATTTAATAAAATATTGCTAGAACAAAAAGCACAAAATAGTTCTCCTAAAGAAATAAAAGAAACACAAGAAAGCCTTGCAAGTCTTATGAAAACTCTAGAGAAGCTAAATGAGGTCAATATTAGTAATTTCAAAGATATAGCAAAGAAACCTATTCAACATATAGGTCCTGAGTATTCAAATAAAACAAATACAGTAATACTTGGATCAGACTTAGCAACAAATAAATAGACAAGCACAAAAAATACCTTGAAATCATTCAGGGTATTTTTGTATTTAATTGACGATATTATTCAAAACTAGTTTAATTTAGATTTTTGCACCTTTTTAATTAGTATCACCGTATCTATTAATGGGTCCGAATTTATAAGTTAATGAATTTTAAAATTATATATGACAAAAAAATCAACAATCACAGCTCTTGCCGCAGTTATCCTTACGGCTTCAGCATTTGGATTTAGCGGAGTAGCATTAGCAGAGAATCAAACAACACCTTCATCATGGAAATCAAGCCAAAGACACATTAAAGACTACCTTAAACATGCCCCTGGAGTAATAGGACAAGTTACCTCAGTAAATGGATCAATCATAAACATAAGTAGTAATAATACTAATTATTCAATAGATGCGAGCACTGCTAAAATATTGAAAAATAGAAATACTATCATTACTACTTCTGATATCTTAGTTGGTGATACTATTATGGCTCAAGGTACAGTCACAGGCACAAATGTACTAGCTACTACCGTCTTTGACGGCAAGCCTATTGTGGGCAAGAAGGGCCAAGGCAACTTCCCTGGCGTTATAGGTATAGTAAGTGCCATCAACGGTAACGCATTCTCGGTAACAACTAAGGATAATGTTGTTTACACAGTGGATGCTACTGGTGCAAAGATAAAGAAAGGTTCCCCTGCTACAGTGGCCCAGATCACTGATATCGTAAACGGAGATACAGTAATGGTCCGAGGTACGGTCAACGGCACATCTGTCGCCGCAAAGACAATACTAGATGGCAAGCTTGATTCTACGAAAATAAAGCACCGAGGAATTAAAAGTTAACATATAGTCGTAATCTCTATCTTAAAACACTCTGACAAAATCGGGGTGTTTTAATTATGGTATATAGGACCCAACCTTGACTTTTTACTAAATAAATGTTAATAAATATGTAATTCTTGAACAATCAAAAACAGGCCTAGGAGGGCCTTATGTATGAAAAAAATTGCCTTAGTTGTATTAACTGCATTATTTGCAATAACAACATTCGCACAGTTTAACCCAAGTTACAGTGGTAAAATACAGGCTACTGGCATGCTTGAAAAAAGTGACATGGGATCATACCCTATCACAGAAAAGCGTGTGGCCCTGGAAGCAGAAGGAGTATACCAATCATTGTTTTATGACATCAACTACAACAAGTTGATGAAAAAAACAGCCATGCTAACAGCCGGTTATGGCCAATTTAAAGAATTGGCAAACGATTACCTAATCGTATGGGGCTTAGGAGCCACAGGTATTGTGATGCCAAATTATGATCCACAGAAAAGCAAAGCATTAATGCTAGGCGGCAGTGGATATGTTAACTTGTCCCGGGAGTACGGATTTGATTTTGAATTAAATGTCACTTACGCTTCAAAGCTAAAAAATAGTAGCAATGAATGGGGGCAGACATTGTTCTTTGTTGATGGAGAATATATAAAGAAATTTGGACGTTTGGTTGGGTTGGGTTTTAATATTGAATACCTGAACCAGGCAAACACAGAAACACCACCAATAGATCAAAACATCCAGTATTATGGTCAGGTGTTTACAAATAGCAGAACAACAGCCGGTATATTCCTTAGTTTAAGCCCAAAATCATTCCAGATAATGCTGGGTCCTGAGCTTGCCAGAGAAAAGCAAACACAAAAGCAAAGTTACCAGCCTAAAACATTTAACGCTGGTAACTGGTTACTACAGTTCAGAGCAAAAATTGTTTACAACTTTAAAAGATTTAAAGAATAGTAAGTAAATAATTTTTAATAAATTAAAAGAGGAGCTTTTTAGCTCCTCTTTTTTCTTTATATAATGTTTAAATATCCAAATCTAGAATCTCGTCAATCCTGATCTGTTCGATAAATTCTGGTACGTGGGAGACAAGAATCATAGCCCCTTGATAAGTATCTAGGGCTTTAGCGATGATTGGTAAGTGGCGGAAGTTTATATGGTTTGTTGGTTCATCAAGAATTAATAATCCTGGTTGCTCAATGACTAAACGCGCAAAAGCGACAAGACCCTTTTGTCCTTCTGAAAGACTTCCTATTCTGGTATGCACCATATCACCTGTTATAAGAAATCCTGCAACAGTAGCACGAATTTTTTCTTCATCGACTCTTCCAGTTACCCTTCTTGATACATCAGCAAGCGATTCATAGACGGTGTCGTTGAAGTTAAGAGTAGAAAAATCTTGTCGATAGTAACCTACGTGTACTCCATTTCCAATCACAGCTCCTTCCGCTTTTCCACTAGCAAGAGCTTCAAGTAAAGTACTCTTACCTATTCCATTCGGACCAGAGAGTAATAAATGTTTATTCTTGCGTAATTTTATATTAACCTTTTTCTTTTTTGGTTTACCACTTTTTAGGATAGTAACAGAAGACAACTCAACAATATCACCATTTATATCCGGCTGAACCGGGATCGTAAATGGGCGAATAGTTTTATCTTCTTTTCTTACGTCTACTTTCTCTTCTTCTAAATCTTCTGCGAGTTCACGCATGCGCTTAGCAACAGCACGTAGATTTCCTCCTTTCATAGCAAAAGCGTTGGCTTGATCTTTCTTGGCTTGAATCTCTTTAGAAAGAAGTGCATTTTTACGATTCTCACGATCCATACGTACAGCGATTTGATCACGCACATCTGTATAGTTACCTACATATTGCTCAATCTTGCGAGTATAAACATCTAGATAAAGCACGGCATCGGTGAATGCGTTTAGAAATACTGCATCGTGAGAAATAACAATAACAGTCTTTTTGTATTTAACCAAGAAATCAGTCAAGTGAGCAATACCAGCTTTATCTAGATTATTCGTTGGTTCATCTAAAAGCAATATATCTGGCTCTTGGATAAGAGCAGAAGCAAGAAGAAGACGTGCTTGTTGGCCACCTGAGAATGATTTCACTATTCGATCATGGACTTTTTCGTGGCCTTTTAGATTAACAATTTCAAGAACATCATCAATCCGAGGATCAATGTCGTACACTTTGTCTTTAAAACATTTTTCAAAGAATGCCCGTACAGTTAGATCAAGTTCATCGCGAGGTATTACTTGGCGAGAGAGGGCTATGGTTGTGCGTTGCGCAAGGTGAACTTGGCCTTCTTCTGGCTGATTTGCACCAGTAATCAAAGAGAATATTGTACTCTTCCCAGCGCCGTTCTGACCCATAATAGTAACCTTCATTCCACGTCGTATAGAAAAATCCACATTATCCAAAATGTGTTTATTGTGCCCATATTCAAATGAAAGCTTTTCAAAGCGTATAACAACTTCCCCGTGAGCCATATAGACTTCTACTTTACACTGTTTTTACTTAAATAGAAAGAGGTATTAAAAAATACCTTCATAGAAGGTATTTTTTAATGATAGAGTCTTTTTAATTATTTCTTTGTTGTAAATGAAACAGCGTCTCCATAGACAGTTCCATTTTGATTTCTAGCAACTAGATGATAGTAATACTTTGTATTTGAACCTAATCCATTTACATTAATCTTTACAACTTGTGAGTTGGTACTTGACGCAAGTGTCCCTTTTGGAGTACCGCTACCTATAAGATTGTTTAACAATGAATCATTACTATACTCAAACCAGTAAGTCGTCTCAGATCCATTTGGGTTTATATTTCCAACAAATGTTGCATCAGTTGCACTTACATTTGTTGCTCCAGATGTCTGTACTGTTGGCTTACTTGATACGGCTGGCCCAATAGTTGTAAAGCTCATAGTTGTACCATTTACTGTACCATATTGATTCTGTGCATTTATACGGAAGTAGAATTTAGTAAGTGGTTCAAGCCCAGAGACTGGTGTCGGCACTGATATAAGTGATGATCCAGAATTAGTTGATTTGAAATCTGTGACATAACCAAAGTTAGTATCTCTTCCATATTCAAACCAGTAGTTTGTAGGTGCACCATTTGGATTAACTTGTCCATTTAAAACAACTGATGTGCTGTCGACACTTGTAGCTTTATTTGTACCAGATATCGGCGCTACCCCCTTAGGTGCAGGATTATTATTTGTCTGGAAACTATAAGTTTCGCCATTAACCGTACCGAACTGGTTCTTTGCACTTAATCTAAAGTAGTAAAGAGTGTTCGCTTTTAAACCCGTTATAAATCCTGGGGTAGGGGTGGAATAAAATCCAGAACCAATAGCTTGTGCTGTGGTCCTATTTCCTAACGCTGTTGTTGATCCGTATTCAAACCAGTAAGTAGTAGATGCACCATTTGGTTTTACATGGCCATTTACGCTTGCTGTTGAAACTGAAGTTCCATTTTCGAGACTTGTTTGCACTACAGGAGCATCTGCTTTTTGAGTAGTTGTGGGTGTAGTTATAGTAGGTGTCACTGTTATATTTGTAGAACTGTTGTCGATTGGAGTTACTACTTCTTTATTATTACTTGAAATATAAAATCCAATTCCAACTAAAACGACTAAACCTAGTAATCCGATAATTACGTTTTTATTCATAAATTATTTTTATTATTATCTGTTAAATTTTTATGTGTAAAGTTTAATATTACACAATGCGACCTTATACAATAGTAGACGTTTTGGCGCCTAGTAACTTACACACAAAATTTACTGAGATCGCCCTATCTCACGCACTTAAAGGAGAAGCGACAAGCTACTTCTAGTAGAACACTTGTATATTTTTATTGTTTTAATACCCGGGCACTAGAAAACCTTGAATTTTTGATAGCGGTACAGGAAAAGCTACAGCACCTAAGACGCCCGGCCCGATGGCAAATTTATCAAAATAAATTATTAAATTTTTACTACTGAGAGAAAAGTTTGAAAATGAGTCAAATGTCAAAGCTCCGACTTCTTCTGGAAAAACTACGGAATATTTACCTCCTTCTGGACGCCAGTTTGCAAGAGCCTTTTTCATGTAAGCTACAAATGCATCGTGCTTTGTCGAGAGAATAATATCACTTAGAGATAATATTTTTCCTGTTGATTTTGAAGCAGTGAAAACTTTGTACGAGTCATCGCCATTTGCTCCACCGGTATAAACATAATTATCTATTATTATAGATTCTGTCTTGTCTCCTTTTATATATGTTGCCTTTAAATCAATTTCATATTTAGCCGTAGGAGAATCAGTGCCGAATTTCGCACGCATATCTGGGACATCTTGATCAGCAGATTGCTTAAACGAAGCAAGGGTCTGATCCATATATAGACGTGCAGCATTTGCCAAAACAGAAGAGCCTTTGATGATAGACTTGGTTCCTGTGAAGTTTTCTTCTTTTATACTCTCCTCTGTTGGTGGTTCTTGTGTCGTTGATATTGGTGTATTTTGAACATCTTCTTCTTTAGGAGTATCTACTGTCACAGGCTCTTGTGTGTTCTTTTTAAGAAGAATGCCACAAAGGCCGATAATTATAAGCGCCAACACTAGAATGATAACTTTTGATTTATTTCCCATATATAAAATAGTAACACAACAATACCCATTAGGAAACAGCTATTATAAATCAAGCTTTATTCCTGATTCTAGAGAAGAATCTTTGCTTTCTTTTTTTGAATCTTCGCTGTTATCTTTTTGAAAGCTTTCTATTTTTCGGTTATTTCTCTCTTTTAATTTTAATCCGGCTTTCAAGAATATGTTAGCCTCTTTGGCTGAACTTTCAGAATCTAACAATGCAGAATAATCATCATTTGAATTGAAATCTTTATTTTCTTTATTGGTATCATCTAAAAGCTTCTTAGCTTTATCTAAAGTCTTATGTGTATCATTAATTATAGTCTGCCTAACTTTCGATGTATCAACATTTGTATCTTCTAAATCTTTAGCTGTTGAATCGATTAAGTGTTTAACAATTTCTTTTCTCTTTTTGTATTTCTCTTGTTTATTCTCATCTTTACTATTGATAGAACCTCTAATCTTGCTTCCGCTTGATCTGGCATTATTTGATATTTTTTCATTATCATCTGTAGTATTTTCATTTGTATCAATAACATCTAAAACACTAGCATGTGCATTCATGCCCGCTTGGAAATTTACAACAATATCATCTACTTTATCATCGGATGATTTATCTTCTTTAAGTTTATTTAAATTTTTATCTAAAGCTCTGGTATGTTTAGATAAAAGATTGTTTAGTTCTTTTTCCTTAGAAGCATCGAGTTTATCTTCAGAAGCTAGTGCTTCAGCTTCAACAAGGCGTTTTGTGGCAAGACTGCTCTCATATTCAGCTTTCGCTTCCGTAGAGAATTTAAACACGGAACCAATAGGCTCAATAATATTTACTTTAATAGGATACAGGGCATTACCAGGAAGACTAGTTTCTGATGCAAATACTACCTCCCTTCCACCAATAAGCACTATAAGACATACAACTGCTCCGTAGTAGACAAATTTACTTTTATAAACTCTTGAGATAAATGAGTAGTTCATCCATGGGCTCTGTAAAGATTTCTTGAGTGACATATCAGAATTAAGTATGCTAGTAAGCATACTGTTTTTCTCATCAGAAGTCATCTTTATTTTTTTGATTTCTTCGATGCTAGATTGTAATTTTTCATCTTTCATATTATTCATCTGTATCATTATTATATCCTGTTATTTTCCGCAATTCCAAGAGTGCTCTATTAATACGCACCGAGGCAGCATTAGCAGATATACCTAAAATTTTACCTATTTCTTGGGGTGACAAATCTTCAACAAAGCGTAGATATATAGGTTCACGATGGTTATAATCAAGCTCGTTTATTTTATCTAGAAGATACCTACCTTCTGGTTTAGCTTCAAGATTTTCTGTAGTCTTCTCATCAATTAGGTCTTTTTCAGAGCTTTCATCACCCCATAACATATTATCTAAAGAAAGGCTCTTTTTCTTACGGTACCAGTCAATAATGAGCCTACGAGCTATAGTAAAAAGGAATGCTTTATTGTTCAGTATAGGATCTTTTTTGTTTAAGCTCTGCCATAGACGAAGAAATGTTTCCTGGGTTATATCCAAGGCCTGTTCTCGGTCAGAGACGCGCACTAAACAGAAGCGAAATATTCCATCTGATTCATTGGCATATATCTTTTCAAAATTGTAAGTAATATCGTCTTTCATGTGGTAAGACGTACAAGTAAGCAATTTCTTACTTGTAGCCCTAACCTAAAATACAACAAAATTAGATCAATGTCTATGTAAGAGTAGCTCTACATCGAGCGTCTACTCCAATGTGAGGTCGCATAGTGTGATTTTTAACGTCAAACTATGAAACATTATAAGATTAATAATATATAAAAATTATGAAAAATTTAAAACCATTTATCGCAAGCTCACTTATGCTAATGACTATTATGTCTATGCCACTTGTAAGTTTTGCTGATAACAATAAAGACAAGGGAGAGAAAAATGGGGGTATCAAAATAGAAAATCGCAATGAAATAGAATCAGAAAAAGGTGATGATTCTCGCTCTGCGTGGAGTAAATTGACTGGATTTTTTGGTAACAAGAATGTAAACGCAAATCTTGCTGTAAGTACAACTACACCAAACATATCAGGTATCACTGCTCCGACAGTTCTTAAGGTTGGTGAGACAGGCACATGGTCTGTAAAAGCGACAGATCCACAAAACGGATCACTTAGCTACTCTGTCAACTGGGGTGATGAATCGTCTAACCCGACAGCACGTATGGCACCATCATTTGTTCAGACATCGACATTTAGTCATACTTACGCAAATGCAGGTAAATACAACATCACATTTACTGTAAGCAACAGTGCTGGTGAGAAAGCAACATCATCAACAACCGTACACGTAGGAGTATCATCAGTTACACAAGCTCCAGTAATAAGTAACCTAACAGCCGTTTCTAAGAATCCACGTCACGCTACAATAACTTGGACAACTGATATCCGCTCTAATAGTTTTATCTGGTATAGCACAACATCACCAGTTAATACATCTATCGACCCAAAAGTAATAGGTCATAACAAAAAGGTTCTAAATCACAGAATCAATCTAAATAAACTACAACCTGGTACTAAATATTACGTAATTGTTGGATCAGAGAATAGTGCTGGTAAGACTTTGTCTTCTGAGACATCTTTTACTACAGTAGGCCTCTCAGACAATAGTACTCCAGTTATTACAAGTGTTACTGGTAACACAGAAATTACAGCCGGAGATACAGCCACAGTAACCGTAAATGCATATGATCCTAAAAATGGAACATTGTCATACAGTGCAGACTGGGGAGATTCTGTTCCTTCAATGATGTCTCGGTCTTTCTGGTCAGGGCAACCATTTGTTCAGAGTTCAACATTCACACACGTTTATAGTGGACCAGGAACTTATACAGCTACATTTACTGCAGAAAATAACGCAGGTAAAAAAACAACTTCTACAATCACTATTAATGCAAAACCTCAAAATCCTGTTGATACAACAGCACCGGTTATCAGTAATATGGGTATACAAATTGGTAACTCTACAAGCACAATCTCATGGACTACTAACGAGCTCGCAACTGGAAAAGTATTCTACTCTACAGTTACACCTGTTGACGTAAATACAGCAACTTCTGTTTCCGATGCAAATTTAGTAGCATCACATTCATTAAACATTACTGGTCTTTCAGCAAACACTCTCTATCACTTTATCGTAGTGTCTTCTGATGGTTCAAGTAATAAAACAACGTCAAGTGAAGGAACATTCACTACGACAGCATTATAAGCAACGGTAAACTAAAGGAATAAGCCGAATATAAAAACCCTCTCATAATGAGAGGGTTTTTATATTCCTACAACTCCAAACAATTTACCAATACCGAAAGTCACAATCATGGCAAGTATTCCTCCACCCACTACTCTTATTATAGCTTTTGTCTTACTAGCTCCCCCAGCATGAGCGCTAAGGCCTCCAGTAATGATAAGAGCGACTAATACTCCACCAAATGTTACCGGTATACGCATTGATGCAGGAGGTAAAATAATCATAATGACCGGAATAATAGCCCCACAGAAAAAAGATAATGTAGATGCAAATGCTGCATGCCAAGGATCTGTGAGATTTTCTGGATTAATACCGAGCTCTGCATCAACGTGAGCAGCGAAAGCATCTTTTTTGGTTAATTCATCGGCAACTAATTTGGCTGTTTGATTAGATAATCCCTTGCCTTCATATATTGTGACGAGTTCCTGCAACTCTTGCTCTGGGCTTTCAATAAGCTCTCTTCTCTCTTTTTCAAGTAGTGCCTTTTCAGTATCCCTTTGTGTGCTGACAGAGACATACTCACCTACTCCCATAGATAATGCTCCAGCTACAAGACCAGCGACACCAGCTGTTAAGATAAAGTTTAGAGAGTTTGAAGCACCTGCAACACCGACAAGGATAGAAGCCACGGAGACAATACCATCATTGGCGCCAAGAACAGAAGCTCTTAGCCAGTTAAGCTTCTTGCCTGACTTAACGTTATCTTTATGTGGTTCTTCGTGTGTTAAAACATTAAGATTATTATCCATAAAAATTAATTGCTATTTATAAGAAATTTGAAGCTTCTGATTATTCTTTCAAGCTCGCTTTGAATTTTATTTTTATCAAACTCTTTGATCCCTTGATCTGGCGAATAATTACCAATGTTTGTCGAGTGGATTGTATATTCTATTGCATAACAGTCACCATCTACTATTCCTCTGTAGCTTGTGGTTTCATAGAAATTGCCCGCTCCAGCACCATTAGAAGTAAATTTACTAAAAGGATAGCCACCTATTGTTGTTAAGCTTTTAGAATTAAATTCATTATTTATTGTGTCTATATTAGTACAGCTTTTTATAACTTTAGCATCAGTTGATCTACCTACCGTAAATTTCGCATCTCCAAAATTTGTCTTCGGCAAATATGCTTTTGGGGCAATAACCTGAGCAAGGAGTAGTCCTTTGTCTTTTGTATTTACCCTCCAGTCAATACTAGGGATTTTATTACCTTCTATGATTTTCCATAATGGATTATAGTCAAAAGTAAAAGTATTATTAGAATCCTTAAAATTTTCCGAACAATTATCTGATTTTATAAACGTTGATTTCGGATCATAAGAAATAGATGCATTGTCAATTACTTCTTTGTTGTCTATTATTTTTGTGGGTCCAAAACCTTGGACAAAACTGTCGCCTACTTTTTTGAACACTACTTGTCTATTTGAATCCATACCTTCGGATTGGAATAAGTAGTCTGCTACAAGAATATCATCTATGAATGTCCCCTTAAATGTCCCCGACGAACTATCCTTTTCGAAATTATTGTAAGCTAGCATTCCAGATACACTTTCATTAGTTTGTGAATCAATACTAAGGACATACACATCTTTTGAAAGCTTTGCCACATAGCAACCTTTTATAGAAGAAGTGGTTACATTTGTAGATTGGTCAGAATTATTGTTTACTGTTGGAGTTTTTCTGAAATAGAAAAAAGCTCCTATTAACAGAATGATGATTATGATAAAAAATACTAGTTTTTTGGCAAATCTTGTCATAAGTCTATTATACCAGATTTATAAATAGCAAACTTAGATTTTGCCTTGATCAACAAGGACCCTCTTGATGTTTAATCGCATACTGAGAATACGCCCAAGCATGGCACCTTCTACAAAGCTTATAGTAAAAGCAGAGAGAACAGCACCCTTTAACCAATATTCAAATATAAAGTGACGGGCAATAGAGAAAGCTATATATAAAACAAGTACAACAATACCTAAACGATCAAGCCTTCCAATAACTTTTCTTTTCTCTACGTGCCACTCTATAGAAAACATCCGTCCAGCAATAAATCCAATAGCAACACCCGAAACAATACCTAGAATCAATAACATAGCAGGTATACGACTTATATAAACTTCATATATAAGTATTCCAGTCATGACAATGAGAATAGCCACGAGAATTCTTACTCTTCTGATTAATTTTGAGTCTACATGTTTTGTTTTATCTGATTCGATTTCCATAAAATTATTTTTAATTTATCTCAATGTCTACATAGGCTATCTGAGGGAATTTTTCTATAATATTTTTCTCTATAGTATTTATATGATTACCTACTAGGCGCGGTATACGGTCTGTAGTTTTAAATATAAGTTTAGCAAATTCTTTGAAATCATCTTTTATGTTATCGAACTCTTCCTTCAAGTCCCCTGCTTCATATATCTCTTCATAAAGAGGAGAGCCATTCCACTCTACAGTGGCAAATATTCTATACTTCCCTATATCCACTGCCACAGATTTAAATTCAACGATATGTTCTATGCAAGGATCCTTTTCAAACAGTTCTAAGATTTCTTGTTTTATTTCTTCTGGTAGTGGTTTACCTATTATGTATTGATGGTTTTTCATTATTAAAACAATAGCCAAAAATCCTAATATCAAACCAACAATTATTCCTCCTACTGCATCATAAGTAATATCTCCAGTAAGATAAGTAAGCCATTGAGCAACAAGAGCAATAACAACACCGAGCACCGCAGCTCCATCTTCATAGATAATAGCAAGTAGCACTGGGTCTGCTTCTTTAAGCATGGCTCTAGAGAATTTCTCACCTTTCTTCAGTTCTCTTATCGCAAACCAGAGAGTAGTTCCTTCTATAACTAGAGCAAGGAGTAACACCCCGATAGTCATAGAGCTAAAAGAGTGCATGACATCCCCTCTATGGATAAGAGAATCTATGGAATGATATATAGTAATTCCTGATCCAATAAAAAATATTCCACATGCAGATATCAGGGACCAGAAAAATCTTTCTATCCCATATCCATAGCCGTGGATATGGTCTGCGGGTTTTTTGGAGCGTTTAAGACCTATGAACAATAGAGATTGATTTAGTGTATCAGCAAAGCTGTGCACACTCTCAGCAAACATACTCGCTGAACCTGTCGTGAAAAATATAATAGCTTTAGTTATTGTTACGAAAGTATTTCCTAGAAGTGCTGCTATTACTGAATTCTTACCTTGGGTATATGCCATTTGATGATTATAGCAGAATACTATTCAGTTCCTACATTTACTGCGACAGTACTACTATCAGTCGCTCCTTTGTCGTCAGTAACAGTAAGCTCAAATGTATATGCACCTTCTGTAAGATCTGTAACTGTTGTTGTGTCAGACGATGGCGAAGTTATAGTTGCCGGTCCTCCGTCGATCTTGACCCAAGAGAATGAAACGATAGAACCATCAGGATCAGCACCAAGCCCTGTGAGAGTAGCAGAAGAATTCGGTAGGACGACAAATTGATCAGACCCAGCATCAGCCGAAGGAGAAAGGTTTATCTGGCTTGCTCCGCTAGTCACAGAAACTACAACAGTATCGGTATCAGTCGCACCACTATCATCAGTGACAGAAAGTTGAAATCTATACGTACCTGCTGAAAACCCGCTAACATTTGTAGTAGATTGTGATGGTGAAGTTATATTGGCTGCACCACCCTCTACCTGAACCCAAGAATACGAAGTTATAGATCCATCTGTATCATTACCACTGCCATACAAGACTACAGATGATTCAGGTAAAGTTATATTATGATCTGGTCCTGCATTAGCAACTGGAGGAACATTTTGTGTTGATCCGGAATTATCAGGTGGCACATAAGACGGCTCCGTATAAACAGGTTGGTTTTGTACTTGACCTTGAGTTGTTGGTTGGCTTGTGGCGACCTTAGGTGGTGATTTCTTCTTTGCTTTTGCAACAACAGGGGCTGGCCCGCCTTCCATTGTTATGGTTACTTCATCTGAAGATCTTACACCTTTACTGTCGGTCGCAATGAGACGGAATAGATATTTACCTCTTCGAAGTCCAGTAACAGTAGTTGTATTTGAAAATGGTGAAGATAGATTAGCTATACCTCCGGATAACTTATACCAAGCATAAGTTAGAGATCCCCCATCTGTGGCAATCGCTTGACCTTTTAACTCAACGGAAGTCTTTGGATACTTTATTAACACATCAGGACCAGCTTCAACTTTTGGTAAATCAGCTTGGACAACTGGAGCCTTATTAGAAAAATCTAATGTAAGCTTTTTATCAAAGATGGAGAAGAACTTCATTTCTCCGGCGTCAAAATTATGCTTCTTCAAATACAGAAATCCACCTCCAGCAAGGATAGCGACAAGAAACAGTATTACCGCACCTACTACTCCTTTGTTTGATTGCATAAATTTAAATACAATACTATTCTATCAAAATTAAATATTATTTCGAATGCTACGCCAACGCATCTTTACCATCACGAAGTTTACTTTCAGAAATTATTTTAAGTATTTCATCTTCATTATCTGTGATTGTATACATATGAGAATCTTCTGGGCTAATTGTATTGTACTTTTCTTGCAAGACACTTTTTATAAAGCCCTGTAGTGGTGTCCAGAAATCTACCCCGAGAAGTATTATTGGAATCCGGCCTAGCTTGCCTGTCTGCTGAAGAGTAAGCATTTCAAAGAGTTCATTTAATGTGCCGAAACCTCCAGGGCAGAAAATACAAACTTCTGTCATGTATGACATAGATACTTGTCGAGCAAAGAAGAAATAAAAAGGTATGACATCAGTGACATATTTGTTCGTCATTTGCTCGTTTGGAAGCCTTATAGTAAGACCGACTGACTTGCCTCCTGCATCGTGTGCCCCACGGCTCACAGCCTCCATGATGCCACCTCCGCCACCAGATAGGATGATATAGCCCAATTCCTTGGAAATACGGTGTGCGAGGGCCTGAGCCTGCTTGTATGATGGATGAGACTCCTCAAATCGTGCTCCTCCATAGAAAGTGACTGATGGAGTATAGAGACTGATCATGTCTATTCCCTGACGGAATTCTTCTTGTATCATGCAGAGCTTTGTCTCTTCATCATTATCTCCATATAGAGTAATGCACCCACTTTTAATATCATCAACAGTTAAATGTTTTGGTCTGTACTTTATTGGTTCTTCATTCATAGGTCTGATTGTACCTTAAATTTAAGCTTGGTTCAAATAATCTTCAATTGCTTTAATATCAACTAACTGATGATCTCCATCTAATTCGTTTTTGTATTCCATTAATTCTTTTGGGTGCATAACTTTTATATCAATCCCTTCCACATTCATATCTAAAGTATTATAAGGAAAATCGGTACGAGAAATCCACTTAGTTCTTTCCTTATTGCTAATTTTCTTAGTATCAGTTCCGCTAATATCAATTTCTTGGCCATTGTAATTTAAAGTAATAAGTTGGCAATCCCATTTACCATCCTGCCACCTAGCTGGACCCCAGGTTATATATTGTTCAATATCAGGAATAATCTTTGTAAGATATTTATCTTGTATTCCAAAATCAATATCATTGAGAGGTCTTGGTGAGCCATACAATTTAGCTCCAAACCCTCCTCCTATTCTGTATGGAATATCATATTTATTAAAAATACCTACAATCCATCGTAGTGCATCTATTGTTTTTTTATCAAACTTCATGGTTTTATTGATTAAGAAAATAATTCTTTTATTGATGGTAACTCTTCTGGGGCCTTATCTTTTTTATGTAGTCTCATGACTCCTCTACCTAGTTGAATTTCAATTTCTTTTGGAAATTTTTTACGGATGGCATCAACCCACTCTTTTACTTCTTTTTCTGTCTCCATTTCAAACGGTGGATTAATTTCTTCTTGATATTTAGCTTCTTCAACAGGGCTATGTTGTTTGAAAAATTCAAATTGTGCAAAAATAATACCATTTTTATTAAGCATGCTGTACCACTTTCTCATAACTCTATCGAGAACTAATGGGTGCTTTGATAAATCTTGAAGTGGGCCCATCATGCGAGAGATAATTAAATCAGTCTTTTCACTATTTACAGATTGAAATATCTTTTTAAGAAATTCCTCATTTTTAACATCAAACAAGTCGCCTGGGACAACGGAGTGGCCATGAGTTTGATCGAATCTTTTCTCGTGAGCATCTCTAACATCATCAAGACAAATACCAACAGTCTTTTTAAAAAATCCTTCCGAAAATCCAGCGAAGAGATTAGATCCTGGTCCCCCAAATTCGATAGCAGTCCTAGCATTAGTATTATTTTTCTTGAGAGTTTCTTCTATGTAATTTTTAAAAGCAATACCATATTCTTTTACGGTAGTAAATATTTTTTTATCTAATTTTCCAACATATTCTTGCGGTAAGGTTTTTTGAAAGGTATTACCAAACTCAAATATAGACCTGTCATATTGTTGCCAATTTGCTTCCGTCTCTTTCTTGTTTTCTGCAAAATTCTTATCATTAATAAGGCTATCTTTAACATCTCTAAAGTTCATCTTTTCCATATAGTTAAATTATAGCAAATTAGCTGCCGACCAGGGACTCGAACCCCAATACCATCCTCCAGAGGGATGTGTCCTACCATTAGACGAGTCGGCAATGTAACTTCGATATATTACCACAAAACAGAGATTTTGCTATACTGGCCTTATGTTTAAAGCAGCTATCTTCGATTTAAACGGAATATTCTTACAAAGCCCAAAACTCAGTGATAGATTTGAGAAGGATTTTAATATTCCAACTTCAGTATTTTTACCAAAACTTTCCAAGATAATGGAAGAAGTAAGGAAGCCAGGCGCAGAACCGGCATTTAGTTATTGGAAACCTGTTCTTGATGAATGGAATGTAAACCTCTCGGAATCAGAATTCTGGGATTATTGGTTCAAAGCTGAAATACCATCCAAGCAGATGATTGCCTTTTCGACATCACTACGAGAGAAAGGAGTTAAAGTTTTTATCCTTTCAAATAATTTTAAAGAGAGAGCAGAGTATTATGGACACTATCCATGGATTCATGAAGCCGTAGATAAGGTTTATTTCTCTTGGCAGACAGGATTTGTGAAGCCAGACAAAAAAGCTTGGGAACTTGTTTTATCTGAAAACAATCTCAATCCAGAGGATTGTATATATTTCGATGATCAACAGAAAAATCTAGATGTATCTGAAAGTGTAGGGATTAAATCCTACATGTTTACAAACGAAAAAGAATTGGAAAATAAAATAAATGATCTATTAAAATAAAAATGCCGAGTTTGTTCGGCATCTTAATTTGAATTTTTTTATTATATTCCACCACCATTCCTCATTGAATCAATTTCAGGATCATGGATGTGCAACTCCTTCGCTTTCTTTTCTCCTAAAAGATAAAGCAGGAATTGATACCCGTGAGGTCCTGTCCGAAAATGGTTTGGTATAATCTCCGCCGCGATCTTGTGGAAATTCGGATCTTGTTTGATTGGTTTAACAATATCCTCAATTTCTTTTTGTAAGGCCAGCGAAACCTTTATTTTTTCGTAAATAACATTAATTATTTCATCCATGGTAAAAGATTTTAGTTGTAAATACATTACCACTAAATATTACAAATGTCAAAATTAAAAACTAAGGGTTTAGCCCATTGAAAACATATCGAAATTATTAAAATAAAACCGCATAATGCGGTTTTATTTCTTCTTAATACACGCTTTTATAAATGCCGTGAAGAGTGGATGAGGAGATAGGGGTCGCGCTTTGAACTCTGGGTGGAATTGAGTACCGAGGAAGAATTTATGCTTTGAGGCTGGAAGCTCAGCAATTTCAGCCAAGTTACCGTCAGGTGATGTACCAGAGAATACCAACCCAGCCTTTTCTAATTGTGGTCTGTAAGCATTGTTCACTTCATAGCGGTGGCGATGACGCTCGGATATAGTAGTGGCCTTATAAGCATTCGCTGCCACACTTCCCTTTTTAAGATTTGCCTTGAAGGCTCCTAGTCTCATACTGCCTCCCAACTTTTTAGTAGCAATTTTTTCTTTCTGATCTTCCATAACATCAATGATAAGATTCTTAGAGCTCGGATTTATCTCACGAGTATTTGCATCTTTCATACCCAATACATTGCGAGCGTATTCGATGACCATAAGTTGCATGCCATAGCAAAGTCCAAAGTAAGGAATATTGTGAGTACGGGCATACTGTATAGCTTTGATTTTACCTTCCACGCCTCGAGCTCCAAATCCACCAGGAACAATTATTCCATCATATTTAGAAAGTTCTTTGACTTTCTTTGGGTCCTTTTCAAAATCAAGAGATGAGAGCCAGGTAAGCACAGGCTTACGATCAACTGCATATGCAGAATATTTAATCGCTTCAATTACAGATAGATATGAGTCAGAGAGAGTGAAGTCGCCAGTGCTAAAATATTTACCGATCACAGCAATATTTACTTTTTGCTTTCCATTATGACTTTTCTTAGCAAAATTCTTCCATGCTCGGGAACCAGCGCTATCCGCAGGACCGCATTTCATATCGACAACATCACAAATCATGTCGCCTAATCCTTCTTTCTCAAAATTTATAGGTATATCGTAAATACTATCGACATCAGGCGCAGATATGACATTCTCTGGAGAAATGTTACAGAACATAGAAAGCTTCTCTTTGCGTCTATCGTCGAGTGGTTGATTAGAGCGAGCAATAATTATATCTGGCTGGATACCTGAGGCATTGAGAGTACGGACAGCGTATTGAGTAGGCTTTGTTTTCATCTCGCCAATTTTTGATGGTACAGGTAAATAAGAAACCATGACGAAGAATACATCTCTCTGGTGCTTGATCTTCATCATACGAGCAGCTTCGAGGAAAAGCATATTCTGATACTCACCCACTGTGCCACCTATCTCTATTACCACTACATCAGCTTTGGCATTATCGCGAGCCTGCTCTATGCGACGAATAACTTCAAGTGGTATATGAGGCACAACTTCGACGCACTTGCCTTCGTATTCTAGATTGCGTTCTTTCTCTATGACTGTTTGGTAGACTCGGCCAGTCGTCATGTAATTTATGCGGGTAAGGTCAATATCAAGGAATCTTTCGTAATTACCCATATCCTGATCGCATTCATCGCCGTCATCGAGCACAAAGACTTCCCCGTGCTCAGTCGGGTTCATAGTACCTGCATCAATATTTATATATGGGTCAATCTTTATCGCTGTTACATTCTGGCCTCTGTCTTTCAAGATACGAGCAATAGAAGAAGCAGCGACTCCTTTTCCTACACCAGAGATGACCCCACCGATGACAAAAATATATTTACATGACTTGATCTTTTTGTCTGGGACAATCTTCTTCATAAATTACTTTCGGAGATAGCGGGCAATAGCAAAAGCACTAGATATTCCTCCAAGGAAAACTCCAGAACCAAGCATAATAATAAATAGCTGAAAGAAATTTGATTTAAAGTATGTAAATAGATTGATACCTACAAAGTCTGTGATTTGATTACCGAGCCAGATAGATATAGGTATAAATAATAGTATCGTTATGATACTCGCTGTAATACCAACAAGGACTCCAGACACTATAAATGGTCCTTGGATATATTTTGGTCCTGCACCGACAAGTCTCATGACACCGATCTCCTCTCGAGACATATATATGATAAGGCGAATAGTTGAGAAAGTAATGATGATCGAAATGAGAATAAGGATAAGTGAAACAGCAAAGCCAAGTCTCTCTGCACCATTGATAATAGCGCTTAGTCTATCGATGACAACTTTATTCTGGTGGTAGTCTATCTTATCTATAATAGTCAGAGCTCCTTTTGCAAGAGCATTATCGGAATCAAAGTATTTAGAAATACTTTCGTACTGAGAAGGGTCTTTGGCTTTTACATTTAGTGATGCTCCTAGAGGATTATCATTCAACTCATCAAGAGCCTGGAGTGTAAGATAGTCATTGGCATGCTTTTCTTTAAAGGAGGCAATGGCTTCATCAGATGAAGTATAGGTCACCTCTTTGACTTCAGGAAGTTTAGCTAATGCAGATTGTATGTTTGTAATGGCAGCTTCATCGGCACCTGGGACAAAGTATACAGTCACATCAACTTTATTTTTAATATCTTCAAGTGATGAAGTAAGTGTAGCTTTAACAAAAATAAGACTGGTGATAACAAAAAGAGTTATCACCATCATAAGTATGGATGCTAAGGAGGTGAAACCACTACGCATAAAGTTGCGATACCCGGAACGTATAATTCTTTTAGCGTGGATCAAAAACATAAAGGCATTATATCATATACTTACCATCTTTATCATCGCGGATAACACGTCCGTTCTCCAGAGTGATAACTCTCTTCTTTATTTGGTCTATAACTGTACGATTATGAGTAGTAAGTATCACAGTAGTGCCTAAATCGTTGATTTTTTTCAATATATTTATAACTTCATTTGTATTTACTGGGTCTAGGTTACCCGTCGGCTCATCGGCAATGATTAGTTCAGGTTGGGTAATAATAGCGCGAGCAATGGCTAGGCGTTGCTTCTCACCACCTGAGAGTTGATTGGGGAAATGGAGGGCACGGTTGGTCAAATCTACAAGCTCAAGGACGTGGGGCACATCTTCCGCAATCTCTTTATCGTCTTTACCTGTGGCTTCCATAGCAAAAGCTATATTTTCATAAGCAGTTTTATTCGAAAGGAGGCGGAAATCCTGAAAAACGACTCCAACCTTGCGACGAAAATTTGTCAGCTCTTTATTTGAAAGCTTATGAATGTCAGTAGACTCGAAAAATATAGTTCCGTCTGTCGGAGATTCCTCGGCTAGGATAAGTTTCGTCAGGGTCGTCTTACCAGCTCCAGAGTGACCCACAACAGAAACAAACTCACCAGCTGCGATAGAAAGAGTCACGTCATCAAGTGACATATTATCTTTATATTGTTTTGTAACGTTGTTGAAATAGATCATCAATATACTAAGAGTATCACAAATTGGCTTCGGCTTCAATAAATTCTTTAAGATCACCATCTTCAAGCACTCCGTCAACATCATGAACCTCAACTCCAGTCCTATGATCTTTGATTTGTTTATACGGATGGAGGACATAAGACCTAATTTGGCTTCCCCATTCGATTTCTGTAGTCTTTGTGGCTGACATTCCATTCTTTATTCTGGCTTCATCATCTTCGCGCTTCTTATAGAGCTTACCTTTTAGTATTTCTAAGGCTTTTTCTCGATTTTGTTCTTGTGAGCGCTCTGTCGTAACATGCACAGATAGATTGGTCGGCAAATGCACAATGCGAACAGCTGTCTCACGCTTGTTTACATTCTGCCCTCCTGGACCTCCGGACTTTGAGAACTCTATTTTCATATCTTCAGGAGGAATTTCTATTGCAGAACTACTCTTTTCAAATTTTGGAATAACTTCTACAAGAGAAAAGGAAGTATGACGAAGGGATTTCGCATTAAATGGTGATATGCGCACAAGTCGATGCACTCCGGATTCATTCTTCAGAGTTCCATATGCATTTTTACCTATAACTTCAATAGAAACATTCCTATAACCACCGACGTCATTCTTGTTCTCATGTATTAGGCTATATTGCCAGCCACTTTTCTCAATATATTTAAGGTACATACGGAGAAGTATTGATGAGAAATCTTCAGCATCATCCCCTCCTGCACCCGAGAGTATCGAAAGTATTGCATTGCCTTTATCATATTTCTCACTTCCCAGGAGTTCTTCTTTTAATTCACCAATGCGTTTTATGGTCGCTTGGGCTTTAGTTTTATCGGTCCAGAAATCAGCACTTATCATGTTAGCTTCGAGTGTTTCTATTTCCTTTTTTATCTCTTCTGTATCGCTTGCCATTTCGCTATTATAGCAAAAAATAAACCCTGACGTTTGTCAGGGCTTTTAAATAAATTAAAAATGTTTTTTACCTTTTTATTTCCGTTCCATAAAGATGGGGGTAATTAAATGAACAAATACGTGTATGTATCTTTCTAACTCTCAAAATTTTAATAGCATCTGGATGTACTGGATACTTTGTCTTCTTTGAAAATTTTCTGAGATATCCACCGTATGTCATGTTGTGGTAAAAATTACAAATATCATTAGGGGGTGTAATATTATCTCCAACACAAATACCACATACATCTTTAAGGAAGAATATTTTATTAGCTTTCATACTATGGGCAATAAAAGCAGCAGATGTATCACTTCCATCAAACGATAGGACCGTGTTATATCCAGATTCATAATCGCACGCAATGAATCCTTGTGTAATTAAAATCTCAGGCTTCTTTTTAAATTTAAATAATTTAGGAAAACCATTCATAATCAAAGTACGAGATTTAGGATGAATCAATGTTTCTCCTTCAGCTGTAGTTGTTTTAATATAGCCTCTAATATCAACTAGTGTGTTATCAACCTTGATACTTTTAAGATACAGACTTACTATCATAGAACTTGCAAGTTCTCCGTATTGCAGTATTGAGGCATACATTTTTCCTTTCTCATATTTATCTTTTGACAAAACAAGATCTACAAGTTCACCAAAAAGAGATTCAAAGGATTTCAATACCCTTTTATTCTCAGGAAATAAGTCTAAGATTATTTTTGTATGAATCAAATAGAAATCCTGGAGCCTTCCTCTCATTGAGTGTTCATTCTTTGCTTCTTTGGCTTCGAAAATTGATACTAGGAGACGTGTTACCCCTTTGACTGCTGATAAAACTAAAATAATTGTAACATTTCCTATTAATAATGAATAAATATAATCTGAGAACATTCTAATATGTTCCGAGTCTACAATAGCAGCTCCGCCACCTTTGATGACATTGATTTTTCGTTTTTCCACGGTTATTAAGTTTTAAGTTAAAGATTTAAATTCCCAAGCATTCTACATCAAAGTTCAAGATGTGTCAAAATTTTGGAGCCACCCCCGAGGATCGAACTCGGGACCCCATCATTACGAATGATGTGCTCTACCAACTGAGCTAGGGTGGCTTGATTAATATATACAATATCACACTATTCTCTTGCAATACTAAAACCCCTGTGTTACATTCTATATATGGTCAACAAATTACAAAAGAACATCCCCCTATTCTGTCTCCCATGGAATATCCGTGAAGGGCTGTCTTTTGTAATGTAGTTAAACTATCTCCTTAAACTAAATTATAAAAAAGAGCCCTCCACTGGGGCTCTTTTAAATTAATTAGTTCTTTTAACTTGATTTTTCACAATTAAATAACCCATTTATGCAAACACAAAACACCGCCATTATCGGCGTAGGTAATGTTGGAAAAGCACTTTTCCAAGGAAACAGTTTTGAAGACTCAAAAAACACTATGTACCTTTTCCGCAGGAGTTACTGGAACGACGATCTGAGGAATGGCAGTAGGGACACACCGCTTAAAAACTTCAACAACGTCATAGTGGCTGTAAAACCACTTGATGCGGTGAACACACTTGATCTCATGAGGGGTGAAATGCATGAAAATTCCCTGCTACTTTCAACTGTATCTACTTTAAGTAACCGTGTTATGAATGAGATCTTGGGATCTGATCATTCATTTACAAAAACAGTAAAATTAACGTTGAATACTGCAGTAGCAACACGGAACGGAATTATCGTTTATACTGCCGCCAACAAAGAAGTTGGAGAACAGGCAGAAGAAATCTTCAAACCTTTATGCAGAAGTGTAATAAAAGTAAACGGCAGTGATATAAACCCATATATCCTGATAGTTGGCTCCAGTCATGGAGTAAACATAAAAAACTTGCTGATATACTGGAAAGCATATTACGCGGGTGTACCACTGCAGGATTTCCTCGAAATGATTAATTGTAAAACGGAGTGTATTGCACAATATATCGGGGCATTACAGGAAACATACAAAAAATTATGGGGTATAAACGGTGATATTGCTACATTGTCGTTCGAAAGTACTGTGGCACACTTGATGCAATCAGGTTGTCTCACAGAGCAGGATTTGATTCACCAAATTGATTTGGTAGCCACACACAAAGGCTGTACAAGAAAACTTGTAGATAGCTATGAGTTACCTAAACAGACTAATGAGAAATTCTTTTTAGAAAAATTAACAGATGCCTCCAAGACAGTCGACGGATTTGAAAAAATTATTCTAAAAGATTTCAATGCGTTAGTAAAAAGAAGGCGCCAACCAGCAATACGCATGAAGGATGTGAAGTCACCTTACTTTGCCAAAATGTGCTAAAGTTTATTTTTACTTGAGTTCCCTTCTTTTTCAAGAAGGGAATTTTTTATTGAGCCGTCGGTGAGAATCGGACTCACGGTCTCTGTCTTACCAAGACAGTGCTTTACCACTAAGCTACGACGGCTAATCAATAGTGCTGATGTTACTATAAATTTTGCTTATTTACAAATAAAAACCATTGAGAAATGCATAATTTCTCAATGGTTTTTTTGAATCAATTAATTGTTTTGTGTTGCCGAAATACCTCCCATGTGAAAACAATATAATCAGGGGCTAGAATACGTTCAGGTTCCTGAATAAACAAATCACCAGTTACTTTAAAATATTCCCCGCCTCCCATTATCTTTTCTGTATACCCAGGACAACCCCGGTGAATTCCAGGAATTTCTCTTAGACTTTCGTTCTTGTCTATTCCACAATAAATTCTTTTCTCTACATCATTCTCTATCTGAACAATTATAATCTCTTCCGAAGAAATCAATACAATTTGTTGCTTTTCAGGTTCCTTTTCTGGATTTTCAGGGTATTCTATAAGAACTTCGAATTTAGGTTTCAGGGTAATGTCGATGGTATCACTTGCAAGTTTACAATAGTGATCAAATAAGATCCGGTCATATTTAAAATGTGACATAGTATTTTCCTCCTTTTTTCACACAGAATAAACCTATTTAAGAAATAAGTCAAAAGTACAAAAAGCACCCTCTCGGGTGCTTTTTGTTGTATCGGCTTTAGTTACTAACTGTATAAGTTACAGCTGGAGTTGTGGCTGTATTACCTTGATTATCATAAGCTTTGGCTGTGAATGTGTGGGAGCCATTGGCAACACTTGCTGTGTTCCATCCTGTTGAAATACTATATGGAGCAGATGTGTTATCTGTACCTATAAGATTTGTGCCTTCGTAAAATTCAACTTTAGTAATAGTATTTGTGCTGGTGACACTTGGAAGTTCTACTGACACACCACCAGAAAGAGTACTTCCTGCTGGTGATCCATTTAATATTAGAGCTGATGGGAAAGTAATGCTCCCAGTTGAAGCTGGATTAACAGTAATAGTAGTAGTTGCACTAGCAGTACCACCAGCCCCATTATCAACAGTAAACTGAAATACAGATGTTCCAGTAGTTAGACCTGTAACTGTAGTTGTTGTAGATGTTGGAGAAGTGATAGTACCTGAGCCTGAGACTTTAGACCAGGTAGTTGTTGTAGTTAACGTGTTTGTTGAATAACTACCAGTTAGAGTTACTGAATTAGTTGGTAGTGTGATTGTTTGATTAGGTCCCGCATCAGCTAACACAGATAATTCTGCTATCTTCCTATTTGTCATCTTCACATCTGCTGAGGTTCCAACATTCCCTGCTGCATCATATGCTTTAGCTTTGATTACATATGAAGTGACAGTTGTTGATGACGGCATAGACCATGAGCATGTATATGGTGATGTTGTGTCTGTGCATTTTTTAACATCATTTACATAAAATTCAGTTTTCGTAACTCCGACATTATCTGAGGATGTAGCTTTGAGAGTCATGCGGGTACCGCCTTTGTAGTATCCTCCTGCATTGGTAATAGATGCTGTTGGAGGTGTAGTATCTGCTCCAGCTCCAATAGTAATCACTCTAGCTGTAGTAGTTGATACATTAGCAGGACTTGCTGTATCGTACGCTTTTGCTGTCCATGAGTGAGTAGAACCTACAGTTAGACCTATTGTATTCCATGAGTAAGTGAAGTCCGAGTTAGGACCTGATGTTTGAGTATTGATGAGAACTCCATCTTTATAGAATTCAACTTTTGCCATTCCTACATTGTCTGTTGCGTGAGCAATGATGTCGTATGATGTTCCCACAGGAACTGAAAGGTTTGCTGATGGAGATGAAAGTGCCCCTGTTGGTGTAAAGACTGGAGCAGTAGTATCTGCACTTGAAGCATTCTGCACATTCACACTAACAACAGATGAGATAGCTGAGTTACCAGCAGCATCATAGGCTTTAGATGTAATTGTGTGGGTACCGTTTGAGACTGTTGTAGTGTTCCAGATACATAGATATGGTGATGTAGTGTCTGGGTTTGGAGTACAGTTTAGTAATGTAGTTGTACCATCTATGTAGAACTCTACTTTAGTGACACCTACATTATCTGTAGCATTAGCTGCTACTTGTTGTGTGGTACCGAGGACTGTTGTACCTGTTGTTGGGGCTGTGAGGGAGGTTGAGGGAGCTACTGTATCACCAGGAGTTACAGTACCTGTTTCGTAGGCACCGATATCCGGCTTTGTTCCGTTAAATGGAAGACCGACATCAATTCCTGCATCGATAGCTGGGGAACCTGCCTGAAGGTGGAAAGTGCTATCAAGAAGTGGGTTGGCGATGATGTTGCCGGTGTATGTCCACCCTGTTGGTTGACTTGCGCCACCTGTATAAGATACGGCGTTGCTATTTCCGTTTTGATACAGGATGTTATTTTTAACAGTGTAATTACTTTGAACTCCAGAGTCATTAAATTGTAACCAAGCGCTACCTGCACTTTGTACAATATTGTTGATGATCTGCACATTATTCGTTTTAGATGCTGTCGGATTGGCATACACAAAGATTGAAGCCTGTGCATTAGGTGACTTCATAGTGTTATTGTAAATCTTTACACCGTCTAAGCTCTTACAGTGAGCCGTGTCAGGACAATTTGATGTAAGTAATGATATGTCAAAAGTATACCCATCATTTGTATACCCAGTATTCTCAAAGAGATTGTTTCGGATAGTGATATTCTTGAGGTACGTAGTTGTGTTTATCATTGTAGCCTGTACAGGATACGGATAATTCACATAATGGTTATTTGCAATAATAATACCGTCTATATTCCCTTCTAAATTTGTACCAATAACACTCGTTGGTGAGTTAGGCGTGACTGAATGAGGGGTGTTAATTTTAAACAGATTATCGTGAACATACGCTGCGTACGGATATGTACCTGGGATAATCCCTGTTGTCGCTTCTTCTCCGGCCCAATCAATCCCTTGTAAGCCATCATAGAACTCATTGTTGTAAACTTCCATTCCTCCCTGACTGCCCCACATTTCAAGATGGAATCCCCATCCTGTATTATTATCAGTACCCTCATACGGTAATCTATAAGATTTATTGTTATAAAACTTAAATCCTTCAGAATAACCTGAGCTTGTAGCTGAAAAAGTATTTCCATTCTGCCCCGCAGGTCTTCCTCTTTGGTCAAAAATATTATCATGTATAAGAATACCCCTATATCCTGTTGCAGCAAGACTACCGTAACCGCCTTTATCCCTTCCTCCGCTATTATTTAGTTTACAATTATATAATTCATCCCCGGTTATATAATTAGATGGTGCACTTAAACTTAAAAAGGTTATACCATTCTGTACAAAATTCTCAACAGTGCAGTCGTATATTTTAACATTGCTTCTATTGACATTTATCCCAGTCATTGCTGTCCAATTACTTCCATCAAGCCAAATACCGCTTATATGTTGATCGCCACTAGTCCCATCTGTGCTCGATATTAATTGAATTGCGCCAGATATCCCCGTATATGTTGATGTAATATGTGAACTCACCCCTTCACCCTCAATATTTACACCGACTTTTAGGTTACAAGCTGCTGTTTCAGTGTAAGTACCAGGTAGTATGTGAATAATACTTCCTGATGTAGTCACAGTGGAACAGGCATAGGTAAGAGTCTTCCATGGTGCTGTCTGTGTACCTGAGGCTGTGTTGCTTCCTGTAGGAGAAATGTAGTACGTAGTCCCAACTGCTTTTGTTGCTGTTGATGAAATAATAAGACCAATCGTAAATACGATAGTAAGAGCAAGTATGGCGTAATGCACAACTTTATGATGTTCTGTCTCATGCCACTTTTTGTACCAAGGTAACTTACTCTCTAGATGCTGATGAAGCTTTTTCATTTTCATGATTATAGTTATTTATATTAATAAGATAATTATACAATAGTGGATATTGATTGTATATATATCTCTATTGGTTTTATGGGGATATCAAAAAGCACCCTCTCGGGTGCTTTTTAACTAAATCTTTTAATTACTAATCGTGAC
>CAZWAV010000003.1:0-80669 GCA_964631935.1 uncultured Candidatus Saccharibacteria bacterium
CTATTAACACTCGGTTTCCCTAAGGCTCCACTGTTCTAACAGCTTAGCCTGCAGCGTAGATAAACTCGTTGGCTCATTCTTCAATAGGCACGCCGTGACGGACATAAATGCCCGCTCCGACTCCTTGTAAGTATATGGTTTCAGGTCTATTTCACTCCCCTCATCGGGGTTCTTTTCACCTTTCCCTCACGGTACTAGTTCACTATCGATCTAAAAAAGTATTTAGCCTTGCCAGTTAGTTCTGGCGGATTCGCTCAAGCTATTCGTGTCTTGAGCTACTCAAGAATGACAATCAAAGAGATATGTTATTTTCGATCACCGGGCTATCACCGTCTACGGCGTTCCTTTCCAGAAACTTAATCTAATAACACATTTTGTAACTCTTCTAGATAAATCTACATTGTCACCTTACAACCCCGAGGTATCACACAACAAATGATTACAAATTTTATTTTGTAATCCCGCACTGTGTGATTCCTCGGTTTGGGCTTTTTCCTTTTCGCTCGCCGCTACTCAGAAAATAAATATTTTTCTCTTTTCCACCAGGTACTGAAATGTTTTACTTCCCTGGGTGCGCTCATTCATATCAAGTATGAATGTACATGTGGTTTACACATGTGGGTTTCCCCATTCAGAAATTTCCGGATCAAAGGTCGCTAGGCACCTCCCCGAAACGTATCGCCGCCATGCTACGTCTTTCATCGCCTTTTTTAGTCTAGGCATCCACCATATACTCTTAATTTCCTATTAGGAAATCTGAAAACCATCTTCTATATTTCTTGCGAAATATTTCAGACGGCGCACACAGTCTCGGGAACCGCTTCCTCTACTGTGTGTACGCTTTCTTATTATTGCGTTCTGTTTCCGACCCTGATTGAAAAGACCCTGACAAAAAATTGTTAGGATAACAGTGGGTCGGAACAGCATTCAGTTTTCAAATATCATATTCGACGCTTTAGAACTAAAAAACCGCCTTTCGGCGGACAAAGGAAAACCAGTAGAGGTTTAACTTCTCCGCAGTTTTGGATGATTTTTGTTCATTAACATCGTGGGTCTATTCTATACTAAGAGAAAAAGGAAGTCAAGGATTTCTGTAATATTCTCATACATACAAAAAACCCTCTAAAAAGAGGGTTTTTTGTATGTATCTACTAGGGTTAAGTACCCTATAAATTACATGTGAGAAGACATGTCCTTTGAGAACTTGTCCACTGTGCGAGATGCAGCTTCTTTTCCTCCAAGGCCGAATGAGAGGCCAAGAGCGATTGCAAGAGCAGCCACGAATCCTGTGAAAAGGATTTGCATGAATGCAGTTGCGATACCAAGCTCAGATAGAGCAATGATGAATGCGAATATCCAGATAGCGTAGCGAGTAACTGAGCCAATCATGTTTGCTCCTCTTACTCCTGCTGCTTTAGCTGAAGACTCTACAATCTTTTGCATTGCACCTGATATAACTGTAGCTATAACAAGCACTAGTGATGCAATGATAACCTTTGGTAGGTAGAATAATACAGCTTCACGTAGGAAATCATTTACCTGTGTAAGGCCCATGATTTGAAGTGATGCCATCAAGAACACAACGATGATAAACCACTTTACGAGACCGCCAATAAATCCACCAACATTAAGCTTGAGACCTGCACGATTCATGAGGTCACTTGCACCAGCACTTTCAAAAAGTTTATCAACCTTAAGCGCATTGATAACTTGAGAGATTGCTTTACCGATTATAGAACCAACAACCCATCCTATTATAAATAGAATTATTGCACCTAATAGACTAGGCACGAAGCTAATAAATCCATACCAAAGATTCATTAAAGATTCATTAAACGCTCCTCCCCAACTTTGTATAAACATCATAATAGATATTTCTGTAAAAAAATAATAAAGGTACTCACAAAGCTTCGACCTTTTCAAGTACTATACCCATTATATCAAAAAATAGCCTTGAAAGGCTATTTTTTAGAGATGTATGTGGATAACTGTCCGTTATCTATAAGCTTCAAATGGGGCAAATCTAGGACGTCACAAACGAGCTTGTCATACATATCAAGCCTATATTTGAACTCCTCCGTGTCAAAAACGACATAATTGAGCTCTTTGCCAATTTCAGCTTCTAAGCCCTTTACCGCTTGCTGTAGTATATTCTTCTTTAATTTATCACCTACCATGAGCATATCTACCCTACTTTCACTATCCCCTATAAATACTCCAGAGACTACCATAAGTTTAACCTTACCTATCTGCTTGAAGCGCTGGGCCAGTCCGTCTTCTACAAGAAGATTAGGGTCAACAAGAAGATCACGAATGGCATCGACATACTGGAATAGCTGGTTTAAATAAAAGCCCGTAACTTTCTTTTTAGATCCACGAGAACCATCTTTTATGATAGTCTTGTGCTTGATAAAACCCATAGCTGAAAGAGCATTTATCTCACGGCGTGCGTTGGCTTTAGTCACACGACTTCTGGTAGTTATCTCGTCAATATCAAAAGTATTATTACTATTAAGCAAGAAAAGGCGCATTATCTTGACTCGGGCCGCTCCGCCAAATAGTTTTGCTAGGGTTTCCATATAAGGTCTAGTATACGCCAAGTTCACCATCCTTTCAAGCATCAAAAAACACCCTATTTCTAGGGTGTTTTTTGATTTGACGAAAATTACTTAAGTGTAACTTTACCACCAGCTTCTTCGATTTTCTTTTTGAAATCTTCAGCTTCAGCTTTCTTCATACCTTCTTTTAGGACTGAAGGAGCACCATCAACTAGATCTTTTGCTTCCTTGAGACCAAGAGCAAGAACTTCCTTAACGACTTTCATAACTGCAATCTTCTGTTCACCAGCAGCTGTAAGCTCTACTGTGAAAGCATCTTTCACTTCTGCGGCTTCTGCGGCTACAGCAGGACCTGCTGATGCAGCAGCTTGCGCTGATACTCCGAATTTTTCTTCAAGAACTTTTACGAGTTCGTGCAAATCAATAACTGACATCTCTTCGATTTTCGCGACGATGTCTTTGAACTTTGCAGGAACTTCTACTTTTGTTTCTTCCATAATATTTATTGATTAAATTTAATAATTAACTAGTCTTAGTCTGTGCTATCTGATCAAGCACAACAGCGAAACGCTGAATTGGTGAATTGATAATGTTGACGAACATACCGCGAAGGGTCTGCAGTGGAGGGATTGTCGCTATCGACATCATCTCACTCGCACTCATATACTTCCCTTCAAACACTCCTCCTACAATTGCGATATTATCCTTGTGACCTTTTTGAAAAGCAAAAACTTCTCGAGCTGGTGACAATAGATCCGCACTGTAAGCGATAGCAATCTGGCCAGGCATATCAGGCAGATCCCCTGTTAAACCTTGAGCACCGAGTGCACGCTTGAGTAATGTCTTCTTCGCGACTACATAACCAATGTCTTCCTTTTGCAAATTGCGTCGGAAAGTATTTACATCAGCTACAGTCAACTTATCAAACTTCACAAAGACAACAGATTTCGCACTTGCAAGTGACTTCTCTAAACCTGCCACAAGCTCTTTCTTTTTGTCTAATGTAATTGGCATATTGTTGTTTTTAAAATAAAAATAACCCTTTCGGGCCGTTGCGTAGCCTGCTCTACTTATAAGAATAAGCAAAACAGAATTCGACCTCGGTAGGACTTATAAATGCCTACTGTCTACGGCTATGTGAATAGATTAGCAAATTTGTGGGATTTGTCAATTATTGGGTATTTTTAGTTGGGATTGATTTCTTATTGGGAGTTTGAGTTTTCACTGGTACTTTTTCGGGAGTAGTAGTTTCAACAGAAGGGACGGCTGCTTGCTGGTTCTGTTCTTCGTCTTTAAACGAATCAATAATAACAAGGGTGGCAAGCCCTAGGATTATCATTCCACAGAATCCTATAATGACTTTTAAGAGGTGTTTACTGAACATGTGTGCATTATATCACATTAGGCAAAATGATCATTATTAATGAAAAAATGTGGATAATTTATCGACGTAGTAATAATTGTCATGATATTATTTTTATAAACAAATTCATCACATTAAAAATTAAAAACAATGAAAACAAAAATTCTTTTGCTTGTTACTTTTTTAAGTTTAACTCAAAAAATTCACGCACAGGTACAAGGTATGGCGATAAATACTCCTCCAGCCTTAGAGCAACCATCAGCTGTTGTTGAGATAACTGGTACATCTGGAGGTATTCTTATTCCTAGAATGACAGAAGTTGAAAAAAATTCGATTGCTTCACCGGCAAACAGTCTATTGGTATATCAGAAAGATGGGGACCATGGATATTATTGGTATGATAGTATCCCTCTCCCTGGTAAATGGGTTAAGTTGGGGCAAGAATCAACAAATTCTTGTTTGAGTATGATACCAGCACCAGCGTTTCCAACATCTAGTGCGGGTGGTAGTAATGAAAATTCAAATACTACAGCTTATCTAGGTGAAGTTATAATACCTTTAAAAATAACAGCTAACCAAATTATCGTGGAAAATTTTGGAGCTACTGCTATTCCTGGCAAGGTTAAAATAGGTTTATACAGTGACGACGGACAAAGAAAATTATTCGAGGTTACAACTGATTCAATTTTAAATAATGGTCTAATCAAAACTACATTAAATTCTTCAGTAGTAATTAATCCAGGCTCTTATTATATAGCCGTGGTTCCAATAGGATCAACCAGCGTAAATTTACTTACTTATTCATTAGGAGTAATTTCTGTTGGGTTTTTAAATCCTCCAGGAAAAAATATCTTACAAGGCACAATTACAGTAACACCAGACACCTTACCATTAAACTTCGACCCTACGTCAATAATTTTTTCAAATAACAAATGTATTCAATTTAGACTAGATAATTAGTTTGCAGGTGGTGTTTTTGATGCAAAAAACACCACCTGTTTTTGATTTTATAAAGCAAAAAACACCCATTTCTGGGTGTTTTTTGTGGTTCGCAGTTTTCCTTCTGTTTAGACTATTCTTTTAACACGAACTAGTCGAATGAACTACTGAGAAGATTATTTAATCTTCTGGTAGCCAGTCTGGTAGCTCTGGTTTGGTAGAAGTGTCTGGTTTGTAGGAGATGTCAAAGCACCATCAGTAGCTGAACGAACAGTTACTACGTGTACTCTGTAGTTACCTGTAGTTGCACCAGCACATGCTGCTGCTGTACAACTTACGATAACTTGCAAAGTAAAGTGCTGAGTAGATCCACTATCTAGACGGTAGCCGTTTGTTTCTATAACCGCATCAGAAGATGAGAGTGTAGAAGTAACAGCTGTTGCTGTTGGGGCTGCAACAAGGTCAGTTGTTGGAGCTGCCGCTTCTTGTAAAGCAAATGAGAATGCCTTAGCTGCTGTAGTTGCACCACTAGCTGCTGCTGCAAGCTCTGCTGCTTGACCAACATACAATGTTTGACCAAATGCACTTACTGCAAGAGGAATATCGTAAGTCATTGAAGTAATTATACCAGCGTTGTCAGTTATTTTAGAAATAACAGCAGTACCTTGTACTACGTTAATACCATTAACTCTTAGAGTCATAACATTACCAATAGCTGAACCAATACGGATTGATGAACTAGCGTTTGTAAGCTGGTCACCATTTGTATCTTGAACAGAGTAGTTAGCAGCAAGCAATACATCTGGGTTAACAAATGCTGTTGTTACTGTTGTACCTGTTGCGTAGTTAGCTTGTGACTTGAAGTCGATTACAACAGAGAATTCTGCTGTAGCTCCAGCCGCAATTGCGTTGTAAGGAGCTGTCAAATTACTGAAAGAGAATGAACATAGATCATCAACAGCTAATGCTGTGTCTGTACATGCTGTTCCAGAGAAGTTTGATGCAGCACCTGCTGTAAACTCATATCCTTCTGTTCCAGACTTACTATCAACAACGTTTGTACCGCTCATCAATTTGATTGAGTTGATAACGTTTGTTACGTCATCAGCTGCAGTTCCTGAAGAGATAGTTACTTGGACAGGAATCTTTCGTAGAGTTAGGTTTGAATTTGTAGCCTTGATCTTGAATTTCAAAACCTCAACATTGTTTGTAGCTGCTGTTGAACTTACTGCAACTACAGTTGATGCTGGGTTTGTTGTAGAAAGATTAAGTTCTGACTTAACACCATTTGCTGAGAACTTACCGAACAAAAGTCCAGTTTGAGTTATATCACCACTTGGGTAAGTATCGTATGAACCATCTGGTGATGATGCACTGACGCCACCACTAACGAACTTAACTGTCCAGTTAGCGTTTGTTGTGTCTGTTGTATCAAGAGAACCGTTAGCACTTACAGATACAAAGAAACGACCAATCTGATCTTGTGGAATGTTTGCATTAAGACCTGAGAAGTTGAATGTGTAAGTATCAGTTGCTGTTGCACGGTCAGCTTGAGCTACTGACATAGTAGCGAGCTTTGTTGAACCCATCCATAGTGTTGCACCAGAGATGTACTTGCCTAGATTTGCTGAAGCTGTAGTGTTTGTGTTTAGGAATGTCACACGAACGCGATCAACTTTCTGGCTTGCTAGACGAGCTGTTGCATGGAAACCAGCAACGACTTTGTCTTGTTCAGATTCGTAAACTGTTGAAACACGGTTTGTTGAATCTGCGGCAATGTCAGCTAGGTAACCATTTGTACCTGTGTTAACAGTTGATCCTGTTGGAGCTGTCATACAGTTACTTGCAATTGTCATGCCATTTGGGCAAAGAGCAACTGTAGGTGTTCCTGATGGAGCTGTCATACAGTTACTTGCAAGAGTATTACCATTTGGACAAAGTGATCCAGTAGCTGGTGTACCATTAGCCTGAAGAGCTGTTGCTTTCGCAGAACTCAAAGGACCAAATTTACCATCAGCAACCAATCCATTGTTTGATTGGAATAACTTTATAGCTGCAGTAGTCTTAGCACCGTATTTACCATCTACAACTAGAGGAGTGATTTGTGTACCAAGATTCCAGTTTAAGAAAGACTGAAGGTTCTTGACGTTCTCCATGCTACTTGCTGTTGAAACACCAGAAGTTGGAAGAGTTATCATATCAGCTGATACAGTTTTAACTGCGCCAACAAATACGAATGCTGCAACCATCAATCCAGCGATAGCCAAGATAGCTTTTGATTTGATTTTTAACATAATTTTATAATTGTATGCACGTTTATATTAATTTCGACTAATTCAGAGACACGACGAATAATAAAATGTGTCTAAGAAAAAAACTAATGTGTGTGCATATATTTTGTTCATAACAATCTCTATCAACTATTATGAACGTTTTACTTCTAAATAATTATTTTTACTTCTCTATCAAAGTTGTAAAACAAATATTTAGATAACGTAAACTAAATGAATCTGCCTGTTTACTCCTTGCGGAATAGACAAGCATATCTGCCTTGTCGACAGGGCCGATATCACACTTTTGTATTCTCCTCTATCAAAAGAAAAACATAAAGCGGATCGCGACCAATTGAAACCTAATGAATGTAAATTAAAATCTGTCACCTTTCATTAATAAAAATGAAGGGCTTCGAAAATAACCTACAGCTATTACTTCCTTGGTATTAGAATGTAATAGTATTAAATTTTCAATGATCGCTCCCATAATGTATTGATTTCTCAAGACACTAGAGATAATGCAATACTAGCATATCGGGCGAAAATACGCCAGTGCTAATATGCTATAACATTATATACTCAGGTAATAATATGTGCAACAAATACAACACTAATAGTAATGTGGATAACCTTATACTTACAAGACTTTAGAGGGATTGATATCGGGACCAGCGCTTAGCCCCGATTTTTTTAATTTGCCCTTTAGATACTAGAGAGTTTAATTCGCGCTGAATTGTCTTTTCTGAGCAATCGGTAAATATGGCCGATATGTCCTTAATAGAAACTTCTTTTCTGTCTTTTATAACAGCAACTATCTTATCCATTCTATCTTTTTTACTATCTAAACTCTGTCCAATATTATTAAGTCCTTTTATTAAGGGTCTATGCGTAGCTATGTTCTTGTTTATAAAGGACATATTGTATTCTGTCCTTTTGTCCTTTATAGCTCCATTGCTCAACATAAGACTAGGCTCTCTTTCAACATCAAACATTTTCTCGTTTAAGGTAAAGGTAAATTGATTATCTTTTTTTGTTGTATTCTGTCTTAATTCACCAGAGAGCATATTGAGCTCTTTCTTTAAAATAGAATTGTTCATATCAGAAATAAAGCCTATTGTATTAGCTATTTCTATAAGAGAAAGTATCTCGTCAATATTCATAATAGAAGTAGATATAGAAGTGTGATTATCTACAGGTGAAGATGATACGTGCGAAAGCTTGTGCATATAAGACAATAGCTCAATACCTAGATTTCTGATCTTTCCCTTCAGTGCATCATCTGTCTCCATACAATCGGTAACCATATACATGGCTGTTATTAATTTTTCTGTCTTTTTGTAGGAATATTCATAAATATGCTTATCAATCAATAGTTTATTGGCAGATACATCATTATGTCCGTATGAATTTAAACTATTGTTTTTTATGTCCTTTTGGTAATTCATATGTCTTTTTGTAACTTTTGGCCAGATATTTATGTCTTTGATTTGTCCATTATATACTCAAATAAATGTATTGCAAATACTAGGGGGCTTACAAATAATTAATTAAGGATTATATGATATAATTACAAGATAATTATGGCAAAAAAAGATATTGACGATGATTTTGAAGATGAATCCCCTGCTCGGAAAAGTAAGAGATCTGGAAAAAATAAACGAACGAAGGTTGAAATAAAAGAGAGTGCTCGTCATAGCATTTGGGGTATTAGTTTGGTTGTCTTAGGTGTATTACTATTGCTATCTACATTCAAACTAGCTGGTGTTGCTGGTAACTTTTTCTTCTATGTTTTTAGTTCATTCTTTGGCTTCGGATATTACCTACTACCTATACTACTTGTCATCGTAGGTATTTCTTTTATGAGAAAAGGGCGTCCGCAAGTAGCTAGACTTCATGCCATAACTTCTATAGTTGTATTACTATCTTCACTTGCGATTATTGATATCGGGGTAAATGGTGCTGGTCCATCTTTGAATATAACTTTTGGTGGCTATCTGGGTAGTATTGTTGCTTGGCCATTCATGAAACTTTTTGGAACTTATGCTGGGGTGTTAATTCTTGCGGCACTACTTGTAATATCTTTAATTCTACTTTTCAACGAACGTCCAAACTTAGTAGGCCTATGGCAAAGAATTTGGTCACTACTAAAGAGAGATATTCGTATGCCTCAAATGAAGCTGAGTTCAGACAATGAGAACATAGAAGATGTCGAACCAATTGAAGAACCGGTAAATAATACCAAAGAAGAATCTTTAGATTATGAAGAGAGTCTTATTAAGGACGAAGAGGAAGAAACTTTCCCTGCCAAAAAGAAATTCCATACTGCCTATATCCCTCCCCCTTTATCTCTACTTGAGAAAGATAAAGGTAAACCAAATGTCGGTGACCTGAAGGGCAATATGAACATCATACAACGCACACTACTTAACTTCGGTATATCTGTCGAAATGGACGAAGTTACTATCGGTCCGACAGTAACACGCTATGCTTTAAAGCCTGCTCAAGGCGTTAAACTCTCTCGTATCGTCGGACTTCAAAATGATTTAGCTCTTGCACTTGCTGCTCACCCTATCCGAATCGAAGCCCCTATTCCAGGCAAATCACTAGTGGGTATTGAAATACCAAACAAAGTAAAATCAACAGTCGGACTCGCAACACTCCTCTCTGATGATAAATTCCAAAACTCACCAAAACCTCTAACGGTTGCTCTTGGTCGTGGACTATCAGGCAAAGCAGTATTCGGAAACCTTGCCAAGATGCCACACGCCCTCATCGCTGGTACAACTGGATCAGGTAAGTCAGTAACCATACACTCAGTTATCACTTCACTACTTTACCGTAACGGACCAGAAGATTTGAGACTCATCATGGTTGACCCTAAGAGAGTGGAACTTACTCTTTATAACAAGATTCCCCATCTGCTTACTCCTGTTATCACAGACTCAAAAAAGACTATTCTTGCACTCAAGTGGGCAGCTAAAGAGATGGATCGCCGCTATGATATACTAGAATCAGAATCAGTTCGCGATATAGAGTCTTACCATGCAAATATTTATGGTAAAGGTAAGAAGGATGAGACTGTCGAACGCATGCCTTACATTGTTATTGTCATCGATGAATTGGCTGACATAATGCAGACATACCCTAGAGAGCTAGAGAGCGCTATTGTCCGCCTTGCTCAAATGTCTCGTGCTGTTGGTATCCATCTTATCCTTTCAACTCAGCGCCCATCGGTCAATGTCATTACTGGTCTTATTAAAGCAAACGTCCCTACTAGAGTTGCCTTACAGGTGTCTTCACAGATAGATTCAAGAACAATTCTTGATGCTGGTGGAGCTGAGAAATTGCTTGGTGCTGGAGATATGCTCTATGCTTCAGGCGAGATGTCTCAACCAGAGCGTCTACAGAGTGCCTTTATCTCTGAGGAAGAAGTCAAAAAGGTGGTAGAATATCTAAAGAAGGCTTACATGGATGAATTACCAGATACGATCGAACTTTCTGGCTCTATTGAAAAAGGAAATAATCTTTTTGAAAGTGGTCTGGGTAGCGATGAAGAAGACGACCTATATGAAGACGCACGTGCAACAGTCATGGAAGCTGGCAAAGCATCGACATCATACTTACAAAGAAAACTTGGTGTCGGATACGCCAGAGCCGCAAAACTTATAGATATGCTAGAGGAGCGTGGAGTAGTAGGCCCAGGTAACGGAGCAAAACCTCGTGATGTACTTGAGAAACCAATGGACCACACAGCAGATATTGAATAAAAAATGCAAAACATAAAAAATAAAAACATAAAATGGTGGTTGGGTGCTGTATCATACACAATGTTATTTATTGTCATAGTAGTTTTTGCATATAGTAAAATGGATTTTCTTCTTCATGGGGTAGAAATTTCCGCTTCCGTAAATCATAATGATTCTTCTCATATAGTAGAAATAAAGGGTAGCGCCAAAAATGCAATCTACTTGAGTCTCAATGGACGAGAAATATTTATAGACAAAGATGGCTCATTTACAGAGCCTGTAGCTCTCCTTCCCGGATTATCTGTAGTCACACTTGATGCGCAAGATAAGTTTGGTAAAACATCAGAGAAAAAATTTGAAGTTATGTATCAAGAAAGTACAGGAGTCGCAGTTGCAAATGAAATTAGTAATATAAATTAACAACAAATTAATAGTTATTCACAGGCAATTTCTTGACTGTGAACGAACGTTCACTTATAATATATATTATGCAAAAGAAAGCGAAAAAAGAATTAAAAGAGATGGGTGGAGCAATTGAGGATACTATTAAATCAATCCAGACGAAATTTGGCGAAGGTGCAATAATGAAATTTGGTGATTCACCAAAGGTAGACATTGATGTCATCCCTACTGGGTCTATCGGTCTTGATATGGCGCTCGGTATCGGCGGAGTTCCTCGTGGACGCATGATAGAAATATTCGGACCAGAATCAAGCGGTAAAACTACTCTCGCTCTCCATATAGTAGCGGAAGCTCAGAAGAAGGGCGGTATATGCGCATACATAGACGCTGAGCATGCTATGGACCCAGAATACACAAAGAAGCTAGGAGTAAACGTAAAGGACCTGCTAATATCTCAACCAGACAATGGTGAACAAGCTCTTGAGATCGTAGAGAGCCTAGTACGCTCAGGAAAGATAGATGTCATTGTGGTTGACTCTGTGGCAGCACTCACCCCTCGTGATGAGATAGAGGGAGATATGGGTCAATCCCATGTCGGTAAACAAGCTCGCCTAATGTCTCAAGCACTCCGTAAGCTCACAGCTATCATCTCTCGATCAAAGACCGTAGTAATATTCATAAACCAGATTCGTATGCAAATCGGTATTATGTTCGGCAATCCTGAGACTACCCCTGGAGGTAAAGCTCTTAAATTTTATACTTCTATTCGTCTAGATATCCGTCGTATCGCTCAGATTAAAAAAGGTGAAGAAGTTGTCGGCTCACGCACACGAGTAAAAGTCGTGAAGAATAAAGTTGCTGCTCCATTCAAGCAAACTGAATTTGATATCCTGTACGGTGAAGGTATTTCCCGTGAAGGAGAAATTATGGCGCTTGGCGAGAAACTTGGTATCATATCTAAATCAAGCGGGGCTATATTCACCTATCTCGGTACAGCTAAAGCACAAGAAAAAGGTCCAGTCGAAGAAATAAAACTAGGACGTGGCTACGACGCTGCTCGTACTTATCTTCGTGATAATAAAAAGCTCTCAGATGAGATTCTAAAAGAAGTCCGCTCACGTTTCGGTGAAATACAAGTCGCAAGTGCGGGAGAATAGATTCATGATCTATATAAAAAAGCGTTACAATTGTAACGCTTTTTTTAATTTAAACTTTAATTATTTAACCAGTATTACCTTCTGCCATGTAATCACCATAAGCTAATACAGCAACCAATATTACACCTATGATCAAACTTGGTGTCCAATATATAACTGGATGCGGGTAAACCCCTATTAGATTTTTTATTATGACTCCCACAAAAGAGAAGATGGCTAAACAAGAGAGTGTAGCAGCCAAAAAAGTATTCAAAAAAATCACCCCTATGTCTAAATCACCTCTCATTAGGCTTGATGATTTCTCTTGAAACCTTACAGCGATTATAACCGTTATAATGGTTGCTGTAATAAACAATGCGCTGTTGGAAAAATTATTCCAGAAATCATTCTTATGGTTTAAGTAGATATAAAAACCCATGACCGTCAATAAACACATCAACAGGAAGTCCAGTTCATTTTTAAAGTGAGACATATCATCTGTGTGGTAAGAAAATTTTACATAATCTCCGTTAATAGAAAACGATGATAAAATAAAAATACAACAGAAACTTAGACTAAAGCTTGATCCCCAAAATATCCAGCTTATTGCGGTATCGTTTGGATATTGGAGTAGTATCTGGAACCATTTCCATCCATGTAGTGTAAAATAATCATAAAAATAATTAATCACAAAATACCACCCGAGCAATCCAGCAAAGAAAGATCCTGACACCATAAGAAAGCCGCCAATTTCTCCATACACCCTGTTAAAATTAAAAACAAGGGAACGAAAAAATATAAACCCAGCGATTATTGATATCCATTTAAAGATATCTTTGTTTGGATTTATTTCATAATTAAAAATAGTTAGACTACTACCAGTAGAATACAAAAACCATAGCATTAACACTACGATTGTAGGGAACAAAACAAAAGGTCTAGTTTTCATGTCAATTTATTTTATGGTTAGACAATATTGTCGAAGAATCAAATTATTAAAACCAATTATGAACTTTTTTATGTAATTGTCAATAACTTGAAAAAGTATAGATGATGAGCTAGAATAGCTCCATGCTTGAATATAGTGAAATAAGAGAAAGGAAAATAATTATATACGAAAATGAGCCATGCGAAGTAATGGAAGCTCATGTTGCTCGCACTCAACAGCGCAAACCTCAAAACCAGGTTAAACTCAAGAGTTTACTATCTGGCCGTACATGGAATACTGTATTCCATGCTTCAGATAAAGCTGATGAGGCTGAGATAAGTAAAAAGGATGTTAAATTCCTATATGCTAACAAGGGTGAATACTGGTTCTGTGATCCAGAGAATCCAAAGGATCGATTTCAGCTGTCAGAAAAAATTCTTGGAGATAGTACAAAGTTTTTAAAGACTAATGAAAATGTCACAGCCCTAGTCTGGGACAATGATGACGAAGAGCAAATCATAAGTATCAAACTTCCTGTAAAAATGGAATTCGTCATAAAAGAAGCTCCCCCATCTATCAAAGGTAATACTGCCAATGGTGGGGGCAAGGTCGTCACACTTGAGAATGGCGTGAAGATGAATGTTCCCTTCTTCCTTGAAGCTGGAGACACAATCCGAGTCAATACTGAAACTGGTGAATACGTAGAGCGGGTTTAATGCAAACAATAAAACACCCACATTTCTGTGGGTGTTTTATTTGAATGTATTATTCTACTACTGTGATTCCTGCTGAGCGAGCTGAGCCTTCAATGATTTTCATTGCACCTTCAATGTTCTTAGCATTTAGGTCTGGCATCTTCTTCTCGGCGATCTCACGGACTTGTGCCTTAGTGATTTTGCCTATTTTTGAAGTGTTTGGTTTACCTGAACCCTTCTCAATGCCTGCGGCTTTAAATATTAGACCTGCTACTGGTGGAGTCTTGACCTTTATATCATAAGTACGATCTTCGTACACAGATATAACACATCCGACTATCTCACCTGCCATAGACTGAGTCATAGCATTAAACTTCTGACAGAATTCTGCAATGTTCACTCCAGCCTGACCAAGAGCAGGACCAAGTGGTGGCGCAGGAGTTGCTTTCGCTGCGGGTATTTGTAATTTTACTTTTTTTGTTATTTTTTTAGCTGCCATATATTTGTTTGATTAATCTCGTGAGAAGCACGACTCGAGGTCGAACACGGACCCATCTATTATACTTATAACTTCTTAATCTGCAAGAAATCCAATTCAACTGGTGTCTCACGTCCGAACATTGAAACAAGGACTTTAACCTTGCCACGCTCTCGATCTACATCGTTAACCTTGCCTTCTAGTTCCTTGAAAGGACCATCAGCAATGCGTACGATTTCATCGATTTCAACGTCAATTTGGTGTTTATTACTTCCGTTAGCTTTTTCCATTCGGCCAAACAAATCATCTACTTCTTGTTTGTTTAGCGGTACAGGGTTTACTCCAGCTCCAACGAATCCAGTCACACGAGGAGTATTACGAACTACGTACCATGAGTTGTCATCAACAATCATATCTACAAGTACATAACCAGGGTAAACTTTTTCTTCTACTTCTACTCTTTTACCTGCTTTAATTTTTATTTTTTTCTCAGTGGGAACAACAACCGAAAAAATCTTATCATTCATACCTAGTGAATCAATACGCTGTTTTAAATTACGCATGACGGCATTTTCATACCCAGCATAAGTATGGATAGCGTACCAATTTCTTTCCCCTCTTAATTCTTGTTTTGCCATATGTAATATTAAAAATTATCTTGATAAAAGACGCTCAAGTCCAATTGAGAATACTTTGTCAAAAAAGCCAAGGAAGTAGGCTATAAATAGTGACACGATTAAAACAGCCACAGTGAAAAATATCGCTTGGCGTCGAGTTGGCCAAGTCACATGACTAAGCTCTGCTTTTACTTCTTTAAAATATTCAATAGTTTTGTTCATATATAATCTATTATTTCCTCCCTTATTAAAAACCACCCCGGAGGGCTTATAAGAATATAGTACGCTTTTAAGCCCATAAAGTCAAATATCTAAAATACCCCACTATTAGATGGGGTATTTTAGATATTATGATTATTTTATTTCGTAGGTAATTGTTACGTTTGAAGTTATTTTATTTTCACCCTTTGGAAGCTCAGGGGTAGGCGCTTGTGCCATACCAGAGCTTTGTGCCATGTCTTTGGCTGCATACATCACAGGATATCCCCCGCCATTTTCAGAAAAGCTTGCGACCTTACCTAAGCGCACCCCAAGCTCACGTGCTAATACTTTCGCTTTTGCTTTTGCATCTTCTATTGCTTTTGAGCGTGCTTGGTCATTGTAAGTATCTTCGTCATCGATAGAAAATGTAGGTCCACTAATATTTATAATGCCGAGATTTGCAAGACCTGTACGTACGTCATTTGCAGTATCTACATCACGAACCTTCACTGTTATTGATTGACTAGCAGTGTATCCTATGATTTTTGACTCACCTTGTGGGCAAGGATAAGTAATACAATAATTGTTAGAATACTTTGGATTTATCCCTCCGTATTCTGATTTAACATCTTTTTCTTCTATGTTTTTAGTTTTTAGGTAAGACAAAGTTTTAGAAACTAGATCATTTAAAGAACTTTGAGCTTCTTTAGTAGTTGAAGCGTCTTTTGAAATATTTAAAGAGAGAGTGGCAATATCAGAAACTGCCATAACTTCCCCTTTACCTGAAACTGTAATAGTGGCTGGTATTTGTGATTCATGGCCAATATAACTACTTGCTTTTATTTCATTAATAAAAAGCATTAATACAAATAATGTTAATACACCTACAAGACCAATCGCCCCATTGATAAATTTTTTATTGTTTAAAAGTGTTTCCATCCGTCTATTATAACACAATGAGGGTCTCTAGAAAATTGACAAAAGAAGAATTTATTACTTATTCAAAACATCACTTACGATAGACCCGTCTGCCATTGTTATAGTCCGATCAGCTAGTTTGGCATATTCAGGCTCATGAGTCACCATGATAATAGTTTGCCCCTCCTTATTTAAATCAATAAATGTCTTGATGACTTGCTCTGATGTCTCAGAATCGAGGTTAGCAGTAGGCTCATCGGCAAATATCACCTTTGGTGAGTGTGCAATAGCACGAGCAATAGAGACACGTTGCTGTTGACCTCCAGATAGCTGGCTTGGTAAATTATTCATGCGATCAAGAAGCCCCACTCTCTCGAGGGCCTTCTTTGCTTTAGTATTAGCAACTTTCGGGCTATAACCTTGCATGAGAAGAGGTAGAATTGTATTTTCAAGCGCTGAGAGCGAAGGTAAGATTGCATAGTCTTGAAAGATGTACCCTAAGTCATTGAGTCTTGTGCTAGTACGCATCTTCTCAGAAGCAGGTACTAAGTCTTTGCCATCTATGATCGCTCCACCCGAAGTAGGAATATCGAGAAGTCCAAGTTGATAAAGGAGGGTTGACTTACCTGACCCAGACTTACCAGTAATAGTTAAGAACTGACCTTGTGGTACCAGGAAAGAGATATTGTTGAGTGCAATAATTTTTTGATCACCACTTTGGAAAATTTTTGTAAGATTTTTTGCTTCTATCATAGATTATCGTCCCAATATCGCACTTAGGGTATTTTGTTTAATAACAATTCTAGCTGGTATATAACCTGCAATAATTGTCGCTACTAATAGTATACCTGCTCGGAGTAACGTACCAGATAGTGTTGCAACTAGGATGCCATCAGAAAATGGAAAATTAATTGGATGAGAAGTAAAGTAAGGTTTTATAAGTAAGAATATTAGAGCCATACCGATAATAATACCCCCGCTTGCATAAATAAACGCTTGATACATATATGAATACAAAATAGCTTTCTGGTTTATCCCAATACCTTTCAAGATTCCGATAAAACGTCGACGAGTAATAGCATTTACGAAAATAACAATAAATATTGTGATCGATGCTACAACAAGACCTATACCAGAAATAGCTGACCCGAGTATTCCAAATGTTGCTTTAATATCTTTCAAGAATTTTGGGAAAGCTTCTTCTGCAGTCTGTATGCGAGCGTACTCCCCTACTCCTGAAGCAAGTAGGAAATTCTTTGCTTGCATTGGATCAGTACCAGGAAGAAGTTGGATAGCAATAGTCCCAGCATTTAAATCATCTTTTCCTAAAAGTTTTCTGACTTCTGAATCAAGAGCAACTATAGATGTATCGAATTCATCAACCTTACTAGAGAGCATTCCTTTCACAAAATACTCCTTGGATGTGTCACCTACCGTAACTTTAATGCGTGAACCAATTGAAACATTTTTTAGAGTCTGAAACCCAGGTGCTTCAATAGGAGTAAATTCGTACAGGAGATTCTTACCAATCAAAACACTATCTTGATCAAGAGCAGTTAAATAAGATCCACGAATAACGAATTTTGATACACCAGAAAATTTTTCTTCCTCATCAGGATTTATACCAAGAAGTGAACCAGAAGCTCCATCACGCTTATCTCCAGGTGCTACAGTCTCTCTATAGTTTGATTCAACTCTGGCTCCCCCAGAGTAACGAACAGTATGATTTTTATAACCTGGAATAGTCTTTACAATATCTACAACAACTGGTGTCTGCTCGATGGCGCTTTTATTTAGAAATGGGGATATAACAATATCGCCTATGGCGTATTTCTTCTGGGCATCTTCTGATCCTTGGATTAAGCCGACCAATATACCAGATACAATAATAAGATTAAGGAAAGTTAAAGTCATAACAAGAACAATGAGTCCTGTCGTCCATATATTTGCACGTTCAATATCACGGCGGGCGAGAAACCAACCGACTTTTACATTGAGCGAAAATGAATTTTCTGTTGTAACTCTATCTTTCATTATTTAGATACGATAGCAATGTCAGTACCATCTCCTAGGCCTGAAGTAATTTCAATAAGATTACCATCACCAGTTAAACCTGTTGTAACTTCTTGTTCTTTATACTTTTTGTGTTTTTTATCTGTTATAACATTAACGTATATTTTACTATCGTGAGAAAGAATTGCGGCTTTTGGTATAACCAGAACATGTTTCTTTTCAGCTGTAGTGATAGCGATATCGGCATTCATACCAGAGCGCACAGATTCATCAAGCGGAGTAATTGATGTCTTTATCTTATAGTTTACAATTCCATCTGTTGTTGTAGCACCTGGGTCAATATGGACGACATTACCATTAAATACACGGCTTGGGCCAAATGCATCAAACTTTATAGATACCTTTTGTCCAATCTTGAGGTTTGCAATACTAGACTCATTGATCTTTGCTTCAATGTATAGATTTGAAACATCTTGTAGTGTTATCACTGGCTTCTGAACTTCAGATAATTCTCCGAGCTTGATATCTATGTTTGTTATTGTTCCATTCTCTGGGGCTCTAATTATGGTATCTTCATACTTTGCCTGAGCAGCTTGTACTTGGCCTTCAGCACTTATAATGTCAGCTTGTGCTAAATCAATATCTGACCCACGAGCTTGAGCTTTCTTCAAAGCGAGTTCGGCAGTATACTTTTGTATAGTGGATTCCATGTGCGAAAGAGCCGCTTCGTAAGTATTGTAATTTGTTAGATAGTCAGAAGCATTCTTATTTGGTATTGCAATAATCCAATTAGAAATATTTGAGTTTATTGATGATGGAAATTTAATATATAATCCTGAATTTCCTATTGGTTGTGGTGAAGTAGTATTTACTGTGCCACTACCATCAACAAGACCCGATGCAACAAAACCAAAACCGCTACTACTATTTGCAGAATATGTTCTTATTTTAATATAACCTTCTTTATCTAAATCATATGTACCACTTATGGTTGGTGCTTCATAATCATTTGTAATATTCTCTGGCATTGCTTCAGGTTTTGAATTTAATAAACTATGATAAGCATTTTTAACGGCTGTGGCTTCAGTTATTTTTGCTTGATCAAGAGTAACTTGTGCAAGAGCAACTTCTTCACTTGAAGATCCCTCTATTGTCTTCTTATACCTTGCCTGAGCGGCAGCAAGGGCACCTCGAGCTTGCGTGAGGGATGCAAGAACAGAACCTTGGTCTATACTTGCCAAGACGTCGCCCTTCTTTACCACATCACCAACTTTAACTTTGAGTGATTTAACAATACCACTTGAATTAAAAGACAGATCAAGATCAGTATTAGAAGTGACTTGTCCTGTAGCTAAGACCGTCTGATTTAAATCAACATAGCGTGATGTATCAGTAGTTATATTTAGAGATGTACTAGAAGGCTTAAGCACATAAAATAGGAAAATCACAACGAGTACGAGGATAGCCCAAGTTCGCTTCTTTTTTGATATTTTCTTTAAAAATTTAATGAATGATTCTTTTTTACTTTGCATAGAAAACTATTTAATAGCGACAAGTTCAACATCAAAGATTAGAGTGGAATTTGCTGGTATAGAACCGACTGCTCGAGCGCCATAACCTTTATCAGGCGTTATTGTTAAAGTCTTTTTCTCTCCTACTTTCATTCCGACTAAACCTTCATCCCAACCAGCAATAACTTGACCAGCGCCTAGTGTAAATTCGAAAGGCTCAACGTGGTTAAATTTTGGATCCACATTTGAATCGAAAACTGTACCGTTTTGTAAACGACCAGTGTAATTCATTGATAATACATCACCTTTTTTTGCTATTTGTTCCATAGATTTTTTTTCAGCAGGTTTTGCTGATTCATTATTATTAATTGTGTTTTGTTCTGTTGCTGCGTTTTGAGCCATATCTACTTCAGTATTTGCATCCTGCTTTTTATGAGATAGTGCATACACCATAAGACCCACAGCAGCAATAACGATAATAAAAGAAACGACAACACTTGTACTTCCCTTTTGATTTTGCATATTGGAAAAATATTTAACTTATATAAATCCAATTATAGCATACTTCGGAAGTGCTAAAAATCCCTTATGATAAGGGATTTTTAGTTGATTATTTACTTTCTAGACTCTATAATAGTTGTCGCTACATTTTGAGGAACGATATCGTAACGCAAGAATTCCATAGTGAATCCTGCACGTCCTTCAGTCATAGATCGAAGTGTTGTCATGTATCCGAACATTTCAGATAGAGGCACTATTGCCCTCACTGCTTGGTTCATACCACGACTCTCCATTCCTTCGATAAGTCCACGCTTTGATGACAGTGAGCCAGTTACATCTCCCATGAATTTATCAGGAGTAATAACTTCCACTTGCATCATAGGCTCAAGGATAACTGGTTTCGCCATTTTACATGCATCTTGGATTGCCATTGAAGCAGCAATTTTGAAAGCCATTTCGTTTGAGTCCACATCGTGGTAACTTCCGTCGTATAGATCAACTGATACGTTTTCCAATTTAAATCCTGCAAGTACTCCTCTATCGAGACCTTCTTTGAATCCTTTTTCACAAGCAGGAATATATTCCTGAGGAATAGCACCTCCTTTTATAGTATTTACGAATTCAAATCCCTTTTCACGTTTTACGTTCTTTGGAAGATCTTCAGGGTCAACAGTTAGATCCATAGGCTTAATCTTAATCTTCACGTGACCATAGTTACCACGGCCTCCTGATTGCTTGATATACTTACCTTCTACTTGAGCTTCACCTGTAATGGTCTCACGGTATGCAACTTGTGGCTTACCGACATTTGTCTCAACCGAGAATTCACGCTTCATACGGTCAACGATAATTTCAAGATGGAGTTCTCCCATTCCTGCAATGATAGTCTCATTTGTTTCTGGGTCTGTTGTCACTCTAAACGTAGGATCTTCTTGGGCAAGACGAGAAAGTGCCATACCCATTTTCTCTTGGTCTGCTTTTGTCTTTGGTTCAACACGAAGGTTAATAACCGGTTCTGGGAAGACAATACGGTAGAGCTCGATTGGCTTCTCTTCGTCACAAAGTGTATCTGAAGTGATTGTATCTTTAAGACCTACAGCAGCCGCGATTTCTCCAGCGAAAACTTTTTTCACTTCTTCACGTTCGTTAGCATGCATACGAAGTATGCGACCTAGACGCTCTTTGTTGCGAGTACGAGGGTTGTAAATATATGATCCAGCAGAAACTGATCCTGAGTAAACACGGAAGAATATAATCTGTCCGACGAATGGGTCAGTGGCAACTTTGAATGCTAGAGCTGAGAATGGCTCACTATCTGATGCTTTACGATCCATAACCTCATCAGTGTCTGGGTTGATTCCTTGGATAGCTGGAATGTCGAGAGGACTTGGTAGATAGTCAACAACAGCATCAAGTACGAGCTGGACACCTTTATTTTTAAGAGCACTTCCTGCAAATACTGGGAAGATTTCATTAGCAATAACACCCTTTCTCATAAGCTTCTTTAGGGTCTCAACATCTGGAATCTTACCTTCTAGGTAATCATTCATCACCTGATCATCTTGCTCTACAATCTTTTCGATAAGCTCTGCATGATACTTGTCTGCTTCGGCCTTCATATTTTCAGGAATTTCTTTTTCGATAACCTTGTTACCCATTTCTCCTTCGAAGTAATATGCCTTCATTTTTAGAAGATCAATAACTCCTTCATGATTTTCTTCAAGTCCTATTGGAATCTGCATTCGAATAGCTTTCTTTGTTAGTCTCTCATGAATAGTTTTGTATGAGTGCTCAAATGATGCACCTGTACGATCAAGCTTGTTTATGAAACAAATACGAGGAACATTTGCTTCGTCAGCATAGCGCCAGTTTGTCTCTGATTGAGGTTCAACTCCAGCAACTCCGTCGAATACTACAACAGCGCCGTCGAGTACGCGAAGTGAACGCTTCACTTCTACAGTAAAGTCGATGTGACCAGGTGTATCGATAATATTAAAACGATGCTTTTTACTTTTATCAGTCAATGCATATGTAGGAGTCCAGAAACAAGTAACAGCCGCAGATGTGATAGTAATACCACGTTCACGCTCTTGTTCCATCCAGTCTGTGGTTGTCTCACCATCGTGAACTTCACCGATTTTGTGTGACACACCAGTATAAAAGAGCACACGCTCTGTCGTAGTTGTCTTACCCGCATCGATGTGGGCAATAATTCCAATATTTCGAACTTTTTCTAGGGGATAATCTCTTTCCATATATATAATTTACTTGATAAAAATAAAAAGACACGAGTGTCTATGTCCATAGAATATACAATATATGTGCAAAATTTGCAATCAAAGCAAAACTCCCCTTCCGGGGAGTTTTGTGGGTTTATATAAATTAAGATTACCAAGCGAAGTGAGCAAATGCTTTGTTTGATTCTGCCATCTTGTGAGTATCATCACGTTTCTTGATAGCAGAGCCTTCGTTCTTTGAAGCGAGTATTAATTCTTCAGCAAGCTTCTGGTGAATTGGGGCACCTTTCTTTCCACGGGCAGCAAGGATGATCCATCTCATTGCAAGCGCTGTGCGTCGTTCTGGACGAACTTCACGAGGAACCTGGTAGTTAGCACCACCGATACGACGTGATCGAACTTCAACAAGTGGACCAGCATTCTTTATAGCTGTATCGAAAACTTCAAGAGGATTTGGGTTACCAGTTTTTTCTTTTATTACATCAAAAGCCATATAGACAGCCTTGCGAGCAGTCTCCTTCTTTCCGTGGAGCATAATACTGTTTATAAACTTCGCAAGCTTTTGCGAATTATACATTATGTCAGGGTCTACTATATTTCTATTTTTTATCTTTCTTCGCATATTATTTTAAATTATTTTTTAGCTGCGTCTTTTGGAGTTTTAGTACCATAGAGACTTCGAGACTGTCTTCGCTTGTCTACGCCTGTAGCATCGAGACGTCCACGAACTATGTGGTAACGTACACCGATCAAGTCCTTCACGCGTCCACCACGGATCATAACCACTGAGTGTTCTTGTAAGTTGTGACCCTCACCTGGGATATAAGCAGTAACTTCCATTCCATTTGTAAGACGGACACGGGCGATCTTTCGAAGAGCTGAGTTAGGCTTCTTTGGAGTAGTTGTAGAAACTTTTGTACATACACCACGCTTGAATGGCGCAGGGTAAAATACTGGTCGATTCTTAATCGAATTAAAACCGCGAGCAAGGGCTACGGCTTTAGACTTTCTTTTAGTAATTTTTCGGCTCTTTCGAACCAATTGGTTTATTGTAGGCATATTGAAACAAAAATAGTCACGAACGGACTAGTCAGAATACTTTACTATAGGGGTGATAAAAAAGCAAGCCCCATATGGGGCTTGCTGGTTCTTCGATTTTATATCTCAAATTTCTTACGCAAGAAGCCATCTTTGACTTCAAAAGGGGTAGATGTGTAAGCCGAGCTATAGCTTCCGTCATTATTTTTAACCTCTATCTTCACATAATACGCACCATTTGGAACAAGACAATAGTACTTACCTGTCCTATCGCTAACCTTTTTGATTACTTCACGGTCACTACCGACTGTATAGACTCGAACAATAGCAAAGGCAAGTGGTACACTTGTCCCCTTGTATACCAAAGTACCGAATGGTCGAGGTTTAAGAATAGTATGTTTCAAAATAAATATAAGCACATAGACAGCAAAAGTTATGATGTTGTAAATTTTTGGAGAGACAAGTACTGCAACAGTGGTTACAGCAAAACCAAGAGCAAATAGAATATTTGAAATACGTGTAATCCAAATATCACGTCTTGAATAGAATTTCACTAAATCTTGTTTCCTTTTTGCGAATTCATTCCAGTCAAAGTTTATAGCATCCATTGGAATATTCTTAGTTATAACTTGACCTTCAGCAATATCGATAATATCTCCAAAATATAGATCTTGGTAAACTTCATCACTAATTTGTGTCTGTAATTTCTTTGAAGGAAATGTGTAATTTGTTTTATTAGCAATCATTCTGTACTGACCAGGAGGGACTAAGAATCCATAACGCCCAGAAATATCAGTAATAGAGGTAGACACTTCTTTGCCTTGTAAATCCGTAAGCATCACATACGCAGGATCAAGAGGTTGCTTGGTCACACTATCATATACAGTTCCCCAAGGGCGATTTCGCTTTTTAATACCAAGAGCCGCTAAGAATAAACTCCATAGACGAAGTGGTATAAGGAATATTTCAGAGAATGTAAGTGGGCTTGCAAATATAGAGGTCAGGAAACTAAGAAGTACTCCGGAGAGAGCCCCTGTCGCAACAATTATCGGTACAGCAATTTTTGCAATTTCCTTTCCATTAAGACCAGATATTTTATCTATTGGAGTTTTTATTGGTGTAGAACCTACGCAAGATGGATCAGTTGGATGTATGGCGCAGAAATTATTTGGTGGATTACATATTGCATCGTTTGGATGAAGAGAACAAAATGTTGGTGGATTTTCACTATCACCATTTGGATCATTCGCACATCCTGGATCATCTAAGTCTACTAGACCATCTCCATCATCATCAAAATTGTTACTACATATATGAACTCCCCCACCTCCATCATGAGGATTTCTACAACTTGAGTCATTAGGATGGGTGACACAAAAAGCTAGACATGATGGATCTGTTGGATGTGTACTACAAAATGGTGGTGGTAGACAAGATGGATCGCTAGGATTTAGCTCACAAAATGTTGGTGGGTCACAATTTACAGTACATCCACCTGGTCCACCTGTAACTTCAGAATTGTCAGTCGGATCATAAGACCCTGAATTGCTAGAGTTGCCATCAGTATGACACCCACTATCATTACTATCTATAGCTGAATCAGTATCATTATCTATACCGTCACTACACTGTGGTCTTGTATTACGTGGACGCCAGTCTGTCTTTACACAATAGTTTGAATCTGAGCAATCAAATTTTATCCATCCATGATTTTGACTCCAAGCATAGCCATTAAATTCTCCAGAACTATTTATGGATATTGGACTTGTGACGCTATTTAAAAATGGTCCGAAATTTATCCAACCAGAAGTCTGCCCCCAGGCATACCCAGACAGATGACCATTGTTATCATTTGCTACTCTTAGCTGAGGATTTGAAGCACAACCACTTGTAGTATCTAAGCAATTTAGAACAACCCAACCAAAAGACTTCCCCCAAATAAAGCCTGTTAATTGAGTATCAGTAACATGCACTATATAAGAGGAAGCATTTGTTGTCGGAGGATCAGTAAAAAAACCAAAATTAACAGGACTCGTAGAAGTAATAGAGCATAAAATATTTTCACAGACTTGCGCATTTCGATTTGTCTGATCGATAGTACCACTTATTATCGAGGCGCTTACAGTAAAAGATCCACACAACAGTATGAAAAGAAAAAGATATTTTAAATATGTTTTATAAATAACTTTCACAGATATATATAGTATACATTAGTAAATATTAATTTGCAGGCGCTGGTGTATCTGATGGAGGGGTGTCGCTTGGTGTAGGATCTTGATTTGGTGTTAGTTCAGGATTTTGGTCTGGGACAACTGGATCCTGTGGTGGTAATGGTATTGGATCTGGGGTTGGGTCAGGTGTTGGAATTGGGTCTGGATTGGGTGGTGGAGTTTGTGTATTTAATAATTGTTTTAGTTGGTGAAGCTCTGATTTATTAATACACTCAGATGTACCGTCAGGATCAGTAAGACATACTTCCCCAGTAAATATACGTGTTAAATGATTTGCTGCATTTGCAAACCAAGCAATTAGAACATCTCTAAATGTATTTTCTTTTTCTAAATTATTTATTCCTTCAATCTTCAAATTCAATTCTTTAATAGAATTCACAAGTATAGGTGCCATACCAGCATAGTTAACCTGGTAATAACCATTGGGAGCAGTTGAAACGAGTGTCGGGAAAGATTCTTTTAAGTTTTGAGCAAGGAATCCAATTTGTGGATTTGCGTTTGGGTTACTACTCCAATTGTAGTTTACAGTTCTGATATTTTTTAATAAATCGAGAGTTGGTGAGAGATCAGATATATTTGTCTTTAATCTTTCGTCTGATGTACAGTTAATGCCGGCTGTATCGGGACGGATCGTACAAGTTTGTGCTGCGCCTGTGATAACCATTTCTTCTATTGATCGAGTAGTTGAACCAATCATCAATTGGTTTGAGGCTGTGTTAGTGGCCGCCTCACCAATAGCTATAGAGTTATTATTACCACCAGCTGAAGTTACATTACCAATTAAAATATTGTAATCATTTATATCTCCAGTATTATTTACAGTCTGATTTTGTCCAGCGTTCCGTCCGATATAAATTGAGTGTGATGAATTACTAGAATTATACCCAGCACCAGCGCCAATAAAATTCGAGTATTGTGCTGTTCCAACAAGACCACCAGATCCAGAGCCTATAAATATCGATCCAGCCGTACTGGCAGACAATTTCCCTGATTGATAACCAATCATGATAACGTTAAGTGCATCATCAGCATTCATTCCTGCTTCTCTACCAACAAATGTTGAGTTTGGTCCCCCACCACCACTTCCTGCGTCAAGACCAATCATTGTACCACCACAGCCACCAGCTTGATTTAAGCCAGCATTAGTACCAATAAATGTTGAATTAATATCGCAAGCAGTACCCATAGTTGCAGTATCGGTTCCCAACCATGTTTCATTACCGATAACAGAAGTAGAGCCAATAAATGCTCCAGATAAAGTAGTCCAGGTTGGGGTTACTCCTGGACCAGCACTTGTAAGTACTTGACCCGCCGTTCCAACGTCGCTATTTAAAGATATGACCGAGGTTGAGTTTGTTAAGAAAATACCATAGGTAGCATTAAATGAGTCAGCATTAAATGAACTAGATGGGCTGGAGGCAAAAATATTTCCGCTACTATCTACTTGGAGTATATCTGTATAGCCACCACCATTAGACTGGGCTTTAAGTCTCCATACACTGCTCGGGTTAGCACTACCTCGTACTGGTAAAATATCTGCTTGCCAGTCTACAGTCTGAGAAGCTCCTCCGGCTGAGGTTTTCCATCCTTGCCCTGTCCATCTTATTGCAGGAGAAATCTGTTGGGCATTCAAAGAGGCAGCTGTGTTATTCACAAGAGCAACCCCGGATGTAGAGGTTTGTGTTGTCCCGAGGGTATTGGTAATAATATCGAGGCGTGACGATGGTGATATTGTGCCAATACCAAACCTCACATTTGCCTCATCAAATGCACCAGATGTGCCAAATTGGATTTTACCTTTTGTTGCATTCAACGTTGACATAAGTGTAAGTTTTTCTCCAGCACCAGTACCTCCCCTTAATTCTTGCCCTCCGGCTAAACCAGTTGTGAGATTATTTGTAATAGTTCCCGAAGTATCAGTAAGTCCAGAGGAAAATGTATAAGATCCCCCCGCCACACTCGCCCAACTCGTCACACTCCCATCAGTAGTTAAGAACTTACCAGAATTACCAGTCTGATCAGGTAGGATTTGAACATAACAGTTAGTATCTGTAGGGGTACAGGCAGGATCAAGAGTTTGACCTGGTTGGTATGGTGAAACTATAGCGTAAGTATGTATGTAGTAGCCTAATAGGAATACAGACAGAGAGACTACAAGTAGCTTGGAGAAGAAATGATAGATAAACTTTTTTGATTTGTTTTCTGACATATGTGATTGGTGCAAAAAGGCCAATATACATATGTATTATAGAATATGTGGGGAGGGAAAGATAGGGGAAAAGTTGATTTAAGGTGTAATTGTAGTATCGGTTGGTGTGCTGTCACCTGTGTTTTGATCAGGAGGAGGAGTTACATCTACTATACAATTGTTTGTTTCATCTAGGTGGTAACCTGTAGGTATTTCAGATTGTACATCGTCTATATTTGGACAGATGTCGGTTGGAAGTGGTGGTGGATCGATGGGACCGCCGCCTCCACCAGAATTAATATTGTTAAGTAAAAGTTGTAGTTGATCTTTTGTTACACAAACATCTTCGAGGCATAATTTCTTTGCATGGACCTCTCCAAAGAAAACTATATCTAGGCTATTACTAACACTCCCCAAGAAATTTTTAATTAATGATCCAAGAGAATTTGCATTTTCTGTATCCAAAGATGAGAGTCCTTCTATTTTTACATCAAGCTCTTTGATTGCATTCACGAGGATTGGTGTCATGCCTGCATAATTGACTTGGTAGTAACCAGTCGATGTAGTTGAAACGAGTGTCGGGAAAGATTCTTTTAGGTTTTGAGCAAGGAATCCAATTTGTGGATTTGAATTTGGATTATTCTTCCAGTTATAAGTTATAGTTCTGATATTTTTTAATAAATCGAGAGTTGACGACAGATCAGAGATGTTTGTCTTTAATCTTTCATCTGAAGTACAATTGATACCTGCAGTATCTGGACGGATAGTACAAGTTTGTGAAGCGCCTGTGATAAATACTTCTTCGATAGGACGAGTGGTTGAGCCGACCATAAGCTGATTGATAGCTGTGTTAGTAGCATAAGAACCTATAGCAATAGAATTTTTAAATCCATTAGTAGTAGTATTGTTACCAATTAAAATTGAGAAGTCATCTGGATCTCCAGTATTATCTACAGGATCACCACTAAAGATTCCCCCTCCGGCTAATGTACCTATGAAAATAGAGTGTGATGCATAATATGCATTCCACCCAGCGCCGTCCCCAATAAACGTTGAGTAAGTTGCAGCACCTGCAGCGTTTCCTGCTTGGTATCCGATGAAGTTTGAGTTTGATGCCCCTCCCTGCCCAGCGCCATTACCAATGAAGTTTGAGTCTGAAACACTCGAAGCACTCTGACCAGCCCCTTGTCCAATGAAGTTTGAGGTAGACACGTTATTGGCACCCGATCCTGCCGCTGAACCAATGAAGTTTGATTGGGAAGTATTGTACGCGCCATTACCCGTTTGATATCCGGTGAAGTTTGAATAAGAGTTATTGTACGCACCATTACCCGCTTGATATCCGGTGAAGTTGGAATATGCGGCATTGGACGCACTGTTGCCAGATTGAAATCCAATAAAGTTTGAATTATCTGCGCCACTAGCACCGTATCCGGCTTCTCTTCCAAGAAAGACCGTTAGTGTTGAAGATCCACCACTGCTCCCTGCGGCCGTTCCGAGCCATGTTTCGCTATCAATTGTTGATGTTGAACCAACAAGTCCAGCTCCTGCTGCTGCCCAGGAAGCAACCCCACTACCATCAGTTTTCAAAAAATATCCATTCGTACCAGCAGATGTTGGGAGTGTCAGTGTCCATGTACCCGCCGCAGCTGCTGGCTGAACAATAACTTTCCCTGATGTTGACCCAGCAAATGAGAGCACACCGAGTCGTGACCCTGTCGTACCCAAAGAGAGGAGTTCTCCTGGATTATTGTTTGCAATACCTATTTTACCAGCAGTCGTCGGTGTAGCCGATGGTGTTGTATTATTATCAATACTGATACCATAGAGAACATTCCCGATGTTGAGTTGTTGCGTTGCGCTATTTTGTGTTCCTTGGCCAATCGCAATGCTGTCTGAAAAACCACCCGTCTTTGTATAATTACCAATGAGAATCGACGATTTAGTGCCTGATGTATTGTTGACAGTATCATTGATCCCAGAATTAACACCAAGAAAAATTGAATTCTTTGCGTTCGTCGCATTATATCCAGCATTTGTCCCTATGAACGTTGCATACCCGGCATTAGTAGCACCATACCCTGTTTGTTCTCCAAAGAAATTGGCGTTTGTGGCACTAGTTGCATTATAACCCGCACCATCTCCTATGAAGTTTGAGTAGGAAGCACCTGTAGCCTGGAACCCAGCAAGATTACCGAGGAAATTTGAAGCGGCGGCACTTGTTGCTCCGTAACCAGATTGAAAACCAAAGAAGTTCGACAATTGGGCACTTGTGGCAGCGCGTCCAGATTGGTACCCAAAAAAGTTTGACGAGGAAGCACCTGTAGCCTGGAACCCAGCAGCACTGCCAAAGAAGTTTGAGTTTGCCGCACTCGTTGCTTGATATCCCGCGGAACTTCCCAAGAAATTTGAGTTATTTGCAGAAGTAGCCCCGTTTCCAGCGTTTAATCCTAAAAAGTTTGAATATGAAGCACTTGGGGCAAGGTACCCGGAATTGTATCCTAAAAAGTTAGCGTATATTGCTGTCGTTGCTTGATATCCCGATTGAACACCTATGAAATTTGAACCAGACGCACTAGTAGCTTGAAACCCAGCACCACTACCAAAGAAATTCGAATTGGGTGCGCTCGACGCTTGATATCCCGCACCACCTCCTAAGAAAATCGAGCTCCCAGCATTTGTTGCCTGACTTCCTGCTAAATCTCCGATAAATATTGAACCATTTGCATTAGTAGAATATGCTCCAGCTTGATCTCCTATAAAAGTAGAAGAGCTTGCATTTGTTGCTTGAAACCCAGCACTGTTTCCAAAAAAGTTTGATTTGAGTGCATTTGTCGCCTGCTGTCCGGCACCCGCACCAAAGAAGTTAGAATCACGAGCTGAAGTAGCTACAGTACCTGCATTGTATCCAAGGAAATTTGACTGGTATGCGCCGGTTGCATTTAATCCTGCGTTTAATCCAAAAAAGTTTGAGTAATGTGCATCTGTTGCAAGTTTACCTGCTTGATATCCAATAAAATTTGAGTTGTATGCATTTGTCGAACCAAAGCCTGCAGAATATCCGATAAAGTTTGATTGCGATGCGCTTGTTGCAGCAGAACCTGAAAAGCCACCGATAAAGTTTGATTGCGATGCGCTTGTTGCAGAGATACCTGCATTGTCTCCTATAAAAATTGACTGTATAGCACTTGTCGCATTCTTTCCTGCATCAACACCAATGAACACAGTGCGATTAGTTGATGCTGTTCCTAAACCTCCTAGACTTGTACCTAAAAATGTTTCCGTCCCGGATGTCGACGTCGATCCCAAAAGTCCTCCCGCCGCCACACTCGCCCAACTCGTCACACTCCCATCAGTAGTAAGATACTTACCAGAATTACCAGTCTGATCAGGTAGGATTTGAACATAACAGTTAGTATCTGTAGGGGTACAGGCAGGATCAAGAGTTTGACCTGGTTGGTATGGTGAAACTATAGCGTAAGTATGTATGTAGTAGCCTAATAGGAATACAGACAGAGAGACTACAAGTAGCTTGGAGAAGAAATGATAGATAAACTTTTTTGATTTGTTTTCTGACATATGTGATTGGTGCAAAAAGGCCAATATACATATGTATTATAGAATATGTGGTGAGGGAAAGATAGGGATTTTTTAGTGGATACCGGTAATTAAAGAGAAGGCTATATATATCAAAGGAGAAACCTTACTCCAGAGCAAAACAATAAAAAGAAGCAAGACGAACATCCCCCATCTTTCTAAGAAATTCTGAATATATCGAAACTGTGGAGGTAAAATCGAAAAAAGAATTTTTGATCCATCAAGTGGTGGAATTGGAATAATATTAAATAGGGCAAGAATTAAATTTGTAAAAACAATTATACTTGTGATCTTATAGAACGGATGAATTGCAATTGCATCAGGTATAAAAGGTGGTAGTCCAAAAAATGGAGCAAATCTTATAAGGAGCCCAAACAATATTGCGATAGTTAAATTGGCGACAATACCAGCAACAGAGACCATAATATTCCCCTTCTTTCCATTTCTTAAATTATTTGGATTATATGGTACAGGACGAGCCCAACCAATAACAAAACCTGCTTTACTAAGAATAAGTAGGAGTGGAAGAATAATAGAACCAAAAGGATCTAAATGTTTTAGAGGATTTAGGGTTAGTCGGCCAGAAACTCTAGCTGTATTATCCCCAAGAAGATACGCCATATAGCCATGAGCGAATTCATGGACAACAACAGACATTATAAGTATTACTACGTAGAAAATTCCGTCTATAGCTTGCATATGTATGCCCTATATGATAGCATACATCCATGTCAAAAGTCTGCGCTATAACAAATAAGGGCTCAAAAATGGCTGGGGGCTACTCCAACGTTGTTCGTGCTACTAAATTCAACCCTACAGGCATGGTCCGCAAATACCCTAATCTTCAAAAGAAGCGCATATACGTACCTGAGCTTAAAAAGTACTTCCCTCTTACACTTTCTACTCAAGCCATCAAAACTATAAACAAAAACGGTGCTTACGCAGTTCTCAAGAAAGCCGGAATCATAAAATAAAAACCTTCGACTAGTCGAAGGTTTTTATTTTATTGAAACAAGCTTACTCCATCAGTTTGAAATATTATTGTACCCTTTTGGTATGTCGCCAGATATGGAATATGTAGAGTGCTTAGTAAATCAAGGACTTCTTTGTGTGGGTGACCATAACGATTATTTTTCCCTGCGGAAATTATTGAGATTTCTGGATTTACTTTCTCAAGCCATAATTCACTTGATGATGTGTGTGACCCATGGTGACCAAGCTTAACGACTTGTGCATGAAGAGCATCACTACTTTCATTATGCATGATTAAATTCTCCGTATATTTCGTCGCATCACCTGTGAGCATAAATGATTCCTTACCATAGACAAGCCTCCCTACTATAGATCCATCATTTGATTCGGTAAATTTAGATACATCACGATCAGGAAATAAAATATCAAAATAAATATTTTTCTGAGAATCTAAAATTATGTGCATACCTCGACGAGCAATAATCTTTTCAACTTTATTTTCAGAAATTGTATTTTCGAGGTTTTCGAATGTTCTAGTTTTCGATGTTGCACCATTCTCAATTACTCTTGGAACAGAGTACTGCCTAATTACTGAAGCAAGGCCACCAATATGATCAGCATCAGCATGAGTTGCAAGAACTATATCTATCGATCGATCACCCCATGGCATAATTTTTGAGAGCTGTGCCAACACTGCATCATTGGGGCCTCCATCGATGAGCATTTGTTTACCATTTGGAGCTTCTATGTAGATAGAATCACCTTGGCCAATATCAAGAAAAGCTACTTTCAGTAAATTATTTTGATGACCCCTAGAATAAACAGTATATAGAATACCAATAAGTAGAATAATAGTTATTACAAGTAGTATATATGGTAAATATTTGCGAAAATTTTTCATGGTATAATACAAATATTACCACTAAGAAGAGAAAATACTATGGACACATTCATACCGAAAACATTCACTATCCCAAAACTTACTGGAATTAGTGCAAAAAATATCGAAGAACATTTAAAGCTCTACGAGGGCTACGTAAATAATGCGAATTTAATTTTGAAAAAAATAAAAGAACTTAGTGAAGATTCTGATAAAAATGCATATATTCTTGGAGAACTTCAGCGTAGATTTTCTTTTGAATTCGATGGCATGCGTAATCATGAGTATTACTTTCATTCACTCGAAGGTGGTCCAGCACGCTTACCTTTTGAAAATACCCTCACCTATGCACTAGAAAAGGAGTGGGGTTCAATGGATAAATTTATCGATAGATTCAAAGCCATAGCTATGACTCGTGGTATCGGCTGGGCTATGCTCTACTATGATAAAGAGAGCGATCACCTGCTCACTCAGTGGGTAGAAGAACAACATTTAGGCCACCTCACTGGCCTCACACCAGTACTTTGTCTTGATATGTGGGAACATGCATATGTCTATGACTATCCGACAAGTGAAAAGAAAAAATACATTGAGGCATTCTTTGCAAATCTAAACTGGGAAGTTATTGAGAAAAACTTTGTAGGTAAATAAAGAAATGCCCCGAAGAATCTCGGGGCATTTTGTATAGCTTTGTAGCTATAAGATAAAGTTAAGAACTTTTCAATGAAATTTTTTCGCTAACGCGGATGTGTGGGATTTTTGAGAGCTTGTCACTCTCGGAATTTTACCTGGTTTTTTTAACTGTTTGCGCCGGCCTTCCTTTTTTCACCGATGTTGATAGCAGCTTTTTTTACATTCAATTTTTGGTGCACGCCCGAACTTCTGTTTTTGATACTTTTCATCTTTTTTTGATTTATAGGCAAAATGCCTAGTGAAAAAAATACTGATTCTGTTTCTGCAACTGGGGATTTTGGAGACTTTTTTATTTCGTACTGATGTACTTAATAATCCAAACTAGTCGGGATATTAGTTAATAAATATTTGATAATATTCCAATATCCAACCCTGCGCATCTTTTGCTCAGAATCAAAAGAACTGTATGGACAAAATAGTACTCTTCTATATAATTCTGTCAATCTTACTTATGAACACCCACCAGAGAATTAATCCATATAAAATTATTGTAATAAGTAGTGGAAAATATTGAATTGTGACACTGGCAAACGGAAGTGAGGCAAAAAAATGTATTACAGATAGAATATAAAAAAGTAATAAATGTGCAATATATGCAAATGGAGTCGAAATCACAACAGACACAAATCCAATCATTCCGACAATAAAACTCATAAACATAGTAATAGGAATAAGAGGCAATATTAAAATATTGGCTGGGAGAGAAACTATAGAAAAAATTCCTGTGGAATAAAGAAGTACCGGGAGGACAGCTATCGTGGCAGCGATTGTAGTCGCCACAAGTTCGCGAAGGCCGAACTTTGTTGGTAAAAATCTAATCCATTTAATAGTTTTAGGAGTTATAAATAATACCCCAAATGTAGCAATGAAAGATAGTTGGAATGATATATCAGTAAGTACTCGCGGATCATAGGCTATCATTAGAAGGGCGGCGATGACTAGGGCTCGGCCGGCATCGTATTTACGCCCAGTCATTCGTGCAAAGAGAGCAATGACAGCCATAATGCCAGCACGTATAGCAGTAGATGACGCTCCTGCAAGAAGTACAAATAAAACAATAACACAAATCCCCAATACAATAGATACAGTCTGCGCAAAGACCAAACCAAGTATCTTCATAACTCCTTCAGCAACAATTGTCACATTGTAACCAGAGAGTGCAATTATATGAATCGTGCCCGTAGAGATAAATTCATTTCTCATATCAGTATCAAATCCCCCGCGGGCACCAAGAATTAAACCATCGGCCAAATCACTCTCTGGTGGCGAGATAACTCTGCCAATATTTTTCATAAATGAATCACGTAATTTATATAACAATGCTTGTATAAAAGAGCCGTGATCGTGTGAGATTACTTCAATCTCAGCATTTTGAATAATAAAATATATATCTTGATTGGCAAGATATCTCTCGTAGTTAAACTCTTTACCTGAAGAAGTAATAAAGTTCTCTGGAGTCTCAAGTGTACCAGTGACTTTCACTATATCACCATAAGATACTCCTATATCAAGAGGTGCCACAGCCAATATATTTGATTCTTGATTATTGGGATTTATAGTGAGACGTTGGTTATATAATCTCACATCTGGAGCCTCAACAACCTTTCCTTGTACATTCACCTTCTTCCCCACTGCTTCAGTGTAAGCCGGCGCTTTTGGTAAGAAAAAGAAAAATCGCACAAGTGCAATGACAATTAAGATTATTATTATAAAAATTTCTTTTGCAGTAATTTTCATTTCATGTAAAAGAGAATATGTTTTAGAAAGCCTTGCGCAGGCCGACGGGCCGAGCAGAGCAAATTCCTAGCAAGGAATTATGTGTGCTTTATAAAATATATTTTCTTTGTAATGAAGAACAATCAGTCGCAATAGCATCAGCGCGCTCATTGTGGATGTGACCATCATGACCTTTTACTTTCTGCCAAGAAAGAGCGCCTTTAAAATCTCGGACATGTGCTATTAATTCTTGCCATAAATCCTGATTTAAAACTGGCTTTTTATTAGCTGTCTTCCAGCCATTTTTCTCCCAATTATGTATCCAGGTCGTTACTCCCCCTAAAACGTAGGTAGAATCAGCGTGGATGATAATACTATCTTTCGGATGTTTCTCTATTATATATTTAAGTGCTTCTATAACCGCCATGAGTTCCATGCGATTATTCGTCGTATCTTTCTCGTATCCACCAATCTCTCCAGTGGTCTGATCTCCTGAAACAATCACCACTCCCCATCCCCCCGGGCCAGGATTTCCCAACGACGAACCATCTGTATATATTTCTATAGATTTCATATTTATATTATATCAACAATTCTAAGTCGTAGCTCAGTGCGTCCAGCAAAAGTACTTTTCTCAAATGTTGCTGTCAATTGGATTTTCTCTCCGGCAGTTATGGAGCGATTATAACTCAGAGATGTCTTGAAAAATGCTATGGCTTTGACAGGTCGTCCCCTACTATTAGTAAACATGAGCTCTAAATGATTTTTTTCTTTACCAAATTCTTTAACAGAGGTTATCGGCAAATCTATAAACATAAATGTTGGCTTTGGATTGCCCATTCCGTATGGTGCTAACTTTTCTATAACATTATAATTCTCTGTAGTCACATCATCGATAGTGATGATCGCATCAATATTTGTTTCTGGATTACTTTCCTTTTTATCTTTAATACCATCAAATACAGCAATTAATCTTTCTTCTAGGAAATGTACTTCTTCGTGCGACACAGAGAATCCTCCAGCACTAGTGTGCCCTCCCCACTCAAGTAGACTATTTTCAGGTAGAGTGCTCATCATGGAAACAAGATTTACATCTCCCCAACCTCGACAGGATCCACGAATAACTTCGCTCCCTTCACTTCCCCAGACGAAAGCTGGTCTTTTGTACTCTTCAGCAACCTTTGTAGCAACCAAGCCTAATATTCCTACTCTCCAATCTGGATTCCCTATAACAATAATAGACTTTTCTTCTCTTTTACTTAAAGTCTTTTTCACATCTTTCATAATATGAGCAACAATTGTTTTGCGTTCATCATTTATTTTCGCCAAATGGTCTGCTAAAGTTTTCGCTTCAACCGAATCAGTCGTTGCCAATACTTCAAAGGCGCGCATTGGGCTACCCATACGCGAAGCAGCGTTGAGACGAGGTGCTAGAGTAAATGTAACATCTTCTTCATTCAATCTGCTTGTATCTACTCCTGCTTTGCGGAAAAGTTCGGCAAGTCCTGGACGTCGAGCTTTCTGTAAAACTTTTAAACCATAGTAAGCAAGAACTCGATTTTCATTTATAAGAGGAACTTGGTCAGCAAGAGTGGCCAGACCTGCCATATCGAGCAGCCATTTTTCCCATCCATCACTTAATTTCCAGTACTCGCTGTATTTTATGCTTAGTGCTTGGGCAAGTTTAAAAGCCAAGCCTGCTCCGCAGAGCATTTTGTCTGGGTATTCACATCCATCTTGTTTTGGATTTATAATTGCAAATGCCCTTGGAATGTTTTCTTGGGGTAAATGATGATCAGTAATAATAACATCGATTCCTCCAGCAGTAGCTTGAGCTACTTCTTTAACCGCGGTGATCCCTAAGTCAAAAGTAATTAGAAGCTTCACACCGCTGTCTATAAATTCATCTATCGCATCAGCATGGAGGCCGTAGCCTTCATCGTGACGATCAGGAATATAAATAGAGAAATTCACGTAACCAATCTTTGTAAAAAAATCATGCATAATAACTGCAGCAGGTATTCCATCACAGTCGTAGTCGCTATATATAACTATTTTTTCTTTAGCTTCAGTGGCCTCAAAAATACGAACGACGACTTTCTCCATATCCTTTAGGAGATACGGATCATATAGATGATGTTCATATGAAGGACTGAGAAATTTCTCTCTATCTTCGAGAGTAATTCCACGATTCTTTAGAAGTAAATCTAGGAGTTCAGTAGGGTTTGGCATTTTATGATTGTAGCATAAAGTTAACTCCGGATATAAAAAAATGTATGTAGCCACAGAGGGTTACATACATAATCATAATAAGGTGAGCTCTTTGGTTGCTATTTATGGAAAAAAGCAATAATTTCAGGAAATTTGGCACCAATCATCAAAAGAATAACGAGTGCTAAAAATGCTTTAAATCCAAAACTGGTAAAAACTGACGGAGCGCATGGGTTGTCATTAAAAATTTTTACTTTTTTCATAAGCAAATTTTTAAGGGTTAAGTAATAAGATATTTTAAAGGTCAAATAAGTTCTAACCCCTAAAAGATATCATCATTTCCCCAAAAAGAATACCTTTGCTAATATCGTGCCATAAGCCCATTTTAAAGTCAAAAGGCAGAAGTGGATAAGAAGTGGGCAAATATTTTTACTTATTTGCCTGCTAAAATCTTATTCATAACTTCTCTAGTCTTCGGACCGAATATACCATCTACTTTTAGATTGTTTTCTTTTTGGAATAATTTTAGTGCAGATATAGTATTTCTTCCATAAACTCCATCTACTTTTAGTAGTTTAGCTAGTTTTGATGAGAGTAAAATATTAAGAGTTTGCTGTATGTTTTTAATATCTCCCTTAGGGCTTTTAGGGCCAATGAATTTAATAAATTTAGGAATTGTTGTAGTTGGTATAGTGGGTGTAATGATCTTAGTAATAACTTGCGGAACAACCGGTGGGCCTCCTCCTCCACAATTATTACAACCAGAAGGTGGTGGAGTAACCACTATGTTTTGTTTTAATAGACCATTGGTTGTATCTAGTATCCTCAATTTATCATCCTGAAACGCACTCACATATATATCGGTCCCAACTACGCTCATTCCCGCTGGTGAATTACCGACATCTATAGTGCTTGTAATAGTATTTGTGTTTGTGTCGATAATTGATATTGTTCCGTCGTCAAAGTTCTCGACATAGAGAGTGGTACCTAGTCCAACAATACCGCGAGGACCTTGTCCAACAGTGATGGTATTAGTGATAGTATTAGTTGCAGTGTTGATTACCGAAACATTATGTGAGCGGTAGTTAGTGACATATACGTATGAACCAAGAACTGCTACTCCTCGTGGACCATCAGAACCTGCGGGAAGGATTATAGTGCCTGAGACGGTGTTGGTTAGAGAGTTGATGATTGAGATATAGTTCCCTCCTGAATAGTTTGGGTCTCCATAGTTGGCAACATATAAATCAGTACCATGTGCTTTGATACCTCTTGGGTATGAACCGACGGGGATAGTCGCTGTTACAAGATTTGTATTTGAATTAATGACTGAGACTGTGTTTGATGCACCGTTAGTGACATAGACATTGGTACCTATAGTTGCAACGTAGTATGGTTTGATACCGACTGAGATAGTTGCGGTGACGGTATTGGTGGCAGTATCGATGACGGAGACGGTGTCTGAGTTTGTGTTGGCAACGTAGAGTTTCGTCCCAACAGCGGCGAGTCCGTATGGTTCAGAACCAACAGTGATGGTATCAACAAGCGTGTTGTCAGAAACTCTGACGACTGAGACCGTGCCTGCGCCTTGGTTAGCGATGTAGATGTACCCGTTGATGGAAGCTGAGATTTGGTATGGGGCGTCACCAACAGTTATACTTGCATAGTCAGTGTTGATCACTATGTTCTTAATGTCGCCGAGGTTACGTACGATTAATGAGTTTTCTGCATTGAAGGAACCGACTGATGAAGGGAGGTCGTATGATGTGCGTGTGTGACCATTAGTATCTGAGACTGAGGCTGAGGTGATACTTTCGACAGCAAGATCAGGAGATGCGTCCCCTGCTTGGACAGTATAGGTACCAGAGAGTGTTGAACCAGAGACATTGTTGAGTGTGACCGAGCGTCCAGAGTTGAGGAGGATGGTCATTGTTGAACCTGCTTGGAGTGTACGGCCGAAGTTGGCCACTATTTGGATTGATTGACCAGTGGTGTATGTACCACTACTTGAGGAAGTGCTGAAGGAGGTGAGATTAGGAAGAAGGGATGAAATTTGAGTGGTGTCGATGACGGAGACGATACTACCTGATGACCCACTGGAAATATAAATTTTACCGTTTAAAATAGCCCCATAATATGGATTATCAGTGACAGGAATTGTTTCAATAACCGTATCTGAGTGAGAGTCAATGACAGACATTGTGTCACTATCGCCGTTTGCAACATATAAATATCTTTCTGAGGCTGCCACAATATATCTGTTGCCACTTCCCACGTTTATCGTACTTTGTACTGTGTCAGTAATTGTGTTTATAACCTTCACAGTCCCTTGTCCACTTGAGACATACAGCTTTGTCCCGATGGCTACAGCAGATGACTGAGTATTATTTGTAACATTTATCGTTGTCACAGCATTTGTTGTTGTATTAATTACTTTTAGGTCTGTTCCAGCACCGGCATATACTTTATTACCTACGGCGACAACATACGATATACTTCCTGATCCACCGTTGATGAGTGTTGCTGTATGCGTATCATTGGTCGTATCAACAACATATACTTTTTTTGAAGTACTGTCTCCAAGATACAGATTTGTTCCGACAATTGCAGGAAAACGAGCCTGACCCACCGTAATCGTCTGGGCAGTATCAGTAGTAGTGTCGATGACAGTCACATTTGTATTCCCTCCTGCAAGATATACTTTAGTACCAACACCAATAATGAGATACGATAGTATCTGACTCGTGGAAATAGTTGAGGTGATGGTATTACTCTGTGTATTAAAAACAGATACATCTCTACTTGTATAGTTATCAGTGTACACTTTATGACCAAGGCCTATAGCAATAAAAGGATCACTACCGACAGTGGCCGTTGCTATAATTTCATTTGTCGCAGGGTCAATGACTGAAATATTTGATGGAGCACTTGCTCTTGTTATATATATTTTATTGCCCAAGGTCAGGGGGTAGTAATTCCCTGGCATATATATACCCATAATAGTTGTATGGTCAGTAACTGCATCTACTTCAATACCAACGCTTTTGAGTGGTGTTGCACCTGGAGTATAGTCGACAAGTACAGCGTCCCCTGTTATCAGGGTATCCGCAATGGTGAGGATGACTACTTTCCCTGAGATAGTAACATTTGAGACGGTCGTCGCCACACCATTGATGGTAACAGAATAATCAGTAGTAGCTGGTATTGAATCAGTATCGAGCGTTTTGCTATAAATAAGTGTCACTGTATCATCTATTGAACTCACATCGCTTAGGACGGCGTATACAAAAGAGCCACCATTGATGGTGCTAAAAGTCACACCGCTGTTAATTGTGGCATTTACTATAGTAACCACCGCCCCATCTGCTACCACCGTCCATGACCCACCAGCTGTGAAATCTCGGATTGTTGTAGTTGTTGTTGTATATCGTCGTGTTTTTGTACCAGTAACAGTACCATTGTTTTCAGATGATTCTCCGTAGAATGTGGCATTCCCGGTGACGGTGCCTTCGTTTGTACCACTATATCGAAAAATTGCATTGCCAATATAATTTGCACCTCCTAGGACATGAAGTTCATCTGTAGACAAATCTGGTAATTGACTTGCTGGATCAGTCGCATTACTATCATTCCAGTAGTTGCCGAGTGTTGCAGGTGAGGTATCGACGGCATTATTGAAGTAGTATTTCAATATAAATCCTACAAACGATCCGCCATTCACAGTAGTGAATACTGTCGCATTGGTATATATGGCACTTGTCACGTCAACCACTGCCCCATCTGCCATAACAGTCCATGGGCCGCCATTAGCAAAATCTAGTGTCGAGGTGGTCGTTGTTGTATATCGTCGTGTTTTTGTTCCGGTGACGGTGCCTTTATTTTCAGATAGGTCTCCGTAGAATGTGGCGTTGCCGGTGACAGTGCCGTTGTTGGTAGCACTCCCTTTAAATATTGCATTACCTAAATAATTTGCACCACCATTAATACTAATCTCATCAACAGTATTATTTGGTATTTGGCTTGCTGGATCAGTCGCATTACTATCATTCCAGTAGTTGCCAAGCTCTGTTGGATCAGTATTAACGGCATTATTGAAATAATACACTTTTCCGCCGAGAAACGAGCCTCCATTTGTCGTGGTAAATACTGTCGCATTGGTATATATGGTACTTGTCACGTCAACCACTGCCCCATCTGCCATAACAGTCCATGGGCCGTCGGATGCAAAATCTCTACTATTGGTTGTATCCACCGTATATCGCCTTGTCTTTGTACCAGTAACAGTACCATTGTTTTCAGATGAGTCTCCGTAGAATGTGGCGTTTCCGGTGACGGTGCCTTGGTTTTGACCTTCTTCTCTAAAGATTGCATTCCCGACGTAGTCAGCACCAGCAAGAACGGTGAGTTGATCAACTGAGAGGTCAGGGAGCTGGGATGCTGGATCATTCAGGCCAGCATCATTCCAGTAGTTACCAAGTGTTGCAGGTGAGGTATCGACGGCATTATTGAAGTAGTAGTTTGCTGCAGAGGCATGGGTGGTTATAGCAAAAAAGACTACAAGACTTACGAGTCCCATTAAGAGATATTTAGATTTGAAAATTGAATACATATGCCAGATTATAGCACATCATTTCAATACTTTTATTCCTGGGAGTGTACCTTTGACTAAGAAATCGAGAGTTGCGCCTCCTCCAGTTGAGACAAATCCTAATTTGTTCTCAAGCTTTAATTTAGAGATTATAGCTACTGTATCTCCCCCGCCGATAATACTGTGGGCTTTAGATTTTGAAATGATTTTCAAAATTTGCTCTGTTGATCCACCGAAGCCAATCTCGTATTTACCAAGTGGACCATTCCAAAGAATAAATTTTGATTTCTCAATTAATTCTTTTAATTTTTCAATAGTCTTTGGTCCTACATCAACGATTGATTCATCAATAGCAACACCGTCTGGTTTGACAAAATTATGTTTCGAACCTTTCGCCACTTCTACATCAGACGGAAGGATTAAATTTTTGTGTTTCAGTAAAGATTGAATTTGAAAATCAGTATTATCGACAAGAGAAGTACCAACTTGGTATCCTCGGGCTCTAAAGAAATCATTGGCTAATGCTCCGCCAATAAATACATTGTCAGCATCGCGGAGGAATTTTTTAATTAATGGAATTTTTGTATCAAACTTTGCTCCCCCAAGAATAAAAAGAAATGGGTGTGATGGATTGAACGCTTTTGAAAGACAATCTACTTCATCTTGTAATTGAAAGCCTGCATATCCAGGTAAGTATTTTGTAATACCAACAACTGAAGCATGTGCTCTATGTGATACAGAGAAAGCATCGTTTACATATACTTCTCCGTATCGAGAAAGGGCCCTAGCAAATGATGGAGAATTATTTTTCTCTCCAGTTTCGGTCCGCAGATTCTCAAGCAAGAAAATGTCGCTCTTCTTCGCATCTTTAATTATTTTTTCTGTTTCATCTGAGAATATAGGTGTAGAAATAAATACGGCTTTCGGAATATATTTCTTTAGTTTTAGAGCCACGGGCTTAAGACTTTGTTTCCCATCATCTCCAATATGAGCAAGGAGTATGACTATAGCCCCTTTTTTCTGTAGATATTCTATGGTTGGAATCGCTTTTTTAATACGAAAATCATCAAGAACTTTGCCGTCTTTGATAGGCACATTAAAATCTACACGGACGAGTACTCGCTTCCCTGCTAACCCTTCTATATCTTTTAGTGATTTCATATTATTTTATAGCACTCGCAATTTTAATAATCGAAGAAAAATTATGAACATCAAGACTTGCCTTGCCAGGAAGTAACCCATCTGCACCAACATTCAAAAACGAAGATGCGTTATCTTTATTTACGGATCCTCCATAAATAATCAAAACAGAAGAAGCTATTGCTCTACCGAACAAGTCGGTAAGAATCTTTCGAATATATATTTTCATTTCTTCAAAATCATGAGGTGTAGCATCGTGGCGGTTCTCAGTCGAAGAAAGCGCCCACACTGGCTCGTAAGCAATAACAATATTTTTTATCTGAGATTTTGATATTCCAAAGAGGCAAGATATTAATTGATCCTTTACAACCCCTAAATAAGAACCGTCATGGTTACGAATAGATTCCCCAACACATAGTATTGGACTAATTTTTGCTTTTAATACTGCCGTCAACTTTTTATTCGAAATTTCATTTGTCTCCCCCAAAGATCTACGCTCGGAATGTCCGACAATAACATATTTAACACCCATATCTTTTAGCATAGAAACGGAAACTTCTCCTGTATAAGGTCCCTGTGTCTCATAAAAAACATCTTGAGCTCCAAGTGCAATTTTTTTGATCTTTAGTTTTTTACTTATAAACAAATATGGAAATGGCAAACAAATAACAACTTCTGTATTTTTGATATTATTAATATTCTTTCCAATGTTATTAAAAAGAACTTCCGCCTCCTTTTGGGATTGCGGGTTCATTTTCCAGTTGCCAACTATAAGCTTTTTTGACATAGCCCTATTATACCATAATTATCTTGCTACTCTGATTCTTTCCAAGTTGAGACATTGTAAGAGCCCGATGGACCACTTGAAAAATTATTGTTTGAGAGACCAGATTCATAAGTAACACTTGAACCCCCATTTATAGTAATTCTATACCCAGTTGCTTCTTTTAAAGAAGCCCCGCCTGAAATACTGATTGTGCCATTCTCTGCATACACAACTACTGCTCCAGCACCACCATCAATACTAGCAGCGCTCGATGATGAACTTGTTGTAAGCATCATAATATAGCTACCAGTAACACCAGACCCTGTAGCGTGCCCACCCCCTGATATAGAAATATTACCATCAGAAATTATTACAGCATCATTAGTACCATAACTAGGTGATAGTTTAATCTTCCCTCCACCATTAAGTGAAACATTTCCTGTAACCCATAAATTCCCAGTAACCACAAGAGTTCCTCCTCCACTTACAGTTAAGTCACCAATAATTTTTTTTGGCCCCAATGTGGCACCCGCCCACCCAACATTATAGTTACCATTATAAGTTCCTCCTCCTAAGGATTCAGCTTGCCAAGAAGCTATGTTTGCGTCTGATACGGGGAATGTCTGATATACAGGATCGGGTTGATTTATACATGACTTATTATTGCCAGTGCCACTCTGGCAATAAATATTACCATTTGAATTTGTATAATTAACCGTATGAGCTTGGGCTGTCCCAGAAACTGTACCTATGTGAAGCTGATTCCATTGACTACCAGATGACCCGGCTATTAGTCCATTCACCCCGCCAAGATAAACCTGGAAATAGTAATCAAGATTGGACGGTGTAGTATTATTCCAAGTTCCAGAAAACTGTCCAATTTTCCCAGAACCATTATTATATCCATTACTATTTGCTCCGACCGTGTAATATTTGGTACTTGAAGTGCTGGCATCAATAACGATCCAATATGTTGTACCTAATAATAGCAATGGATTTGTCGTAAAAGAAACATCCACCCATCCATAGGAAGTTGTAACCGTAGAAGCATTCAATGTTCCACTTGCAAAGACTGTCGTACCCGGACTGCCACTTGAATCATTTACAATTTTTACTGTTGCATTACTTGCACTGCCAACCTTTTTTATATAAAATTGAATTTTATTTAATGGGCTCTCTGTCGACACCTGAAAACTCTGTGCAACATCTTGTGTTGCATTAGCATTACCAAAATTAACATTATTTGTTGGTGTACCAGTACCATTAGTTTGGTCTGTAGAGACGGCAGGGCTATTCGCTGATATGGCTGTTCCTGTGATAATAGCTGAACTATCCCCTGTAATAGGACCATTGGCATAAACATTTCCATTTACAGTACCACTCCCATTTAAATCTATACCTCCCTGACCTACGAGTACACCGTAATTAAAAGAAACCCCCGCGCTAGTACTTATTATTGTATCAATCTTTCTTTGGTTTGACCCCATATCACCAAGAGAGACAATTTGCTTTTGGCTACTTGAAATATCAGTAATCGTGGTGGTCGTAGTAGAAGTACCTAAAACTAATGTTTCACTAGCACTAATTTGTCTATTATTCCTAATACGATAAAGAGCATCTTCTACGCCTGATTCTGCTAAAAAGTAGGCATTCTTGGAATTAAAAGTCGTACCTGCTATCTTAAATTCACGAACAGTAGGAGTTATAATACCAACCAAAATAGTTAAACTGATAAAAACGAAAAATATAACGACAATCATCATTGCGGCACCACGATTTAGAGGATAGTTTTGTTTAATATTTTTCATTTATCAATATGCTCCACGCAAAATTATAGTGTCATAAAAATTCTCTAACCTAGAGATCTTACTCCCTGAGTCTTCTAGTGTTAATTCTATTTTTACTGCTTCTCCGTTTGTAGTAGTAATACGTCTAAAAATCAAATTGTCTACTAATATATTTTGCCCCAATAAATTGCCGACGAGCACTCCATCTTTATATATATTCAAAGCCCCATTCCCTACAACAAACTTCACAATCATAGCCGTCCCCACACTATTGGTACTATTTAATTGCAGTACACCTGGATTAGATCCCATAACACTGTTCGCAATATCCACACTTGAAGCTTGGCGGATTTCCCTTGAAATCCTCTCCATCGCAAGAGAACCCGATTCAAGTAAATTACGATTTGAACGAGTTGTGTTAAAAGCACCAAGGACAATAACAAACGAGTTAATAACAAGAACCGAAAGTGTCGTAAAAATAGCTAGATAAACTATTATTTCAACAAGGCTATATCCATTTTTCTTTATCTTTTTCATTTAATTAAAAATATCACTAACATAAAAGCCGAGATTCTTTGTAGATGTTATACCTCCAGAGACAGGCCAGGAAACCACTACAGAAATCTTTTTAGTCCGAGCATCGAGAGTACCAGAAGAAGCAATGTCATCATTTGAATCACGATTCACAGCTGAGAAAACTATAGTGCGAGTAAAAAGTGAGTCAATATTAGGGGTCGCGACAGTTCCTAAAGACCATTTATTTGAACCTGTATTGAAAGTCAAATAATAATTAGTGTTCAGGTTTAAACTTGAAATATTAGACCAAGAATCATCTCTAATGGATTTCACGGCTTCAGCTCCCTCTTCTAGCAACAAACTTGCTTGTGTTTGTCTTAAGGCCTGTTTGGATAATTCGATTCCTTTAGTTGAAGCCGACATCAAAGCAAAAATAGAAACTGAAATAATGGCACAAGCAATGAGTACTTCGATGAGGCTAAAACCTTTTTTATTATTTTGTTTTAAAAATGATTTCATTTAATTTGCACTAATAGAACCAGTCTTGCTGATACTAATAGTCTTTTTGCGAGTGGAATCAGAGGTAAGTGCTACTATAATTGTACCATAGTTAGGAGTATCACCAGTTAATCGAGTAAAAATAACATCACTACCTCCACCATTTAAATTGATACCATTGATTGATGGAATAGTTACACTCGAATCAAATACAAGGGGAACATTGGTTGCATCCCCACTATTAAATACTGATCCGATAAAATAGGTTGCCCTATCTGATTGAAAGTGCACCCCGTAATTATTTGAACTAAGTGATGATATTGTATTGTTTCTAGCACTATTTAATAATGAGACAACATCCCCCGTTGTGTTATTTAGTGTTTGTTCTCTCCTAAATAGGGAGAGGCTCGGTAATACAATTGCAGCCAAAATACCGATAATACTAACGACAATTAATATTTCAATAACACTTATTCCTTTATTTTTCAATATATTCATATCTATTGTATATTACCCATAACTGAGTACATCGGGGAGATCATTGAAACAGCAAAAAACCCAACAGCCCCTCCAATAAAGACCATTAACACCGGTTCGATAATAACAGAAAGATCTTTTGTTTTATTATCAACCTCTGATTCATAGAAAGTAGCAATATCAATTAACATTTTAGACAAATTACCTGTTTCCTCTCCCACTTCTATCATCTCTCCCATCATTACAGGGTAAAGATTAGAATTTTCTTTAAATAAGGCCGACAATGTTCCTCCTTTTTCGATAGAAATCACGGCTTGCCTCATCAAAGTTTTATAATAAACATTCTGAAGAACTTCTTCGGTGATAGTCAAAGCCCTAGACATATCCACCCCTGATGACAAGAGAGATGACAAAGTGCGAGCAGTACGTGCAGTATTCACTTCTTTTGCAATGGTACCAATAATAGGTAATCGCAAAACCATATAATCAAAATACTTCTTGGTGGCTTCAAGCCTCGTGAACATCACAAAAATTCCAATAATACCTCCAATGACCAGGAGAAACAGTAGTGTGTGATTACTTATGGTATCTGAAATCCAAATAATAAATTTTGTGGAACTTGGTAAATCACCACCCAATTCTTTAAATGTTTTAGTTAGAGTCGGAACAACGAACATCATCATAAGAACACCAATAATAAATATTGCACAAAGAATAATAGAAGGATACATGAGGGCTCCTTTTATTTTTTTATTTAAATCATAAGATTTTTTTAAATTCGAACCTACTTCTGCAAGAGCTTGGGGCAACCCCCCAGATTCTTCTCCTGAGTGAACCATAGATACAAATAAACCAGAGAAAACTTTAGGGAATTTCTTCATACCATCTGACATGGTACTACCACGATTAATATCTTCAATAAGACTAACCAATACTTTATTCAAGGCGGGATTTTTGGTTTGCTTTTCAAGAACACTCAAGGCTCGAGTAAGAGATAAACCAGCAGTGAGCATTCCACTTAGATTATTGGTAAATATCATCTTCTCTGACAAAGAAACTCTACTGAAAAGTTCCATCTTCATCAATGATGATTTTTTTTGATCACCTGCCTCTTCTACAGAGATAGGAATATATCCTTGTTCTCTAAGCTCACGAGCAATAGTAAATTTATCTGCTGAATCTTTATACCCTTCTACGATGCTGCCGTCTTTTTTTTGTACTTTATATTTAAATTTCATTTTTATTATTCAGAAACAACACGCAAAACTTCTTCGGTTGAAGTTCTACCTTGGCAAGCTAAGAATATTCCATCTTCAAGCATTGTCACCATCCCCTCTTTCTTGGCCTGTACTTCAACTTCATCAGCCGAAGAACCCTTTAAAATCATTTCTTTAATTGTCGGAGTAACTTTTAAAACTTCGTGAATTCCAAGACGCCCCTTGTAGCCATTTTCTGATTCTTCGCTTGGTACGGGTTTATAAAATGGGACTTTATCCCAGGTTGCATCTGGATCCACAACTTTTTCTTTCTTTAAAATCCCAAGCATGCGATCAAGGTCTACCACATTTCCAAGAGTCTTTTTCTCTGCTTCACTTAAAAAATATTTTTCTTTATTCGAATCGAGAACTCGAACAAGACGTTGAGCAATAATATTTTTAACAGTCGAAACAATGAGGAATGGCTCCACCCCCATATCAATCATGCGGGGAATGGCTCCAGCTGCTGAGTTGGTGTGAATAGTAGATAATACCAAGTGACCAGTAAGCGAAGCATTCACCGCAAGTGAAGCAGTCTCTCCATCACGAATCTCTCCCACCATTATAATATCTGGGTCTTGACGAAGAAGAGTGCGAAGACCATTAGCAAAAGTCAGACCAATTTCAGATTTTGTCTGAGTCTGATTTATGCGATTCATTTGGTATTCTATCGGATCTTCAACGGTTGAAATATTCACATCTGGAGTATTTAATATATCTAGCATTGTATATAGTGTCGTCGTTTTACCCGAACCCGTCGGACCAGCACAGAGTAACATTCCACTTCGTTGCTTCATACCATCATGAATACGCTCAAGGGCTTCACCATGGAAACCAAGAGTCTCAAGAGAGAACCCTTTTGAATTTTCACGCAAGATACGAATAACAGTCTTCTCTCCGAAATATGTTGGTAGAGTAGAGACACGAAACGATACGTTACCATCATCGTTAACAATTTTGAAACGTCCATCTTGTGGCAAGCGCTTTTCATCAAGCTTTAGACTAGAGAGCACTTTTATACGTGCAACTATGCCAGGAGCTGTATCTTTAGGTAGTACCATGGCATCATGCAAAATACCGTCGATACGATATCGAACTATGAGCGAAGTCTCTTCTGGTTCAATATGGACATCGGATGCTCCTTGCAAAATGGCGTGAGAGATTAGAGTATCGACAATTTTAACTATTGGTAAATCTTCAGCAAGTTCTTTGAGTTCTTTTTCTGACTTTTCTTCACCTGGTGTACCACTTTCTAGTATTGGCTTGAGTGTTGCAGATTCTTTTTTAATAATGTCCTCGAAATCAGCTTGTAGACTTTTCTTATATTGAGTCAAGGCTTCCTTTATAGAGTCAGAGCTTGTCATTCGTGGGAGAATTTTAAGCCCTACTTTTTTCTTTATGAAGTCTATAACAGAAAGATTGTCGACATCGAGCATGGCGACCTCGAGACCAGTTTTACTTTTCTTATAAGCAATAATGTTATTGCTACGGGCAATTGGTTCAGGAATAAGAGAGAGTACAGAAGGATCAATCTTCTCACCTTTCAAACTAACAAAAGGAATGCCGAGCGATACAGCTTGCATGCTATTCCAATCTTTTTCTGTAAGTTTTCCATCGCTAATGAGAATATCTCCGATCGATTGAGAAGTTTCTTTAGATTTTTTGACTGCCATAGCCACATCAGTTTTACTGACGAGCCCTGAGCTATTGAGTAGATCTACTATTGTCTTTTCATCAACATGCATACTATATAGTATATCATATCACTTCAGCTTGATAACACTTTTCACAATAAATTATCTCCGGTCTATCAGGTGAATAACTGGTCTCAAATTCTACTTCACATTTACCCTCATGAATATGTCCCGATTTATCGCACATACATGATCTGTGCCAGAGTTTCATGGGGTTACGTTGTGATATCCTCTCGTAATGTCGGCAATTTGGGCAAAGGTGAGGTATAGGTATTTTTAAATTACGATAAAATTCAAGTTCAGTTTTTGTAATTTTAAATGCCGTTGAACATTCGTGTGAGCAGCTTCCTTTATGAGCACAGCTTATAATGTCATCTAGTATAGAATCTGTAACTTCTTCAATAGAATCAGCAAGATCGCTATCATTTATAGTAATTACATAATTTCTCTCTGTATTTTTCATAAGCTTAATACCATTTAAGCTTGCTTCATCTACAGAGATGGGCTTGAGTTCTTGGGCTACTGTTTCATTATAGAGGAATGGCGACAATTCTATAGGGAAAAATTCTCCATATCCATATACCCTACCGCCCTGATCAATATATTTCTTTTCGTCCATATGGGCTTTTATTTTTTCAATAGTAGATTCGTAATCCTCTTTCGAATATTGTTTATTGAGAATGCAGTATTGTTTATTGCGTAAGCCTATACATGCAAATAGATTTGAACAATTATGACAATTATAACTATACTCAATATTGTAACCACCAAATATAAAACGTGAAAACAAAACCCTATTACCAGGATACGCACTAGATACCTCATAACAATCCACAGAAGAAAGTCCGGAGTGGTCTATCCCATAGCAATTTTTAACAGAAGAATAAACGAGCCATAGGTTTTTTGAGTCTTCTGCCCCTCCAAATATCGAGAAGGAATTTTTACAATTCTTTGACTCTTCTATGTCATCCCCTGTTACCTCTACAGATTTAATTATCTTTGCATAACGTCTTGGGAATTTTTTATTAAAATCAGAAAAATTTAATTTTATTTTTTGTAATTCTGAGTATGAAGATAGATTATATTCTTTCATTTTATTTGTATACTCTTCTCGTGAATACTGTTCGTTAAATATACAATATGATTTATTTGATAGGTTCACACAACCAAAACAGTCATGGCAATTCCGACAATTAAATAAGAAAGCGCTACCATAACAACCCTCACAATATCTGCTGTAGAGTAATTTGGAACAAGAGATACAATCTATTGTCTCATAGTTCCACTCACTCTTTGAAACCCAATAACAATCAACTAAAAATTTAGAGTTAAATATAAATGCAGAATAAAGTGAATCCTCATTAAAATCTCCTCCTATTACTAAATAACAATTCTTGTTACCCTCCGTTATGCTACAGTAATCACTATTTACTGGATTAATATTAAATAATCCTATATCTGGGACTTCTCTCCATAAGCGATTGATCTGATCAAAAAAGTTATTAGAGAAGTCGTAGTCGCGCCCATAACTTAAACCATCCCACGTATCACCCCACCATGCACTGTGGCAATATATAGTTGCATTCTTGTCAGGAGAGAATGTGCTTAGCATGTCTTCGCCATGATTTAGCGCTTGGCATTTGCTACGATACAGAGTTCTTTCATTCCTGAAAGCCATTCTTCTTATTAGACTACACTCCGAACAGAATGTCGGTGGAGGGACTTTTATCTTCTCATAGAAAGAAAAATCTTCGGCTTCAATAACGAAATTATTCTTACAGTTCTGGCAGTTTTTTGTTTCCATATTACTTTAACTTACCGAAGTGATAACCATCTTCTTCGTCGTTTATTTCTTGGATCCTTTCTTCTTGTTCTGTTATATAAGCTTCTTTGTTATTTAAAGTAGCTTCAACCCAAAACTTATAAGTTGGGTTCATAACAGCTGTATCCATACGAGCGATCATAGGAGTGGTGTAAGGATGAAGTCCTCCTACATATTTAATAAGCCTATCTGAAAGCTCTTTCTCTGTTGTAAGCATTATCATATATTGCTCTACATCCTGGAGAACCCCCTTCCATGGGTAAATAGAGCCAATAGGCCAATAATCTACAGACACAGTCAGCTTCTCGTTTATACAAGAAAGGCCTATAGATTTAGCTTCTTCTATAGATGCGCATGTCGTGTATACAAATACTATTTCTTTTGGGGCATTATTTACTTTTTCTACAAGCATATAATTATGATACGCTTTGCTTTTGCCTTTTACAAGTAAAGATTATTTGGGTAGAGCTGTTGCCTGAATTTCTTTTTTTGACATATATCTATGATTTATCATAAGCAGTACTATCAGGGCTTGTGCAGTTAAGGCCATAACTGGAATAGTAATATACCCGAATTCAAAGACATACCGTGCTGCGCATGTAATACTTCCTTCAACATAATTAGAACAAGACAGATCTGATGCTCCTCCATTCTCTACATATATATGATAGACAGAGACAAGCATTCCAAGAAAAGCGACAATGGCACTTAGAGTTATTAGTTGTTTTTTTTCTTTCCATAAAGCTATCCCTAGTATAAGTACTTGTGGATATATAAAAAATCTCTGGGCCCAACATAATTCGCAAGCTGCAAATCCAACAACTTCTGAATAAAATAGCGAGAGAGCAACAGAAGATAATGCAATACCTAAAGCAAAATAAACCCCATATTTATGAAAGAACATAAGCATAGGGTTAGTGTTTGATCTTTTGAAAATTAAATTCCCCAGGACAAAAACAAAGACAACTTGCATGGCTATGGTCCCCATAGCCAGAAGATAATTTAATGTCTCTACGTATGCTGGCATATTATTGAGGAAGGGTGTAACCTATCATCTCGGCCAGGAATTCAAGAGGTACTTCACCTTGTGTTTGAGCACCAGGTTCAAATGTCCAGACATCACCTTTTTTTACTGGATCAGTTGGACTCTTTATAGAAAACTTATATCCAGGAAATACCCATGTCTTGTAGTATTTTGAAGCAATCTGCGGACAGATTGGAGCTTCTCCAGCAACTCCAGGTTTGACCTGACAAATTGTAGGCTCAGATGTTGATTTTACAGTAACGCCATCTTTAAACATCCAAGTAGGATAACTTTCTATTTTCTTTTCTGTACAAATTGGAACTACTGATTGGTCTGGATTAGAACATTCCACATAAGGAAGGTATTGCTTAGCGGTACCAAATAGAGCTTTTTCAGCCTGGCAGTGAGGACACCAGAAGGCCCCGTAGAACTGAGCTCCTCCAGACTTGAGAGCTTTAGCAAAATCGTCTAGTTTATTTGGTCCTTTTGCTTTATTGGTCGCAAAACCAAGACCAGCAACAATTACAACAATAGCCACTATTAACAATATAAATTGGGTTTGTTTTGATTTCATATACTATATATTACTACTCTTCTTTTGGTTTGTCATCCTTCTTCTCATTGTTGTGTCCATGGGCATCTACCTCATAAGCAGTGTTCTGTGCTTCAAAGAAATTAACAAGCTCATATACGTCTGTAGATGTTGCCATCCATTTTGCAGGATTTGTAACATTAAAGTGAGTTGGCAAACCTAGCTCTTCAAGTCTACGGTCAGCTACATATTGAACATATTGATTTACATAATCAGCATTAAGCCCAAGTATTCCCTTTGGAAATAGATCTTTGTTGTAAGCAACTTCGAGATTTACTCCTTCGATAACTATGTCTCGGATTTCATTTGCAAATTCTTCAGTCAGTAATTCAGCATTCTCTTCAAGTATTGTGTGTATAAGATTGATACCAAATTTTAGGTGGAGTGATTCATCGCGAATAACCCAGTTGATCATTGACCCTAGATTGCGGAGCTGGTTACGCTGACGGAAAGAAAGCGCCACCATGAATCCAGAGTAGAACCAAATTCCTTCCATGACAATATTGGTAGCAACAAGGTTACGCAAGAAATCTTTCTTCCCTTCTGGAGTTTCAATATCGAGAGTATCCTCAGTCATACGAAGAAGATACTTCTTGATGAAATCTTCTTTCTTCTCCATTGAATCAAGTTCAAGGTGCACATTGTAAACCTTCTCGCGATCAAGTGGGAAAGTTTCAAGAACATATTCAAATGATACACAGTGGTTCGCTTCTTCGAACATCTGCTTTGCTAAGTATAAGTGACACTCTGGACTCTTGATGTAAGGATACACTCCAAGAGCAAGTGAGCGATTCACAATAAGCTCAGCTGGGTTAAAGAATGCCATGAGAAATTCGACAGCATGACGCTCATCATCGGTCATAGCTTTCCAGTCTACCAAGTCTTCCCCGAGAGCGATCTCGTGCGGGAACCAAGTATTTCGAACAGCCTGATTGTACAATTCATAAGCCCACTTATAGTGCATGGGATGAAGATTCATATCTTCGGGAGATGCTTTTCCTAAAATCATATATATTTTTTATTAACTAGTAATTACTGACAACTTTCACACAAAAACTTATCATTTGGGTCTTCTGGTAGATATACATTTGAGGAGGCACTTGGTGAATTCGTGGTCGTAGATTGACCAACGTTTGTAAGATCCATTTCCTTTTGGACTATATTTACAGGACTTGCAACTACAGGCTCTGATACTTCTTCTGTTAAGATAGTATTCACCTTAGTATCTCTCAGTGCGGCGAACCCCCTACGTCCCATGGCTTCAGATTTATTTACACGAGTTGTAGATTGCTCTGCAGAGTGACGAGGCTTCATGTGTAAGTAGTAAGTAGTTTTCAATCCTTTATCCCATGCGCTTGTGTAGATATTCATAATCTCATCTATATCACGAATATCAAGATACATGTTACGAGAGATTCCCATGTCCACCCATTTCTGTGCACGAGCTGCAACTTCTATAAATGCATAAGGAGAAACAGAGAAAGAAGTTTTATATATACGCTTGATGTGATCTGGAATCTCAGCGATATCTGCAATGTCTCCATGGTGTTCTAGTATCTGTTCACGAACTTTTTCCCAAAGATTTTCTTTCTGGAGAGCAGAGACAAGGTTTGGATTTATTTCAAGATACTTACCTGAGATTTTATTTCTCGAAAACATTTGTGCAAATCTTGGATCAATACCAGGTGCAGTCCCCGCGACAAGTCCGATATTTGCATTTGGTGCAATAGCAAGAAGAGTGGCATTACGTATTCCCTTCTTTACCTTTGCTCGAACTTTATCCCAATCAAGAGTAGGTAAAATTTTTGCAGAATCTTTTTTAGTTAGAAGTTCACGTCCACGCTCAAGTTGCAACTTGTCCATCGTATCTATTGGCACGTGACCTTTCGCCCATTCTGAACCTTTGAAATTTTTGTATGCACCACGCTCTTCGGCTAAGTCTGCACTCTCATCGATCGCCATATAAGAAATAAATTCAAATACTTGATCTGAGAAATCAAAAGCTTCTTTATCTTCATATGAGTAACCGAGCTGTTCAATAGCATCAGAGAATCCCATGAGACCTAGTCCAACGGCACGATTCTCAGAATCTGCACGACGAGCTTCTTGTATAGGTAATTCATTGATGTCTACCAAGTTATCGAGTTGTCTTATCGCAAGACGAGTACTGTCCTCTAATCTGTGCCAATCTATCTGACCATTCACAATGTGACGAGCTATATTTATAGACACAAGGTTACATACAGCTACATTGTCACGATCAGTTGGAAGAGTAACTTCTGTACAAAGGTTTGAACAGTGGATAGTCCCAGTGTTGTTGTTGAGGGCACGTACATTTATAGTGTCCTTCCAGGTTAGCCATGGATGTGAAGTAGTTTCAAGAGAAACCAATATGTTCTTGTATTGCTGACGAGCTGGGATAACGTTATATAGCTTCATTTTTCCGGCTTTAGCCTTCTCAACATACTCATTGTAACGCTTAGAAAATTCCTGACCATAAAGCTCATTTAGGTCTGCAACCTCTTTCGGATCAAATAGATACCAGTCATCACCATTAAGAACTCTTTTCATGAATTCATCTGATATATATACAGCGGTATTTGCAGTACGAGCACGACGATAGTCATCGCCATTGTTTTGCTTGAGATCTAGGAAATCTTGGAAGTTTAGATGCCAGTTCTCCATATAGAAACATAAAGCACCTTTTTTCTTTCCCCCACGTTGAACAGCACGGACAGCAGAGTCGATGATGTGCATGAATGGAATTGGTCCAGATGAAACTGTGTTGTTTGATTTCAGAAGTGAACCTTCGGCACGAAGTTTTGTAACTGATAGACCGATACCTCCCGTTGCTTTTGAAAGAAGTAAAACATCGGAGACAGTTTTACCGATGTGCTCCATATCATCATGAATTTCCATTAAGAAACAGTTTGAAAGTTTTGGGTGTGGAGTACCAGCACCGATGTTTGATGATCCAGCAGAAAGATATTCGAGTGCAGACATCTTTGCGTAAAACTTTTTCGCCCACTCTGTAGGATTACTTTCGTTGAGTGACATACCCATCGCAACTCGCATCCAGAAATATTGTGGGGTCTCGAGTGGTGCTTGTACTTCATCCTTCATAAGATAGCGATTGAGCATTGTCGAGAGTCCAGAATATTTATACAAATCATCATTATCAATATTTAAACTCTCTGAAAGTATATCTAAATCAAATGCAGTCGCCATTCGTGCATCGAGTAATTTCTTTTCAACAGCGTTTTGTATATATTCTTTGAAGTGAGCAGCGTGAAGTTTATTAAATTCTTCTTTAGTTATAACTGCTGCTTCGTTATCAGGATCATAATCCCCCATTACTTTCTTATATATAACTTTCAGAAGTAATCTAGTGGCAATTTTATCAAATTCTAGATCGTATTGAGTATTTTGAAGAGCCGCATTGATTGTAGCGAGATCTAATTCTTCAGTTGTAATACCATCGTAAAGAGTAAGTCTAGTTTCTGTTGCGATTTGGATAACTTTACTTATTGGATCAGTCATTCCGTAACATGCGCGCTCGATTGATTTGTTGATTCGGTCGGCATTAAAGGATGCTTTTGTTCCGTCTCTTTTTGTGATGGTTGTCATGCTTTAAAAAATATTTATGGCACATTAATAATAGTAGTTCGTGTCTCTCGGGAGTATATTATACTCTCAGTATAAGTTATATTCCAAGTGCATAATGGAAAATTTGCAACTATAGCCATAGACATATCGTTTCGTCAACATGACCTTTACACCACACATAAAAAGTCGTTCTAACATAGCATATTTTGAGTCAAAAATTAGCAAAAAATTTCACATTTAAAAAATTCTAAAAAATTTGCAAATTTTTTAGAATTTTCAGTGGATAACTTTTTGTTTTAGAGTACCTCCGCCTGGTAACACTTCTCACAGTAGACTTTTTCAGGCCTTTCTGGCGCATAGCTAGTCTCAAACTCGACTTCACAGTGATGATCTGCATGGAAATGACCATTTTTGTCGCACATACAAGACCTATGCCACAGTTTACGGAGTGGACGAAGATCAAATCTTCTTTTGTATCGACAATTTGGACATTTTCGTGGAAGTGGAATATTTTCTTTCCTATAAAAAGAAAGTTCATTCGGTGTGAGATTGTAATTTTTTGAACATAGGACACAAGCGAATATTTCATTCAAGAATGTATCAGATACTTCTTCTATCCTATCTGGGATATTAGAATGAGGAATTGTCTCTTTGCCAAAAGTTCCAGGAAGATTTTCTTCCCAATGCCAGCCCTTTGCCAATACTTCTTCTTTGGTTAATGGATCATAAAGATTTCCTTGAGTTTCATTATAATACACTGGTGCAATGGATGGTGGGAAAAATTCTCCGTATTCTTTTGTATTTATCATGTGTTTAATAATTTTTTCTTTGAGTTCTAAGTACTCTTCTTTTGAATATTTTTTGTTAAATATCATATACTCCCCTTTCTTTACTGAGACACACCCAAAAAGATTTTGACTGTTCTGGCAAGTATCAGAGTATTCGACATTCATATCATCATAACAAAGGTGACAAAATTTACAGTTTGGAATTCGAGTGCATCCCTGGCATTCGTAACAAAGTTCAATATTATATCCTATATGATAAACATCCATCGAATCTTTTATATCAATCCCTCCGTAAATATATTTGCAGTTTTCTCCTTTATCTATTTCAAAGGATTTAGTAATATTCTTACAATCAAAGAGCAGAGACCCGGTGGAATTAATATTTCTCTCACTAATGACATAGCGATGAATAGAATAATTATGAATTAAATTATCAAATTCCTTATTTAACCCTTCTCTAATTAAATATGAGGATAAATCAAATTCTTTTATTTTCTCTAAATATTCTTCACGAGTATACTGCTCATTTTTAAATACATAGCTTTTGTTGCGTAAATTTGAAGACATGAAACAATCAGTGCAACCCTTGCAATCGTAACAGTAATAACAAGACGAGCAATCTTTTAAGAAAATACCATACTGACATTGATAAGAAGTTCGAGAGTCAATTACTTCATATAACCTTTCTCCTTTTTCTGCAATAAAACCACAGTCCATGAGGTCACGGCAATTTTTCATTGTCCATGTACTATACATTATATTCTCACCATCAAATGCACAAAATGACATGTATACGTTTTTATTATTACCCGAATGGTTTGTATACTCTGAATTCGTACTATTCTTATTTAGTAATGCCATTCTTGGAACTTCATGCTGAAGCTCCGAAAACTGTTCGAAGAAAGGTCTTGAGAAATCAAAATTCTTGCCATATGAGGATGAGTCCCATTTATCACTCCACCAACACTCATTACAATAAACTTTAAAGGGTTTATTTTTAGAATAGATGGTAACCATACTTTTCTGACAAAGATCACAAGTTCTTTTGTATAAAGTTCGTTCATTTCTCCATGCATACCTACGTTGTTGTCTGCATTCAAAACACCATGTCGGTGGCGGAACTTTAATTTTCTCATAGAAGGCGAAATCGTCCGGTTCAATATTGAAGGAGTTTTTGCAGTTCTGACACTCTCGGGATTCTGTTTGCATACTATATATAGTATAGCTATTATGCTTTTTTATACAAGAAACGGAAAGCAAGCCCTGAACAGATTATAAGAATAGAGGCTATGACAAGTGGTGTCGTCGGAGCAAGTGATGCTGCGATAAATCCAGATAGTATGGCAGGTATAGCTTGAGCAAGGGCTTGGACGGATGAACTTATACCCATGATCTCTCCCCTCTGATCGGCAGGAGAAGCTTTCGAAAGTAAGCTATTCATGTTGGCCATAGTCAGCCCTGTGCATACAGAGAAGAATGGTGGTATTAAGAATAGTTGCCAAGCATGTGTAGGTAAGAAATATGTAAGGACCATGACTCCTGCTCCAATAAGTGAGTAACGTATAATCGCAGGTTCGGTAAATCTCTTTGCAAATGCTCGAGTAAGTACTGCTTGAGTGAACACCCCCCATATACCGACATATGCAAAGAAGTCACCAATGTTACCTTGAGTAAAATTAAATTTTTGAATTAAGAATACTCCGAAGAATGTAGTAAAGAAAGTGAACCCACCAAAGAATATGAAATTCGTAAGGAATATTGTACTCACACCTTTCATCTCCATGGCTTTTTTAATATTTGAAAGTGATTTACCCCAAGTAAGACGTTCCTTCCTTAGATTTTTATTTGTCTCCGGAACAAGGAAGAAGACAGAGAGCATATTTATACCAGCAAGTATGGCTGCAAAATAGAATGGTGTCGCTGCTGTGAACCATGACATCACGGATGGATCAGAAAGCTTACCTCCTATATATGGACCAAGAATAAATCCGAGTCCGAATGCAGCACCAAGCATACCGAAATTCTTCGCTCTATTTTCTGGTTTTGATACATCCCCTATCATTGCTTGAGCAACAGAAATATTACCTCCAGTTATGCCATCAAAAAATCTAGAGAAGAATAGTAGTGGAATATTCTTCGTAATTATTGCAAAAGCAAATACTACATAGGATATAGCTGTACCGAGAAGCGATAAAGCTAAAATCTTTTTCCTTCCATATTTGTCAGAAAGCTGACCGAGAATTGGGGTGGCTAGGAATTGCCCTATAGGATACACAGCTATAAGTAATCCTAGTAGCATGTACCCCTGATTTATAGAAGTACCAAAAGGCAACATGTACTCGATCGATGCTGGATTCGCAAAAAGCTGAGGTATAACAGGAATTAAAATACCGATCCCTAAAAGATCGATAAACACTGTCAGGAAAATTATTATCAAAATCTTATTCTTAAACATTCACCTACTGTATCATATAGCGATGAAGGGACAAAATATGTATACTATACCTTATGGCTATCGGAACAATGATTGTAACAATATTAGGACTTTGTCTTTTTGAAATAGTAAGTAGTATCGATAACGCTGTTATAAACGCAGAAGTTCTAAGCACAATGGGTAAAAAAGCAAGACGATGGTTCCTTATATGGGGCTTTTTGATTGCAGTATTCCTCGTACGTGGGTTACTCCCTTGGGCTATTATATGGGGAGCGACACCGGGGATCGGTCCAATGGGAGCTCTAACTGCTACTTTTTCTAATGATCCATCCGTTCATACGGCTATTGAATCTGCTGCACCGATACTTCTTATGGGCGGAGGAGTATTCCTAGTATTTCTATTCTTTCATTGGCTTTTTCTTGAAAAAAAGAATTTTGGTCTTTTCGGAGAAAAGTTCTTTGCTCGTCATGGAGTGTGGTTCTTCGCAACTGTATCTATAATACTTTCTATAATTGTCTGGTACGCGATGAAGATAAACCCTATGCTTGCCTTTGGCGCTGTTATAGGATCAACTGCATTTTTTATAACTCATGGTTTCAAAGAGAATGCTGAGAAGGTAGAGAGAGAGCTTGTCGAAGGGACAAGCAACATGAGTGACATGTCAAAAATTTTATACCTTGAGATTATCGATGCGACATTCTCTATAGATGGAGTACTTGGCGCGTTTGCTTTTACCCTATCTATCCCCCTCATACTTATCGGAAATGGATTAGGGGCATTCGTACTTCGTAAGCTTACCATTGGAAACATCGATCGTATTAAAAAATATATTTATCTAAAAAATGGTGCGATGTATTCTATATTTGCTCTTGGCGGAATCATGGTAGCTGATGGATTCGGAGTACATATCCCAGCCCTTGTCTCCCCTGTTGTGACATTCATCATCATTGGTTACTTCTTTTTTAAATCAAAAAATGCGCTAGGTGAAGTCACTCAATAAAAAAAGCGCCCAGAAAGTTTTTAACTTCCCAGGTCGCTTTGCACTTACTAACCCCTTAGTTGCTTTGGCCTAATGGCACCAATTGTAATCCCTGGACATTGTTAGCCAGAATGTACGGTTCAACATTGTCATTTTGAATAGCTTTTTTCTTCTCCAATTCCAATTTGTGTTGAACACAGGCATCTTTCCAGTTTACTACGGTACAATTGGGGTGCCCATTGGCTTTATACCTTTTGTACGCATCCTTTTGGTCTGAGTTTAATTTTTCAAACTCTTCTTCTTCAGGTGTGAGCTGTCTTTTGATTGGTTGAAATGTTGTTCCTTGCGCTTTGATTGAATTTTTCCTTTTCATTTGGAATAGTTTTGGGGTCAATAATTAATGATCGGTTTTTATTACTATGACAATAGCATCTTATTTATAAGATGTCAATATTACACTCTCCCATATTTATCTTCGTATCGTACAATGTCCCCTTCATCAAATTCCCCTATTGAAATCTCAAGGACTTCCAACCCATCCGGCCCTGCTTTAATTCTATGTTTAGAACCCACTGGCACATATTGCTCAAAATTTTTCTCAACTTTGTAGTCTTGGCTATCTATATAAAATACTCCACTTCCAGAAACAACTCTCCAGAATTCTGATCTTTTGTTATGGCTCTGAAGACTCAATTCTTCGTTTGCCTTTATGGTTATTATTTTTACAGTAGATGGGGTGTTTTCAATAAACCTGCGGAAATTGCCCCACGGTCGCTCTTCTTCATAGATATTTATTTCTTCTGACATATGAAAATTATATCATATGTCGCTATTTTAAATTATTAGATACTTGCCCTATTAACCTCAGAATACTTCCATGCCCTATAAGATGTATAAATGAAAACAAAAGAAATACCAGTAAAAAGATAGGCATCCATATATTGATTGGGCTTAGTAACAATATTAGATACATTTGTAAAAATAAGTGATGCATCAGAAAATACATCCCAGCTGTTAAATCTCATAAATCTACCAAGATACATACCGAATGAAGTTAAAAATGTTATAGCCACAATAGCGAGAGAAGTTATTTTTTCTGAATATTTATATCTTAATATTTTTTCTACGTGAGACAATGAATACATAAATAAAATCATCCCCACCCAAGCTGCAGAGAAAATAAGAAATGTATCATAGAGAAGTGGTGCGTTGTGATTACGACCAAGGTGTATCAGATCGGTCACTATGTATGGAGCATTGGGCAATGTCAGTAACCATAAGATTCCTCCAGCAATAAGTAAGCTTTGTTTTAATTTATTCTTCTCTGTATAGTGCAAAAGAAAAGAACTAATGATAAAAGGTATAATAGCTAAAAATATATTCCAAAAAAGATATATATAGTAAGTAGATTGGAAAACTATAAATCTTGTGAGATTTAATACAATAGTAAGCAGAAGTAATAATAATATCTGCTTTGGTATGTTAAGTATCTTTGTTTTTTGAGATTCCATCTAATTTAGATTAAACAAGCATCGATGTGCAGTGTGGACATCTTCGAGCATCGATAGATATCTCGCTCATGCAGTCACGACATTTCTTAGTAGTCGGATCAATAGGTGCTCCCTTCTTTGTACGGGCGATTAGTAGATTTATTGGCGTAACAACAAAGAAATATATAGCACAAGCCACAAGTATAAAAGAAAGGAGGGCGTTTATAAATTCGCCATACATAAATTTACTACCATTTATAGTAAAGAATAGTTCGTGGAAATCCGGCACTTTTGCAATAGCTCCAATTAGAGGAGTAATCAAATCTTTCACAAGAGAAGCGACGACAGCACTAAATGCAGCACCGATAACCACACCGACTGCTAAATCCACAACATTTCCTCTTAAAATAAACTGTTTAAAGCCTTTCATTTTATATTGAAGTTTGATTACCAATAATAGACCTATTATACCAAGCAAAATAAACCCTGTATACTCATTTGACACAATTGAAATAATCAATTATAATGACAAAGAACAATATTAAAAACATCAAACCCCAAAAGCAATGAGCACGATTGAGACTAGTTTCAATGATGAAGATGTCATCTTTGAAACATCAATTGAAGGAATATCACTTCCTAAGTTAAAAAGCTTCTGCATGGCAACCAACAGCACCCTAAGGGATTATTATGAGAGAAAAAAACACTACGTCCCAGGTGTTTACGTAATTGCAATGTTTAGGCACATTGTAAAGAAACTTTACAAAGAAAACCCAAATTTTCCGCTTAAAAAACTAAAAAGTTTTTATGGTCACAATGGTGGTACCATAGAAAATCGTATTTTCATTAATGAGAAATTAACCTACCGGTTCGCTAAAGTTTCTACAAATGGAAATAAGATTCAGCTAAAAGTTGAAATAACAAGGAATGGAGGAGAAATAGTTTTAAAAGGATTATTTCAATTTGTTAAGTAATATTACAATCGTTTTAGTGATTATCAACAATGGACCGAATTTTTATTCGGTCTTTTTTATTGGGGGGCTACTGGGAATCGAACCCAGATCGAAGGTTCCACAAACCTCAGTGTTAACCGTTACACCATAGCCCCCATATCGTTGCCCTACAATAAAAGTAGGACGATTACCCTGTTATACCAGAAAATCGCTTATAAATCTAGCTTAATATGCGATTAGATGGAGATAAGAAAATAAAGCTATAAGAATAGAAGTTAGAGCAGATGATAGACACCATACACACCAATGTTTAACAACAAACGCTTGAATGGAAACTAAATAAAGAGAGAATAAACATGCGCATAAACTAATACCTAAAAGTACTATAGCAACTTGGTACGACCACGCTCCTCCTATAAAAATAAAAGTATAAGCACTTCCAATAAATGCATAGTAAACCATACCTAGTACTTCGACAGGAATTCCAATTATTTTCGAATAGTCAGAATGTATAACCGTATCGCATGTTGAATACCTAGGACAGATGAGCTTTTTCTTGGCTTTTTTCTTGCTATATATATAAAAAGACAAGAAGAAACCACAGAGCCCGAGTAGGCTGATAATATTTACAAAAATTATATCCATATTATTGGCAGATTGCGCCTTTCGGCACAGTGTTAAGAATAGTAGTTGTCCCCTTGCTGTCTACACAGAAAGAAGTATTTGGATCGCTCGAGAGCGGTGCAGAAAGTGCCCAAGCATCAGGAGTAGAGTAGCAAGAAAGTGCTCCGCCTGTTGTGCTTAGGATTTCATTCATCAGACTAGCAATATTACCGACAACTACATTTGCCCCTTTTACGTGACCAATTGGTGAGAATAGTGAGCTTGGGTTTGGATTTGTACAGCTACCTGTAGGATTTGTACGTTTGCCATAGCTACCGATTGCGTTATGGAAGTTATTAGCAAGTGGCTTGAAAGCAGAAATCTTGTCTTTTATTTTCATATCTGTAATCTTTTTCATAAACTCATCTACACTTATAGATGCCTCAGGGAAAGGAATATCGTTAGAGACATCAAAATCATAGTAAGTAGTTTTCCAATCAAGGCTTACTACATTGCCAGCGATACCTTTGTCGTCGAGACCTATAAGTCTAGAGAGTGGTGTCTTTAGAGTAAATTTATATTGATGTATTTTACTATCGTCCTTCCCTATCCAAACTTCTAGTGAGTCGAGAGTAACTGCTCCAAGTCTTTCGTCTAAAATACTTTTCTCTGCATTAGATAAATTTTTTGTAAATACACTTATGAATTGAGATACTAGTTTTTTTGTTGCCTCTTTGTCAGCACTTAGTTCGTAATGATAAGACAAAACTCCATGTATAGATTCTTGTTCCTTTTCTATTACAGTGACACTGTTAACAAAATCTTTAAAGATTGACCCTGTTTCATTATTTATATAAGAAGGCACTCCAATAGAAAGGAGTTTTTCGATATCAATTTTAGTAAACTTATCAGCAATACTATCTGGGAGTAGAGCTATAAATGAATCAAACTGGCCTTTCGGTACTAAGACTACTTCTGGCTTGGGTGTATTCATGCCAAGTAATTCACTTAAATCAGGAGTAGTTACAAAGGTAGTTAAATCATTATATCTAAGCTTGGTTATAATATCATCTTTAAAAAAGGAACTCTTAAAAGTGGCATCGTATGAGAAAACTGGAGATAAGCCACTTTCGTGATTTACAATTCCTTTGGCTGACAAAGAGACCGTATCTGTGTCTTTAGATGAAACAGCCTCCCCGCTTACTAAACCAGATGTAATATCTGCAATAGACGGAGCTGTAACGCTTGCAGTTGTTTGTATCTTATATGATTTCAACTCATCAAGAATAATAGGTGCGTTTACTAATAGAAGTTTGGGGTCTTTTTTAATAAATGAAAAATTAAAAGATGGTAATTTTATATAGTCTTCCATGAAAGCAAAAACTGACCCGCCAATAGCACTCAATATCAATATAACAATAAGCCATTTTAGTAGTGTATTTCTTTTTTTCTTTGATAGTTCTGTGTTTACTTGATTGGCAGATGACAAAACTTTTTGATATGAGTGGAGTAAAGCACTATTAGGCAAATCTGTAATCGTAGACATTCTTGATGATAGTGGAATAGCTTGATTTATTTTTAAGCTAGGTGCTGGAACAGGATTTATTATTGGTTTTACTAATGTTGGTATTACTGGTGTAGGTGTTATTGCTGGAGGGTTTTTGGGTATAAGCGTAGGTATTAGTTCTTCTTCTTGAACTTCTATATTTCTTACACTAGGATACTCGATAGCTTTGGCTGGAGCAGGAGCAGAGATAGGTTCAGATACTTTTGGATTGGCTTCGCTAAAGCTATTTGAAAATACAGGTTTTATTGGTGTAGAATTTTGGTTATTTTGATTTTCTATTTCGGGCTTCTTTTCTATTGTTGGAGTAGATACAGGGATCGATAGTTCTTTGGGTGTCAATTTTATAGGAGCCCATATTTTATCTGGTACTTGCTGTGGCTCATCTGCAACTATTTTTTCAAGATATGGATCAGGTCCTTCTCTTTTTTCTGTAACATTAGTATTGATAGGCACAGATAAGGGTTTAACTACTGGTGGAGTTACGGGTTTAGGAATACTTATAGGCGGAGTTGGTGGATTTATTTTTCTAAATGCTTCTTCTACATCATCTTTATGCCAACCTTTATCAAGTAGGCGTGAAGTAATAAAACTATCAGAAATATTTTTCCTACGTTGTGCCTGAATATAGGCAATTAAATCCTCAGTTATCATATATACTATAGTATATCACCTCGGTTTAAAATTCATAGATATAAATCTTATTTTTTGATTTTTTTGCAGTAAATTCTTTATCTGGTTGTTTCTGTGTAAATTTAAAATTCATAGAAACTAGTCTTGTTCCTGGCTTAAGTTCTCTGTCGAACTTAGGAAGTAAGTCATCCATAACATTTGGGTACAAATATATGAATATATGTGTGGCGTTAGATAAATCTTGAGCAAAAAAATCTTTATTAAGAATACTTATTTTTATATTTTTTGTTTTTTTCTCCCACCAAGCTCTAGTTTTCGCAAGAATAAGAGGAAAGGGACTACTCTCAATCCCTAGATAAGTAGCCCTAGGAATAATTTTTGATATATAGAAGAGCACACGTCCATCATTGCAACCGAGATCATATACCATACTATTATCTTTTACATCTAAGGCTTCGCAAATATCAGGAATTATAGAATTATGGACTGGAGCAAATGGTACTTTTGAACGATACCCTGTGGCCATCCACAACACAAGAAGCACGAATACAATAAAAAGTATAAGTATTAAGATCCAGCTTAGAATATTAAATATTAAAAACATAAATTTATTCTTTCCAATCTATGTGCTTTTCTTCACGAATAGCACATGTACGATTAACAAAATCTTCACGACCTGAACCCTTTCGGTAGGCCATATAATGAGCTGGATTTTTCTCGGCATAATTCTGGTGATATTCTTCTGCCTTATAAAAAGGTGCTAATTCTAGAACTTCCACTGCGTGGGGTTTATCATAAATATGACTATCGTCTAATTCTTTAAGTAGACCTTCCGCAATCATTTTCTCTTCATCTGTACTAAAATAAATTGCTGTTTTGTAGCTTCCACCCCTATCCCCAAACTGGCCACCTTCATCAGTCGGATCTATATGGTCAAGGAAAAACTGCACAAGCTTTTTGTAAGAATTTTTGTTTGAATCATATTCTACTTCTATCGCTTCACGATGACCTTTATGATTCTCATATGTCGGATTTGTAGATTCCCCTCCTGTGTACCCAGATACTATATTTGTAACACCCATTGCTTCATGAAAATCATGCTCAACACACCAGAAACATCCCCCTGCAAAAATAGCTTTATTCATATTATTTATTGTTACTGACATTGTTCTTTAGGCACTCCAAGGCATGGGCCGTATGCTTCATACAAAATAGACACAATTTTATCTACATACGCAGCATCACTCGGTACACGCTTTTTATAAACATTTAAATATGCATCAAGATTAAGATAAATATCTCCAGTGAAAGCAGGATCTTTTTTATATTGAACATTTAGATTTTCAACCAATATTGGTATCGCAGCTTTTAGATCAGGAATTGATAGAGCTTCTGCATCAGCTTGATATGTCATATATAATTCTTGAGTATCTTCGCCTATTGTCTGGGTATCTTTTTCTGTTTGGCTTTGACTTACTTTAGATTTTATATCATTCATTAGATCTGGGTTGTGTTTCTTGTTCCAGATAACCCCAAACGCAAGGAGAACAATAAAACCCACAGTAATTAATATACTTGATATTTTTAAATCAGATTTAGAATATTGATTTTCCATGTAACCATTATACAAGAAACACGGACGTTTGTCCGTGTTTCTTGTATCTTAAGCTTTGGCTTTTTGTGAAAGCTCGTGAAGAATACGACATGGCTCAACAATGCGAGGATCAATGATGTTGTAGTAGCCATTTAACCCATTGCGTCTTACTGTAACGAGTTTTGCGTGACGAAGCAGTGCTAGGTGTTGTGAGACATTGGCTTTAGTGACTCCTAGGGTTTTAATAAGCTGTTCAACAGACATTTCTTGTTCACGGAGTAGGTTTAAAATCTCTAACCTCTTTGGATTAGCTAGGATTTTATATGTTTCGGCATTCTTTTGATATGCACTTCTTGGGAGAGGTTGTTTTATCTTCATAGTTTCTAAATTATGCAACAAGCAAAGTTAAAAAGCAATCATTTATATAATGGTTTGTTTTCATAAAAACCTTCTTGATAATTAGCTAAGCGAGCCAGAGCATACAATACACTTGAGAGTCGATTAAGGAATATAATACTTTCATTGTGAATCACTCTCTCCTCCTTTTCTTGTAGTAACACAACATGTCTCTCTGCTCTACGTGCAACAGTGCGAACAACATCAAGATAAGCCCCGCATTCTCCACCACCAGGAACAATAAATGATTTTATTGGTGGTAGTATTGTTTCTACTTCAGAAATAACTTTTTCAAGATAAATTATATGTTTTTTATTTAAGTGTATATCTGAACCACCAATTTCAGCTTGAATAGAAAATACATTCTGCTGAAGATTATCTATTATTTTTTCATAGGGAATTTTCTCATTTTCCATATAAAAATATGGGTTTGATTTTTTTGAAAGTGCTTTTGCGTATCCAAGCGATGAATTTAACTCATCTAATGTTCCGAGAACTTCAAAAACAAATGAACCTTTTGAAAGTCTTATTCCTTGGGGGCAGTCGAACAGTTTAGTTGTTCCATTATCTCCTTTTCCTGTATACAACATAAAATTATACTTCACAAAGACCTCCGACACAGGCGAGCTCACGCTTAACTTCTGTTTCATCTTCTGTCTCATAAGTCACAATTTTAGAAAAATCTATCTCCCCAAGCCTTTTTGTCATTTCTTCATATTTTTCTTTTGTTATTGTTTCATATGGTGCCAACTGATATACATGGTTTGATCTTGGAAGAAACGACAGACCTCCGACTAACTCCCAATTCTCATATATCCAATGTGCAACAGAAAGCCATTCGTCTTCGCCAACAGAAATAGTCACCGATGGATTATGTTCAGTAAAATTCTTTTTTACTATTTTCCAGTGTTCTAGTTGTTCAATTGCATTTATATCATCTTTGCAAATAGCTCCCTCGGGGGCTTTAACCGGAAACTCGAGCACAAAGGTTGTAGCATTTTCTAATGTCTGACCGACCTCAGGGGAATATGGTACACCCTGATCTTTCAACATATTAAATAGTGCATCAGTAGCTGAAATACGTATACGACGTATATAGTATGGGGCGTGCCTAGGATGCATACCAGAAGCACAATCAACAGTCTGAGACACAGTGCCAGAGGGCTTAACACAAGTAATGCAAGTCGATGGTCCCACACCGAAACGTTTAGCATATTTTTTGTTTGTTTCGATAGCAACTTGTTTCATCTTTTCTAGAATTTTTGGATTACGAACCGCCTCACAATCCCATTGTCCAGTAATAGAAACTCCGAGCAATCTTTCTGCTTCACAATTAGCTTTCCATTCTTTTGATAGATAAGGAAAATATGTAAGAGTGGATTGGTATGTACCTAAAATTGTTGCAACACGAATTTTTTTAATTAATGTATCTTCATTGTCTTCTGCTCGTGCTATAACCTCAGAAAGATTACAAAATTGTTTTGATTGCAAAATTATTTCCCCACAAGGGTTAGTCCCCCATGAAGGATACTGTCCATCTTTCCATTGATTCAATCTCCTTTTGGGTAAAGTACCCGCAAGCCCACCACGATTAAATATTCCACGCTCTCCACTGCCACTTTTTACTAAAGCAATCCATTCTTCCATAAATTCTGTTGTGGTTGGTTTTGAAAGATAGACAGCAGAATTATTGGCAAGCATTCTTTGCCCTTCTGAAATATAAAATTGCCCTGATTTAGAATCACGAATGGCTTCATCATCTAAATCAGAAAGAGATATCATTGCACTTCTACGCACTCCTCCAGCAACAACACATTCACCAATCTTACATATTATGTCGTGTGCATCAAGGTTAGATAAGTGTCTACCCTGGCGACGTAGCACCCGGGCACGAGTGAAATCAAGAAGCGAGTGTAGTGGTTCTGGGCCAGAACTTTTACCTCCCATTGTTTTCAAACGTGAACCAGCTGGGCGAATAAGGGAATAATCAAAATCAATATCCCCTCCTTCAAACCAAGTCTTAAGACCAAGACTAAGCGCATCCGCCCAGCCTTCTTTGGTGTCAGGGATTGTATGCGTTGGTAATTTTTTACCATTTTGTTTTTGAATTTGAGGAAGGGCCTGAATATTTTCACTTTCTACTGACCAACCCACCCCTGTCCCACACATAGATATATACATAATTTCAGCAAAATCTTGAAATGTTTTAGGTGCGATAAATGAGCAATTATAAGCACAAACATTAGTTCGCCTTGCTGCCTTACCAGCAAACTGTAGGAGGCGCATGGAAGGCATTGATTCTTGACTTAGAATAGCCTCTCTAATTTCAGCATATTCACTTTCATTAAGTTTTGATCCAATATTATCTCGCATGAAATTTAGATACCTATCAACAGTCTCAATCCATGTTTCCCTGCGATCTTCTTCTGGGACCCATTTGGCATATGTACGATAGTAGACCAGTTCAGCAAGTGGATTTCTAAAATATTTTTTACTTTCTGCTACAAGTTCTTTGACTTTTTCTGGGACAAAACCAACTTTCTGCCTCACGAGCGAACGTTCGTTGCGATACAATATATAAGCTTTAGCTGTAGCTAAAAATCCAGAAGCAATCAATTCATTCTCAACAATATCTTGAATCGTTTCAACTGTTGGTATAAAAATTTTAATCTTTTTTTCTTTTTTGAGAGCAATAAGAGCATCTAATACTTTATACATTACAGTAGAAGCATGGGCCTCATCCCCTTCTCTTACAGACTGCATAGCACGAAAAACAGCACGACTAATGCGCTTCTCATCTAGGGGAACAATGGTACCATCGCGCTTTTGTATTCTTGAAAGTTGTTTATATTTTTTATTATTTTTCATAATTATGCGTGATTATTCTTAAAGATAGAAATAATAGATGGTACTTCAAGTTTTCTATTTTCAACAACAAAAGTATATATTGCAGGGGATAAAATTAGAGAGAAACTCACATTTCCAATAAGATGCATAGCTGTAAATGGAATCTGTCCTATAAAAGCCTCAGTGAATGGTTGATGAAAGAAAATTGGGCCGATTAATAACCCTGTAACAATATCAAAAGCAAGGGTACCGATAATGGCAAATTTTACATAATTAATTGAGTTATTACTTTTATTTTTGAAATAAAATCCTGCCCAAAGACCCAATAAGCCGTAAGCAGAGGCAGTTATAAATGTCCACATACCAACTTTCCCAGTTAGTATGTCGTAGAGCACAATACTAAGGAAGGCAAAAACGAATCCAGAAATTTTTCCATAGGCTTTTGCAAATGGCATTTGTGTTGCAAGAATTGGCTCTATGTTTGGCGGACGAAACGGAATAAGTCTTATTAAAAGACAAACAACAAATCCCACAACATACTTAAACCAGTTCTTTTTATATGTTTCCATAATTTGAGGTACTTAAAACCACTTGGCAACACTACAAGTGGGGTATATAATAATTATAGTTGCAAAGTTGCGAAACTACTAAACCAGTATACTCCCGAGTTGAAAACTTACGCAACAGTGGATAACTATCTTTTAATATGTTCTATTGTCGAGTAGCATATATAGAGACACTTTTATTAATTAATGAAATACACATAATGAAACAATACATTATAGATGACTCCCCTTTGGCAAAGTTCCTTTTTACAAATAAAAAGTCGGCGTGGATATGGCTTATCTTGCGTATCTATGTCGGTTTAGAGTGGCTTTCAGCTGGGTGGGAAAAGATCCACTCTGCAGTCTGGGTTGGACCAAATGCTGGTGGTGCAATTTCAGGTTTTATAAATGGTGCACTTTCAAAGACTGTAGGTGCTCACCCTGATGTGCAAGGTTGGTATGCTTATTTTTTACAAAATATTGTACTCCCCCATGCAAACACATGGTCACACGCAGTAGCATACGGTGAGGTATTGGTAGGTATCGCTCTTATTATAGGAGCATTTACTGGTATTGCAGCTTTCTTTGGACTTTTTATGAATCTAAATTATTTACTCGCTGGAACTGTGAGTACTAATCCAATCCTATTTACTTGTAGTATTGGTATTATTCTTGCATGGAGAGTTGCAGGCTATATTGGTATAGATAGCTATCTACTACCACATTTAGGGACTCCGTGGAAAAGGGACTTACCTCCAGTATCTGGGCTTTAAAATTATTTAATAAAATTAAAAAATATTATGAATACTGAAAAAAAGATGGAGTGGGCATTGAGGATTGGTGTGGCCGGTGAATTTATAGGACATGGCGCATTGGCGCTTGGAGGCAAAGCAGATTGGGTTAGTTGGGTTCAGCAATTATCTGGCTTTAGTCAACCTGCCGCAATAAAAACTATTTTTATTATCGGAGTAGTAGATATAATTTTGGCAATTATAGTTCTTGTTAAGCCAATGAAGCCTTTACTCCTATGGATGGCATTCTGGGGATTTTTCACTGCAATTTTACGTCCAATTGTTGGACAATCAATTTGGGATTTCGTAGAACGTTTTGCAAACTGGGGGGCACCACTTGCTTTGTATTTCTTATATAAATCAAAAAATAATTAAGTTTCCAATAATAAAAGCCGACAAATGTCGGCTTTTATTATTGTGCACGGGAGAAGATTTGAACTTCCAAGCCCTTGCGGGCGCTACCACCTCAAGGTAGTGCGTCTACCAATTTCGCCACCCGTGCATACAATGTAACTTTGGGAGTATAGCCGATTCTACCTATTTTATCAACAAAAAATCCGCAGTGCGGATTTTTTGTTTTATTCTGTAGTTGCTTGAGTTGATGCTTCTTCTGATTCCTTCTTTGTAAGGGTAATACTCTTTAGGCGCTTCTTCACTTCTTTCACTGCCTTTGTACGTATATAGTAGAGTTTGCTTCGACGAGTTTTTGATTGTCTTAGGACTTCGATCTTATCTAGGTTTGGAGAATATAATGGGAAAATACGCTCTACTCCAACACCTGAAGCAACTTTACGAATAGTAAATGTAGCCCCACTTTCTGTACCATGCTTACGAGCAAGTACTAGACCTTCAAAAGCCTGGAGACGAGTTTTTCCTTTTTCTTGAATCTTACTCCAGACACGTACAGTATCTCCAGCTTTAAAAATAAGCTTTTTGCGACCTTCTTGGTCGACTGAAGTAAATTTTTCTTTAGTTAATTCCGCTGATGTCATAGGGCCTACTTTATCATATATAGGTATTTTAAGCAAGAATTAAGCTTTTGGTAGATAGGTTTTTATAACCTTTTTGAAATCAGCTGGAAGTGGGGCTTCGACAGTCTTAATTTCCCCATTAGACAGACGAAATGTTACAGAGCAAGCGTGTAAGGCAAGGCGTTTCATTCCCAGAGCTTTTTCTTTTGCCCCACTATATAGAGGATCAGAAACTACAGGGTGATTTATATACCGCATATGAACTCTTATCTGGTGAGTACGACCAGTTTTCGGATAAACCTCTACGTATGAGAATTGATGTTCAACTGTGACTTTACCTCTTTTTATATCAGTGAATCTATCGAGTACTACATACTCAGTAATAGCGTCACGTAGTGGTGGCCTTGCGCCACGTCCAGCCGTCCACATACGTATATCTTTCGGACTTCTACCAAGAGCAACATTTATAATTCCCCTCTTGCCTGTAGCAAGTGATGCTTTCGGGTCAGAAACATAACCATAAACGAAAGCTCTATAGACTTTTTTAATAGTGTGATTTTGGAACTGCTCTTTAAGTAATTCAAAAGTCTTTTGGTTCTTAGCTACCAATAGCACGCCAGATGTTTCTTTGTCTAATCTGTGTACTATGCCTGGCCTTGAAATTTTAACAGATTTACCTTCATACTCTACGGTCATAGGCTCGCCAACTTTGTCTATAGATTTATCGTGAGCACTTATAAAGCTTGCCACTGTCTCATCATCAGCATTTTTAGCATCAGCATGCACAGCAAGGCCAGCAGGCTTGTTTAGCACTAGTAGATTCTTATCTTCAAAAAGTATTGTGACCTTCATAGGACCATAGTAGCACGGGATTGAAATATATAGAAAATATGCTAGTATTTGATTCATGCGCGATTAGCTCAGTTGGTAGAGCAACCCGTTTACACCGGGAAGGTCGCAAGTTCGAGTCTTGCATCGCGCACAAAATAAAAAGCTATTGAGTTAGACTCAATAGCTTTTTTGTTTTTATAAAATTCTTTTTTAATTCACCGGATCACCTTCGGCCTTACCTGATGATTTCTCAACTACTGTTTTTTGATCTTTAACGAAGAGTAATTTGTTTGGCGTATCACCAGAAGATCTAATTATGTATTTCTGGCCATTGCGGGTTATTTTTCCGCCGGTCCATCCATCCAAAATAAATTCTCCTGTAGATTTATCCATCAAATACCAGAGCTGGTAAAGTTGATTAGACTTTGAAAAGGATATACATATTCCCTGCCTTTTAGTGTCATAACTGAAACCAATCGCTCTGCCCAGAGTTAATCTAGACACTTTGTTTGTTTCAATATTAGAACTATCTAGAGCAAGGAGCATCCCGTCTTCAATAGAAGTACCATTGTGAGATTCCTCTAAACTTAGAGTAATCTCTTCTGAGTTATAAAATTGAAGCAACTTTATCTCACCTTCTGATAAACTCCTTTTTTTAATATATGACACATTGAAAGGGATCGGCTTCTTTGTGTCACTTTCTTTCTCCATGCTGTTTTCTTCAGCTGGAGCATTAGTTTTCTGTGGCATTTTGGTGCCACAAGAGGTTAGGAAGGCAACCGCCATTATAACCAAAGAAAAGTTTACTTTTTTCATAACGAATTTATTTTATTTTTTGTTTACTTTTTTGTTCGATTTCCCGCCAATTATACACCATATATAGCAAAAAGTCAATAGTGTGCTATACTACTTTTACTTTGAGAAATAAGCCTTAAGTGGTATCTTAAGAGTGTTGGATATTTTAAAAAGCATTGCTCCTGTAGTTCAATGGATAGAACTGCGGACTTCTAAGCCGTCGATGTAGGTTCGATTCCTACCAGGAGCACTATAAACTAGGATCTTTATACACTGGTGCGTTTGTCTTTATCTCACTCTCCTTCTGAGCTTTTTGGTTAAATGAATCTGTTACATTTTTTAATAAATCTTCTTTGATTTTCTGATTATTTTCTAAAACAGTAGGTGCAACATGAAATATCTGATCATTCTTTATTTGATACAAGAGGAAGAGACTAAACATTATAAGCACAATAACAACTCCAAAGAAAACCCATAGCAATATAACCCAGTGCTTATGAGGATTTATAGTACTAACCGCCTCTAGATTATTCTTTTTGAAAATACCTTTAATTTTTAATAATGGGTTTTTCATATATTTATGAGATCAAAATACTAAATGATATTAACGCTTGCCATATTGGAGTACTAGAATCAGGTACAGGCTTCCCTGTTTTTTCATCTATGGCTGTAACTTTTGGTTGTAAATTAAAAGTAGTCTTAGTTATATGTATTTTGTATGGTGCATTTTCTAAAAGCTCTAGTGTGCGCATAACATTTGTAAAGGTGCCTGTGCTTGATATTGTAACCATGAGTGTCTTATTGGTTTGGTTTTTTGCTGTTGGTGTATCAAAGTTTTGAACCTTTACCTCTGTGGATGCTGATGCTCCTAGCTTTTCTAAATAATCAATAAAAGAATCAATCTTGGTAGAGTCAACAAAATATCCATTTATAGTTTGTTGTGTTAGCTCAACTTCAGAAATCTTTTTGGTTAGAGAATCAATATTATTTTTTCTTTCCATCTTGTTTGCAAGAGCCACCAGAGTTGCTGATGTATGCTGATTCTTATTTATTATAATCTTGAAAAAAAAGACAAGAGTACCAAGAGACAATATCATAACAATAATAGAGAGACTGAGTATAAAAGTTGTACGGTTTTTATTCATATTATTTCATTGTGATCATAATACTAAAATCAATATTCGACGGCGCCAAGAAATCTGAAATAGGCAGATCGGCTTTTAATATGTGTGGATTACTATCTAAACTTGCTTTGAAATTGCGTAATGTGGCTCTATCTGCAGCTTTACCGTGTATTTCAATAGTTTTACTCTTATCAGACTCATTGTAGTTTATCTGTGATAATTTAATTCCAGGAGGAAGAGTCAAAAATAGATCATTTAGTAAAGTATCGCTAACAATGGAGTTAGAATTTTTTGATGTTAAAAGTGCAAGCTTTGTGTTTATATCATTTATAGATTTATTTAAGTCTTCCGTTGCAATTTCAGGATTTTGAGCGTTAAAAGCTTCCAGTCTCGCTGTTGCAATATCAGATTTTGAAACTGAGAAGAAGTATGAAGGTAGTACTAAAAAGATAGCAATAACGCTAGAGAGAGCTATGAAAGATACAAGTATACTAGTGAATCTTTTCCAGTATAGATGTCTGAGATTTTTCTTTTGTATTTCTGGTAAGACATTTATTATAGAATATGGCCTGTGTATATAGTCCGCCAGGGCAAGACCAATAACGGTCGCATAACCGAAAGATTCTTCGAAAGACATGTCAGGAACAGAGATTTTCATATCGGAAACGTTTACCCAAACATTCGCATTCTCAACTTTGAGCATCATACTGGATTCGAGGTATGTAGATAGGCCGGTAAGATTAGCTTCACCACCGCAGAGAATAATCCGATCAAGCTTTTCATGCTTAATACCATCATCTTCGTGGGTTTTCCAATAAATATAGTGCCTATTTAATTCATCACGTAAAACTGATATTCCGTTTAAGATAGCTGGGAATATGTCGTTGGTATCAGCTGTATTACCTAACCCATAAGAAACTTTCATCTTTTCAGCTTCTTCAAATGAGACTGAGAAATTCTTGGCAATCATATTGGTCAAAGTTATACCACCAATATCAAGCGTCGTAGTGAAAAATACACGGCCGTCGTGAGCAATAGAGGCGCCAGTGCGAGCTTCACCAAAGTCGACAATCATTACAGGGTTTGGATTGTCTCGTGGAATTACTGCACGAGCAATAGCCTGAGCTTCAAGTTCAAAAGAGAGAGGTACTAGGCCTGATTTTTCAAAGATTGATAAATAACTTTCTATTGTACTATTTGATATAGCCAAAACTTCAACCCATATAGTCTGGTCTGTCTTTGAAACAATTTCATAATCGAAAGTTGTATCACTCGCTTTTAATGGTATATGTTCTTCTAGCTGCAATAGTATAGCTTCACGTAAATCTCCTGCTGTTACAGCAGGAAGCGCTATAGTAAATAGATACATCTGTTCTTCGGGTAAAGATATTCGGACAAAGTGTAAATGCAAGCGACGAGTAAGATCTCTTAGAATTCTTACAAGCTCGGGTTCATTTTCAATCTTACCAGAGACAACAATACCAGGAGGAATTTTTTCATACCCAAATCTTCCAAGCCTCAAACCAGCTGGAGTAGCAATTAATTCACCATATCTGATAGATTTATCAGATATGTCGAGTGCAAAAGAATTCATCGCCAAGAATGATGGTGTAGGAAAATAGCGGTTGTATGATCGCTTCATATAACTTTATTATACGCTAGTCTTTGTTCTTATAAAAGCTATTTACGTGATTTGAAAACTAAATGGTGTATAAGTTTTAGGAAAAAAGGTAAGAAGGAAAAACCCATAACTAAGATAGCGACAGGTAATACAAATCGATCAGGATTTGGAATCAATCTACCGAAATAATAACCAAGCAGTGGTATAGCAGTTGCCCACAATATTCCTCCGATAATATTATACAAAGTAAAAATTTTGCGTTTCATTAGACCAACTCCAGCTACTATAGGAGAAAAAGTTCTTAGGAATGGAACAAATCGTGATATGAGGACTGTGATAGGACCATATTTTTTATAAAAATTTTCGACATCTATGACTCTGTCTTTATTGAAAAAGAAAGATGTTTTACGTTCAAATAATTTACGCCCCATAGTCTTGCCTGTCCAATAACCAATATTACCTCCAAGAATAGCTGCAACAGCAATCATAGCAATAAGAAGGCCAATAGGAAAAAATCCCTGAAAAGCAAACATGCCACTTGCAAATAAAAGTGTATCCCCCGGTAAAAAAAATCCGAAGAACAATCCGGACTCAGAGAAAACAATTAAAAATATTCCGAGTAGTCCTGCTGTTTTTATGATTAGGATTGGATCAAGCATATTATCTTACCTGAGAGCCAGCGTTAACTTCTACTTCTGGCATGAGAAAAACTGGTTTGCCGTCTACACCATCGACAGCCATTAGCATACCATTACTCTCTATTCCTTTTATCGTACGTGGTTCAAGATTAACTATGTATAGTACTTGTTTACCTACGAGCTTCTCAAAATCAGGATAAAATTCATGAATTCCAGAAATAATTTGCCGTAATTTACTATTACCTTCTTCGTCTTTTTCATTGAAATCTATCTGGCATCGCAAAAGCTTATCAGTCTCAGGGACTGGTTCCACTTCTTTAATAGTTCCTACTCTTATATCCATTTTTTTAAATTCTTCGTATGATACGTATTCCATAAATCGATTATATACTATTTCTGATTTTTCTTATCTAAATACCTTTGCAGTATAAGTGCAGCGGCAGATGCATCAGCTTGAAGGGATTCCTTTTTAGAAGTCTTACGTGCATTATTTTGTTCTTTCCCTTCTCGCCCACGAGCTTCGACTGTGGTCATAAATTCTTTTTGTAAATAAACAGGTAGATCAAGATCTGTTTCTAGGTTATGTTTCAATTCTTCTATGCTTCCCATTATCTTATTTGGCTTGCCTGAAAGATCGTGAGACTCACCGAGGACGATAGCTGAAATATCTTCTTCTCCACATATATTATGGATACTATCAACAAGATCCATCCCGTTACTTAGGATCTTATAAGGGAAAGCTAGAGTTCCCCCGTCATCTGATAAAGCGATACCGACTCTTTTTGATCCATAATCTATACCTAGGTGCTTCATATATATAGACTATCATAATTGCTAGAAAAAAGTATTTTTGTTATCATTTACTCATGGAATCATTAGGACAAAGTAATTTATGGGTCTTTGTAGTAGCAATGCTATGGACTCTTCCTTGGAAGGGCTATTCCCTTTGGACAGCAGCCAAGAGGGGTGATAAGAAATGGTTTATTGCGCTCATCATTCTAAACACTCTTGCAATACTCGATATTTTTTATATCTTCTACATTGCCAAGAAAACTCCGCAAGAATTCTTAAAATCTTTAAAAACAAAAATCTAGAGAAAACAGGCCACATGGCCTGTTTTCTTATTAATAGACCAAGGCTTGAAAAAAAACTCTAAATAAAGTAGTGTAGTACACGGAGGCGTGCCTGAGTGGTTGAAAGGAACAGTCTTGAAAACTGTCAGGGGTGAAAGCTCCTCGTGAGTTCGAATCTCACCGCCTCCGC
>CAZWAV010000004.1:0-80386 GCA_964631935.1 uncultured Candidatus Saccharibacteria bacterium
GCCCTCGGTAGGAATCGAACCTACGACCATCTCCTTAAAAGGGAGCTGCTCTACCAACTGAGCTACGAGGGCATATCGCAATAAAGAGCGATTAAACAAAAATACCATATTTAAACGATAAAATCAATTTATCCACAGGGTGTTTTGTCTTATATTATATTTAGTTGTATAATGTACGTAAGTTGTTTTATTGTAAAGACTTTCCGAATCTCGCCCTGATTTAGGGTTTATTATTTTGGGAAAGGATTATATATGAATTTGTTCAATCGCACTTATTATTAAACAGTGCAAATGTTCTTTATTTAAGCCAAAGGCTTAGGAGCGAGTTCTCAAATTTTTGAGAATTGACTCCTAAGCCTTTTCTTTTTGTTTAAATGTAAGATTAACCTTATTAATACGTCATTATACATAGATGGCATGATTGATTAGTCTCTTTCATACATTATTATATAAACGAAAAAATTATTATGCTCGGAACAATCGCAATTATTCTTATAATATTATGGCTACTCGGAGTAGTAACTTCTTTTACTATCGGAGGTTTTATACATATCCTACTTGTCATAGCTATAGTGATGATCCTAATCAGACTCATCAGAGGTGAAAACCCAATAGCTTAATATAAAAACCTCCGGAGTCCGGAGGTTTTTATATTACTATTTCTTCTTTTTACTCTTTGGTTTTGCTCCTTTGGACATTACTTTCCAATGCTTACGCATATCGGAAACCATATCAGAGAGTTCAGCTTGATCAACATTTTTCATCTTTGCGTATCTCGCTTGTACTTGATCAATTATATTATGATAGACAGGTTCAGTTAATTCTTTCGCCTGTTCAAACTTTTCAATAATCTCTCCTTTCATTTTAATTCCCCATCCACGAATAACCTTACGATTTTTCTTTGCATCTTTTCCAAAAAGAAGATAGGCTGCTACCCCTGCAGCAGCAATACTTGCGCCAATGCCAATTTTTGCCCCTGTGCTTAGTCCTTTGTTAGTTGTTTGTTTTTTCATAAAATATTTATAAATTAATTATTAAGACTTCTTGCTACGTTTCTTTGTTTTCTTTCGGCCAAAGATAAAACTAAAAACTGGACTCTCTCTGACATGCTCACTCATTTCTCTAAGTTCATCAGATGCATTGTCTACACCATCTTTCAAAGTTTCTGATATATGAGAAAAGTTCCTCATTATTCTAACTAGATAGAAAGCGATGATAGAAAAAAATACAGTAAATATCACCACTGAGACAGTAGTAATAAAGAAAAAAATATCTGCGTGTATAATAGAATCCATACATTCATTATACTACTTACTTGGATAATGACGAAAGAATGAATTGCTCAAGCCCTATTACAAAATCAGCCTCCCCTCTGTGGGCACGGTGGTATAAAGATACCAAATTTCCAGATTGTCTTTTTAAGTTTTCTACCGAAAAGGTCTTCGTATTGCCTAATAACATAGTTTTTATTTTCCAGAATAGAATTCCAGAAATAGCTTCCGGTTCAACCCCCGATTCAATGGCTTCTCGGTAGAGCATCCAGGCTTTAATCTTATCGCGAGAACCATACGCATCAGCTATGGCAAATGTATTAATTTTAGGAGCTTTTGTAACTGGCTTTTCATCAAAACGTACAATTTCTGCATACTTTTTGTATTTCTTTTCTGTGGCAACCAACAGCTTGTCTTCTAGTAAGAAAAATATGGTCTTGGAGTCTTTTAAAATCTTAAGCTCTTCATCTGAAAAAGTTATTTCACCTTTTGTAATAATATTCTCGACAGAGACAACCATCTTATTTTCAAACAAACTCATTCCTAATGCGTAATTTTTTATTAAATCTTTTGATACATCTCCCGCTGGAACAGAAATAAGATCACTATTTTTTGTAAGTGTTTTAATGTAAGTGTTTTTCTTTTTAGTATCATTTCCAACTAAAATATATATCATACCCAAGTTCGAACCTTCTTTTTGTAATTAAGATAAGGTTCTCCATACTTTTTTTCAAGCAAGCTTTCTTCCTTCTTTAAGAAGATCAGTTTTGTGATAAGAGAAGCCACTAGAGTAAGTAGAAGTGAAAAGACTGAATTCAAAACAAAAGCAAGACCAAGGGTCATAATAGAGAGTCCTATGTGTGTAGGATTGCGAGAATATTTATATGGTCCAGCTTCAAAATTACGAGCTTCACCTTTTTCTGTTTGTTCTTGACTACGATTAGAAGATGACTGTGCCCAATATATAATAATAGAGCCAAATATAATCATTCCAGCTCCTATGTATTGATATATAACGTCGTTGAAAATATAGAAAGGTATAAATACATCCAAAATAAGGCCGAAAACTACTGCCATCATAAAAACAGAGTAGGAGTGAGAAAGTATCAAGTGGACCATGCCTGCTCCTATTCCCTCTTCTTTTTCCATGTTTAATTGTGCTCCTGTATTATCCATATATTTTATCGTACCACCCTAAATCCATTTTTGCTACTATTTTAAATCCTCCCATGTCTTGCCAGAACTTGCAGAAACTTCTAGTGGAACTGGCTCCAAATTCTCTAAAAATTCACTAGGGATAGCATTCCTCATAGCATTTTCAATTATTTTCATTGCTTGTTTGAGCTTGTCTTCTTTTATCTCATAAACCAATTCATCATGCACTTGGAGAAGTAATCGGACATCTTCTAGTATCCCGGCTTTTCTTAAATCATCTTCGGCTTTTCTCATACCAATTTTTATAATATCAGCCGTAGCTGTACCCTGTATAGGCGCATTGATAGCCATTCGCTCAGCCATAGCCTTTATAAAAGGTATAGGTGATTTAATCCCTGGGAAGTAACGCTTACGACCAAAGAGTGTCTCAGTATAACCATGCTCTTTCGCAAAATTCTTAATACTATCAAGATAAGCAACTATATTAGGAAATTGGGCAAAATAATTATCATAAAAAATTTGTGCTTCTTTTCTGTCGGTACCAATATTCTGACGAAGTGCGTTGACACCCATACCATATAACATTCCGAAGTTTATAATTTTCGCCCTGCGACGCATGTCATGAGTTACCTCACTTTCTTTAACTCCAAATACCTTCATAGCAACTGCGGCGTGAATATCCTTACCTTCCCTAAAGGCTTCTATAAAATATGGATCTTGAGACATCAGCGCTGCCACACGGAGCTCAATCTGAGAATAATCAAAAGATGCTAAAACATAGCCTTCTTCCGCAACAAAAGCACTTCTTATGTTTTTACCTTTCTCAGTTTTAATTGGAATATTTTGAAGATTTGGATTGGCTGAAGAGAAGCGACCAGTCGTACTACCAGCTTGAATAAAGTGAGCATGTAATCTTCCATCAGGACCTACTTGGTCAGGAATCGTATCAATGTAATTTGAAAGTAATTTCTGCAATTCACGATATTTCAAAATCTCATCTATGATAGGGTGCAACTCTCTTAATTTTTCTAATTCACTCTCGCGCGTAGAGCGTGCGCCTCCTGCTGTTTTCTTCATCTTGCTTCGGCTAGATTTATCGCCCATATCCTGAATTTTTAATTCATCGAAAAGGATTTCGCCAAGTTGTTTTGGTGAATTCACGTTAAACTCTCTGCCTGCCATCTTCCAAATATTTTTTTCTATTTTGTCTATTTCTCCATGATATTCTTTCGATAACTTTTTTAGATAGTTCTTATCAACCTTAATTCCAACCTTTTCCATATTTTCTATTATATGAATGATTGGTATTTCGATTTCTCTATAGACATAAGAAAGATTTTCTTTTTCGATATCAGTCTCAATTAAGGAAAAAGCTTCGTCGAAAGATTTAGCACCTTTGTAGTCAAGGACATCTTCTATGCTTGGGTCGGATCTTTCTGAATTAAGAAGCCATAGAGCAATTTTAGCCTTAGTAACTTTCTCTTTATCAAACGAAGATTCTTCTAGGGCATCAACCTTCTCTTCTTTTTCATCGACAACATCTCCCTTAAAAAGATTTGTGAATCTACTCTGTAAACTTTTAAATTCCATGTCACGGAAAAATTTTAGAGCATCGTCTTTTACAATTGTCTCTTGCCAAGAGTTCTCTGGTAATTCAAATTCAATTGGTGCATCACGACGAATAGTCGCAAGGGTTTTTGAAAATAGCGCTTCTTCTTCTCCGTCTTTTAATAAATTAAACACTCGTTCCGTCACGCCAAGCTTTTTTATTTTATCAGGATTCTTCTTTAAGACTTCATACATTTTCTCAATCGTACCGTATTCTACAATGATAGTAGTTGCGGTTTTTTCTCCTATGCCTTTAATACCAATAATATTATCGGAAGGGTCACCACGTAGACCTTTGTAATCTGGTAAATATTTTGGCTCGAAACCAAATCGTGCTTTAACCTTATCTTCATCATATAAAATAGTGTCGTTAATTCCCTTCTTAAGAGTGTAGACTCGGACTTTATCATCATCCACAAGCTGAAGTGTATCCATATCGCCAGAGGCAATAATAACATCGATATCTTTATGATTATTTTTTAGATGCTCGGTCACTGTTCCGAGCAAATCATCGGCTTCGAATCCTTCACATTCATACATAGGAATAGAGAAGGCTTTAAAGAAATCCCGGGATCTAATAATTTGAGCTATGAGCGCATCGTCTGTCTTAGCACGTCCGGCCTTATAATTATCATATGCTTCGTGGCGGAATGTCTTCTTGGGTAGGTCGTAACAAGCGACAATATAATCTGGAGAAAGTTCAGTAATAATCTTAAATAGCATTGTAGCGAGACCATATATGGCCCCAGTAGGCTCTCCTTTTGAGCTCGTAAATTCAGGCAAGGCATGATAAGCCCGATGTATAATCGCATGGGTATCTAGCAGAACAAGTCTCTTTTTAGTAATTTTAGGGCTAGCCATATAGGTAGTATAACATTTTAGGGTATAAAAAAATTGAGCACATTTCTGTACCCAATTTATATAAGAAAAATTCTATACTCCCAATGAAGCTCTTATTTTTGCATCCATTATATTCCAAACACGCTTATTGAATTCCTGTATTGTTTCTCCCGGTAGAATTGTCATCGGTTTTAGCCAGTAAATGCGAATAGTTCTTGGCGAATACCACCATTGCCCACTCCGAGGCTTAAACAGGTATGTCCAGGACATAATAACTGGTTGTATTGGCTTCCCTGTTAATTTCGACAGTGCAAATGCTCCGTCCTCAAATGGCAAAAGATATTGGTCTTCTCCTTTATCAGTAGGAAGTCTTCTTCCTTCTGGATACATAAGAATATTATATCCTTCTTTTATCGCAACAATAATACTTCTGAAAACCATCTTGCGAGATTTCTCATCTGTTCTGTTAATTGGAACTCCAATATACTTAAGGAAGAATGAGGCAAGGAAAATTCTGGTTACTTCCTCTGCATAGACTACCTTCCATTTGAACCAGGACATAATAATAGAATTCAGAGCATCATCAATCCATGAACAATGATTAGCAATCACTATTACCTGTCCTTTCGGCATTTCTCCATCAAAGTCTAACCGAACGCCTAAAATAAAAAGAACTACTATAGATATGGTCCACATGACCTTATATATAATATTTTTTATTGGCAAACTTATGAACAGAGAGCCTGTGATTCCAAGAAAAATAAATACTGGCACAGAAATAATCCATGTTATCACAGTAGTTACTTTGTCGAAACTTTTGTTTGGTTTAAACAAAAAGAAATCCTTGGACCTTAAAATAAGGTAGAAAAACATTATGGCATAGTATATATAGATAGTTGTATATATAGTATGGTGTCGAATTATAAAGTACGGTAGAGCTACTGTTAAAATAGCAAGGATAATTGCGGGTATAAGAAATGCCCTCAACTTCCACATATTTTTTTGCATGACTTATACTTTTAAGGTTAGACAATATTGTCAGTTCGTTTGGCATAATACTACCACACATCTCTCAAAAATCAACCTAGAATTCTATGTTATGAGTATTCTCATTTGTATGAGAAAGTTTAATTTTACAAGCATTTTTGGGAATACAATCAGGCACTAGTTCTGGCCATTCTATTATTATTAGATTATTTTTATCATCTAGAAGTTCTTGAAAACCTAATTTAAATAGTTCTTCGCTTTTTTCCAAGCGATAAGCATCTATATGTATTAGGTATTTAAATTTTTCGTCTATGACTTCATATTTTTTCATTATTATAAAAGTTGGAGAAATAACATTTTCTTCTACAGAAAGTACTCTCGCAATTTCTTTGGTAAGTGTAGTCTTCCCAACACCAAGATCCCCTTCTAGGGCTATTACGACAGCAGAATCAGATTGTGCATCGTGAGCTTTTTTTATAATATCTTTTGCTATTGTATGAAGATTATCTAATGTCATTTTCATATGAATATACTAACATAAAACACCCCGACGCAAAGTCGGGGTGTTTTATTATTTATTAGTAATTTGTTGTCGTAGTCGTATGAGATCCTGATGGATTTGTCGTATGGACTACTTTATTACCAGAGTATTTACGAGTAAGAAGAACAATAAGAAGTATCAATATGAGAATCAATAACCATCCTATAAGTCCTATATTTGCGAGCCCTGCCCAGAAAGCAGATGCGCCCAAGTTATTCACTAGACCTCTTGGAGTATTAAGGACATATGCAATAGCATTTTCCTGTGCACCATTTGGACTTGTGTATACAAGTATCGCTGTCGTAACTATCTGCGCAGTTGTAGAATCAATTGAATTTACAACTCCTTGTAGATACACAACACCTTCATCACCTGGATTTAGATCCATAAGCTGAACTGTAAGTGTATTTGTATCTGTCTGGTAAGTTCCTGCAGAAGAGTTCGTAGGTATTATCCCCTTTGGAACAACAACTTGAAGAACTGGTTTTGTAAGTTTAGATTTACCAATGTTCTTGTAAGTTACAGTATAGTCTACAGTATCTCCAACACCGATATATTGATAACGATCCTCAATCTTAAGCATGATTGGAGATTGTGTACCGATAACTGTTGTACCTTGAACGATTATTGGACGGACTGGATTTGTAACTACTACACCTTGTGTTTGGAAGACTTCAATCTTTCCGTATGACAAACCACCATTACACTGTGATACAAGTCGGAAGTAGTAAACAGTATTTTGAGAAAGACCAGTTATAACTTCACTAAATGAACCACTTGAAGTACGTGACACTGTCTGTGAGCCAAGGTTTACTGTAGTACCATATTCAAAATATGAAACTCCTGTAGAACCAGAAAGTAGGCCGTTGAGTGTAGCAGAATTCTGACCTATGTTTGTTGCGACTGTTGTTACAGCACATGTGTTTACATATATAGGTGGTTGAATTATTAGTGGATTTACTGTCACGTATACAGTTCTAGATGGAGCAGTACCGTTGTAACTATATGCAGTGACTGTATATATACCGTTGTTTGTAGGGTAAACAGTTTGAATACCACTAAATAGATTACTTGCTATGCCAGGACCAGAAACGTTTACTGATGTACAACCAGTTGTATTCCAAACAAGACTCACAGGATTTCCAGATTGGATTGTTACATTTGAATAACCGTTAGCTGTGAAATTGCTGATATAACAATTGTTGTTTGTAGGATAGTAATCTTCTACAGTTACATAGACAATACGAGTCTGAATACCACCATTGTTACCATAAGCAGTTAGTGTGTAGCTCCCTGAATGATTTGGATAAATAGTTTGGCTACTGTTCATAGTAGTACTGTATAGACTAGGGCCAGAGACTTCTACTGATGTACAACCAGTTGTATTCCAAACAAAGTTTACAGAATTACCTGATGATATATGAGGTGAAGTTGATCCATTACCAGTAAAGTTATTTATATAACAATTATTCTGGGTTGTACCAACATTTACATAGACAGTACGAGTTTGAGTTGTACCGTTTGAGCCAGTTGCTACAAGAGTATATGTACCTGAAGTTACAGGATATACTGGCATGTTATTACTTAAACTACTGTTTATAACACCATTTGGTCCAGAAACTGTGGCTGATGTACAGTTAACAGTATTCCAGACAAGATTTACAACATCTCCAGATTGGATATATGCTGTGCTCGAACCATTTGCAGTAAAGTTTGAAATTGTACAGTTATCTACTGGACCAGAACTTGTTCCAACAGAGAAGGCAAAGAGGACTGTTCCCCAATCACCTTTCGCTATAGTACCCAGGTTAAGACCACTACTGAAGGCTTCGTAACCTGTTTGACCATTTGGAAGCGAGATTCCAGTACTTGATCCAGCTTTGTACCATTTAGCTTGACCGAATGTAAGAGACTGAGCACTTGTAAGATTAGCAGTAACTTGACTCAAATTAAGATTACCTGCACTTGAAGTTAAACTTCCAGAGAAAGTGTAAGTAGAGTTAGTTGTAGTCATTGAGCCTGGAGGTGTCTGTATTAGATGGATAACTGTATTACCAGCATCTGTACTATTAGTATTGTCATAATACACAGCGACATTGATAACTTCTCCAGCATTTGCAGGAGCGCTAGTCTTTGTCCAACAACCATTTGTCCCATCGTGCACCCCATAACCAGTTGTGTGATTGCCTATACTAAGCGCGAGCGGACAGTCTGATGGATATGTATTCCATGCAGCCGAAGCAACCCCCGCCGTAAGCAAGTAAGCGAGTGTAAAGAATCCGACTATTATTTTTTTCATATAATTTTTCATAATATTATTAATTAATTTTACAATTTTAAACCTTCAACGTGTTCGAGACGTTCAAGACTTAAAAAAGTAAGGAAGGTTGATATTTAAATCAGAGCCTTCCAAACAAAATTTTAAGCACATTTACTAAGGACCAATACCCCATGGCATACTCCTGATAGGAGAATCTAAACTACCACCGCCGCCATTACCAACTGCTGGTATAGAGTAAGGCATTGTACGCGGATCATAACTTTGTTGTGGTATAAAACCACTGTTACCTGAGTATCCTCCACCAAAATTAAATCCAAGACCTATGTGAATCTTTACAGGCCTCCTTTCTCTTACCACACGGGTAACCGAAGGATATTCTTTCCTTGGCTCGTCGTAAACAACATTTTTTGTGTTATCTACTTTGTCTACATCAGCGAACGAAGGGAGATCATCTGTAAATTCTTTTTTAGGTTCTGGTTTTGCAGGTGGGGGTGGTATAACCGGAGGAGTATAAGGCGGGGGAGGATTTTTGTCATCCTGTGAATTAGCACAAACAATTTTCGCATACACAATTTCAACATCTTTATCTCTGAAGACCACCCAATTACTAGGTGAACCTTTTAGATTTGTATATTGAAGTTGGTTGTTAACTTTTGTGCCATTCCTATAATCTCTCCAGTCTACAAGGCTACTGTCATACTCAAATGAATGAGACATGATGTATGCAACACTGGATTGATCATTACCTAAATACTTTGTTCGTAAGATTGAGTCTTTAGAAGATTTTAAACCTCTGCTTACCAATCTTACATACTCTGGCCATAACTCTTTCCAAATGAACGGATCCTCTCCATACAATATGATCGACCTGAACTGTTCTATAGTTCTGGAAGCATCAAAGGGGATGCAGGATTCACGAACGTCTGTACTTTTTTCCTTTTGAGGTTTAGTAGCCTTTGTTTTCTGTGCTGTTGATTGTAAACCCATGAGGCCCACAATCATAATTACAAATAAACTTTTCATGGGTTTCAATTTTAAGTGATTAAATAAATGTTTTTAAGTAATTTCCTTATAAAACAAGAAAATACCCAAAAACATTTATTTAATCAGAGAAATCCCATTTGCGTACATGATAGCATACTTGGCCAGAAATGTCAAGGAGATATATCTAGCATTTATACGCTATAATAAGGCTATTATGACCATCCAATTTGACGAGGATAAGGAAGAGAAAAATTTATCTGACCTAAGAAAACAAGAAGAGGAAGACCTGGTCCAGGCACTATCTGAATCCAAGTACGGTATCCCCCCTGTAAATCTATCCGGCATGCCCATAGATAATGATGCGCTACGTTCTATTACCGAAAAAGAAGCTATAGCAGAAGAAGTAGCTCCATTTAAAATTCTTGGTAAAGATATTCACGTCGCTGTCCGATCCCCTCACGCTGAAAAGTTAGAGAGCCTTACTGAATATTTCAAAAGTCATGGATATACTCCACATTTCTATATGGCATCTCTTGCAAGTCTTACTAAAGCATGGGAGCGCTATAAAGAAATATCTTATGCTTCAGAATCTCGCGCAGGAAGTATTGCTATATCAGGTGAAGCTTTGAAAAAGATCATGGCTGGTATTAAAAATATAGATGATATAAAAGCAGCTATCATAGAGACAGAAAAGGACAAATCGCATACAACTTCACACATCCTTGAGATTGCACTCGCTGGTGCTATTGCTATTAATGCTTCCGACCTTCATTTCGAACCAGAGCAAGAGACAGTGCGTTTGCGTTTCCGTCTTGATGGTGTACTTCACACTGTCATGGAAATATCTCCTGTAGTTCATAAATTTATCAATTCTCGTATTAAACTCCTTGCGGGGCTCAAAATTACCGCTTCATCAATAGCTCAAGATGGACGCTTTAGTATATTCCTCGACGACGAAGAAATTAGTCTTCGTGTTTCTTTAATTCCAGGAGCGTATGGTGAATCCATAGTGATGCGTATTCTTAATCCGAAATCCATCCAAGTAAAACTTGAAGATATGGGTATTGAACCTGCGCTCTATGAGATATTCATGAGGGAGATCAAAAAACCAAACGGTATGATACTTTTGACTGGTCCAACTGGTTCTGGTAAAACAACGACACTATATTCATTCCTCCAAAAAATCTACTCAACTGAAATAAAGATTATTACTATTGAAGATCCGATTGAATACCACTTGCCTGGTATTACCCAGACTCAGACGGATAGCGAAAAAGGTTATACATTCCTAGAAGGTCTCCGCTCAGCGCTACGTCAGGACCCTGATGTAATAATGGTGGGAGAAATCCGTGATGGTGAGACTGCTAAGATTGCTGTGGAGTCTGCTCTTACTGGCCACCTTGTGTTCTCAACACTTCACACCAACAACGCGGCGGGAGTAATCCCCCGTCTTATAGACCTTGATGTAAATCCAAAAATTCTTGTCTCAGCACTTTCGCTTTCTATTGCTCAGCGCCTAGTCCGCAAACTTTGTCAGCATTGTAAAAAAGAAGAAACAATTACTGAGGAAGAAATGCGAATCATTAAAAAGATTGCTGATAATGCAAAAGCTCACAATAAAGATTTCTCTAAATATGGAGTTGATATGAATGCTCCAATAAAGATATACGAAGCTGTCGGATGTGATGAGTGCAACAAGACAGGATACAAAGGCCGTATGGGAATTTTTGAAGCCATACACAATGATGCAGCTATCGAAGCGGCTATCCCTACAAACCCAAGTGAACGCCAAATAAAAGATCTAGCCCAGAACCAAGGATCACTCGATATGAAAGAAGATGGTATTGTGAAAATTCTTAAAGGTATCACCTCTTACTCCGAAGTTGGATCAGTCGTAGACTTCTACGAAGAATAATTATGAATATAATACTTAGAGCTATTAATTTTATTGCTGAAGCCATTATCTTAGTTTTTGTTTTGATTTACGGACTTAGTGGCATATTTCAAGGATTGTCTAGTACCCAAGATCAATATTGGGCAATAATCGTCGTAATAGTCGCATTGATAACATTTAGAAAAAACAAGAAGTCTCTTATTGGTAAATGGCATGCAAAAATTGAAAAGAAAAATGGGGAAAATACTTTATTCAACACTGCTAAAGATCTAGTTATAGAGGAGGGATATGCATCTCCAGCTTTATTACAACGAAAACTTAAAATTGACTATTTGAAAGCTTCTTATTTAATGACTTCTTTAGAAAAGGAAAATATTATTGAATTAGCGAATGGTGCTAAACCTAGAAAAATTAAACCTGTGTACAGTAGAGTTCCATTCCCATTTAATTTCGAATAAAGATTGATAAATAGAGGTTTTTAAGAATATCCACATTTCTTTATATACATTTGTTGCAAAGTTATTCTATGTGATATAATGAGAGCAAGGATAAGAGATATCCAAAAAATAAATATTATAGTTTCTCTTGGCAATGGAGGAACGGGCATCATACCAGTGATATAGATTCTGGAACCATACCTTAAAGATGACATGTGAGCCTCTACGGAGTCTCATCATTGCCAAATTGTGGGGCGCTGAATTTAAACCTCAGAGCTCGCATGTCGCCTTTAGGGTATTTTTATTTGTAAGTGTGTCCTCAGGAGCAACATTCTTATCTGTTGTTTGGAGGGGTATATTTACTATAGCTTTGGGAGTGTTGCTGTACCCTAAACTCCATATCGCAGGATATAAACTGACGTACTATGTTAACACAAAATTGTACGTGTGCATTCATCTGTGTAGCTTACATAACTCGTAAGAATGGCTGGAGGGATTATGCGCATTCGCATGGATTCAAGTGCTGGCCTATTACTGACAGAAGGTCGTGTACGCTACACAAGAAAAAAGACTCATCGAAGTGATAAGTCTGATCTCTAAAAATCTTTGACCGGATTTTTAATACACAAGACACTCCGAAAGGGGTGTTTTGTGTTATTTACATATTATACAAAACAAGAGGATCGGACGTAAGTACCTCTTATTAACAAGTAGGAATATCTTAGATTATTAACTAATTAAAGTCAACAACTAAAGAAAAAAACATAAATCTCTAAACAATCTTTTGAGAGCATATAGCTTACAAAATAACGTAAGATTGCAGGATGGCTCCAGTAAATATAAATATAACCAGAACGTCCTACGCGCATACATAGAGCACGTGGCCGATTGCTTAGAGATTTATGTCCTCTTCGCTTAAATGCTATAATTGATTTGTAAAAACACCAACGAAATTACTGAGGAAAGTATAGCATAATAAAAAACCAATGTCAAGCTCTGACCAACCAACTAAAGATGAAGGATTTCTAGACCAAACACTCCGCCCGAGCATTTGGAGTGATTATATTGGCCAAGAAAACATAAAAGCGAACCTCAAAATCCTTCTTACTGCTGCCGAAGAGCGATCCCATCCTGCTGAACACATACTATTCTATGGTCCACCTGGCCTTGGAAAGACTACTCTTGCCCACCTTATAGCCAAAGAGACACGTAGGCAAATAAAAATAACCTCAGGCCCAGCTATCGAGAAAGTTGGCGATCTTGCGTCTGTGCTTACAAATCTTGCTCCCGGTGATATTGTTTTTATCGACGAAATTCATCGCCTCAATAAAATGGTAGAAGAAGTCCTCTATCCTGCCATGGAGTCTGGAGTGCTTGATATTATTATTGGGAAAGGTCCATCTGCTCGGACTATCCAACTCGAGCTTCCACCATTTACTCTTATAGCAGCGACAACTCGCATTGCACTTCTCTCTTCCCCTCTTCGCTCACGTTTCTCTGGTGGAGTATTCCGACTTGAATTTTATACTCATGATGAGATTAAAAAGATTCTAGCTCGCTCGGCAAAAATTCTCGGGGTAGAACTTTCTGATGACGCACTCGATGAGATAGCAAAGCGTGCAAGATTTACTCCACGTACTGCAAATTATTTCCTCAAACGCTGTCGTGACTATGCTCAAGTAAATAAAATGCCATTATCTAAAGAAGCAGTGAAGAAGGCATTAGCACTTCTTGAGATAGATGAGCTTGGTCTCTCTTCATCTGATCGAAGAATACTAGAAGTCATCATTAGTAAATTTAATGGTGGTCCAGTCGGACTCAAGACTATAGCAGCGGCAACTTCAGAAGAAGAAGCAACCATCGAAGAAGTAGTAGAACCATATTTAATTCAGCTTGGTTTACTTGAACGTACTACACGCGGTAGAACAGTGACACAGAAAGGTTACGAGCATTTAGGATTTGATTACAATAAAATCATATGAGGATACTTGCCATAGATCCAGGATTTGAAAGAATTGGGATTGCTGTACTTGAAAGAAAACCAAAAGAAAAAGATAGTGTTGTTTATTCAACATGTTTCAAAACATCAGCAAAAATTCCTTTCCACGAACGACTTACCGCTATTGGATTTGAGGTTGAAAAAATAATTAAAAAATACAAGCCAGTTGCTCTGGCAATAGAAAAACTCTACTTCACAACAAACCAAAAGACAGTAATGGGCGTATCGGAAGCACGCGGGGTCATCATATACAGTGCATCTCGTAATGGACTTCTAATATTTGAATACACTCCCCCTCAAATAAAAGTAGCAGTGACTGGATATGGAAAAGCTGATAAAAACATGGTTATGTCTATAGTTCCCAAGCTTATAGAGATAAAGACTAAATCAAATTCAGATGATGAATTGGACGCTATCGCCATTGGTATTACTTGTTTTGCTTGTGAAAATCTAAAACTTCTTAAATATTAGGTTTTCCACAGAATAAAGGTGTTGCAAAGAAAATAGTATTTTGATACAAATAGCTTATTATAATTTTCATTCCAAATGTTTTAACATATGAGTTACACCGATGATGAAGAATTGAAGATTGGGGATCTACAAGATGATGATGATCTTGATCTTGATGCAGGTATCGATGGTCCACTTGATGACGATTTGATACCAGAAGAAGATGACGAAGAACTTGAAGGATTTGCTGATTTAGATGGTTCTAGTTACTAATAATAAAACCCCGCTATCGCGGGGTTTTATTATTATTTAATGGAAATTTTACAAAATCTTTTTTTACCAATACGATACACTCCGTTTGAGACTTTCGTATTACTATCTGTGACTTTCTCATTTGTGTCTAGATTTGTAATAGCATGCTCATCTACTAATCTACGGAATTCGCTTTTAGAGGAAACAATATTATTACTAAGTAGAGCATCTACAAGTAGTAGACCACTCGAAACAGATATTTCTTCTATATCAGTAGGTATTTCTTTTTTCTGAAAAGTACTGGTGAAATTAGCTTCTGCTTGTGTGGCCTTTTTTTCTCCGTGGTAGATGGTAGTTATGTCTTTTGCTAATCTCATCTTCAAATCGCGAGGATTTACTCCTTCAATCATTTCTTTTGCAATATTTTCAAGTTCCATCATAGAGACATTAGTACAAAGTTCAAAAGCAGGAATAATCAGACTATCACTCCAGCTCATAATCTTACCGTACATTTCCTCTGGACTATCAGAAAGGGCAACCATATTACCTTCTGTTTTACCCATCTTTTTACCACTATTATCTTCTAGGAGTTTCATCGTAATAACGAATTTCTCCTTATTTTTCAGAGTCTTTAATAAATCACGACCAGTTAGCATATTAAAAGTCTGATCATTGCCTCCTATCTCCCCATCTACATTCATTGCCACAGAGTCATAGCCCTGCATCAACGGATACATGAACTCGTGGATAAAAATTGGTTTTCCTTCTTCTATTCTTTTTTCAAACATATCTCTTTCGAGCATTTGACTGACTGTCATATTTGAGGCAAGATTTAGAACGTCATTAAAATTCATTTTCTTTAACCATTTAGAATTGAACTTAAATTGAGCGGCATTTTTACCTGTAAATGATATTAATGAGCTTGCTTGTTTCTTGTATGTTTTTAGATTTGATAATACTTCTTTATGAGTGAGTTGCTTCCGGGTAGCTGACTTATCTGTTGGATCTCCGATCATCGCAGTAAAATCACCCATAAGTAATATTATCTTGTGGCCCATTTTCTGAAATTCTCCTAGCTTTTTAAGTGGAATAGCATGACCCAAATGAAGAGTTGGACCTGTTGGATCAATACCTAGATATATGATAAGCTTTTCGCCACGAGAAAGCTTTGAATTAATAAATTCTTTGGATGGATAAAGAGCAGACACCCCTCGGCTGAGTAATTCTTCTTGTTTGCTTTCGTTCATTATCCCATTTTATCACATAAAAAAGCCTTTGTCCGTAGGCTTCATAACTATGATATGATTATATAATATGTTAAACGTACAACAATCTTCTAGAAAAATAGCTAAGAAATTAGTATTCTTATTAGACAAATATCTAGGGCGCATAAAAAGAAGTATATTAAAACTATACAGAAAACACTCATGGAAAAGTTGGGTCATGTTTATTGTAGGTTTAGGAATAATTTTGGCTGGAATTCTAATGATATGGGTTAGCACACTAGAACTTCCTGATTTTAAATCTTTTACGGAACGTAAAGTACAAAGTTCAACAAAGATATACGACAGAACTGGCACAATATTACTCTATGACGTCCATCAAGACATAAAACGTACTATTATCCCCTATGAGAGTATGGGAACTAATATAAAAAATGCCACTGTTGCAATCGAAGATTCAGAATTCTATAAACACGGGGGAATCAGAATAAGTTCAATTATCAGAGCAACGATATGGGCAAAACTCACCGGCAGAAAAGTTCAAGGGGGGTCAACAATAACACAGCAATTAATAAAAAATACATTATTAAATACCGATCGTACTTTAACTCGTAAAATAAAAGAGTGGATTTTATCTATTAAACTTGAAAAAATAATGAGCAAAGAAGATATTCTGACTCTTTATTTGAACGAAGCTCCCTATGGAGGAAATATTTACGGCATAGAAGAAGCTACGAAAGCATTTTTTGGTAAAGAGCCGACAGATATAACCCTCGCAGAATCTGCATATTTAGCTGCTATTCCAAATGCCCCTACATACTACGCTCCTAATGGAAAAAATAGACAAGCACTAGACCAAAGAAAGAACCTAGTTCTTAAAAGAATGTTTGATTTGAAGTTTATAACTGAAGCCGAGTATAACAGCGCAGTAAATGAAAAAGTTTTCTTCTTACCTTCTCAGCCAATGCATATAGCTGCTCCACATTTTGTATTTTTTATAAAAGACTATTTAGAGAAAAAATACGGACAAGAAGCTCTTGATGCAGGAGGTCTAAAAGTTATAACAACTCTTGATTACGACCTAGAAATGAAAGCTGAGCAATCAGCCCTTGCCCACTCAAAAGAAAACGAAAAGAGTTGGAACGGTAAAAATGCCGCTATTGTAGTGCTTGATCCAAAAACAGGGCAAATACTCTCTATGGTAGGGTCTCGTGATTATTTCGATAAAACTATTGACGGTAATTTCAATGTTACAACTGCATCTCGTCAGCCAGGATCATCTTTCAAACCAATTGTGTACGCTCTAGCATTTAAAGAGGGTTACACTGAAGATACAACACTCTTTGATGTTAAAACAGAATTCAATTCATCTTGCAGTCCAACAGGTAAACCATTACCAGGACACAAGAGTGCTGACTGTTACATGCCAAACGACTATGATAACGGAGCACGTGGTCCAATGAAATTAAAAGACGCTCTTGCCCAATCAATAAACATAGTTGCTGTTAAGCTTCTATATTTGGTTGGAATACCAGATGCCTTAAAAATGGCACACGATCTTGGTATAAGCACATTAAATGATCCTACAAGATATGGTCTATCTCTTGTTATCGGAGGAGGAGAAACAACATTACTTGATATGACTTCTGCTTATGGTGTATTTGCAAATGGAGGTATACGCAATCAGTATACTGGCGTACTTTCAGTAGAAGATAGTACTGGTAATATATTAGAGAAGTACGAAGACAAACCTTATCAAGTTCTTGATCCTAATATACCTAGAATGATATCTGACATACTTTCAGATAATAAGGCTCGTACACCAACATTTGGGGCTAACTCTTCTCTTGTTGTTCCTGGTAGAGAAGTGGCAGTTAAAACTGGTACTACTAATGATAATAAAGATGCTTGGACAATAGGCTATACCCCTTCTGTAGCTGTTGGTGTATGGGTTGGTAACAATGATAACGTTCCAATGAAAAAAGGCGGTGTAGCGCTTGCTGGACCTATATGGAACGATGTGATGTCAGAGGTATTAAAAAATTTACCAGTGGAATCATTTGAGAAACCAGATCCAATAAACCCAAACACCCCAGCAATCCTTAGAGGTTTCTGGCAAGGTGGTGATACTTTTGTAACTGATACAATCTCTGGCGGCCTTGCTACGGAATTCACACCCGCTGATACAAGAAAAGAACAATCAATAACGAACGTTCATACTATTCTCTACTGGATAGATAAAAACAACCCTCTGGGGCCAAAACCAACAAGCCCAGAAAAAGATCCTCAATACACAAACTGGGAATACGGCGTACAAAAATGGTGGGAAAATAATAGAATAAATTATCCACTTGTAACAGGAGCAAATCAGCCAGCAAGTTATGATAACGTCCACACCACAAGCACTAAACCAGTCTTTGAGATAAGTGGTTTAGATCAAGGTGTTTATGATAAAGATCAAAATATATCTATTACAATTACAAACAAAAGTATTGTTGGGATAAAAAAAATAGATGTATATATAAATAGCACTTATCTAACATCATTAAAACAATATCCGTTTACAGCATCGTTTAAACCAAATGATATTAATTCAATAGGCAAACAAAATACTCTTCATATTATAGGGTATGACCTTATAGGTAATACAGGGGAATCAACTGTGCCATTCTCTGTAAACATAGATTAGCGTATATCAGTAAAATTTCGATCTGGCAATAAAGCTTTTAGATCATCTAAAATACCAACTTTGTGTATAAAAATCTCGTTTTTAAGCATTGGTGAACCTTGTATATAAATATGTGTACCTTTGATTTTTATTAGTTTTGATTCTATTGGTGAAGATATATGTTTCTTGATAGTAAGGGAGATAATATCATAATACTCTTCATTCTTAAAAAGTGTTTGTTTTAGTTTACCTAGAAAATTAGCAATATGGTTGTAATCCATACTATCTATTCATTGGCATTACTAAATACATAAAAGATGAATCTCCTACAGGACGAATAATCATAGGTCTATTATTACCATTAAGCTCAAGATTAAGACTATCAACTGTTATTGATTGGAAACAGTCTAATATGTATTTATAATTAAAGTTTGCAGAAACATTTTCTCCAGATAGTGCACCGCTCATAAGTGTAGTATTTTCTCCAATATCAACATTTTTTGCTTCTATTTCAAAAACCTTTTCACTTGGTTTTACAGTAATAGTTATTTGATTGAATTTATCAGAAAAGATATTAGAAATTTTAAGAGATGATATAAAATCTTGTTTTAAAACAACAGCCTCTGTACTAGAAGTCTTTGGTATTATTTGTTTATAGTCAGGGAAATTACCATCTACAATCCTAGAGGTTAGATAAATATCGCTTGTTTTGAATGATATTTGATTTTTTTGTAGGGTTATATTTATATCCTCATCAATAGAATCAAAAACTTTTATTATTTCTGTTGCATTTTTAAAAGGTATCAATATTCCACCAAAAGAGAGTTTTTGTTTTATTTTTACTTTTTTCTCAGCAAGACGGAAAGAGTCAGTGGACACAAAAACTAGTAGATCCTCATCTGGATATATATAAATACTTCCAATTTCTGGTTTAATCTCAGATATTGCGGCACTATAATAAACAGATTTTATACCATCAATAAACTTCTTTGATGGTATTGTGAGGTTTTCTCCTGTCACAATAGGTATTGTTGGAAAATCTTCATAAGGAGTACTTTTAAGTATAATTGTATTTGATTTCGTTTTCACAGATAAATTATTACCCACCTGCTCAAAAGATACATTTCCGTCGCCAGATAGAACAGAAAATAGAGACGATAGAATATCTCCACGAATAGCAATAGTTCCCTCTTTTTCTATTTTAGCTGGAATGTTTACCTCTATACCAATACTTAAATTTGTTGATCTTAATTTAAGACTTTTATCTGTGGCAACCCAAAGTATAGAACCTAGTACTGGGAGTGTTAGATTTTTTCCAGTAATTCTCTCGACTACATTGAGAGCATTTTTTATTTTTATTATTGAGCATTCTAGTTTCATTGTATTTGTATAACTATCTATTTATAATTTATTATTACTACTATACCTGTGGATATGTGAATTACTTTTTAATCTCTATTTTATAAGTCTATTTTTGTAAACTGAAACTTTTTATTAATTATCGTCATGTTAAATACTTTCTGTTTTTTTATTTTTATAAAGTTTTCCACAATTCTGTTTTTCTATAAACACATCTTATCCACATACTTTTACTTAAACATTATTCTTATTTTTTCAATCTCTTGTAATAATGATGGGTCTGTTTTTAAATCATCTCTTATTTTTAAATGGGAGTGAATTACTGTCGTGTGGTCTCTTCCCCCCAGTTTCTGCCCTATTAATGGATAAGATATATTAAAATCTTCACGAAGTATATACATAGCAACCTGACGGGCTCTCACAATTTCTCTTCTTCGTGTTTTTTCATAAATTACTTCTTCTGAGATACCATAATGAGTGGCAATAATGTGAACAATATCTTTTATTGCTACTGTTTTTTTAGGCTTAATGTTGTTTTTTATTAAAGTTTTAACTTCTGTTAGAGATAGTGATTTATTTTTTAGTTGAGATTGGCATATGATAGTGTTTAAACTACCCTCTAGTTCGCGTATATTCCCTTCTAGGGCTTGAGCTAGATAAGAAACAACCTCTTCATCCACAATACAGTTAGTAGATTCAAATTTAGCCTTTATTATTGCTATACGAGACTCATAATCAGGTTCTATAATCTGTACTGTCATACCAGAAGCAAACCTTGATTGAAGCCTGTCTTCCAGCCCTTGAATAAAATTAGGGTGCTTATCAGATGAAAATATTATCTGTTTGTTGTTTTCATATAAAGTATTAAATAGATGGAATAGTTCTTCTTGTGTCTTATCTTTACCAGAGATGAATTGTATATCATCCATAATAATCACATCATACTTTCTGTATTTTTCTTTAAATGAATTTGGGTTTTTGTTTTGAATAGAATTTATATAGTCTATAGCGAATCTTTCTAAACTCACATAATAAACTTTTTTCTCTGGGTGCTTGGTTTTTATAATATTACCAATAGCTTGGATCATATGTGTCTTTCCTAGTCCTGTACCACCATAAACAAAAAACGGATTATAGTTTTTTCCAGGATTTGTAATAATAGCTTGAGCTACTGCATAAGCAAGCTCATTAAAAGGTCCAACAATAAAAGAATTAAAATTATATTTCGGGTTTAGATTATCGTCCTTGTTTATATATAAATCGTTTAAAGGTAATTCTTTGTTTATATTTAGGTTTTGTTTAATTACTTCTGCATCACTATTTTTAGTTGGGTGGTCATGTTTAGAGATTATATATTCTATACTTCTAACACTTTCTTCATGACTAATAAGTGTTTTTAAGATAAGTTTATGAAACTTGTTGTAAAGCCAGTCTTTTACAAACTCATTCGGTACGCCTATATATAGAGTTCCGCTATCCTCTTTTACTATTGATGTGTTTTTAAACCATGTAGTAAAATTGGCTTTCGATATACCTAATTCTATTTCTGATAGGCAATTATTCCAGAGTTCTTTTGTATCCATAGTGCGTATTATACTACTTTTTAAAATGGGTCTAATAATTACATACCTGGATTAACCTGTTAACAATGTGTGGATATGTTTAAAGCCCAGTCGGCATTGCATTATAGCCTATTTTAGTATATATTTCCCATATGTCTCAAACATATCAACCAAACAGACGAAAACGAGCTAAAACTCATGGTTTTCTAGTTCGATCTAAGACACCGGGAGGTAAAAGGGTTACCCAGGCACGTCGTCGCAAAGGTAGAGCTGCCGTTTCTATAAAAAAGTAATAGCAGAAATAACTATGCTCCCAAAACGAAAGCGGGTTACCAAAGAGCTCTTCCAAGATATCATGAAAAATGGAAAGATGCTCTCTAGCCCGCTTTTTCTCTTGCGTTATAAGGCCCAAAAACAACCCCAATATGCTATAGTTGCACCAAAAAACGTTGCAAAACAAGCCGTTTTAAGGAATAAGCTTCGTCGCCAAGGATACAATGCTATAGCCCAAAACCCTAGAATACCTAGTGTTTTAGGGGTGTTTTTCTATAAAAAACAAACAAAAATGCCTTCTTTTAAAGATATTAAAGATAATATAGATTTAATATTAAGTAAAATAAACATTTAAAATATGGCTAAATTATGCATTTGGCTTATAGATTTATATCAGAAGGCTCCATTTAGGTCTCATTCATCGTGTGTTTTTCTCCCAACCTGTTCAGAATATACAAAAGAAGCTATATATAAATATGGAGCAATCAAGGGTATATTCTTAGGATTTATCCGAATATGTAGATGCCACCCATGGCAGAAAAATAAATACGACCAATTAAAATAAATACAATTGTTATATTTTGGGTTTATTACCTATTTGCGCTACAATAGACCAATGCATGCACTATGGAACACATTTTTCTACGAGCCTATTTATAACGCTCTTATTTTTATTATAAACAATATCACTATTGGCGATGTTGGTTTTGGTATAGTAATACTTACTGTTACGGTAAAATTTATACTATTCCCTCTCACCAAGAAATCAATTCGAAGTCAGATTTTAATGAAGCGCATTGAACCTGATTTAAAGAAAATTAAAAAAGATTTTCCAGACAAACAAGAGCAAGCAAAAAAAACATTTGAATTATATAAAAAGTTCGGAGTCAATCCTTTCTCTGGTTGTTTGGTTGTGCTTCTCCAGTTGCCAGTTATATTTGCCCTTTATTATGTTTTCTATAAAGGACTAGCTCTTGAAACTGGACCACTATATTCTTTTATAAAAAATCCTGGAATCCTTCATACGAATTTCCTCGGACTAGTAGAAGTTCACAGTAAGAGTATTGTTCTTGCTGTGCTCGCAGGTATAACACAATTTATACAAGGCTACCTAGCTTCCCCTGTTAAACCAAAAGTTGAAGTTATTAAAGATATGACAACATCTGAACCAAAAACATTTCAAGACCAAATGTCTGATAGTATGCAGATGAATATAAAATATATACTACCGATATTTATTACATTCATTGCTTATAAAATTTCAGCCGCAGTTGCATTATATTGGATTACAAGTAATATATTTACTATTGTTCAGGAGTGGTATATTAGACGCCAAATTGCCAATAATTCTATATAAACCTTATGAATCAAGACCAAATCAAAAAAATCATAGAAGACATATTTACACATACAAACTGTACTATATCAAAATGTGAATTTTCTGATGACCATGGAATGCTCTGGTGTATGATTGATACCCCTGATTCTCGTTTTATGATTGGCCGTGACGGTGAGACATTGCGATCTCTTAATCATATTGTCCGAAAGATGGTTGAAAAAAATTCTTCCGAAGAAGAAGTTTCTAAAATATTTATTGATGTAAATGGTTACCAAAAGAAACGTTTTGATAACCTAAAAACTATTGCTCATATGATGGCTGAACGCGCTCGTTACTTTAAGAGCAATATTGAAATTGATCCAATGCCAGCTTTTGAGCGTCGGATTGTTCATATGTTCTTGGAGGGAGCTCCTGATATAAAGACAGAATCTGAAGGGTACGGACCTAATCGTCGGGTTGTTATAAAATACTTAGTTAGCTAGATCAAGGCTCCACAGTGTGGAGTCTTTCTTGTTGATGAAGAATAGTTGTGTCTCTGTTTTGTTTAAGAATAAATGAGTTGCATCAACAGGACTCTCCCCTATTGAGTCCGCTAATGTACTAATTTGTCCTGTTAAAATATTTATTTTTACAAAATTATCATTGAATGATACCAATCCTTGATACCATGAATCTGGGTATTCTCCGTTCGGGATATCTCTAGGGATCGCACAATACACTATAGTGTTGTTTGTGCTCCAAACACATTTTTCAGGTAGACTATATAAATTTAACTCTTTTACTGCATGTTTTTTAACATCAAGTATTCCGAGTTTTGGATTTCCTGTAACTGTTGAACTATATATAACCGATGCCCCATCTGTACTTGCTAGTGTTGTAAGCCCAGGTACCCCACCGAATATCTTAGTCAAAACCCCATTAGCGATGTTTAAGCTGAATAAGTCACCTTCAACCGACGATGAAGCTTTTGTAGTTAGATATACATTTTGACTTGTCGGCCATTGTGATAGCCACTCAGATAGAGATGAACTAAACACTTGCGTTTTCTTTGTATCCTTAAATGATCTAGTTGTACCTATAACTCCACTGAATGTTTTTGTTAAATAGAAGAACTTTGTTTTATCTGGAGAAATACTAACGTCTAGAATATCTGAAGGAAGGAATTCCCCGTTTGTGCTTCCAAGACTAGCCAAGAAGCTTGTTATTGTTTTTCCATCTATTGAAAGGTATCTATATAAGACACTTGAAGCAGTTCCATCAAAAAATGCTTCATATATGCTCGGTATTGTTGAATTAGAAACTGTACCTATGGTTTTTGTGTCTAAATACATTTCGTCGATATGACCAGTAACGCGCTCAACATATCTTATAGCTGGCACTATTTCAAATTTAGGAGCTGGTGGCTTTTGAGGAGTGGTTTTTCCTTTTGTTGCTGGTGTTGTTTGAGTTGGAGTAACAGCTTGGCCTGGATTTTCTCCACCTGGTAGTGCTATTAGAGTTTCAGGTAATGGTCTTGTGTCTTCAAAAAATGTAGCCCCTGAAACAGCAAAATTAGTTATTTGATGAAATTTATTTACTTGTGGGGTGCTTGGTGTATTATTATCTTGCGTAATTGGTGTGCCTGTATCTCCTGTACTATTATTTGTATTTCCACCTGTATTACTGTCTTGTTGTGTAGTCCCCCCACCTAAGAATGGTTGGTATCCAGAGTTTGTTCCAGAGTTTGTAGTTGGTGTGCTTGTCTTTGTGTTATAAAAATATAAACCAAGCATGATTGCTCCGACGAGAATGAATACAGTTATAAAAATTATTTTTGTTTTTCTTGGCATGAATTTATTTAATCTAACCGTTTATTTTAGTGGAATTATTATTTATACCAGTTAGATTAACTTTAAAGTATTGCGCAGCTGCAAAAGCATTATCATAAGCATTCAATATTATACCACTAGCTTTCTTGTATTTATCAAATACAGCTCTACTTAACTGGAATAATCCTGAGTAACCATATGAATTAACGGTTGTTACTGATGCTTGGCTTGTACAACCACCAGCTGACTCTATTCTGCAAACTGCTCGGAGTTCAGTAATGCCCACTCCTGTTTCAGTTGATACTTTATTTAATTCAGTATCTATAAATGATGGTATTTGAGGGCTTGTTTTCTTTTTTGCTGCTTCCATTTTTGTCGCCCAGTACTTCAAGAAGTTATTTGGTGTTAGTACGCTAGTCCCAATTGTATTTTGTGCACTGGTTGGGTTGAAATTTGTCTGCATATTTCTGTTAATGTTTGCTTTTGTGAAAGGATTATTTGTTGGCACACTGGTATAACCTTTTTTTGCTGACCATAGTATTGCTGAAGCACCAGCCACTCCTTGTTGGTGACCCAAGTATCCTATAAATGCTGAATCGCCATAACTAGAAGGAGTAATAGTTATATTTGAAGTATCAAAGCTATCGATATTACTCATAAAATCTGGATCATCAGCACGATCACGTACTACTATGTCTGCGTCTACCTGATCAACAGTTACCCCATTCTGTCCTGTCAGAGCTGGATTTATGGTGTTTAATATGGCAAAGGCACCAAGAGCAATAAATAACCCAAGAATGGCTGCCATAATTTTCCCTTTTGCCTCTGTCTTACCAAAAACTGATTCTTCTCCCATGTATTGAATACCGCCAATAACGATCATTATCACAGCAAGTGCTGCACATATTCCTATACCCATCTTAAATATTATATTTAGATAATCACCAAGACCTGTAGATGTTTTAACTTCAGTCAATGTACCTATTGGAGCAAGAAGTTTATATGTCTGATCTATTACAGGAGTTTGAGTTGTAGGGTCAACATTTACTACAGGATTATCGTCATTACCATCTGGTGTTAAACTTAAAAATACTGCATTATCTAAACATAATCCATCACACTCGTAATAGATGTGACCATCAGTTTCCCCTGCTGAATTGTACAACACGTTATCACCCTGTCTTATATAGAAAAACAAGTCACAGTCATATCCAATAGCCCCAGTCAGTCCCGCTTCACACTCCTCCTCACCTAGCCTAATTCTCATTGTAAAATTGTCAGTAGGTATGTCCAGTGGCCTCCTTAGTAAATGAGAATCTTGTAATGCATCGTCACAATTAATTCCACAAGTATCTGCCTCGAAAACCGTAAGAGTTATATCTGACTTATCTGTACAATTTTTTGTTTTGACTTTTATATTGGCAGCTGTCTTACCGTCCCTATAGAATGTATCTTTGTTTTGCTCTCCTGCTGGGACCCATATTGCCGAGAGAACAACGCAATCATCTGCTGAAACAGTGCTTTTATTTATCTGCGCACTACCTTTACCATTAATAACAATACCAAAAGGAACAAAAAGGTTTGTAATTATAAGTATAGAGATTATGTATAGAGATAGTTTCTTCATATATTATAGATTGAGTTTTAAATCACCACTCACCTTCTGATACAGAGTACTAAGATTTTGTAATACTAAATTTATGGTTGCATATCCACCTCGAGCTGTCGGATGTACAGTCAATTGTGTTTTCTTGGACGGAGTTTGAATATCCTTTCCATTTATCTTCCAACTATACGTAAAATCATTTTCATTGCCCTTTAATGCTAAGAAGTAAGGCTCAGCAACAATTGTTACCTCCTCCTCTGTAATAGATGCCTGATTATCTAGTGCTTGATTATAAAGAGTACCTTCTGTTGGGGATTTTTTATAGAATAAAATCTTTGGTTTTACTATTGGAACCTCTATTGTATTTGTCGCGCTGTATTGACCATCTATAGATTGAGCATTTACTGTTACCGTCTCATTGTTGTTTAACTCACTATTTTGGAATACATAAGAATCTTTATTGTACCCAGAAGCGCTCTGAACAGTATTATTCTCAGCTTTCCAAGTATACGTTATATTACCTTTTCCTTGTTTTATGATATTTGTATTTGGAACAGCAACAACTTTTATTAAACCTTCAGCTGAAGGAAATGATTTACCGCGATAAAAAGGAGGAGTATATGAGTCTACCCCTTCCCATATAAGTTCAACTTCTGATGGATTAATAGCAATTCTTTTGTTTATTTTATCTAAAGAGCCTGGAATATTTATTACTACGTCTAGTATTGTAATATTGTTTGGTCCTAGAGTCTTAAATGAGTAGCTTGTTTTGCCGTAACCTGAAAGGACAATATTTGATCCATTTTGCCACTGTATCATTGCTTTGTTTAGGTCTGTGGCATAACTTGTTAGCGTTACAGTCACGTCCTGATATGGTTGTGGATTATCTGGAATTGTAGTTACAGAGATATCGCTTTCTTGAGGAGTAATTTCATTTTCAGCCATGGAGACCCTGGCTACATAAAAGATACCAAGCATAATGATCAAGCTTAACAATATTTTTACTCGAGAATTAGTCACGTATATATTATACGTTAATAGGGCTACCTAAACAACTTATATAAGGTTTAAATAGTGGATTTAGCTAGAAGCTTCTGAGCTAGCCAAATCATCCTTAGCTTTCTTTATCGCAAGTATTTGTGATGGGTCGGAGGTTATGATCTGGTCCTCAGTGTATGAAGCTATTGTCTTTACTGCCACGTGTTTGAGGCCAGCGAAGAATATACCCTCTCCAACGTTTGCTTCTAGGAGTAGATATTTCTCTTCATCTGTTAGGTTAAATGTTTTCTGTAATACATCAACAGTTGAAGGCGACTGCTTTAATAGAAGTTGGATAGAAGAGTTTGTCACAATAGGCACTCCGTATGGGCTTTTCATAAAATCGCCGACATCTTGAGTAATAGTGGCAAGCCCTAGATAGTATTTACGTCCACGTTTAGCTATTGAATATAGGAAAGAAGCAGTATCTTCTGATTTCATCATCCACCACGCCTCATCAACGACAAGTAGGCGTTTGCGAATGTTCTTTCTTATCGCATTCCATATATAGTGAGTGACTATGTACATTGCCACAGGTTTCAACTCATCTTCCATGTCACGTACTGAAAAGACTACAAATTTACGATTTATATCCACATTTGATGGCTGGTTTAGGAATGATGACCATGATCCGTGTGTGAATTTTGCTAAGCGCTGTATAAGTGAACCACTCCCCTCCATACCAGCAAGAACCATTTCAAAGTCTGTTAGAAGTGGTGGTTCAATATTTGCAAAGTTTGATTCTGAAGTAATATCTTTAAGCGCATAAGTCTCAGTAATAGCTCGGTCAATAATAGAATCTTCTTCTGGGGTTAAACCTCCAAGCATAATGCGGAATAAGCCAACTAAGTTTATGGTGTTAGCACGCAAGACATCGGCAGGAGTTTCGTCAGAACTTGGTATTGGTAGATCAAATGGATTAATATGGTGGTCAGAAGAAAGAGCAATATTAAAATATCTTCCACCAACTGCTTCTGATAAATATTCATATTCACGTTCAGGGTCAATCACAATAACCTCTGTGTCGAACATTAGAGTACGAATAATTTCAAGCTTGGTGGCATATGATTTACCAGCTCCTGAAGTAGCAAATGTAATTGAGTTATAGTTTGGAAGAGAGAATCTGTCAAATATTATAAGGCTAGAATTGTGACGATTAACACCATATAGTATTCCTTTATTAGACGTTAAGTCAAAAGATACGAATGGAAATAGACTAGAAAGTGGCTCAGTATTGAGCTTCTGGTGAATGCCCAAGAGGTCAGTGCCTAAAGGAATAACACTCTTGAATGCTTCGTCTTGTTGGAATAATGCTGGTTTTAGATATATGAGCTTTGATTCAAGTAGAGATTTTATTTCACTTTCAATTTTAAATAAATCATTCTCACTATCAGCATATACTGTAATATAAAGACCAACATCAAACATTTTCTCTTGAGCCTGCATAAGATTATCACGTAAGCCCTCTAGGTCCTGATAAGCTGTATCGAGCATCGGATCACGGACAAGACCTTTTGATTCTCTTATTGAAATCTGACTTTGAACTTCAGCAACTTTCTTTTGAAAAGAACGAAGCACATCTCCTGTATCTATAGGGTGTATAAAAATAGATACATCAAAAACTTTATCAAGATTGATAATTGGTGAGAACCAGTTGTCTGTCAGATACCTAGGGTAGGATATAACGAAAAATGTACGAGCAATTTTATCTCCCAGGTTTAAACCTTTTGGGGTTATTTGTAGAGCCGAAGGAGCGATAATGTCTTGGAGTTCAAGAGTCGCTGCTTTATAAATCTCAGATGGGATAACAGGCATAACCATACTCTTTGGTTTATTGTTTGTATTACTATCCCCTCCAAACATTTTTGAAAATATAGACATATTATTGTAGTTTTATCCCCTGACTAATATCCCCTGGGTTGAATGTCTTATAGAAAAGCTCGACAACTTCTTCTGTATTTAATTGAGAACTACGTACACCTAAACCTCCTAGTCCTGAAATTATAACCCCGACACGCTGATCGAGCTGACTGCGCTTCTCCTCAAAGTCGGCTAAGTCTATAGCTTTTTTAGTATCTTCTATCTGCTTTTTAGGGCTTGTAGACCCCATGATTTTATCAAGCATTCCGTCGCTTGATTTTAATATTGTCTGACTATATGGTACGACAATAAAAAATGTCTTTGTCATAATGTTCACTTCGTCGGTGAATGAACGGATAAAATCTATATATTCTTTAGTCTGTATTTTCAATAGCTTTTCCGTCTGCTCTTTTTCTCGAGCTTCAAGCATCATCAGATATGGTCTAATGTCTAATCTACGTGATTGGACTACTATTTGAGTTGAAAAATCAAGACCGTTTAGAAAAGATTGGAATTGATTAATGATAGCTGTTTGCTCTTCAGAAGATTTAAGAGAAAGATTTATTGATGATGCTATAAGCACAGCACGAAGGCCACCATCTTTTAGAATAATGACACCATTGCGAACTTCTTTAATTGGTACGAACTCTTGTGCTGCACGAGCATTAATAGCCATAAGACAATTATATCATATTAGTATCATTTTCTTTTTCTTGGACATCTAAACTCCAAGCTAAATCTTTTAGTGAACTTGAAGACGTCATAGGGACGATTGAAGTTGTTTGTGGAGTTACTTCTTCTTTGTTCTTATCGCTTGGTTTTACAAGGCGTTGCTTCCAAATGTATAGTTTACTTGAAATACTATAATTTATAGCTGCCTGGAGATAGTAAATGAAAGGTTTATTGTTGATTTTATAGAAAGTTAAAAGACCAGTGAGTCCAGCTACGGGAATTATTATGAAAATACTTATCCAAAATGGAAGTAATCTGTAAGCAATGAATATCATTCCAGCACCACCGACTAAATATACGAATTGGCGAAAGGTAAAAGGACCAAAGAGTTTATCTTCTATGTCGATAAATTGTGGAACCTTAAATTGCATAGATATATTATATCACGAACTATTCTATTGCCTCATGATAAGGATCATGAGCTTTTGGAGTAGGAGCAGAATCTGCTTTACTTTCTGGGGAACCTCCCTGCATCTTTGGGATAGAATGATCACTAACTACAGTTTTACTAACTGTAGATTGATTTAATTTATTCGAAAGCATGTCTATACCAGACTCCATAAGCAAAATATTATCCATAGGAGACATTTTCTTTTCTTTTTCTGTTACAGGTGGCACGGGAGATTCTTTTTTATCCATCATTTCAATTCCTGCACTCTTGTATATGTTTGATTCAGCCCCAGAAGCCTTTGTTTCTATTTTAACTTCTTCTTTTGGTTGAGCGATAATACTCTCTTGCATAGGGCTCTTTGCGTATGGAGGTAGAGGCACTTCATCGTCTATATCATTTGCAATTTGACTACCACTACCCCAATGATTTTTTAATATTTCTCTTATATTTTTTAAAATATCTTCGTTGACTTCGTTCGCAATCTCACTGATCTCTTCTTTTGGTTTAGCTATACTTGATTGTAATTCTGACTCGTACTTATCTGGGTGAATAATACTAAGCATAACCTTTGTTGTCGCTTCTTCTAGTGCACCCATCTCATTTATAGATAGCTTGTGCTTTGCTGCTATTGCATATAATGCTTTCTGGTAACCAGATTCACTGATAGCAAATTGTACTTCCTTTGGTAATTTTAGGAATCTCTCGTCTAATTTTTGAACACCCCCGTATTTCTCCTCTGCGATATCTATAGCATTTTTTTGGAATGTATTAGTTAGTTGAGGTCGGATAGATCCTAATACTGTGGTATTTATTTCAGTAATCATCTTCAGTAAATTTTCTGTAGGCATCGATATCTCATTTTGTAGATTTTTTTCATATTCTTCCTCGTCTACAATACCAAGCATTACCAATGTTGTTTCCGTACCAAGGGTCTGTATCTGTTCTTCGTTCAAGCTATACTTTTTACTTATATCTCCCAATATATCCATCCACTTCATAGATGAAAATACAGTCTGCACTTCTGATGGAAGTTTAGAATAGTAGAGCGCTATTTGTTGTTGTAGTTGTGTTTGATCCATAATTTAAATTTTAATGATGTCCTCCCCCACCGTGATCATCACCACCTTTTCCATGACTCTCTTCAACCTTTACTGTAACCTTTGCGCTTTTCATTGCTTCGGTTATTGTATGGCCTATATCTTTCAAGAAATCATTTTGTCCCGATCCATGGTTTACTCCACTACCCTTAAGCCCTGTACGTACTCCCATAGCAATTCCAGCAATTAACCCAGCACTAGCTTTTGTAAATAGACCCTCTCTTTTATCTGTCTTTGCTTGAGAAAGGTTTCTTGCGTCATAACTACCTTTATTGGATTGTGCAAAAACTCTATCTGCTCCACTAACCTGCTGTTTTGACTTGTCTTGTAATTCATTAAATTTCCTGCTCGATTCTTTATCTGTTGAAGTTTTCAATATTGCGTTAAAGTCAACATTCAATTGGTCCTCAATCTTTTTCTTGCCTGCATCTGTCAAAGCACCACTACCATCTACGTCTCCGCTTGCACGTGCGTTTGGATGACTTGCGACTGCCATAGAGACACGGTTTCTGTTTGCTGCTTTATATCCACTCTCCCCCCCTGCCACTTTCTGGCCATTTGTATCAATCAAATCTGCCTTACCTTGCTTAATATCAGTTTCAATCTCAGTTCTCTTCTCTTTCTTGAATGTTTCTTCTAGAGCGTGGACATCTGCTCCTGAAAGATTACTATCATTTACCCCCTTCAAATGATTCTTTTCTTTTAGTGAATCCCAATCTGATCGAGCTCTGTCAACGTCATGAATCTTTGATTGTTTTGCATTTAAATTACCCCCTAAACGAGTAAATACATTTGCCTTAACACCATTGTTTGCTTTGTACATTTCCCATGTAGGCTTTATTCCCCCACTTCCTTTTTGTTTCTTTTCTTTTGCTCTCCAATCCTCTAGGTTTTTATTAAATTGTACTTTGTGCCCACCATACTCTTTTGCCCCATCAGTTCTAGAAAGTGCGCCCATTCCTCTACCAACAATATTTCTTCCAGCAAATGCTGCTCCTAGTGCTGCTCCTCCAAGGGCAAGTCCTCCTACAGCTGCTATACCACCTGTAATAGATTGGCCAAGTTTTCCTGACATATCTTTGGCAATACTTTTTGCTTTCATTAATAGGACCATTATGAATATAAAAGGTAAAATAATTCCTAAAATAAATTTAATTCCAGTCATTTGGGATACATCACCTAGTCCAAATCCTACTTGTATAAATTTAAGAATTAAATAGAGGAAGAATATAAAAATAGGCGCAAGAAATGCCAGACTTATAGTTTCTGGCCACCATTTTTTCCAGCCAACCATACCCATGTTTTGCATTGATGGCACAGTGTAACTAAAGAATGCTAGTGGAGCGAATATCATAGAAAACCATAATCCTATGGATCTAGCTACGAATATTAATCCAACTGATAAGAATACTATAAAGCCTACTATGTTTATAGCACTAGCTAGTAGTGTGATAAGTATAAATCCGCCAACTCCGAGCCCTGAAGCTGTATTTTCAGTTGAAGCACTTCCTCCTGTAGATTTATCTATGACACTTACTTGGTTCGCATTCTTAATAAGCATCTGAGGGTTAATCTTACTAACTATTGATTCTGAAATTGGCACAGTTCCATCTGCGCCAGCTTGGGCTACACCATTTTTTGTAACTTTAATCGCATCCGAAGTATAAAATACACGCGCAAGTATGTTTGAAGCATCAATAATAATCTGCGAGGCAAAGAGACTGAAATTTATAAGGAGTCCTATAATGACTACATTTATAATCATCTCTTTAGTTTTAAATCCGTGTATTGAGAGGATAGTAGCAAATGCTATGTAAAGCAAAACGAATATAAAGAAAATATTACAGAAATCACGAATCAACCCCCAACCTTGAACTACAAAGTCTGATCTATATGATGTGTCTTGAATTGAGTAATTAAAAGTGGTGTCGAAAAACATTCCAGCAAGTCCGAAGATATAAGATGAAGGGACAAATACTACATAGTAAGCTAGCTGAGCAATACAACCAAGTATTGTTCCCCCACCTGTAAGCCATGAATCAGCGATTCCACAGCTTGGCATGTATGAATCTGAATTTGTATCCTTTGCGATTTGCTGAGAAGTAGTATTTACTACCCCAGTAGCAGTTGTTTTTATCGGATATTCTAGAGGGCCTATTATCCCTTCTTCTTTATTTCCGTTATAGGCAAAGTATGTAAGATAGTAAGTTGTGCTTGCTGTGAGCCCGGTAACTGATATTGGCCATGATTCAGTGACAAAGTCAGCATTTGTATCTGAAGTCGTTCCGTCGCTGCCCAGGTCTAGTTTTCCGTGAGCAAGGACTTGGGATCCTGTTGCTGGTTTTATATCACCTTCTGGTGGAGGGTTCGTATTATAATCATTTAAATATGCATTCGTGCTTGTGATTGAAGCTTTAATATTATTGTAGTCAGGCATAGTAGCGCCCGGCTTATCTGAGACAAGATATATAAGTTTATGATGAGCAGTTTTTGCTCTTGTAATATTGAAAGCGAATTTAATTGAATTCTCTGTCGTGTTTTCTTGCGTTATGCCTATCGTCATTGATCCGGCTTCCGCAATAGATTTTTTGATTGCTGGTTTATTTACTGCGTTTAGTCCAAGAGTAAAAGGCGCGAATATATTCACCAGAATGAGAATTATGAGAATTGAAGGGAAGATTTTTTTCACACAATCTATTATACCAATTTTATTACCAAAACACAGGCTATTTTGTGGAATCCTCGGATTAAATGTATTACCAGATATTAAACATCAATTCATATAGACCGTAACCTGAAATGTATTCTGGTGATCCGCTGCCAGCAGTAGGATTCTGATAGTACGGATTATCTTTAATTTGTTTAGGTCCAGTGTAAGCAGGGTTGGCTTTCTGAGCTACGCAATCTTGGGTTAGTCTTGTTGCTTGAGTGATCAACTCTTGGTTTGTTTGGTTGTCGTAATCAAGTAAAGTTACATCATCGTCTATACGAAGAGTCGGTGATAATAAGTAATATTGACGAAGAAGTACAGCTAGCTGAGCCTTCTCTTCTTCTGTAAACTCCAGAGGATCATCTGGACACATGCCAGGGGTTGCTATAGCCACTGCGTCTTTTTTACGGCTCTCATTGTTCATATTTTTATCATAGGAAAGACTATTATTAGCATCAAAATCTGTGTGACAGCCTGGATCGTGAGTGTCCACTAGATTATCCGCGTCATTATCTATGCCATCTGAACATTGCTCTAAGTTATTTGTTGAAGTAGTTGATGTGTCTACGTTACATGCTATGAGGTTACCATTCTGGTCATGACAGTCTGTATTGCTTGGTGACGGAATTGGATTAAATGGAGGAACTATTGAACCAGGGCCAATACCAACTACTGGAGCCCCTGTATTTGATCCTGTTGTACCGTTTGAATTGTTGCCAGTCCCTGTATTTGATCCTGTTGTACCGCCTACGTTGTCAGTATTTGAATTGTTACCAGTGTTTGTATTGTCTGTATTTGTTGTATCGACATTATTTATACTAGTTGCATCTTTTTGTTTTGACGAGCCAAGTAATGGTGCAAAAATTTTACTGATAGTTGAATTTTTTGTACCAAATACACCACCATTTTTAAATAGGAAATAACCAACTATCAAAAGTAGAAGTACTACGATAAATGTGATGATGAATGCTTTACTTTTTTTAGGGTTATTATCCATAAAATTATTGTTTTATTATATCATTACCATTTGCTTGGATTTCTATCCATGTAACTTTTTCATTATCAAGACAGATTTGTGGCATTGGGGTTAAACCATCTGCAATTCTTCTTGTTTTACGACGGTTTTGGGCAGCTATAACAATGGTATTTACCTTGTCTTTAATAAAACCAAGTCTGTATATATTTCCACTCGCTTGAGCATAATTATCATTAGCGCTAATAATTGCCTTTGATATATCTTCTGCATCAGTAACTATGTTTTTGGTTAGATCAAGACCAGCTTGAGCCATAGGTAAGAATTTTGGATTTGGATTTCCTTCTGGGGTGAACTCAGTCAACATTGGGCTATTTATGCCGAATATTTCTTTTGACTTTATAACATACTCGTTGTAATTTTTTGTCGCTAAATCATTCCACTTTGTAATCTGTGCTTCAACATAAGCAGGATCAACAGCCCAGTGATCTGAAGAGAAAGTATAAGTCATATGAACAGTGTTCTTCGCGATCCAATAGAATTCTTCATTTACTATTCTATCCCAAAGATTTCTAGCGTCATCAAAAACTTTTTTGTAGTCTGTAGGGTCTGGAAGAGATATCACATTATATGAGTGATCCAATCCTCCATTGAGCAATCCTCCTATTGCTTGGATACCATCACAACCAATGAAAGGACATTTGTCGTAGACATCCCTAATGTACTCAACTGAAACCCCGCTCAAATAATCAAAATAAGCATTCTTGGCACTATCTGAATTACTCTCCCAGTTGTAGTTTGGGCCTGGTATACAATAATCGAGTTCAGCAAGTTTCGGTATGACCTTTGGAAGGATTGTTGTTGCTTTCTTTATAGAATTTAGATAATCTTTTTGTATTTGATATACGCCTCTTGTTTCTATTATATGATTTGGCACACCGACTTTCCACGTTGTCCCATCAAAGAAAGCTTTTTGTCCGGTAGTCCAATGGTGAGCACCTGCAAAAAGTTTTGTATCTCCAGCTACAGATACTGTGTAGTATTGATTTTTTGTTCCAGTACCAGGTGTAAGTTCTGGTGTATTACTATTTGCATCCCAAGCGCCGCCATTTATAGGTAATACATATTTATTACCTAAGTCTCTGGTCAAATCAAAAGGTGCGCCGTTTGTATTTGCGCTAACTTGACTACCAATAGCAGTACCAGAAGCAATGCTGTTACCTATAGCATCAACTATATTATTTGAACCGAATCCACCAGATACTGGGTTGGTAAAATTATTATCTTTTGATCCCAGGCCTGATAATCCTTGGTTTTCAAAAGTGTTTATTAAAATGCTGAATAACGAATTTAATCCATCATTCAATGTTTTAGATAGCTCGATTTGGCGCTCTGGAGAATTTATATATGTGTCTATTTTAGTTTTTATAACACTTCCTGGGGTAACAGTCTCAAATCGTTTACATTTTGGTGATCCATCAGCATTTTGTGAATGACTTGGATCGTCGTCAGGGTTTGGCTTCTCATACTCTACACATTTCTTCTGGTCGAATACCCCACCGTTTCTAGATAATTCTGCTTGAGCATTGGCAACAGCTGAGTTCTTCTTTTTGTTTAGTTGTGCTGTAGCATCTACAGTAAATCCTAGAGGATTATTTTCTGAGTGTTGAGTGAAAGCAAGCCAACCATTCCATCCACCTTGGGTGAAATCTCTAGCAAAACTATCTGGAGTTGCGCCTGGAGTTAGATAGTTTGTTAGATCTTGTTTCATTGAGCCTAAGGTGTCCTTACCTGCCTTATATGCATTTATTTGTCCTATGGCATAATCACGACCGTATGGGTATGCGGTTGCATTTGCTGGATCTTTGAAAAGATCATTTTCTTTTTTAAGGATTGCTGTTGTTAGACTATCCATATAAGAATCAACATCACGTACATACATAGGGTCACCATTGAATCCCGTTGTAATCCAGTTCATAGTGTATTTGGTCATAGCAGTCAGCTGGTTTTTTACAAGGGTCGTAGCTATACCATTAAGACAATTTTCTGTAAAAGCTTTTTTGTCTGCACTTGCTTGCTCTTTTTGCCCAGTTTCCAGTAAAAGATCTCCCAATGCAGCATCAACACCAGATACAGAATCTTGTTTTTTTGAATTTTGTTCTTGTTTCTGTTTGGTCTTTTCAGCTTTACTAGTAAGTTTTTTCTGAATAAATTCTGTCGTTACTTTTGAAACCTTATCTACAATACCAGTACAGCCGACAAGAGACGTAAGAAGCCTACTGTTTATAATACCCTTTAGAGATACTTTATAAGGGCTATCAGAACCAAATTTATTTGGATTGTCATAGTTAAGTCCTGTATTCCCCGCTAGCGCACTAGAGGGTATAAAAGCTTGCAGTAAGAATAAAGCAATGATTAGAGTAGATAGTGTTTTTTTAGTAATAGATTTCTTCATGAAAGTATATAAAGAGTATATCATTTATTATAGATTCTTTGAAAGCGTGTTAACATCGGACACTAATGCATCTGTATACTTTTTGTAATTAATGACAGCTTTCATTCCATTTAAGGGAACAGTCAGCATATCACCCATACCCTCTATTGATTGGGCTACTTTTTCATAATCATTAGCAAGGGCAAGATGGGTGTCACTTAAAGTATTTGGAACTTGTATTTTTAAGAGCTCTTTACCAGCTGATCTATACGCTGAAGCGACCTTGTCGGCCTCTATAAATGCTTGAGGATCATTGTTTGTAAGCCCTACACTAATAAAAGTAAGTTCTTTGCCAATATCTTTATCCTTGTATTTATTGAATAAATTAGCTAATTCGGTAGTGTATGCACTTGTACTCGCTGGGTTTGTTTTTACAGGTAAAATCATGCTTTTTGTGTAAAGATCTGGGATTGGGGTTGCTATGATTTTTTGACCTATAGTGTCGCTCACGGCTTTAATCGAAACCTCATCTAGATTGCCGGATTCTTGGAGTGACATAATAACAGAGAAAAATTCTCGTGAAAGTGTCTCATTTTCTGACAGAGGCTGATTTGTATCGTTATTTAAGGTATTCTCTTTTGCCAACGTCTCTCTTTGGGCTAAGATGAATTCTTTATTTGAAGAGCCATCCCCTTTTGGATTAAGGCCCCACAAGGATTCTTCCCAGTCAGGGATACCATTGTCATTACTATCTTTTTGAATCACATCAGATTTTATAATAAGGGAGGTCTGGCCTTTGTTCTGTAGCTTATTTCTAATAAATATCGTTATTTTATATACACCAAAAGCAATAATAATTAAAACCAGAGCTGTTATCGCCCGAGCTATGAATTGTTTACTTGGAAGGTACTTTGGATCCATATTTACTTAGAAGTACCATACATTGTTATAGGGGTAAGAGTTACGCTTGTTGATGATGGTGGAGTACCTCGGAATTTACATATAACAGTAGTTTTTGACTGACTATATAGACCTTTTATTTGCTGGCCAGCTCGAGGTGTTGTATTTGTTCTTGATTTTACAGAAGTAGGTATTAAAAATGTTGTTGGAGACCCTTTAGTAACTGGCTTTATGGTAATAGAAGTACCAGGAACATTACAACTATAGTTCGATTCTTCTAAAGATTGTATTTCTGTCGCTTTTACATTTATTATCTTGCCACCAAAAGCCTTCCCGACTGTACCTGCGTGGGCTATATTGAAGGCAACAATAACAACAAGAATAGCTAATATTGAAGAGGCTGTTAATAAAGCATGTTTCATAGCCTCATTATACATTTTATAAACTCAATATGCTACAGATTTGTGGATAAATAACTAGTTATTTCAAGCCATAAAGGAAGTTTTATATCCTCTGCTCTCGATTTTGTATCTATATTTAATTTTTTGAACATAGAATCTATTATTTCAGGACTTGCTACTGTCTCTAAATTTTTTCTAAGAACTTTCCGTTTATGAGCAAACCCACTTTTTATAATTTTAAAGAATTTTTCTTCGGCTCCTTTTTTACTAAGATTATCTTTTGAAATATTTGTTATAGCTACGATTGCTGAATCTACTTTTGGGCTTGGTGAGAAAAATCTTTTACCAACTTTCATTACATATTTCGGTGTGCCATAGACTTTTACAGATAAAGATAAAATACTTTCTTTGTTGTCTCGAGCAACTATACGTGTTGCTACTTCTTTCTGTACCAAAAGAACCATACATAATGGCTGAGATACTTCAGAGAGGAACTTTTTTATTATTGCCCCAGTTATGTTGTATGGAATGTTTGCAATTAATTTGTAATTTTTTATTTTGTATACAATTGGATTAAAATCTAGACAGTCTCCTTCTATTAGCTCTAACTTTTTGCTCCTTATTTCATTAGCAAATTTTTCTTTTAGAATTGCGATAAGGTCGCGATCTTTTTCTATAGCGATAACTTTATTTGCTTTTTCTAGTAGTTTCTCTGTGAGCGCTCCCTTGCCTGGACCTATTTCAAGTATAGTGTCTTTTTCATTTACATTTCCTGCTTCACACATGGTCCGGAGAGCTTGCTCTGACTTTAGGAAATTTTGCCCCATTGATTTTTTAGCGTGATGAACCATATTTTATATATACACCACTCGCTCACCTTTTCCAAATTGCCCTTGTTCGAATTCTGTCAGATGTTCTGGTATATCAGAAAGAAATTCACTAGGAGTGTTTACTTGTTTACTTCCAAATATTGTACGGAGTGATGCATAAGATAAATATAATTTATGTTCTGCTCTTGTTAAGGCCACGTAGAATAATCTTCTCTCTTCTTCGGCATCTTCTTTTGTTTTGCTTCCGTTTCTTGTGTGTGGAAATAAATCTTGTTCAAGTCCAGTAATAAATACATATTTGAATTCAAGACCCTTTGATGCATGGACAGTCATAAGCCTTACTCCTTTACCTTTATGCATAAGAGTATCTTGATCGCTTGCAAGGGAGGCATCTTCAAGTAATTTTTCCATCCCATCACCTTGGGGCATAGAGTCATACTTTGTAGCCAAAGTTACTAATTCCTTCATATTTTCCAAGCGTTCTTGTTCATCACTAGGACCGCGTGATAATTGATCTTCAAGCCCGCTTTCTTTTATGACGTACTTTATAACCTCAGATGGTTTATGATTTTCTGCGTATTCTTTTATTTTTTCTAGTAAGCCATAAAATAAGTTTATTTTTAATTGCATGCCAGCCGGAAGCTCGCCAAATTTATTTGAAAAAAGTTTTACTAATGTGACTTTCCCTATTCCCCGAGCTGGAGTATTTATAATTCTTTTAATATCAGATAAGCCTTCTTTATTAAAAGCTGCACGAATATATGAAAGTAAATCTTTAATTTCCTTTCTTTCGAAAAATTTTACCCCAAGTACTTGGTATGGTATTTGTTTATTTAATAATGCCTCTTCCAGTACACGGGATTGAAAGTTTGCACGGTATAATATTGCTATATCTTCAGGGCTATGACTCTTTAACAACTCATCTATTGATGATGCGACAAATTCTGCTTCATGCACTTCGTCATAGGCTTCATGTATACAAATAGTTTCCCCTACTTTATTTTCTGTGAATAAAGTTTTATCAACCCTGTACTGATTTTTCTTAATGACACTATTAGCTGCTTCGATAATATTTTTTGTTGAGCGGTAATTCTGCTCTAACATTATTATTTTTGCGTTTGGGTAATCTTTTTCAAAATGAAGCATATTTTTTATGTTCGCTCCTCGCCAACTATAAATATTTTGATCTGTATCACCCACGACGCAAATATTCTCATCTTTTCCAACAAGGAGTTTTACAAGTTCATACTGAACTTCATTGGTGTCTTGATACTCATCTATATGAATATATTTCCACCTGTCTTGATAAGATTGTTTTACTTCAGGAAACTTTTTTAAAATTAAAACAGTTTCAAGTAAAAGATCATCGAAGTCTAAAGCTTTTTCATTTTTTAAAGCTCTTTCATAATCACGCCAAATCCGAGCAACGATACTTGTAAGCGCACTTGTAGCATTTTGCCCATAGGTTTCTGAAGTTATAAAATCACCCTTAGCTTTTGATATGATACTTTTTATTTTTCGTGGCTCATATTGTTTGGGGTCTATATCAGCATCTTTCATTACATCTTTTATAATAACGAGAGCATCGTGTTCATCCACAATAGCGAAATGCTTAGTTAAGCCAATTAAATGCGCATTTTCTTTTATTATGCGTACTCCTAAAGAGTGGAATGTCGATACTACTGGCACCCCACTTGTGTTATATGGTTGATTTCCATGTGATGGCTCCCCTAGTAGAGTCATCACCCTATCTCTCATTTCCTTTGCTGCCTTATTTGTAAAAGTTACAGCAAGTATTGCTTCAGGATTTATACCTTGGTGGATAAGGTGGATTATACGATGTGTAATAGTCTTGGTTTTACCAGCCCCAGCCCCAGCCACAATCAAAAGAGGTCCGTCTATATATAGTACGGCCTCTTTTTGTTTATCATTTAAAGATTCTAAATATTCCATCAGAACCCCATTGTAGCATTTTTTTAGTTTCCGATCTGGCTCATAATATCTGCACTTTCATCTCTCAATTTCTGTGCTTCTTCAGATACTATTGATTCTATGTTAGGAACTTTCTCACCCAAGAAAGTAAACATTACTTCTGGATCAGGATTACCCTCTATTAATTTTTCGAAAACATCTTTATCTTCTTCTGTCATAATATCAAGAACACGAAGCATGACTTCTTGATAAACAATAGAACCCATTTTCTCCATGGCCTCCTTCTGTTCTTCAACGGGAAGTACATCGATACCTAGAGTTTTTATTATGTTGTCATTTATTTTATTAAACATATTTTTATCGCATAGCGATTTATTAAATTATAATTTTTTAAAAACCTGTCATTCTTACTGGTCGTGTCCAACTACTTAGATAGGGCCTGATTATACTGCTTGCTCTATTTGCTAATCTTACAGTGTTTGGATTGTAGTTTCCAGTATTATAGGTACGGTTTGCATAATTATTCCCACTTGTATATCTTGATCCTGGCACTCTCCTCTCAATAATACCATCATCGAGCATCTTGTCATTTATAGGAGCATCTTCTCTTATTACATAATACACCCCATTATCAGTTTGATGAACATTCCTTGTTAGACGAGCAACATATCTCTCTATAGATTCATCGCCAATTGGTTCTGCGTTCAATTTATCAAATTCACCATAGAAGCTTGATAATCTTTTTAATTCATTTTCATGAACAAAAGAATAATCATGACTTCCATCTATGCGTACAACATCTTTCACTACGCCCGTACTAATTAATTTATCAAGATCCGATTGTGATATTTCGCTAGCATTAATAGCTTTATTGAAATCAAAGAAATCTCGAGCCGGAATTTTAGTAACAGTAGACCAGCTATCTGTGTCCCTAAAATATTCTGTCATTCTTGTAGTTTGTATATTTTTATCAAGTGCTGCGTCATACTCTATTCCGTTTTTTCCATGGCCGAAAAGTCTTTGCAGTTCACGCTCTTTATCAAAATCAGCATAGGTATCAAACTTTACTCCCCTCGCTTCAAGCATCTTGTCTGAAGCTCTGTTCCAGTCGCTGTTGTCTATGCCGTTTATTGTCCTACCACCAGATCTATCAAGGAGTACATTATTATTACCAAATTGTTGGTTCACCTCACGAGCTGTAGCTAAATGCCTAGGATCATTTTCAAAAATTAATCCATGATTAACGCTTCTAACTTCTATCGCATCTGATGGAATATTTTCTATACTTACTGCATTTTTTGTCATGCCAACCTTTGTTGTGAACTCATCACCACCTTCGCTCACGCTTGACCTTGGAATATTTATGTTTCCACCTTCTCCTGTCGGATAAATATTTTTTACGCCCCCTGTATTATAATATCTCTCTGTTGGCACAGATGGAGTAGTAGTGTTTGGTGTACTGGTTGAAACCACTTTGTCTACGTTGGTATCAACATTAGGGCTTGTCTCTATGTTACTAGCTTCTGGTTTATTTATTAGATCTTCATTAGCAGGTATAATTTCGCCCGATGTTTTTGGGTGGAACTTTTCGTACTCTAATTGATCTCCAGTTTTTATTTCTGGATTTGTGCTTACTCCATCATCTAGTGTCTGTGGATGAGTTTTCATATATTCATCCGTATCATAATATGTACGTATTCGCTGTCCTTCTGAGTTGAAATCATCAGATCTTAATTTCGGATGTGTTCTTAAGTATTCTTTTAAATCATCACCTTTCAGTTGGGTCTCAACCCCAGCTTTTGGGTGATCAGCGTCAATCATCTTACCCGTATATAATTCATTTGCCTTTATTTCTGTTCCCTTCTCGAGTAATGTAGCATTTGCCCCGCTTGATTCTTGATATGTGACATTTCCAGAATCATCGACATTAAATTTTCCACCTATTTTTGTAAGGGCGCTCTCGTCCACTTGTCCTGGCTTAAACATTCCATATTCTATTGCAAGTTTATCTGCTTTTGTATTTAGAATGTGTTTCACGCTCTCTGGAACTTTATCTGGTGTTTCAGTTAAAATTTTATCGTATTTTGCGTGCAGTTTATCTTGAAGATCGTGTATTGTTTGTATTGCGCCATGACCTTTATGGATTTCTGCATCTATGCCACTTTGGGCAGGTACTTTCACTTCTGTTGGGATTGTTGTTTTTACTGGCTCAGTTATTCCGGGTGTTTTATTTATATTTGAACTATCGACTGGTTGAGATTTATTTAATGTGTCGATTTCCGCTTGTTTAACTGATGGACTGTCTACTATGTGGTCTACTGGCTTAACTAGAGTACTATCAGTTAAAGGCTTTATAGGATTAATTGTGTCATGTGCTACTTGATTATTTTCTACCGGGAATTGATTCTCTGGTTGCTCAAGTATAGGCTTATTATAATTTGCAGAATTATGACCAGGAGTTGAGCCGTGTCCTCCTATACCACTACCAAATTCATGTGCTGCAAAAGCTCCAACTCCAGCACCAACAGCAGCTCCAACAACTGCTTTTAAAATTGTACGGTGGCGATTCCTCTTTGTTTCTTCTGCAACAACACTTCTTGATCCTTTTTCATAATCCTCTAGTCCTATTTCTCCTGAAGCAAATTTATCTCTTAGTGCACCCAATTTATCATCTTGGTTTTTTCGGAATTTTTCGTCTGATTTTCTTTCTATTAAATCAATTCCTTTAACAAGATGAGCACTTGCAAAACCAGAAAGTGCCCCTCTTGCAAACCTAAAACCAGCTGCCCCAACCAAAGATCCTGTAACTGCACCTGCTGCTATAGAAGATGCTCCTAGAAATAAAACTGTATTCAAAAGTAATTTCTTCTCCCTAGGTAATTTCATATACCAATTTGCCACTCTTTTCCATGCGGCTGGATTGACTGGACTGCCATTTACTTTTGCATCTATTAATTTTTGGCGTTCATCAAGAATTGTTTTCTCTAGAATATCTTTTGCTTTATATTTTTTTAATTCTTCTCCTATTTCTGGTTCACTTTTTCCGTCTGCGATAAGCTCATTCCTTTTTTTATTAAAAAGATCATTACCCATTTCTACACGAGCTTGATCATAAATTTTTTTCGCCTCTTTGTATTCTTCCGTAAAGTAATCTTCCTCATTAATAATTTTCTTATCAGCTCTACTCTTAAATATATTTGAAATAGTTGCCTTTGTTCTATCTATGGCTACTTGTTTACGAACCTCTTTTTTACATTTTAGATACTCCTTTACATATACTCCTCTGGCTTCATCTACTTTTCTTTCTTCTGGTGTTCTTTTATCTTCAAACTCTTTATCCATAGTAGATATTTCTCGATTCTCGTTTGGATATACTTTATCAATATCACTTTCATCGAAACCACGATCAAGAAGGTCTTGTTTGGTTAGGCCTGCCTCTTTACCCAAGTTGATTAACTTTAAAGCTTCTTCTTTAATAAAAGCTGTTTCCGTATCTATCGTCTTCTCATTAGCCTCAATAGTTTTATTGAGTTCATCAAGCTCAGCTTTTTTGTTGTTCAATTCTATATTTTCTGACATTTTATTTTTTACTAAACTTGTCGTAATCTATATCTACAACAAGTTTATCGTTTGCAATCATCATTGACTTGATAGGTGTTTTATATTTTTCTTCAAAATAAGATTTTATTTTTCCAACAAAAGTGGGTAATAGATAATCTGCTACCTCTCTTCTTATTTCTGTTGGTATAGCTAATCCTCCACCCATAGATAAACCACCTATATCTAATTTCCCATCTTTATTCAAAAGTGGAATAGATAAATTCATTATAGCTGTTTTGGGTTCTTTCAATCCAGTTTTTATTGATACAAAAGCCCTAGCGACAAAACCTTCTTCTGTTGACTCCAGGCTAAAATTGTCTCTTTTAGGATCTACCCTTCTTATTTTTTCACTTTCACTTAAGAATTTAATAAGAACATCTTTTACAGCATCCTCTACAAATTTTTTATCCAATCCTCTATTTATATTTTCTTTGTTAGTTATATTGCTTTCCCCGTCTTCATCTTCTGATTTCTCTATAATCTTTTCTGCTAGAGCGGTTTCTATTGCTTTTATCAGTTTTGGGTTACTCTTATCTATTTTTGCTTTATGGTATTCTTCAGCCACTTCTTGTGATGTCCTCTCTATAACATTAAATCTTTCATTGGCATTTTTTAGTAGAGTTGCTGCAACTCTTTTCTTGCCCGGCGTAGTGCTATTATGTTCCCATTCATTTCTCTCTTTCTCATCCATTAAGCCAAATATTTCTGCATCTGTTTTATATTTAGGCTTTAGTTTTTTCTTTATATCTAGAAACTCTTTTGGGTTTCTTTGAGAAAAATCTTCAAGAGCTTTTGTTGTAGATTCGATATTTTCTAGAGGATTTTCAGTAATTTTATCAGCCTCTTTACTGTCAGGTTTTTCTTCTAAATTATTTTCTAGAGTTTCTAATGTCTCTTTTTTCTCAATATCTTTTATTTCTTTTTCTATAATGTCTCTTTTTTCTCTTAATTTCTGAGTATCAACTTCGAGGGTCTCCAATTTCTGTTTCCTTGTGAGCCATTCATTATATTGTTGTTCAAATAACTTTATTTTTTCTTCTTTAGATCCTTCTTCATTTTTCGTATTTGGTCCACTACTAGGTCTATCTTCTGGTTCTTTTTTATTCTTTTCATTTATCTCTTTTTGGAGTTTGATTTTTTCTTCTGGGGACAACTTAGAAAGAGCTTCAGATAGCGTTGCTCCCTCTACTTTTTCTCCAGTCGCTAATGTAAATGTGAATTCTCGATTTTTCATCTAATTAAATATTATTTCAATTCTAAAAGTTCCAAGAATTTATCTTCTGTCATATCTTTTCTTTTGGAAAGGCCATATGGTTGCATCATCATTACTCCTCGGACAAGCACTGTTTCTGGTACTACTTTTTTAACTTCAGCAAAAAGTGCTTCCAGGTCGTATGTATTAGTGTTGACCATGAATCGATTATACTTCTCATTATATGTTGCAAAGCTATCATATCCTAGGGCTTTTGCTACCAAGAACCCATTATAGATTTTAATTATGTTATTTCTTTTTTTATCTAGCTGATCTATCTCTTTTTGCCTATCTTGTTTATTATAAATAACCTTTCCTATTTTACTACTTTTCGTTTTGATTCCACGCTTCTTCATTAATTCAATAGCAAATCTTGCATTGCTTATATCCGCACCGATCTCTTTTTCTTTTTCTTCTATAATCTTTTTTAATGTAGCTTTTCTTTCCACAGGCTTTTGTCCATTTATTTTACTATCTGCATCTCTAGTCCATTCAGTCGTTTCTAAAACCTCATTCAATTCTTCTTCTGTAAATTTCGGGTCAAAAGGATTCTTTCCCTCTTTAAACCATTGAGGAATTTTTTCAAATGGAACATCATTATAAATACCAAACATAGATTTTGGCCACTGGTATTCTAGAGAATCTACGTCGTAATTTTCATGGTTTACGTATGATAAATTGTCTACACTTGTGACAAAGCTTGCCATGTTTTCCATCCATGGCTCACTCTCAAGCATTTTGTTTTTGACTAGTACTTCGTACATTAACTCTGTGGCAGAAGTAGCATACTTACTAAATTCTTGCTGGTGATGATCAATGAAAATCTCTTTACCGTTAATTCCCTTTTTAAATGAAAGTCTTTCTCCTGAAGTATCTATATATAGAGTAGTCTGATCTTTTTTATTCTTTTCGTTATAGTATTGTGTCTTACTTTCTTTAATACCACCCTTAGACCCTTTCTTTGCAAGCTCCGTATATGAACCTTTATTGTAATTAACACCTTTAGCCAAATTCAAGAAAAACAAAGCCCCCCTCGTGTCTGTATCTATACTGCCATTGAATTTCGGTTCAACGTTCACTTCATCCCCCACTTCTTTTGTTTGCCCGTGTATTACAATTTTGTCGATTCCCTGCTTCAACATCTCACCAATATCTTTTATCATTTTTTCTCGTTTTTCAAAATCAAATTTCGATCTTTCTTTTTTCTTGTTCTGGAATTCTATTTCATTTTTAGTATATATTGGCTCAATAAAAGATAAGGGAATATTATATTCCTCACTAAGACTTCTCATCTGATCTATCTTCTCATCGTCTGAAGAATTTTTATTGAATGTCTTTTCTTTTTCTTGAAGCTCTTTAATTAATTTATCAAATTTTTCAAGCGCTTCCTTGTCTTCAATAGACATTTCTTGAACAGGTTCTTTTTCTCCAACATCTTTCTTGACAAGAGGTTCAGGCTCATCAAATGATATTTCATCACCAAGTTTATTGAAATTGATATCTTTTTTTACTGCAGGAGGTACGGATATTATTTTTGGTTTCTCTGAAGAAGTATGTTGTGCACCTGTTGCCTCACTCACATTCTTTGTTGAGCTTGAATTATCTGCTGTTGTATTGTTTTTTTTTGTATTATCTTGATCATCTAGCCCGGAGCTATTGATTGTAGATGTCGGAGACACCGCATTTTCTGGTTGTATTTTTGTAATTGTATTTAAATTTTTACTTCCTATTTCAATATTTTTCTCTTTTAGATAATCTTCTATTGTAGATGTAATTTGATCAGAAATATATTCTGGGGATGTGTCTCCTTTCGGATTCTCTACTCCAGTTAATTTTGCCAGAGTAAGATCATGTGGGCTCTTTGTATCAATATTTATCTTCTGTAGTAGAAATTTTTTAGCCTTAGCTTTATCTCCATTAAGCATAGCCTCAATAACTATATCCATAACCCTATCGCTGAAGTACTTTGAATCTATACCTAAAATACCTTTTATATTTTTTATAGCATCTCCAATTTTCTCTGCATCTTCACGATGTAGTTTTTCCATGTGCTTTATTATACAACACAAATGTGAAACTTGTCAAAAATTTAATATGTGTCCTTATTATAAGGGTAATTAGTCAGGTAGACTTTGCCTTTGGGGTACGTGTGCATTACTTCATTGACTAACCATACTATATAAGATACCCTTATATATACGGACTTATAAATAAGTTCCGTAATACTGAAAAGCTAGAAAAGCTATATTTTACAGGCTTTCCGAGACGATTGTAACAACTATCTTAGTATCATTTGTATATTACAGCCTTCGCTTTTGCGGTCGTACTGTAATCCCGTAGTGGGGTGATCCTAGTATAGTTACTTAATTTAGGCTTATTTCACTTAAAACAAAAGATTCAAATGGTAAATTGGCTCGCCCAAATAACCATTTGATGAAAATATCGTTATTTATCAAGACCTCTGTTATAAAGGCCTGTTTCTTTTTGTTTATATTTATATACATGTTAGCCCAGCCAAGTCATGCTTCAGCTTCTTTTTTCTCTGATTTACTAACGCAAGTCCTAGGTTCAAAAACTCAAGCTTCGGAAATTGCTCCTATTGAATCAGAGGTTATACATAATTCACAGAATATTCCCCTTCTTGAATCATCAATTAATCCTGACTTGAAGAATATTAAAGATGAACCAGCTCCAACCAGTGTTAATCCTAATCCTGTGGCGTTGTCTAACGATGGATCTCTAGGAAACGATGATTCTGAGCTTGAAAAATATGCCTCTTCTGTAAAAATTAGTACTTATACAGTTAAAAAAGGTGATACATTAGATAGTATAAGTAAAAAATTGAATGTTCCTAAGAGTACCATTGTTTCTTCAAATGCTGACCTAAAAAAGTCTGATTTATTAAAAATCGGACAAACTCTTGTAATCCTTGCTCTAAAAGATCAACCTACTGAAAACGTTGATAAACCAACCCAAAAAGACTCAATCAAAGATGAAAAAACAAAAGCACCATTGGAAGATAAGGTTATTGTTAAAAAGGAGGAGCCAATAAAAGAAGAAAAACCTAAAGATGAAGGTCCTAAATTTACTATAAATACTGATTTACCACCTCCACAAACACAAAACCAGATTATAAGCACACCGCCACCTGCGCAAATAATACAGCAACAACCAGAGACTATTATTACCGCTCCAACTACTCCTACTGAGTCTGGGCAGCCGTCAGGTACTATAAATGGTGGTTATATATGGCCATTTCCACAAGGTGTAGGTCGTGTATCTCAAGGACGTCACGCTGATAATGCTTTTGACTTCTCAGCACCAAAGGGTACACCTATATATGCTGTCCAAAGTGGTACTGTTTTGATTGCTCACCCTACTGGATATAATGGTGGCTATGGACTTTATGTAGTTATAAACTTTGATGATGGTCGCCAGGCTATATTTGGCCACATGAGTAAAGTTGCAGTAGAGGCTGGTCAAGTGGTAAAGCAAGGTGATATAATAGGATACGTTGGTTCTACAGGCAAATCTACTGGTCCGCATGCACACATCGGTTTCCATGGAGACCTACCGAACCCTTATCTTGGCTTAAAAGTTGGTAATACTAATATAGATCATGATTAAAAAACTAATTCCATGTTTGTTGCTAATAGTATCCCTCTTATCTGCACCGCTTATTGTGACAGAAGTTGATGCCCAAGTGGCCTCATCTACGGCTGTTTCGGTTCCCGTAAAAGAAATTCCTACTCCTATAAAACAAGAGGTGAAAAAGCCTGTTGTTAAGAAAAAAGTTGCAGTTAAGAAAAAGAAAGTTGTTGCAAAGAGAAAAGAGAAGCTTACTACTGCACCGGCTCTCATTACTATCGATACTGCTCCACACTCACCAAAACCTATAGCCAAAAAGAAGTCAACAAAAAAGAAGATATAAAAAATCCCTCACAACGAGGGATTTTTTATTAAGCACTTGTTCTTGGTCTATATTGTAGTGCCTCTAAAATGTGAGATTGTGTAATTGATTCGATACCTTCCAGGTCAGCTATGGTGCGTGCTAGTTTAATAACACGGTGGTATGCGCGGGCTGAAAGTTGTAATCGTTCAGCGCTCTGATTAAGTAATTGTTTTATTTCTGGTGTTAGTGGTGCATAGATTGCCAAGTCTTTAACATTCATCTCACTATTAGTGTTTATTTTACGTGCAGCACCTCTAAATCTTTTTGTTTGCATGTTCCTTGCGCGCTCCACTCTCTCCTTTATCGTTATCGTTTTCTCCCCGCTTTGTTCTGTTGTTGAAAGTTTATCATAATCCACTGCGCCTACTGTCACCCATATATCGATACGATCCATAATTGGACCTGAAAGTTTTCTGTTGTATCTATCAAGATCACTTGGCTTACATATACATGCTTTTTGCTTGTTTCCTTTATTTCCACATGGACATGGATTCATTGCTGCTACTAAAATAAAATTTGATGGAAATATTGCAGATCCTCGAGCTCGAGAAATAGAAACGATGTTATCTTCGAGCGGTTGGCGAAGTGATTCAAGGACTCTTTTTTCAAATTCTGGAAACTCATCTAAAAAGAGTACACCTCTGTGTGCAAGAGTTACTTCTCCAGGTTTAGGATTTGCCCCACCTCCAATCATAGATACATAGCTTGCTGTATGGTGTGGTGCACGAAATGGCGATTCGGTCACCAACTCATTTTCAAGTAATCCAACAACAGAATGTATACCAGTAATTTCCAATATCTCATCAGTGCTAAGATCTGGAAGTATATGAGAAAAAACCCTTGCAAGCATTGTCTTTCCTGTGCCAGGGGGACCTGACATGGCTATATTGTGCCCTCCAGCAGCGGCTATCTCTATACCCCTTTTTGCGCCTTCTTGTCCGCGAATATCTGAGAAATCTATAGAGTACTCTTTCTTTGCGTGTACTATTTCTGTCTGCGGAGTAGGTATGATTTTGGGTCGTTCGGGTTCAAGCGGTTTACCACTTTTGTCATTTTTTATTTTATGAATATGATCTATAACCTCTTTTAAAGTTTTTGCTCCATAGACAGTTATGCCATCAACCAATGCTGCTTCTTTAGCGTTTTGTTCTGGTAAAAATATTTCTTTGTATCCTAAACGTTTGGCCTCTTGAGTAAGTGGAAGCGCCCCTTTAATTGGCTGAAGTTCTCCATTAAGAGATAGTTCTCCTAAAAATATTTTCTCTTCTGGATCAAAATTTATTTCTTCTGCAGATAATAAATATGCAAGAGCTATGGCTAAATCAAAATACGGACCTTCTTTTTTAAGATCAGCCGGCGAAAGAGAAATAACTATTTTTTGATTCTGATTTTTAGGAGAAGCAAAGCCCGAGTTCTTTAAGGCTGAGCTCATACGGTCTTTTGATTCGTCGACAGCTTTATCTGGTAGTCCAACTAGTGTAAATGAATGAAGAGTATTTTTAGTGATATCAACCTCAACGGTCACAATTTTTCCTTTGAGTAAATGTGTTTGCGCAGAATTTATTCTTGCAAATGACATACGATTTTGAGTAGATAATTTATATGACTTTATTCATGCACTCTTTGCAAGTGCGAGCGCTCGGATTTGCTTCAAGGCGATCTGCCTCTATTTCTTTGCCGCATGATTCACACATACCGTAGTTTCCAGTTCCAATCTTGGCAATGGCGATATTTATATCTTCGAGTCGAGCATTAAGAGCCGACATTGTGCTTGATCGTTCTTCGTAATCCTCCGTACGATCTGCTAAGTCGTTTTCATCTGCTTCTGGGCTTGTTTGAGTTTCTGGTGTTGCTTCCCATTCACCTGTAGTCTTGTCTAGACGACCAAGAGAGCTAAGTTCACTTTCTATTAATTTTTTTTCTTCTTCTAATTTAGTTTTATAATTATCTGTGTTCATAGGGTTAATTTTAACATTAATGTATTAAATGGCAATCTATAGAGGTTTCGTACCTTTGACTAATAGTCTCGCGCTAACTTCTTTTATTGTTTCTTGATTGTCGGTGATTATGAAGTTATTTTTATTTGTAAGTATGTAGTAAAGTATTTCTTTGCCATTTCTGTCATACAATATGCGAGCATTTTGATTGTTTATTAGGACATCTCCCCATGGTTTATCAAAAAGTGCCTCGCCATCTTTTCCAAGGTCTACATTAAATAGTACAAATAAATCCCTTAACATTGTTTTTTCCCAGGTTAGCATTGCAGCATATGCTTGGTTGTAATCTTTAGCTTTAAATACTAAGAATAAATGCGTTTTTGGTGTTGATTCGGTCGTCTGGCCATCCGTGCTTCTTTCTGTGTATGTTCCAATCATATACTGGTCATCTAGGGTTCTAACCAGTGCTGAAGGAGCTTGAGTATCCATTAAAAAAAGTAGATTCTTTAAAGATAGTAGTTGTGGAGCCTTGTTTACATTTTCTGTCAGGAACAGTGCCTTAATAGATCCTGCCTTGCCTGATTTATCTGATTCTATTTTAATAGATTTAGATAAATCACCTTGATTCTTGTTTTCAGTAACATCAATGTAGGCTTTGTCATCGTAAGATATGAATGCCTCGATATCTTTTTTAGTCTGTTGTGGAGTGTTTGCTACTTCATTTTTCTTAGACAAGAAATACCATCCAAAAATTGAAAGAGCAATAAGAACAATACCTCCAAAGACTAGCATAAATTTTGAACCTTTGGTGTCATTCGCTTCTGCATAGATTGCCTCTTGTTCCCTTTTTTCTTTTTCAGCAAGTGCTATCTTGATCACAGATGCTTCATTGATACGTACAGCATCTGCCATATCCGACGTATAAGTGTGGATAGTTTTTATTTTTTGTCCCAAACTGTCGTATTGTGGTGTTTTTTCATCCATACTAAATTTTTAAACTTTTGGTTTAAAGAAGTTCGGATCTGCTTCTTTTATGGATAAGTTGAGGCGTCCCTTTTCATCAACCTTAATTATTTTTACTGGCACTTTGTCTCCTTCTTTAAGGATATCAGAAACTTTCTCAACGCGGAATGGGGCAATCTCAGAAACATGGACAAGCCCTTCTGTTCCAGCAGCAATCCTCACGAATGCACCGAAGTCCATAAGCTTTACGACTTCACCTTGTGCTTGATCACCTATTTTGTATTCATGTGTCATGTCTTCGATAATCTTTTTCGCTCGCTCTGCCCCGCCATCCTTACCAGTTATGATCACAGTCCCATCTTCTTCAATCGTAATTTCTGTACCTGTCTCTTCACGGATGGCATTTATGTTTTTACCGCCTGGGCCGATAACCATACCGATTTGATCCTTGTTGATTTTTGCTACCACTATCATCGGAGCATTTGGAGATATACTTGCTCGTGGTGAAGGTATTTCAGAGACTATTGCTTCTAATATTTTTAGTCTAGCATTTCGTGCACGAGATAGGGCATCTTTTAGTATGGGGGCAGATATTCCATCCACCTTAACGTCGAGCTGGATTGCTGTGATACCATCTTTCGTTCCAGCAACCTTGAAATCCATATCACCGTAATGATCTTCTGGGCCTTGTATATCAGTAAGTAGTTTGTAATTATTTTTATCTTTCAAATCTATCATCGCACCTATTGATATACCAGCTACTGGAGTTTTTAGTGGTACACCACCATCCATAAGAGCCACAACTGATGCACAGATTGAAGCTTGGGAGGTCGATCCATTTGAAGCGACTGATTCTGAGACGACACGTATTGTATATGGGAATGAAATTTTCTCTGGAATCACAGGAGTTATAGCTTTCTCAACAAGGAATCCGTGTCCCATTTCTCGACGATTAAGTCCACCCACACGGCCTGTTTCACCGCTTGAATATGGAGGGAAATTGTAATGATGCATGAATCTTTTCTTCGCAGAAAATTCAATACCATCTATAGTATGCATACTCTCAGGTCCTGCAAGTGTCAGTACTGATAAGACATGCGTCTCACCACGGTAGAATATTCCAGAACCGTGTAACACGTCTGATATACCCCCTGCTTTTGCATAAAGAGCGCGGACTTCATCAAGTGCTCTGCCGTCTGCTCTCTTATTGTCTACTAATGCAGCATTATGAAACGCATGATCAAGGTAGTGATGCATGTAGTCATGAGCAACATACTTATCTTTTTCATCATAAGCTACATACTTCTCGTCAATAATATTTTTCCAGAGCATTTCTGATTCTGCTGTAATTTTTTTGCTATCTTTACTAAATAACCCAGCTTCAAGCATTGGTTGGACTTTTTCTTTAAAAAGGGCGACAACATCTTCTGGAACTTCAACTTTCGGAAATGGAAGTTTCTCCTTTCCGAATTCTGCTCTTAGTTTGTTTTGGAAATCTTCCCATTTCGTAATTTCAGCAATTGCCATATCAAAGCACTTACCCATCTCTTCTTCTGAAAGTTCAAATGCCATAGCCTCAATCATATTAATTGTTTGCTCTTTACCACAAACCAATAGATCAAGAGTGTATACTGGCTCATCAGAATTTGGAATATAATTATTTATCTTTATTGTTTGTTCTTCTTTTGTTTTACTCACATGCACAGCACCAACTGGACCCTTCCATGGAATGTCTGATACATGAAGTACGATTGAAGCTGCATTGATCCCTAAAGTTTTTGGATCTGCTTTACCAACCGCAATAACCGTGATAATAACTTGTACAGCATTCTTTATGTGATGATCAAATAATGGACGTATTGTTCTGTCTGTCATACGAGCAGCAAGTATTGCTTGTTCAGAAGGTCTGCCTTCGCGTCGACTAAACTGACTTCCAAGAATTTTTCCTGCCGCGTAAAACTTTTCTAAGTATTCAACTGTCAAATTGAAAAACCCAGGATTATTGTCTCCGCTTTTTGAAATAACAGCGGTGGCCATGACTACTGTCCCCTCGCACTTGAGCATGACTGAACCATTAGCCTGTTCTGCCAAATCACTGAAAATAGCAGTAATCTTTTTACCGCCAATTTCTACTTCGTATTCTTTACTGTGCATATATATATGAGCTAGTCCCCAGACCCTAGTTTTGAAACACTATTTTGGTTTCAACTCTATCCGTCTGGAGAATAACGAATTATTGCTTGTTAATAGATAAAGCATAGCAGAAAAATCATTTTTGACAAATAGAATTACTTATTATAGAGTAGGATTAACCAAAAAATTTGAACCATGAAAAAATTAATATTTGACGACTACCCCTTTACTGTAAGGAAGGATATTGTAACATTCTCGCCAACCTTCATAAGTATGGCTGAGCAAATTAAAGAATTATCAAAAAAAGGTACTATTGAGCTTTATCTTGGAAGAATAAATGATAGCGGTATAAATATAACCACTGGCCTTATAAAATTTTTTAAGATCACTCAGCTGGATGAAAACAAGTTAAGGGTCCATTATCTTTCCGATATTGAAGAGGCCGATAAACAGAAAGCAACACTTGAAAAAACTATCCGCTTTGATAATCTTTTTGGAGAGATACCAGTTTTACCTGGTTATGACCAAATGCTGAAATTCTTTTCAATAGGTGAAGAACTTGAAGCCTATAGAAACTTTATTTATGATGCCAGAGAATTATTAAGAGAAAAAATCGGTGAACCTATTCAACTCTGCTATAAAAATGATTTCGATGAGGATGATAATGATAAAAAGAACAATAGCTTCTCTGTAATTGAAGGAATTGTAAAAGAAGTAAATAAAGGTAACATTTTTATGCATGATTACAAGGAAATCCTAGTAATCAATAATGCTACCGTCACCCCTGAAAATGTTTCAAGGAATAAAAATCACAGGTTTATTTCAGAAAAAGGGTATCTGTGTTCTATCTTTCCACCTCGCTTCTTCAGCGATGAATCAGGTTTTGATGACGGTAAGTCATTTGGCCAGGAAGCGACCTGGAAGTTTTCTGCACACATAGAAAGAGTAGTTGTTTAGAATTTATTATCAAAATAAAAATCCCAGCATTTATGCCGGGATTTTTTTAATATATCAAATATTTTCTTGGGTTTTTGGAGAGGTCAATGAAGTCGTCGGCGACGTCCTTTAGTTTCATTGATGTTGATTTTCCAAATGAAACGACTTCGACTTGGACGAGCATTCCTTGCAAATATTCAACAAGTGGAATAAAGTCCCCATCCCCGGCTACGAGTATAACTGCGTCGAGTCTCGGTGCCATCTTTATGGCATCGACAGTGATTCCTACATCCCAGTCTCCTTTCTTTGCTCCACCAGAGAATATCTGCAATTCCTTGGTCTTTGTCTCAATACCGAGTTTGGTCAATGCGTCAAAAAAGCTTTTCTCGCTCCCCCCTTCGCTTGTTATGACATACGCCGTAGCTCGTACTAGTTTTCTACCAGCGACAGCGTCTTTCAATACTGCTCCGAAGTTAACCTTTCTTTTATATAAATTTTTAGCGCTATGGTATAGATTCGAAGTATCTATAAATACGCCTACCCTCTGTTCTTTGTGTTTTATTATCATATCTGTCTATTAATAGTACTCCTTTTATAATTTTTGGCTATTAAACAAAATGCCCCGACCGAAGTCGGGACACAATGTTTACGCTTTTAATAATTTAGTTTGAGATGCGAATCGTGTCTTGTCTGTCTTCTCAAGGTGTTTCAGGTGGCTTCGGCGATCAGCAACCATTTTGATCAATCCTCGGCGTGAGTGATTGTCTTTCTTGTGTTCCTTTAGGTGGCTTGCAAGCTCATCTATTCTTTTGCTAAGAATTGCAATCTGCACTTCAGGTGAACCAGTATCTTTTTCGTGAAGCTGGCTTTTCTTTATAATATTTTGCTTTTTCTTTGTTGTTAACATTACTCCCATATACTAGCACATATTCTAAAAAAATGCAAGACCCATATGGACTCTAATGTTGGGTTACTTTTTTAGTCAATTTCTATTATTTTAGTGATTTAGACAAAATAAAGGGCCGCTGATTTTTCAGCGACCCTTTGACTTAAAAGTGATTTCGATTATTTAGGTATTTTTATATCTGTCACCAGCATCTCCAAGACCCGGGTATATATAGTTGTTTGTCCCAAGCTCGGGATCTTTCGCAGCACAGTATATTTTTACATCTGGATGTGCTTCCATGATAGCATTCAGGCCTTTGTCGCATGATACAATTCCCATATAAGCAATATTTCTTGCTCCGGTCTTTTTTACCTTGTCAATTGCAACAACGGCAGACTTACCTGTTGCAATCATTGGGTCAAGTATTACCACCAACCTATTAGCATCTAATTTTTCTGGAAGTTTGTTTGAATACTCAACGATATTTATATCAACTGAACTGCTCTCATCTCTCCGCAGGCCAATATCATAACTGGGCATGTCTGGCAATATTTCCCACATAGCACTTTCCATAGATAGTCCCGCTCGCGTTATAGGTATTATGCATGGCATGTTTTCAACCTGGTATGCGTACATTTCCATCATGGGTGTTTTAACCCTTATTTTTTTCAAGGGTAAGTTTTTGAATGCCTCACTTCCCATGATAAAAGCAATGTCATACAATTGTCCTCTGAATTCTTTTGGAGGAGTTAATTCATTTCTAAGTATTGCCATCTTGTGAGCAATCACAGCATGATCACTGAAGATGTGAATGTTTGGGTTCATTTCTTTAATTTTTTGCGTTATGAATTTTTTGCGTTTTGTACATTATTTGTTTGTAGCTTCGATGTTCATCTCCCCAATCCATACCATACCCGAACAACCATAAATCCGGGAACAATTCATTGATTAGTTTATATCCTATTGGGCCTGCAAAGGTATGACCCTTTTTTACACCAATCACTGCGTACGTGAGAGATTCAGGATTCAATTTAATTAAATAATCATGTGTACTATTTAATGTGTCTCCTTTGTCTACCAGATCTTCAATTACAATTACATTCTTGCCTGATAGTGATAAGTTTGGTTTATGTATAATTTCTACATCCCCTACCGCCTCTCCTTTGGAGTTATATCTTGTTGCCGTTATGTTTTCCCTTGCGTGTTTGAGGCCACGCTTTTCAAGAGCACGAGATAAATCAATGCCGAAATCCATACCCCCATTCATAATGATAAGCAGAACAATGTTTTCCTTATCTTTATAATCGTGATATATTTTGTCAGCCAAAAACTGAACATTTTTTTGGATCTCTTTTTCTGTATGCAATATCTTGCATACAAAATCATTAATAACAATTTTTTTCATATTTTATCTTTTTAAATTTTCAAAAATCAATTAACTATTTGCCGATACTAATACACTTTTAGGGAAATGTCAAAACTATAAAAAGCATACTCCTTCATTATTTTAATGTCGCAAAATATTGTATAATTACTTTGTATATGGCTTCACGACTCGATCAATTAAAAAGAGAATTCCTTGAACATGTTGAGATTGAAAAAGGCAACAGTTTAAAGACGGTGAATAATTACGATCACTATCTTTCTCGGTTTTTTGAGTTTGCGAAAATTACTGAACCAAAACAAATAAGCGATGATAAGATTCGCGAATTCCGCTTATTTCTAAATCGCCAGCCTGGAGTGAAAATTCGTGGCCAACAAGCAAGTACTCTCAAGAAAAATACTCAGAACTACCATCTCATTGCTATTCGTTCATTTCTAAAATACATGATGAAGCGCGACGTGTCTTCCCTTGCCCCTGATCGTATAGAATTAGCTAAGATAAAAGAACGATCTCTTGATCTCATCTCTGTTGAAGAACTAAAAAGATTACTAAGTGCACCAGATGTTACTAACCCGAAAGGTCTTCGCGATAAAGCAATTCTTGAATTATTTTTCTCTACTGGACTCCGTCTCTCTGAGCTTTCTTCTCTTGATCGCGACCTAGATCTTTCTAAGGATGAATTCTCTGTTCGTGGTAAGGGAGAAAAAGTCCGTGTTGTGTTTCTTTCTGATTCAGCCAAAAGTGCGATTCGTGATTACCTTAAAGGGCGCAAAGATTTAGATGAACCACTATTTGCCCAACAATCAAGAAACGGGGCAAAAGGTAATCGTCTTACTCCACGCTCAATCGAACGTATTGTAAAGTTCTATGCGATCAAAGCTGGAATATCAAAGAAGGTTACTCCCCACGTTATTCGTCACTCCTTTGCCACTGATTTACTTTCAAATGGGGCTGATATTCGATCAGTACAAATGATGCTTGGCCATGCTAATATAGCTACAACCCAGATATACACTCATGTTACAGACAGTCAGCTTCGCGATATACATAAAAAGTTCCACAGCAAGAGTAAATAGTCATATATGAAAATAATTTCTTGGAATACAAATGGATTACGTGCAACGGTTAAACAGGGATACTTTGAACCCCTATTTTCAAAATACAAACCAGATATATTATGTCTTCAAGAGACAAAAGTAGAAGCCGAACAGTTGCCCGATGAAGTAAAAAATATTAAAGGATATACTTCATATTTCTCACATTCAAAAGGACGCAAGGGTTACAGTGGAGTAGCAGTTTACACGAAAATACAACCAGATAAAGTTGAAGAGATTATGGGTATTGATCACCTTGATTCTGAGGGTCGCCTTCTTGTGCTTTATTTTAATAAAGACGCATTTGGTTTCGGCAAGAAAACTATTTTACTAAATTGCTATTTCCCTAATGGTGGAGGTGGCCCAGTTCGACTCGATTACAAACTTAAATTCTATGATGCGTTTTTAGAATTTATTGATAAGAAAAAGAAAGCAGGTTACGCTATTATTTTCACTGGTGATATAAATACTGCTCATGAAGAAATAGATTTAGCTCGACCAAAAGCAAATGAAGAAAATACTGGCTTCCTTCCTGTCGAGCGCGCATGGATTGATGAAGTTGTATCTCATGGTTACGTAGACACGTTTCGCTCCCTATACCCTACTAAGAAAGACACATACTCTTACTGGGACCAGAAGTCAGGCGCTCGAGACAGAAATGTCGGCTGGCGCATCGATTACTTTTTTGTTTCTTCTGATATCATGAAAAATATAAAAGATTCAAAAATGCTTACTGATTATTTTGGTTCCGATCACTGCCCTATTGTCCTTGAGGTAAACTAAAAAATTCTCACAAGCTTGTGAGAATTTTTTAGTTATTATACTTTTGGTGGCTGGTCCATTCCTGCCCAGAGATTCATTGTGCCAATATTTTCTGTTCCTGATTGTTTCATGTATAGGAAGAGTTGCATTTTGTACGCAGCGGCGATAGAAAGCATTCCCATTAAATGAAGCGCCTTACTTTGGTTTCTTCCCCACATATTTACTTCGGTCTTGAGATCTTCTTCTGAAAGAGATTTTATTAGTTTTTCTACCTCTAATAATTCTTTGTCCATGAGCTCTGAAAAATTTTCTAATGTAGGAACTTCCCCTGCCCCAAGGTATTTCTTGTATGCACTACCATCACCAGTAACGACTCCTTCAACCCCAGATATAAATATCTGAGTAAGATATGCCATAAGTTCCTGCATGTTTCGTTGAGGTTCAGTTGGCTTATGAGAAAGTTGCTCTGGCTTTATTTTTTCTGATAAGTGTTTAATAATTCTAAATTCATTCCCTAATATTCCTAGATATTGTTCTTTTGAAATCATAAAATATTTTTTATCTATTAATGTACGTAGAGTATATCACAAGAATTTATCTTTTTACTCCATGCTTAGAGTGCACTTTCTCTATCTCTTCCTCCTCTAATTTTTCTTTTAGATCTTTAGCTTTCTCACCTAAAGTTTTCAATTCTTGATCATCTAGTTTGTCTAATTCTAAAACTCTATCTTTTAAGTACGGAGCAGTATTTTTTTTAGGATCATCAAGAACTTCTTCAAGCAATGCGTGTAGTATCCAACCCATTCTTCGTGACGGACTCATTCCTAATTCTTTTATTAATACTTCCCCATCAATAGCGAGCTGTCCAACTGAGAGTGGGTCACGCAAAACTTCATCTATCATTGCATGGTATTTGCGTAGACGATAAGGTGCCTCTTTCTTTTTCATGCCTACCCTGTCACACTCTCTTATTTCCATTAGTTGCCATACATGTTCTTTACCTACCTTCTGCACAATTCTTCTTACGGCGGAAAGAGTTATCTGTTCTGTGTCTGAGAAGAACATATGATTACGCACAAGCGAAACCACAAGGTCTGTAGTTTTCTTCGGATATTTTAATCTCTCCATTATTGCTTTTGCCATTCGAGCCCCTATAACTTCATGTCCATAGAATGTATAAGCTTTTTTATCCCCAGGTCTACGACTCTTAGGCTTACCTATGTCATGGAATAAAGCGGCAAGCCTTATCTCGGTACTGTAGCCTTTATCTGCGGCATGGCCCAATGCTCCTAGTAAATGTTCAAATACATCATATATATGTGCCCCACCTTGTTCACACCCAATTCCCTCTTCAAGTTCAGGAATGATATATTTTAATAATTTTAATTTTTGAAGTAAAACCATACCACTGCTAGGATTCTTACTTTCTATAATTTTTGTAAATTCATCACGAATTCTTTCTGCTGAAATATTTTTTATAAGATCAGAGTTATCCACAATAGCACTCATCGTTTCATAAGAAATTGCAAAATCTAATTGTGTGGAAAACCTTACTGCTCGAAGCATACGCAATGCATCTTCATTGAATCTATCAGGAGCCTGCCCTACAGCCCTAATTGTTTTGTCCTTTATGTCTTCTTGTCCTTTATAAAGGTCAATAATCTGTCCTTTATTGGGATTGTAGGCTAGAGCATTTACCGTAAAGTCGCGTCTTTTAAGATCATCTTCAAGATTATTGCTGAATTTTACCTGATCTGGATGTCTAAAATCGCTATATTTTGCTTCAATTCTGTAAGGAGTAACCTCTACAATGTAGTATTCTGGTGTTTCATGTGTAACATCAAAATTTGTTTCATGATTAACCTTTTCTATACAAACTCCAACAGTTCCATATGTATTTTCATATACAGTCTTTTCAAATAAGGATACTATCTTTTCTGGCGTTGCATTTGTTGTAATATCCCAATCTTTGGGTACTCTTTCCATAATAAGATCTCGAACACAGCCACCAACAAGAAAAGCCTCAAATCCTGATTTTTCGAGGGTTTCTGTTACATGTGTAACATATGATGGTATTTTTGAGTTATTTATAGGCTTTTCGGCCATAAAGTTATTTGTGCGGGATAGGAGAATCGAACTCCTGTCTCATCCTTGGCAAGGACGTGTTCTACCACTAAACCAATCCCGCATATTATTTATAACTGGTTCAAATTATAGTATTTTTAAGCATAAATTGCAATTTATTTTTTTAGCCTTGAAATATAAACTATCTTTGTAAATAGGTATTATTTATGTATAATAGATAGTAGTTTTATGCACCCATGGTGAAATGGATATCACGACGGTCTTCGGAACCGTTATTGGGGGTTCGAATCCCTCTGGGTGCACAATTATCTTTGACCTTTATTGGTCTTTTATACACAGAATAAAACCTTTTAAATTAAGAATTTTGTGGATAACTATGTGTGCATTGTTAATAAAAGACATATTTAATTTTATAAGTCATAAAGTATTATTTATAGCCATATTTGTTTAAACGTTGCTATTTAAGGATATTTATTGAGGGACAGTATTTAAAGATCTAATAAATGTCCTATAAATGGTTAAACGTTTCACGTGAAACGTTTATGAAAAAATTTACCTCTAATTCACAAAAAATAGGTCAATTAGGCGAAGATGTAGCATGTAAGTTTCTCATGAAACATCAGTTTTCTATATTAGAAAGGAATTATACTAAGAAATGGGGTGAAATAGATATAATTGCTCAAAAAGATAATAAACTATATTTTATTGAAGTTAAATCTGTTTCTTGTGAAACACTGCCAGACTTCAAAAATGATAATCCTTTTATAAAAAGACCAGAGGAAAATATGCACCCCTGGAAGATCAAAAGATTGGCAAAAACTGTCCAAACTTATCTAATACACAAAAGAATAGGGAATACACCTTGGCAATTTGACGTACTCCTTGTTTATTTAAATATCAAAAGTAGAACGGCTCGAGTGAAGATAATAGCTAATATTATTTTATAATTGTTTTTAATAAAAAATGTGCTAATATAAAGGAATTGTTTAATTTCGGGGTGTAGTACACCGGTAGTATACGCGGTTTGGGACCGTGAGAACAGGGTTCAATTCCCTGCACCCCGACAATAGAAAAACCTATACAGGCTTTTCTTTAAAGAGATATGCGGGATTAGTTTAGTGGTAGAACTGCAGTTTTCCAAACTGCTGGCAAGAGTTCGATTCTCTTATCCCGCACATGCAATTTGTATTTATATTCTTTACATTCATATCGACATTCCTTGGAGGGCTTTTCGGTTTGAAATATAAAGATAAAATGCATTTAATTCTCGGCCTTACAGCAGGAGTAATTTTAGGTGTCATAGCATTTGATATTTTTCCTGAGATTATTGAACTTACTGGTTCTCTTGCGGTAAATCCAACTTATCCAATGATTGCACTAGTTCTCGGGTTTATGGTTTTTCATATAGCTGAAAAACTATTGCTCGTGCACCATACCCATGAAGATCATTATGGACCACATACACACCCAAGCATAGGGAAGTTTCAAGCCCTAGCCCTCGCAGGGCACTCATTTCTTGACGGTATGGCTATTGGTCTAGGATTTCAGATATCAAGTGCCACAGGCATATTGGTGGCTATTGCTGTCATAGCCCATGATTTCTGTGATGGGCTCAATACTGTATCACTCATGCTTCGTCATAAGAATACTGACAAAAAAGCTATGCAATTCCTTTTTGTAGATGCTCTCGCTCCAGTACTGGGAGGTCTTTCGACTTTATTTTTCACACTGTCAGAGAAATCACTTCTGCTTTATCTAGGATTCTTTGCTGGATTTTTGCTTTACATTGGTGTGTCAGATATCTTACCTGAAGCACATAGCAAAACTTCATCATTAAAAACTGTCGGTATGACAGTTCTCGGTATTGTTTTTATTTTTCTTGTTACAAGAGCTTTATAAAAAGTAAAAGCCTGCACGTTTTAGGTACAGGCTTTTGAATAATTCCGCTTTTAAGCGGGGTTTAGAAATAGTTTAAGCTATTCTTAATCCAGGTTTTTTTCTCCCTATCTTTTTTAGGTATGAAAAATGATCAATGGACGCTGATATCATTGTTTTGTAATGATTGTATCTAATACCAAAATCTTTACATGTTTCAATGAGAAGCTTTTGAATTTTTGGGTAATGTACGTGCGATACTTTTGGAAGTAAGTGATGTAGTGTTTGAAAATTCAAACCACCTAACTGCCAGGTTATTAAAGGATTATTAGTGGCGAAATCCGCAGTAGTCTCGACTTGTTCTATAGCCCATTCCTTCTCTATATTGCCAGTTAAAGGATTAGGTTCAAAAAACTGAGATTTATTTTGTACGTGCGCTAGTTGGAAAACTAAGCTTATAGTAAACCCGCATACAAACTCCATCAACAGAAATCCAATGATACCTTTTAAGAATCCAAATACAAATACAGGCAGTAATAGTGATTTAAATACGTAAATAATTTTACCGGCCCAAAAAGTAATATGGTCTTCTATGGTCATTTTTTCTTTAATTTCGTAATCACCAATCATGTTGGTTTTATACTTTTTAAAGTCATTCCAGAGTGCCCAGTGCCCATGCTCTAATCCATAAAGGAATGGGGCATATAAATGCTGGAATCTATGGATAGGTAGCCATCTTTGCCACGGAGCCATAAGCAACATCTTGTCCGCGTTTAGGTCGTCATCTTTGTGGGTGTTTGTATAGCTATGGTGCATAATATTATGCTTATAATACCAGTAGTAAGAACTTACTCCTGAGACATCAAAAGAATATCCCATTATTTTATTAAGCCATTTTTTACTACTAAAACTACCATGTATTGCATCATGACCAATATTGAAACCAGCCAGACCCATGACCCATCCACGCAAAACTGCTATAAACATATACATACCAGTTCCCAATACTGCAAAATAGGGGAGAAGGTATAAAAATGTCGCCACCAGGATGATAATTGCTGCTTTTATAAACAGTTTTAAATTACCAGTCCTTTTTTTGTTTGAAAAATAATTGTTTACTTTTTCTTTGAAGGCATTCTGAAAAGGAATACCAGTTGAACTTGTAATTTTCATACACTGTTTGTTTTTTGTTGTTTAGAATTTCAATTACCAATTTTATATAATCATACCATCCACGCATTAAAAAACCACTCCTAGATAGAATAGAGTGGTCTTTTAATCTGTATAAAATTATTTTACAGCATCTTTGAGAGCTTTCGCTGCTCGGAACTTTGGAACTTTTGTAGCGGCAACTTTGACTTGTTCTCCAGTCTTTGGATTGCGAGCCATGCGAGCTGCACGTTGCTTAACAGAGAAGATTCCAATACCTGCGATTGATACCTCGTCACCTTTTTTCAAAGTTGAAACGATAGCATCAAACATACCGTTCACAACTTCCTCAGCTTGTACTTTTGTACCACCGATTTTTCCGTGAACCCATTCTACTAATGCTTGTTTATTCATTATTTTTAGTTTCACACATCTTTCTTTCAAAAAATATGGGAACGCTATCTGAATAATATTCGACCGTTTGCAAACGATCCCTGATAAACAGGAGTAATCCTATTATATACCAAGGTTATTTTCCCGCAAGTTATTTATATACATTGACAAATACACACATTGTTACTTAATTTTTAAATCGATATGTTATAATTGATCTTAATATGAAAAAAATCACAAGGACTTTTGTGCGAACACAAGAAACAATGGATAGATATATAAAAGAAGCAGGTGAAAGAGTGGAAAGTGACCCATTTATGAACTGGCACGAGAAGGGTTTAGTGAAAGAATTTACTCATTGGGTTATCGTCGAGAATGATTATCCTTATGATGCTATTGCGACGACTAGCCATATCCTTTGTACAAAGAGAAAAGTACTATTTGAATGGGAACTTCTGACTAACGAAGAGACAGACGAGCTCACTCATATAAAAAAAGACTATTTAAGCCAAAACTACGATCTTATATGGGAGAATTTACCAAAAGGGCAGACTGTACCTGTACATTTCCACTTAAATCTCCTTATTCTAAAACGTGAATCTGTCTAGAAAAAACCCTCCAATTGGAGGGTTTTTTCTTATCTTGCGTATTCTACGATTCGATTCTCTCGGATCATGGTGACTTTGATTTCGCCTGGGTACTTGAGTTCTTGTTCAATCTTCTTGGCTATATCACGAGCCATATTCTTGGCCTCGATATCATTTACTTTCTCTGGAGTGACGAATATTCTGATTTCGCGTCCTGCGGCGAGGGCGTATGACTTCTCGACACCATCAAATGTCTTGGTAATAGCTTCTAGGTCTTGGAGACGCTTAATGTAATTCTCCACAGAATCACGACGAGCTCCTGGTCTACCACCTGAGATCATGTCGGCTGTCTGTACTATGACTGCTTCTATGGTTTCATGAGGGCAATCATCGTGATGACTTTTCATCGATGTGATTATTCTTGGATCAGCGCCAAATTTTTGAAGGATACGAATACCGATGTCGATATGTGTACCTTGTACTTCGTGATCGAGTGCTTTACCTATGTCGTGTACCAATGCGCCGGCTTTGGCAATTTGTATATCTGCACCAAGTTCTTCGGCAAGCATTCCTGCGATGTGGGCCATTTCTATGGAGTGTTGGAGAACATTTTGGCCGTATGATGTACGGAAGTATAGACGGCCGACAATAGCAACTATACGTGGATCAAGATTAAATATTCCACATTCATAAACTGCTTGGTCTCCCTTATCTTTTATAATTTTATTTATATCTTCTTGAGCTTTAATCACTACTTCTTCGATTTTTGCAGGTTGTATGCGGCCATCGAGAATTAAGTTCTCAAGAGCAAGCCTTGCGACTTGTCTTCGAACTGGATCAAATGAAGAAATAACTATTGCCCCAGGAGTCTCGTCTATGATTAGCTCTACTCCTGATGCTCGTTCAAATGCCCTTATATTACGGCCTTCTTTACCAATAATCTTTCCTTTTATTTCATCATTTGGAATATTTACTGACGTAGTCATCATCTCGCTTGCTGTTGAAGAGGCGAGGCGATTGATACTTGCAGCTAGTATGTCTTTTGCTCTGCGATCAAGCTTCTCGGTATTTGCTGTTTCCATTTTCTGCATACGTACAAGCAAATCTTCTTCGTATTTTCCTTCTATACCCCTGAATAACTCTTCACGAGCGTCACTTACAGATAAGTGAGAGATCTTTTCGAGTTCTTTCTCTTTTTCTGCTTGCATGCCATCGACGCGCTCTTTGATTTTCTTTACTTCTTCTACTTTGAGCTTCATGTTCTCAACTTCACGATCAATTTCTACTTGACGAGCATCAAGAAGCTCCTCTTTTTTAATTAGACGATGTTCTGTCTCTTTCCATTCTCCCTCTTTCTTTATTGCAACTTGTTGTGATTCCTCTACCTTCTCTTCTGCTTTCTTTTTTGCTTCATCGAGCACTCGTTGTGCTTCTTCTTTTGCACCGAGCATTATCTGCTTGATCTCAAGTTCCATAGAACCTTTTTTGCCAAGAGAAATAATCAGGCGCAAATAATATCCAACCCCCACGCCTAATAAAAGAGCGAGAGCGGAAATGATTATTGCTGTTAAACTCATAAAGTGACAGTGTCACTTATAAAATACACGCTATTATAGGCGAGTTATATCTAGGATATTTGCGGAAACGTTTATCAAAAGAAAACTTTTTTTCATAAATTTATATTCGGGAATTTACCAGATAGAACCGTATTTTAAAAGTGGGCACCAAATAACTGTTAAAATTCGATACACTCATAGTACCGCAGAAATGTATTTTTGTCGAGATTGGGCAGGGGATATACCCTGTGTTACTTTTTGCTGTCAGCTTTTGGTTTTGAGACTATGTCGTCGATAAGACCGTACTTTTTGGCTTCCTCAGCGCTCATATAGTTATCGCGATCTGAGTCTTTTTCTACCTGTGAGAAAGATTTACCTGTGTTTTTAGCAAGAATCTTGTTTAGTGTATCTTTAGTTCGGAGGATATGCTTGGCATTGATCTCTATATCAGAAGCTTGACCTTCAGCTCCACCCATGACTTGGTGGATCATAACTTCAGAGTTTGGAAGTGCAAAACGCTTGCCTTTAGTACCAGCAGATAGAAGTAGTGCTCCCATTGAAGCAGCGATACCTACACATATAGTAGAGACGTCAGCTTTGACGAAGCCCATAGTGTCTAATATTGCCAAGCCTGCTGTAACTGAACCACCAGGGGAATTGATATATAGGTGTATATCTTTCTTTGAGTCTGTGTGGTCTAGGTATAGAAGCTGAGCAATGACTAGATTGGCTACATGGTCGTCTATCGGGCCACCAAGGAATATGATACGCTCGTTCAATAAACGAGAGTATATATCATAAGCTCTTTCGCCGAATTGTGATTTTTCAATTACTGTAGGTATAAGCATAGTTTTGTTTAAGTTATTGGTTAATACAGGATTTAGTATAGCAAAATAGGGTTTTTATTGTACTTGACAAATAGGTATATTTTGTGCTATAATATCCCCAGAAAGTTCCTTGAGACCAATTTCATGACGATTTAAGATTTTTGAATTTTGCGGATTAATCGTATTAGTCCTTGGGAATCAAAAATTTTAAATCAAATCTAAAAAGATAATCATGAAATCAATTAAATTATTATTGCCAATCTTCGCAACAATTCTCTTGTCAGCAACTAGCTGTAAAAAGAATATCGGAGAAATACTTAGCTCCACATCTATAGGTTTCAACCAGGATGGATTATGGATAACTGTAAATATTGGTAACGGAGGAGGTTATTATTATGACTACTCTGCATATCAAAATTATGGATATGGACCTTCTGCTCAAAGTTTTACTGCAGTTGTGTATGTTATTTCTTCACCAACCAATTCTACTAGCATACCAGTGTATGTGAAAGATAGGTATGGAAACTTTTCTTTTTTAGGAACTGCTGATTGCGTGAATGGAGTTTCCTGGCAAGTTGCAAACTATCAGTTGCAATTATTGCAAAATTGGTTTATACAACATCCAGGTGTTCCATGTGCTATTGTCGGAGAGTTTGATCCGAGATATACAAACGCTCCCTGGTCAATACACCTAAGGTTTTAAAAATATTGCTAGAAGCTTTTGCGAATGGTTAGTAAATAGTAAATCTAGCAATCAAAAAGAGCTCACGATTAATCGTGAGCTCTTTCTTTTTGACCAAAATTTTACTGACTCTCTAAGAATGCAAAAACTTTTTCGTTCTCTAGCATATTCTCTATGTATGCTCGTGCACGAACTGGATCGGCATCTTTATACATTGTCATTATGTTATTTACCTCCTTTTCAATTTCTTCTTCGGTCGGTTTGATGTTTTCTTTTTCAGAAATTGAATGAATGACTACTTGGAGTTTCGCCCGTTTCTCAGCATCTGCACGCCATTCTTTCCTTAAGTCTTCCTCAGTCTTTTTTATCTGAGCTAAATAATCTTCAACCTTTAGTCCAGCATTTGTAATATCGCCCTCAAGTCGATACATGATTTTATCAATCTCACTTTCGATTAATATTTCTGGAATATCGCCAGTCGTTTCTTTTAGAAGATCTTCGACTATTAATAAACGAAGTTTATCTTTAGCAACTGTTTCCTTTTCAATCTTCATGTTTGCACGAATCTTTTCTTTGAATGCATCGGCATTTGCAAAGTCACCAAATGATTTTGCAAACTCGTCATCAAAAGCTGGGAGTTGTTCCTCGGTTAACTCTGGGTGAGCTTCATCTGTATCTTCGTGTTCATGCTTTGGCATAGCTTGATGAGCACGCATTTTACGAAGTTCAAGAATTGTCTTCTCGACATCAGCTTCATCGACTACTACTTCTGTGCTAGGATTTTTCTTTTTGATTTCACCCGCAAGCTTTTTGTAGTCTGGGAGTTTCATTTCAGGAAGAACTGCAGTTATGATCTTGAATTCCAAATCTGAACCTTTGGCAATTTTTGTAATAGCCACTTGTGGTCGGCCTATAGCATCGACTTTCTCATCTTGGATTATTTTTGGATAGACGTCAGAAATAGCTAGCTCTGCCATCTCTTCTAGTACCATCATTTCGTTTACATTTTCCTTGACCATATTTGCAGGAACTTTGCCTTTACGGAATCCTGGGATTTCAAGTCTTTCAGCTATGTGAACAAGGGCTTTGCCTTCGAATTTCTCAAAATCACTCCAAGGCAATACGCCCAATATCTCAACTTCACTTTTATCAAGTTTTTTAATTGTTGTTTTCATATATTATATTTTCTTATTCTTCCAATTTTGGAGCGTATTCTTTGTTGTATTTTTCTGAACATTCTTTAAGAACTTTCATTGCTTCTTCTGGTCCATAGAAAGTTTCCACTACACCTGTACCTGGCTTTTTAAGAGCCTTCACATTTTCCCAGAAATATTTTGTTTCAGTTTTGAAATAATCACCAAGATCATCTACATTTTTAATATGATCTGAACGTCTATCATCATTTAGCACTGCAATTATTTTGTCATCTACTTCACCACCATCTATGAATTTCATAACACCAATGATTCGAGCTTCAACGAGTGATCCAGGAACTAATGGTTCAGTAATATTTACGATTTCAACATCTAAAGGATCACCATCATAATCCCATGTCATTGGTATCGCTCCATATGTGAAAGGATACGATAGAGATGAATAACCAACGCGATCAAGTTTTAATTGACCACTTTCAGTAATAAGTTCGTATTTATTTATACTACCTGCCGATACTTCAACTATCGCATTTACTACACCCTTTTCTTCATTTGCGAATGGTGGAAGTACGTGCAATAAGTTCAACATGTATTTAGATGGTTTGTGATTTATATTTGCCATAAAATAATTTATTTAATTTTAATTATGCAGTAGTGCCGTCATCAACTAGGCCCTCGTCTAATTTGATTGGCTCACCACTTGCATCTTCGCTGATTATATCACTTTCACTTGAAACTACTTCACCAGCTATACCTTTTATGTCGATTCTCCAGCCTGTGAGTTTTGCGGCGAGGCGAACATTTTGTCCACCCTTTCCGATGGCAAGAGAGAGTTGATCAGCTGCGACTTCTACAACAGCCTTGTGTTCTTCTTCACTAACTTGGATATCTAATGCATGTGCAGGAGAGAGTGCGCTTGAAATAAATTCTGTCATATCTGCTGACCATGGAATGATATCTATTTTCTCACCACCGAGCTCGCTCATAACTGTCGTGACACGAATACCTTTTTGTCCAACGCATGACCCAACTGGATCAACATGTTCATCGTTTGAATAAACTGCAATCTTTGATCGTGATCCTGCTTCGCGAGCGATCGCTTTTATCTCTACTACGCCTGATGCAATTTCTGGAGCTTCCATAGCGAAAAGTCCTTCGATAAGTTGAGGATGAGTACGAGAGAGTTTAAGATTTACTCCACGTGGAGTTTCTTCGACTGAGTATAGGTATGCACGGATTCTTTCGCCGCGTCTGTATGACTCACCGGGGATTTGTTCCTCAGGTAAAATAATTCCTGTTGCACGATTGAAATCGATGTAAACGATCCCACGTTCAACTTTCTGGACGAAACCATTTACGATTTCACCTTCCTTGCTTCCGTACTCATCGATAATAGCACCACGTTCTGCTTCGCGGATTTTCTGTATGATAACTTGCTTTGCTGTTTGAGCTGCAATACGTCCGTAATCTTCTTGAGCTTCAAGAGGGAAGACTATCTCTTCTTCTAACTTTGCATCACTTTTTATTTTCTTTGCGTCTTCTAGAAGTATATGATGCTCTTCGTTGAAGCGTACCCTCTCATCGTCTTCAGCTATTTCTTCTTCCTCATCTTCTGTTGTCATTCGCACTAAAGATTCGTCAACGACGATCTTTATTTGGTAGAATTCCATTTTTCCACTCTCAATATCTATAGTCGCACGGATGATCTGGCCTTTTTTGCCGTAATCTTTTTTATATGCAGCAGCTAGGGCTTGCTCTATAGCGTCGATAATTTTTTCTCGAGGAATTTTGCGTTCTTGTTCGAGCTGCTCGAGAGCAGATTTCATTGTTTTAAGGTCTAACATATGTAATTGTTATTTAATTTTGTAAAAATAAAAGCCCGGTTCGAGAACGGACTTTAGCTTCCACTATCTTACTATAATAAGGCGGAAGCGTCAATATTTTGTTTTTGACAGTTATTGTGTTTGAATATATAAAAATATCTTATAACCTGATCTTTAAACCTCCAAAATAAACTATCATGAAAAAGTTAATCATCACTGCTTTGCTATTTGCTATATGCACACAAGCTTCAAACAACTACTCAAAATCTCCTATGGGGCCTGAAATTTTGTTTTTCGGAGAAATGTCAGATAGTCTAAAGGATGCAGTCTGCTATTCTGTAGAAAATTACTATTTTACCTATAAATGCCCTACATATATAGGTATATTTTCACGAGATGATGCTAATCTCTGTAGAATGATACAAACTGACAGGGGTCCATATGGACTACTGGCTTATACTTTGCCAATAAGAATATATTTGTGTCCACAAATGGCACAAAAACTATCCTATCAAGATATGTACAATCTCATATCTCACGAAGTATTCCATTCGTTTGCTAATGACACTTTATTTGATGAACCTATTCAAGCCTGGGGCAATACTATACAAATCATTGGATATCATGGATTGTCTGTTTTGATTGAAGTACAAGGGAAACCTAATTTATTCAAAGGAGTTGAAGAGTGGAGTGCTGAAATATGTGCTAAATATGCTTATAATTCATACAAAATTCAGTATTCAAAGCTTGTTAACAAGATAAATAGTCTAGGGAAAAGCAACATTTTTACCCCCGGAGAGCTCATATATCTTGAAAAAACACATGATTTTAAAGGATTTGTAGCAAAATACACAGGAAAATCAAAGGAAAAAGTAGATTCCACTGATATTCAGAGTGTAATGGAAGCTTTTTCATTGGATTAAAATATTTATAAACATCAAAGGTCCCCGAATTTATTCGGGGATTTTATTTAAATATATAGAGATTGTGGATAAAAAGGTTGACTGAAGCTATTAAATGTCGCATACTTTAGGAAAGCGCTCTGAAATAATACTATTTTAGGTTAAATTCCTTGAAATATTGAGTCTGTTTGGTTTAAAAAGCATTTTTCATCTTTTATATAGGTGGACATTGCTTTTTAAACCAGATTTTTAAACCTCAAATAATAGTTTATGAAAAATTTAACTAACAGCCTTAAAATGGCTATGATTTCATTGCTCATGCTGTTAGTTATTAACAGCAACATCTCTTGCAGTAAGGGTGATAGCCCTCCTGCGCCCACACCAACACCAGTGGATGTTTGTCCAAATTTGCCCGGAATACAGACAGATCCTTCATTATGTCCTGCTGTAATTCCAGCTCCAACGGGTACAGTAACATATACACCATCTATTGCTTATGGACAAAAGGATACTATCTATTTCAATTCATTTATAAACACTGATTCTATTTTGATAGATGGCGTTAAGATGTCTGGAATATCTGGAAATTATCCGGTTGGCCCACTTTACTCTACAACCAATTTTACCTTAAAAGCTATGGGTAAAGGTGGGGTTAAGACTTATGCAATAGCTATAAATGTTGGTCAGGATCCAAGGAATAATTTCATGACCCAAGGTAGTTTCCACTGTGATAGTTTGCTTAAAAAAGCATATAACGTAACGTTTTATGTAAGCATACCAACTGGAGATTGCAATAAACACACATTTACCCTTGATAATTATTACAATCCAGGTAATCGTGAGTTTACGACAAACGGAGCTTGCACCCCTAATCCGGGCGTTATCGTTGAGCACAAATGGTATTTTATTGGTGAGTCTGGCTTTTATTGGCACGGCAACACTTATGATTCATTCACTATAATAGGAAATGGATTTGTTATACACCAGCTTGTTAAGGTTACGGTAGGTGGAGTTGATCATTGGGATGAGTATTTACAATATTTTTCTCATGACTGAGTTTAAATTTTTAAATATTAAAATGGCGTTTCTTAAAAAGAAGCGCCATTTATTTTTGCCTGATGTGGCTGTGTATAACTTTTTCTATTTTACATCTATGAAAGATGATATACTTGAGTAATAATAAACGTATTAATTTTATAAACTATGAAAAATCGATTTACATTTTCTATATTAAGTATTTTGGTCTTGTGCTCGTTATTTATTTCAAGTTCTATTCTCGCAGCAACTGGCGCTACAGTAACTCCTGCTCAACCATCAAAGCAACAAGTATTACCAGTAGCAAATGTAAATATTAAAAATGCGAAACTTGTTTCCCAAAAAGGTAATGTGTTTGATATATCATTTGATATAAGCAACGGTACAGGGTTACAAACTGGAGTTAAGTATGGCGTAAAATTAATTTCTAAAACTAAAACAGGACAAGTTCTTTCTGATGAAAAAGTTTATGATGAATCCCTAACTCTTCCTGAGAACAGCAACACAAGTAAAGAAATAACATACGAAGCACCAAGTACTCTTAGTGGTACTTATTCAATATTACTTTTCAGCAGTAACACTAGTGGCTTTCCATTCGGTGCTTCATTTGTAAAAGAAGTAAATTTATCTGAGTCTGCAAAAGGTTTAGAAATTGTTACAAGCTCTTGTTATCTAAAAGTAGAGGGAGATAAAAGTAATGTTCACTATGGACTTAATCAAGGAGTAGATATTGCAAGTACTGAATCACTTCGTCTGACATGTAATACAGTAAATCATACAAACGATACTTTATCTCTTACTCCAGCATATGAGACTCGATACCATTCTTCATATGGAGATATTGCACCTGTAACAGGGGGTGATATGGCATCTATTGTATTCAAAGCACAAAAGAGTGAAAGCTTTTCTGTCGTATTACCAAAAGGTAGTATTCCTCAAGTTTATAATGTTAATGTGTTATTGAAGAACGCAAGCGCATCATCAAATAGTATAAATGCTAAATATCTTGTTCGTGGAGCAAGTGCTACTATTGCCAACTTATCTTTAGATAAAGACTATTATAAGGTTGGAGAGAAAGCGATTATCTCACTTATCTGGTCATCACCTTCATCTAGTAATCTTATCAGGGGTGGTGTTGCTGATACTAGCTCAGTCCTCTCTGTTAATGGAAATATTACAAATGATAAAGGTAATAAGTGTGCAGAAATAAATCAATCATTGTCTAAAGGTTCGCAAGCACAAATTCCTGCGGTTATCATGTCTTCATGTTTTAACCCGCATGTTTCTCTTTCCATAAAAGATAGTGCAGGAAATACTCTTGATCAAAAAGATTTTAATATTCTAACAACATCGTCACTTCCTGCTTCAGCAACGCCAGCCAATAATTTCATGCTTATCCTTATTGTTGTATTGATTGTAATTATTTTAATAGGCGCATACGTAAGGGCGAAGAAAAATAAGAACATGAACACCAGTTCAGGTATTACTAGTAATTAATAAATTTATATATGAAAAATATCCAAAAAATTAAATTTATAGCACTCGGTTTTGTTTTCAGTTTTCTTTTTGTCCTAGCACCTGTCAATAAAGCACAAGCAGATACATATATTGCTGGGGATAATAGTGATGTTTTAGTAACAGTGAATCTTGACTATGGTACCACTTATACTGTTGGTGCACCTTTTAGTGTTACGGGAATGATTACGCCTATGTACGGAGCTTCTGCATATACTGTAGATATGAGTGTTATTGCTGACGGAATTTTTACCCAAATAATCACACCTAATCTACTAGATTCTCAATTATACAACACAATTGGTTTTACTGGACCCACTGCTACTGTTGGACTTAAGATGAGTGATTTCTCAACAGGTATTGATGATTTGATGCCAATAAATCCACCATCTGGAGAGTGTGTTGGTACTCTTACTTTTAATGGACAATTTAGGCGCGGTAAGGTTATTTACAATGGACCAGCTCACCCAGCATTGAGTATAGGAATTACTGAAGTCGGATATGTGTGGCCTCAGCCGGGATCAATGACTGGTGAGTATCCTGCTGTTCATAATTTCACTATGCCATCAGGAGGAACGGGTACCCACAGCTTCTGGGAGGGTAATGACTGTAATGCTTATGGTTGTGAATTTGAAGGTACGGGTGGATTTGACCATGCTTATGTTTCTTCTGTAAGCCCTAGTACAGCATCTAGCGGAGGAAAAATATGTGTACAACAAGCACCAATTATTCCACCTGGATGTAGATTCGAATCTGATGCCCCTGGTAGATGTTGGCAAAAATCAGCAGGTATGCAATGTTCGTCTTACATAAATGGGTCAGGTCTTCCAGCAGAGGACTGCTAAAAATATTATTACCTAATAAGTATTATCATGAAAAAAATATTTACAAATACTAAACTTATAACACTCGGCCTACTTGCAATAGTAGTCATCATCGCACCGAAGCTGGTGTCTGCTTACACTCCTGTGTACTATCACTATGTTATTCCATATAGTGTCGTCGAAGATCCATCTAAGCAAATCCTTGTTACTCTAACTGCTACTCCTTCTTCTATGACCCTTCCGACGAATTCCACAATAATAAATTGGAAAATTCCGCCAATATCAGAGCCACCAACCAGTTGTACTGGTTTCGGTGGATCAAGTTCTTGGCCTGGAGCAAAATCGACAACAAGCGGGACTCAAACAATCACAGGTCTTGCTGTAGGAACTTATACCTTCGGTATTATTTGTTCAAAAGCTGGTTTCACTAGTGCTGTATCTCAGGTTACCGTTACAGTAAGCCCTGTAGTTGGTACTGCTGTTGCTGCACACATACAAGCAATTCCGAACACTCTTCCTTTTGGAGGAGGAACATCTTTGATTAAATGGTGGTCAGAAAATGCTACAGATTGCGATGGTGTAAACTTTGACACTGGTGGTGCTCCATCGGGTACTGTGAATGTAAATCTTACTGATACTACTGTTTATAAGGTTGCTTGTGCTGGTCCAGGTGGAAGCGCTGCTGCATCAACTACTGTAGTAGTTGGGCCTAAGGATCCGAGCTCAATAGAAGTGAGACTAACTCCTCCTTCTACTGTATTAGCATGGCCAGGCGGTCCGTTTACTCTGACTTGGGATTCAACAAATACAACGTCTTGTATGAGTTCAAGCTTTGACACTGGCGGTGAAAGGTCAGGTAATGTAGACTTATCTATCTTTTCAACTACACCTAGTACTTCCTATGTAAAAAACTATAGTGTTACTTGTACAGATGGAACAAGCACAGGAGATGCACAAGCCGTAGTAACAGTGTTGCCAAAAAATGCAGTTCTCGGTACTTGTTTCGATGGTATTCAAAACCAAGATGAAACTGGGATAGATACTGGTGGAGTTTGCGGAAGTGGTGGACCTGGAGGTAAGCCACAATGTGATGATGGTGTAGATAATGATGATCCAGAAGATAAACTTGCAGATAAATATGATCCAGGATGTCATACTGATGGCAAAGTTATCCCTGGTGACGAAGAGCAAAAATGGGACAAGCTAGATAATAATGAGAGAAATGGTATAAAGATAAAAGAAAAAGAAATTTAGTATATCTATCAAAAAGCACCCGAGAGGGTGCTTTTTGATATCCCCATAAAACCAAGATATATATACAACTAATACTCATTATTGTATAATTACCTTATTAATATTAAAAATTAAAATCATGAAGATGAAAAAATTACATCAGCATCTAGAGAATAATATTGCTTGGTACAAGCATTGGCACGAAGGAAGTTTACATAAAATTATTCACTATGGGTTACTGGTGTTTACCATTCTATTTACTACTGGTTTAATTCTCGCAGCCACAACTACTCGTGCAGTAGGTAACACATATTATGTTGCAGTAACGGGAAGTGACACCAATCCTGGAACAATCGGTTCCCCATTTCGAACAATTGGAAAACTCAGTAGTGTTATGCATGCAGGGGACATCGCGTATGTTCGTGAAGGAACCTACCGGTCAGCGGGAAATAGTGGAGGGCTTGATTCATGGCTTCAAAATCTTCATGGTACTGCCGCAGCACCTATTACCGTGCAGACATACCCTGGAGAAGTTGCGATTTTCAACTTCGATCACCAGAACCCAACAGCGACGGTTGGTACCTGGCAGTGTAATCCTATCGCATTTGTTATCACTGGAAGTGAATATATCTATCTCAAAGGGAAGATGGTTTTCACTAACTTGAAACAAGTACCAAACGGTTGCGGAGTCAGCCGAGGTATTCGCGTTATCAACTCCCCAAACGTTACGATTGAAAATGTAGAGGTTTCATACATGGGGGGCACGGGTATTACTATTGATGCAAGTAACAATTTCACACTCATAAACTCTGATTCACATCACAATGCTGACCCATACACGACAAATGATGGCAGCACCGTTCCGTTTGATGATGCATTTGACAACTCTGACGGTTTTGACTCAACAGGAGGAGACACGTCAACCAACACCACCTTTATTGGTAACCGATTTTGGATGAATGCTGATGATGGTGTGGACTTCATCGGTACCAACGGTACTCGAACTCTGATCAACAACTGGGCATTTTGGAATGGATACTACCAGCCAACACCAACCTCTCCGCGAATAGCAGCGGGTAATGGGGACGGTATTAAGATTGGTAATACACAAATAGGCGGCGCATCAATGACGACCACAAAGATCAAATTCCTCTACAACAACATCTCATTTGAAAACTTAGCACACGGATTTGATCAAAACGGAACACCAACATCGCTCTATCAGCTCTATAACAATACCGCGTACAAAAATGGTGGCTGGGGCTTCCAATTCCAGTATTACGAAGTTGCCCCTGGAGAAGCACAAACATTTAGAAATAATATCTCAGTTGGCAACACAAGTGGTGCGCTCAAGTACATTGCACCAAATACGTACAACACCAACAACACTTGGAATGCTGGAGTTACAGCTAACGATGCTGATTTCCAGAGTGTTTCTTCTGTTGGTGTTGATGGTTCTCGCGGGGCAGATGGATCACTTCCTAATCTTCCATTCTTGAGACTAGCATCAGGTTCAGATTTGATTGATAAGGGAATGATTATCAATGCGTCAACTCCAAACAATGCGAACAGTGTTGTTATCCCTTATAACGGCACTGCTCCCGACCTCGGCGCCTACGAATATGGAACTTCAGACACTTTTGCTCCCTCAACCTCCCTCACATCCCCAACAACAGGTACAACAGTCCTCGGTACCACACAACAAGTAGCAGCTAATGCTACAGATAATGTAGGTGTCACTAAAGTAGAGTTCTACATAGATGGTACAACTACATTACTAAACTGTACTCCAAACCCAGACACTACATCACCATATCTATGTATCTGGAACACTACAACAGTCTCAAACGGTACTCACACAATTACATCTAAAGCCTATGATGCTGCTGGTAACTCAGCTATATCATCTGTTGTTAGTGTGAATGTGCAGAATGCTCCAAGTGATACGGTGGCGCCGACATCTGTTTCATTAACAGATCCAACTGGTGGAATGACTATCACTGGTACATATC
>CAZWAV010000005.1:0-41890 GCA_964631935.1 uncultured Candidatus Saccharibacteria bacterium
GTCACGATTAGTAATTAAAAGATTTAGTTAAAAAGCACCCGAGAGGGTGCTTTTTAACTATACATTTGACATTATTTTTAGATTTGCTAGTATGAGAGTCAATCGCAATATTTGCGCCTGTCCCGAGTAACATCGGGAAAATTTAATTTATTATTAATTTATGTTGGTCGCTAGAATAGAGCATTATATTGTATGCTCCGTTATGGTTATCAACCAATAAAGTATATGGCAGAAGAATTTAACAGAGACAAGCCACACGTAAATGTGGGAACTATCGGTCACGTTGACCATGGAAAAACAACATTAACAGCGGCAATCCTCCAAGTCCTTTCACGACAAGGTGAAGGATACGGTGCGAAAATTAAAGGCGTAGATCAAATCGACTCAGCTCCAGAAGAAAAAGCTCGTGGTATCACGATCGCTCTTTCTCATAACGAGTATTGGACTCCTACACGTCACTATGCGCACATTGATGCTCCAGGTCACGCGGACTACATAAAGAACATGATTACAGGTGCGGCCCAAATGGACGGTGCTGTACTTGTCGTAGCTGCTACTGATGGTGCAATGCCACAGACTCGTGAACACGTTCTTCTTGCAAAACAAGTTGGTGTTCCGAAAATTATCGTTTTCCTAAACAAGTGTGACATGGTTGACGACAAAGACATGATTGATCTTGTTGAAGAAGAAATCCGTGAACTCCTTACAAAACAAGGCTTTGACGGCGCAAATGCTCCTGTTATCCGTGGATCAGGTCTTAAAGCTCTTGAATCAGCAGACAACAATGATGAATGGGCAAAGAAAGTTCTTGAGCTAGTAAATGCTCTTGATACTTACATCCCAGTTCCAGAACGTGATACAGCAAAACCATTCCTAATGCCTATTGAAGATATATTCTCAATCGAAGGCCGTGGAACAGTTGTTACTGGTAAAATCGAAAGAGGAATTGTTAAAGTTGGTGAAGACGTTGAAATCGTTGGAATCAAAGATACTGCAAAAACTACAGTTACTGGAATTGAAATGTTCAACAAGAACCTAAAAGAAGGTATGGCTGGAGACAATGCTGGTATTCTTATCCGTGGTATCAAGAAAGAAGACATTACTCGTGGACAAGTTCTTTCAAAGCCAGGAACAGTTACTCCTCACTCAGAATTTGAATGTGAAGTTTACATCTTGAAGAAGGAAGAAGGTGGTCGCCACACTCCATTCTTTACTGGATACAAGCCTCAGTTTTACATCCGTACAACAGACGTTACTGGTGAATCAACACTTCCTACAGGAGTAGAAATGGTTATGCCAGGTGACACTGTAAAGCTTTCAGTTAAACTAGTTACTCCAGTTGCTCTTGAAGAGTCTATGCATTTCGCTATCCGTGAAGGTGGTAAGACAGTCGGTGCAGGTGTAGTTACAAAAATCATCAAGTAATATTGTTCGAAAGAATTAGAACCTTTAAAAAATGGCAACAACAGAATTAAAAACAAAAAAGAAAGCGGTCAAGAAAACGAAAGATGACGCAGTTGTCCAGCTTCGTATTCGCGTTCGCGCATACGAGAACAAGATTCTTGATGCATCAGTAAAGCAGATTATTGATACTGCTCTTCGTTATGATGCGAAGATTGTCGGTCCAATTCCGCTTCCAACTGAAATAAAGAAATACACAGTAAACCGAGCCTCATTCGTATTCAAAAATGCTCGTGAGCAGTTCGAAATAAGAATCCACAAACGTGTTATCGATATCCTTAATCCTAACCCTAAGACTATCGAAGCACTCACAAATCTATCATTACCATCTGGTGTTGATATAGATGTGAAGATGATGTAAGTATATTTAATTTATGAAATTTATCCTTGGTAAAAAACAGCATATGATGCAGTGCTTTGATCTTGATGGTACAGTGATACCAGCGACAGTTGTTCAAGCTGGCCCACTAGTGGTTACTCAAGTCAAAAATCCTGACACAGATGGTTACACTGCAATACAGGTAGCATTTGACGAACAGAAAACTTCACGCGCAACAAAAGCGCATCTTGGACATGTCAAAGAAGGTGCATTTAAGCATCTTCGTGAATTCCGAGACATAGAAGAGATAGCAGTAGGCGACAGAATCACTGTTGATGTATTTTCAAAGGGTGATGTTGTTACTGTATCTGGCCTCTCGAAAGGTAAAGGTTTCCAGGGTGTTGTTAAACGTCATGGATTCCACGGTGGGCCACGATCTCACGGTCAGAAGCACTCTGAGCGTGAACCAGGTTCTATTGGAGGAGGTCTTCGAAACAAAGTTCCAAAAGGAATGCGCATGGGAGGCCGTACAGGTGGTGACCGTATCACTATAAAGAATTTGGAAATTGTTGGTATCGACAAAGAGAATAACCAGTTACTAGTTAAGGGTGCTATTCCAGGACGCAAAGGAACGCTCGTAGAAATAATCGGACTATAATTTATTTATATGATGGAAACACAAATATACAATCAAAAAGGTAAATCTGTAGGTAAACTAAATGTCCCTGAAGCTGTTTTCGGACTACCTTGGAATGGTGACCTAGTTCACCAAGTAGTCACTGCGATGCAAGCAAACGCTCGTACACCTGTTGCTCACACAAAGACTCGTGGAGAAGTACGAGGTGGAGGACGCAAGCCTTGGAAACAAAAGGGTACAGGACGCGCTCGCCATGGATCATCACGTTCTCCTATTTGGAAAGGTGGAGGTATAACTCATGGTCCTCGTAATGATAAGAGCTATGAACAGAAGATAAACAAAAAGATGCGTACAAAGGCTCTATATACAGTACTTTCTGAAAAGCTAAGAAAAGGCCAATTACTTTTTGTTGAGGAATTAGCGCTTAAAAATATAAAGACTAAAGACGCCGTTGCTGTCATGAGTGATCTTAGTAAGATTGCAGGATTTGAAAAAGTTTTCGGTTATACAAAAAAGAATGTTTATCTTACAATGCCAGCTAAGACTGAAGTTTTAAAGAAGAGTTTTGCAAATATTCCGAACGTAGAATTAGACGAAGTCCGCAATATCAACCCTGTTGATTTACTTTCTCACAAATATATTATAATCTCACAACCTACAGAGAGTATTGCTTTCTTGGTTGGTAAAAGTGAGAAGAAAGTAGAAAAGAAATAATATGGAAACAAAAACACCAAAAACAAAAAAAGTGGCAGTAAAAGATGAAAAGAAAGGAAAGACACATCCTCTTATAATCGGTGCACGCATTACTGAGAAGTCTGCCATTTTCGCTGATAAGGGTATTTATACTTTCAATGTAGTACCTTCTGCTAACAAGAACGAGATAAAGAAAGCTATAAAACTTCTTTACAATGTTTCACCAACAAAGATATCAATAACTCAAATCACTAAGAAAGTTGTTCTTCGCCGTGGAATTCCTGGAGTCAAAGCAGGTGGCAAGAAAGCAGTCGTGTACTTGAAGAAAGGTGATAAGATAGCATTTGCATAATAAACAACATGAAAACATATAGACCTACAACACCATCAAAACGCCATCAGACTACAGTATCATACCGTAATGTCTTGACTGCGAGTGAACCATTGAAAGCTTTGACTAAAGGTTTCAAGCGCTCTGTCGGTAGAAATAACCAAGGACGTATCACTACTCGCCATAAAGGTGGAGGCCACAAGAGACTTTACCGTGATGTTGACTTCATGTACAACAAGCACAATATCCCTGCAAAAATTACTTCTATTGAATACGATCCAAACAGAAATGCATTTATCGGTCTTGCAGTTTATGCTGACGGTGAGAAGCGTTATGTTATCGTACCGAAGTCTATAAAAGTAGGAGATAAATTCATCGTTGGTGAAAAAGCTCCTCTTACAATTGGTAACCGTCTTCCTCTTAAACTCATCCCAGTCGGTACATTTGTATACAACATAGAAATCAAGCCAGGTAATGGAGGGAAATTGGCTCGTGGAGCTGGAGTATTCGGACAAGTTGTTGCGAATGATGGTGGATACACAAACATCAAGATGCCATCAACAGAAGTCCGAAAAATATCTGAGAATTGCTATGCCTGTATTGGTGAAGTTTCAAACTCAGAATATAAACTTCAGAACTTCGGTAAAGCAGGACGATCTCGCTGGAAGGGTATACGCCCAACAGTTCGCGGATCTGCTATGAACCCAGTGGATCACCCATACGGAGGAGGTGAAGGTGCACAAGGACGAGGTCTACGACGTGCAAAGACCATGTGGGGTAAGCCATCAGGAAAAGGTCAGAAGACTCGTACACCAAAGAAATACTCAAACATGTGGATCGTATCTCGCCGAAAGGTTGGAAAAACAAAGAATTCAAAATAAACAAAAAATACCCGAAAGGGTATTTTTTGTTGTATACTAATCCTATATGGAAAGAGATACTATACTTACAGAAAAAAGACGTTTCTCAATAATTGGACGCATAAAAAGCACGACTCATGCAATGCGTGGCATGATAATTTTCCTAAAGACCACTCATAATGCCTGGGTACATTTCTTCTTTGCGATACTCGCTATTTATCTAGGTGTAGTTCTGCATATCTCAAATATAGAATGGATTCTACTTGTAATAGTTATCGGACTAGTGTTACTTTTCGAGATGATCAACACTGCAATTGAGATAGACATAGATCTTACAAGCCCTACATATCATCCATATGCTCGTGATACAAAAGATGTCGCTGCTGGAGCTGTGATATTTGCAGTTTTTATTGCTGGAATTGTGGGTATTCTAATATTTCTACCGAAGATTTTTGCTTTAATATATTAGCTTGCTAAAAACTATATTTTTTGTTAAAAATGACCACGAGGAGACTTGTATGGTCTTTCTTTAAAAAATATTAGTCATGAATTATAATGTTATTCTTGCAAACCAAGCGGCCCGGGGCAACTTCGTTTCCCTTGGTCTTGATGTTGATGTATCAAAAATTCCAGATTGCAAAAAGGGTATTGGTGGTAAAAAGGATGATGCCAATATAGCTTATGATTTCCTGCTTGAAATCATAAGCTCCACAGCAGATGTGGTGCAATCTTATAAACCAAATTTTGCTTTTTTTGAGCAATTTGCGGAAGAAGGTTTTGGAATATTGGAAGACATTGCAAAACTTATTAAAAAAAGTTTCCCAGGAGTTCTTCTTATTGGTGATGCCAAGAGGGGTGACATAGGTAAAACAAACGAGTTTTATATGAAGACATTGATGAAGTTTGATGCTTACACTATCGCTCCTTACTTAGGTGGAGAAGCCAATAAACCTTTTTTGTTCGATGAGGAACAAAAACTGAGAGACAAATTAGCTTTTGTGCTTTGCCAAACATCAAACAAAGGCGCCGAAGAATTCCAGGGTTTATGGACTATGGATTTCAATCCAGCAAAAATCCCTCCTGGGATTGGAGCTATGGACTGGATGGATAAAATAAAAACTGCCTACCTGAATAATGATATATTACCCCTTTATCAAAAGGTAGCAAAAAATGCCATGACCTGGTCTCCCAATGTGGGTCTTGTTACAGGAGCTACATATCCTGAAAACATGAAAGAGGTCCGCAAAATTATCGGCGAAGACAGGTATCTTTTAATACCAGGCATTGGTACACAGGGAGGTGACTTAGAAGCCACTCTTGATGCTGGTATGACAAAGAAAGGCAAGGTTATTATTAACGTCTCAAGCTCTGCTCTGTATGCATCAAAAGGTGAAGACTTTGCAGAAGCTTGCAGGAAGGAAATTATTAAATTGAACAAACAAATTAATGATTTCCGGGAAATAAAATTCAAAAATGTTGCCGAGTCAATTCATTGATCGATAACACAAAATTAAAAAAAGGAGTATGTTTAAAACATGCTCCTTTTTATTCTTTCATATTCGCTCCTTATTTTTTAACAGCAGGAAACCCGTTTAGGTTCCCCCAGTTTGGTTGGTTGTAATACCACTCCCAAACCTTTTTTTCATCACCAGGTGAAATAGTTTTGCCATATTCTTCCATCAAATCCAAAAAATTGATTACACTTTTATTTACCAGGCCGTGTTTTTTAAAATTCTCCACAGCAGAAGGTAATTCATAACTGAAAACAGAACATGGATCTATGGTTGCTCCCATATTTATCAAACCAGTTATCTGATTAATAAGAGATTCCCCAGTACTTACCAGGTCTTCAACAGTTGCAATCCTTTTTCCTTTTATGTCTACTTCTTTGAAGAATGGACCAATAGGATAATCAAAAATTGCAAGGACTTCCATTTTAAGATCTCTCAATGCATGAAGGGCATCTAGTTTGTAACTTTCCATGTCAGCATATGTTGGATCGATCAATGCAACATATACATTTTTCTCATCTATAATGCCTTCTATTTGTTTCATCAATCCGTGCTCTTTTGGTTTTTCCCTTACAAAAAGAAAAGGCCTGTCTAGTTCCTCGGCAGCTGCAATTCCAAATATAATACCAAAAGGTGCTGTGCCGGCAATAACATCTGCCGATTTCATAAGTGGTGTTAATCCTCTTCTCATGAACTCTCTTACAATGTGTATGTTTATTGAATAATACACCCCACCGTGTTGTATTAGCATCGGCTTGTTGATCTCCAGTGCTAAAAGTGTAGCCGGTGCAATTCCTGCTTTTGGGATCGGATATACATAATCTATAGTATCCGGACTCTTAATTAATGAGGCTAATGCTTTCCGGATACTTTTGCGAAGAGGAGTATCTGATATTGCTCTGCGATTATCCACATAAAATGGATTAAATGTACCACTGGCCCATTGAATTGGTTTTTCGAAGTTGTAACCCGGAACTCCTAAGGCTACATAAGAACTGGCTATTTCACCAGTAGAAGTTTTTGTCTGTTGCATGATATTTAGTATTTATGTTTAGAATTGTTTTTTACGAAGAAAGTTTCTATAATCCTACCTAAACTATGTCTTTTGTCAAACATGCTCTTATATTAAGCATTTGACTTTATTTTCAGATTTGCTACTATAGAACCCACGAGCTCAGAAGAGCTTATTTATATTGTATATGACAAGGTCACTCAAAAAAGGTCCATACGTAGACGAAAGGCTTCTTAAAAAGATAGCCGGCAAAAAGCCTATTGAAACAGGTATGATTAAAACATGGTCTCGACCATGCGTTATATCCCCTGAAATGGTAGGATTTGTCTTTGGAGTGCACAATGGCAAGACACATATAGAAGTTCTAGTTAATGAAGACATGGTAGGTCACCGATTGGGTGAATTCTCACCAACTCGCAAGTTCGTCCGGCATGGAGGTAAAATGCAGAAAGAACTAGAAGAGAAGAAGAAAGAAGCTGAGATCTCTGCCGCAAAAGCCGCTAAATCAACTACCGATACGAAGAAAAAATAACATTATATGAAAGCATTTCTAAAAAATTACAGACAGTCTCCACGAAAAGTTCGCATAGTAGGAGACTTACTAAAAGGCAAAAGGGTTGCAGATGCTTTTACGCACCTAAACGCTATGCCTAAGCGTGCGTCAGGCCCTATAACAAAGCTTCTAGGCTCTGCAGTAGCAAATGCTAAACAAGCAGGACTATCTGAAGAGAACCTATATGTTGAAAATGTGACTGTAAATAAGGGTATTGTGCTAAAGCGCTCTATGCCTCGGGCACAAGGTTCTGCTTCACGCATAAACAAGCGTACAAGTCATGTAATGCTTACTCTTGTTGAAAAAGGAGGAGAAAAGAAGGTAAAAGCAACAAAGAAAGATAAAACAGAGAAAAAAGAAGCTAAGCCGAAAGCTAAAAAAGTCACTAAGTCTAAAGAAGATAAATAATATATGTCAAAAGTAGTCCATCCATACGCTCATAGATTAGTAATCAACCGTGACTGGAAGTCACGCTGGTTTGCTGATAAGAAATACAAGACATTGCTTGCTAGTGATGTTGTTATTCGTGAATTCCTTGCGAAAAAGCTTCGTGGATTTTATGTTTCTCGTGTTGAAATAGAAAGAAATGTTAAATCTACAAAAATTATGGTCTACACTTCACGCCCAGGTATGATAATCGGCCGTTCAGGTGAAGGAGCTTCAAAGCTAAAAGCTGACCTAGTTTCTGCTATGAAAAAGAAAGGAGTTATGATTCCTGAAGATTTTAAATTTGATATCGTTGAAGTTACAAATCCTGATGCAGACGCTGCTATTATAGGATGCATGATTGCTGAAGGTCTTGAAAAGAGACTTCCATACCGACGTGTTATCAAGCAGGCTATAGAGAAGATCATGGCTGCTCGTGGAGTAAAAGGAGCACGTATATATGTAGGAGGCCGTCTTGCTGGATCTGAAATCGCTCGTTCTGAACAGATAAAGCGTGGTTCAATTCCACTACAGACATTCCGTGCTGACGTAGACTTTGCTCGTGAGAAAGCTCATATGAGTTACGGTGATATCGGTATCAAGGTATGGATTTACCGTGGTGAAGTTTTTAATGATGTAAAGAAATAATTTTATGTTAATACCAAAAAAAGTAAAATTTAGAAAGTGGCAGACAAGTCGTACAGATATGACGAAGGTTACTCCTGATACCCGAGGTATAACTGTTGCTTTCGGATCATATGGACTAAAGGCAACAGCTGGTGGACGTGTTCGTTCAAATCAGCTAGAATCAGCACGTAAAGTTACTTCACGAACTATTGGTAAGACTGGCCGTATGTGGATTCGTGTTTTCCCAGATCGACCATTTACAGCAAAGCCTGCAGAAGTAGGAATGGGAAAGGGTAAGGGTGATCCACAAGGTTACTGTCTAGATGTTCGTCCAGGCCGTATACTATTTGAAGTAGATGGAGTACCTGAAGCTGTAGCAAAAGAAGCTTTGCGTAAAGCTGGAACTAAATTACCAGTAACTACTCGCATAGTAGCTCGATAAAACAATTATATGGATACACAAAAGAAACAATCAAATAAAATTCTTAAAGGTGTTGTCACTTCAGACAAGATGGATAAGACTATCGTTGTAAAGGTTACACGCTTCGTTGAGCACAAAAAATACGGCAAGCGTATAAAGAAAGCAAAGAAGTATAAGGCTCATGATGAGAATAATGAAAAGAAAATCGGCGACCATGTTTCGATCGAAGAGACTCGTCCAATTTCAAAAGATAAGAAGTTTAAAGTAATATAATTATATGATACAAGATGGAACAGTAGTAAATATAACTGACAACGCCGGCGGAAAGGTGGGAAAGGTTTTCAAGGTGCTTGGTTCATCTAAGCGTCGCTATGCTGGTATTGGTGATAAGGTCATCATTTCAGTGAAAATCGCTGAGCCTCGTAAGGGTGTCAAGAAAAAGGATGTCTGTCAGGCAGTTGTTGTCCGTACAGTTAAAGCATATCGCCGAAAGGACGGATCATACATTCGCTTTGATGATAACGCTGTTGTAATCTTGGAAAAAGATAAGCAGGATCCAAAAGGTGGTCGCGTATTCGGTCCTATTCCACGTGAATTGGGAGAGCGAGGTTACCAGAAGATTATTTCACTTGCACAAGAGGTAATATAGATTTTATATATGAAAATAAAGAAAGGAGACAATGTAATAGTGATTGCCGGCTCAAACAAAGGAAAGAAAGGCAAAGTAATAAAAGCAATTCCTACAGAGGATAAGGTTATTGTTGAAGGTGTGAATATGAGAAAGAAATCTCGTAAAGCATTAAAGAGGGGTGAGCAGAGTCAGATACTTGAAATTGCGATGCCTATACACGTATCAAATGTCGCAAAACAAGGCTAATAAATAAACTATATGGAAACAGTCAAACAAAAAGAAAAGAAAGCATTCGCTAAACTAAAGCCTACATATGGCTACAAGAGCTCTATGGCTGCGCCTCACCTTGTAAAGGTGGTCATCGCTTCAGGCACAGGTTCAGGTATCAAGCGTGATAAGGATCGCAATAAATTCGTCATGGAGCGCTTAGCAAAAATGACAGGCCAGAAGCCAGCTACTCGTGGTGCAAAGAAATCTGTCGCAAGTTTCAAGATTCGTCTTGGTGACCCGATTGGTGTTCTTGTTACTCTTCGTGGTGCTCGTATGTACGGATTCCTAGATAAGCTTATCAATGTTGCAATCCCTCGTACAAAGGACTTTCGTGGTATTGAAAGAAAGGTTGTAGACAATATCGGAAACCTAACTATGAGTATCAAAGAACATACTATCTTCCCAGAAACAGGCGATGAAGACATAAAGGATCTCTTCGGTTTAGCGGTGACAATCGTCACAACAGCAAAGACTAAAGCAGAAGCTACTGAATTCTTTGAACTTATCGGTATTCCATTTAAGAAATAAAACTCTCTCCCAAAAATCCCCGCAAGGGGATTTTTGTTGACATACATATACCTATCTGCTAGTATAGGGGGAGTTCGGTATTGAGAGGATCTGTGTTTCTCCTTAAGGCTTTATATAAAGGTTTTAAGAAATAACACATGATATCGCTCGATTAAGAACGATTATTTTTATATATGGCAAAAACATCAGTTTTAGCAAGACATTTAAAGAAATCTAAGTTCAAATCACGAGAGACAAATCGTTGTTTTCGCTGTGGTCGTGGGCATGCATATATGAGAGATTTCGGTCTTTGCCGTATCTGCTTCCGTGAACTAGCAAATGAAGGTATGCTTCCTGGTGTTCGTAAATCTTCTTGGTAATTAAATTATATGGATCAAATCGCAAACATGATGAATATGATAAAGAATGGTAGCCGTGCAGAGCACGAGTTTGTTACTGTCCCTTATTCAAAGATTAAAGACTCTATTGCTCAATGCCTAGTAAAAGAAGGCTTCCTTAAATCTGCAACAAAGAAGACAAAGAAAGGCTTTCCTACTCTTGAACTCGGCCTTGTTTACGTAGATGGCACACCAAAAGTTACTGGAGTTGAGCGTGTTTCAAAATCTTCTCGCCGTATTTACAAAGGTGTAAAAGAAATTAAACCGACTCGCAATGGTTATGGTATGGCAGTCCTCACAACACCAAAAGGAATTTTAACTGACAAAGAAGCTCGAAAAGAAATGGTCGGAGGAGAAGTTTTATTCAAAGTCTGGTAATAATTATATGTCACGTATAGGAAAACAAACAGTTATAGTTCCAAGCGGTACAGAGGCAAAGCTCTCTGGAACTGTTTTCTCAGTAAAAGGTCCAAAAGGAACACTTTCTCGTGATTTCTCAGGACCTGTCACTATAAATATAAATGGCAGTGAAATAACTTTTACTCCAAACAAACAAAACGATAAGAAAGTAAATGCTCTTTGGGGTACATACGCTTCACATATAAAGAACATGGTAGACGGAGTAAATACAGGTTATACAAAGAAACTCGTCCTTGAAGGAGTTGGATTCAAATCAGAAGTTGCTGGCAGTGTACTAAATCTTGCTCTTGGATTCTCTCACCCAGTTAAAGTCACTATTCCAGAAGGCATTACAGTTACAGCAGAAAAGAACAACATCACTATCTCTGGTATCGACAAAGAACTTGTAGGATCATTCTCTGCATCAATCCGTTCAATGAAAAAGCCTGAACCATACAAGGGTAAAGGATTCCATTATTCTGATGAAGTTGTTCGTCGTAAGCAAGGTAAGAAGGCTGCATAATTTTTAATATATGAATAAGAAATTAGAAAAAAGAATAAGACTAAAGAAAAAGATCCGAACAAAGATCTCAGGTACTTCTACCTCACCTCGTCTTTCAGTGTTCCGTTCAAACCAGTACATCTATGCTCAGGTTATTGATGATACAAAGGGTGTGACTATTGTTTCAGGATCTGACATGGATATAAAGAAGGGTACAAAGACAGAGCGTGCTGTATCAGTCGGCGCACTTGTTGCAAAGGCATCAAATGAGAAGGGTATCAAGAAAGTTGTCTTTGATCGCAATGGATTTAAATATACTGGTCGCATAAAAGCGCTTGCTGATTCTGCTAGAACTTCTGGATTAGAATTTTAATAAATATTATGGATACAACAAAACCAAAACAGCATACAGGTAACAATAGAGGAGGGGCAGGCGCAAAGCGTGAAGGTGGTAATGAACGCAAGCCCCGTGCATTCTTCGAACGACCAAAGCCTGAGTTTGACCAGAAAATGGTTTCTATTCGCCGTGTTACTCGTGTGGTAGCTGGTGGACGCCGTATGACATTTGCTGTCGCTATTGCTATCGGGGACAAGAAAGGTTCAGTTGGTCTTGGTACTGGTAAAGGAGGAGATACAGCTGTTGCTATTGCAAAAGCTCTTCGCCAAGCAAAGAAGAACATGTTCAAGATAAAGACAAACAAAACTATGTCTATTCCTCATGAAGTATCTGCTAAATTCTCAAGCGCAAGACTTACTATGATGCCAAATCGTGGAAAAGGTCTAGTGGCAGGAAGTACCGTTCGTGATATGCTTACACTTGCTGGCCTTAAAAATGTCACTGCAAAGTTACACTCAGGTAGTAAGAACAAGCTAAACAACGCTCGTGCTGCTTACGCAACTCTTTACCAACTTCGCTCAAAAGCAACTCTTCCAAAGATTCCTGCTGTTATTGCAGAAGCGGTAGCAGAAGAGAAAGAACTCGTAAAAGGTGCTGACGTAGAAGAAGTAATAAAATAATTATATGCAACTAAACACACTTAAAAGAGAAAATCCAAACAAGAAAGCTCGCCAAGTAGGCCGTGGTGGTACACGTGGTAAGCAATCAGGTCGTGGAGGCAAGGGCCAGACAGCTCGTGCCGGTAACAAGCGCCGTCCACAAATGCGTGATATCATAAAGAAGATCCCTAAACTTCGTGGTTACAGATTCTCATCTGGGACTATCAAGGCAACTCCTGTAAACGTAGGAGCTTTGAATATCTTTGAAAAGGGCGCTACTGTAAATCCAGAATCACTATTTAAGGCAAATCTTATTCGCCGATCCGGTGGTGTTATGCCAAAAGTAAAAATTCTTGGTAGTGGTGAAATCACTGTCAGTATCTCTGTCGTAGGTTGTGTTGTTTCTGATTCTGCTCGCGCAAAAATCGAAAAGGCGGGAGGTTCTGTAAAATAAACTCAAAATAATATATGGAAACTGTTTGGAACAAAATAAGAGCCATCTTTACTGATAAGGGACTTCGGTCTCGTATCTTGTTCGTGCTTGGTGCTCTTGTTGTCTTTCGGTTGCTTGCGATCATCCCAGTTCCTGGTGTTGATGCACTAAAGCTCCGAGCTTTCATAAATAACAATCAATTCCTTGGTGTACTTAATACTCTCTCAGGTGGGGGACTCTCACACCTCTCTATTATCATGCTTGGTGTTGGTCCATACATTACTGGATCTATAATCATGCAGCTTTTGACTATAATGTCTCCAAGACTCAAAGCTATGTATCAAGAGGATGGAGAAATAGGACGCAAGAAGTTCACTCAATTCGGACGTGTGCTTACTGTGCCACTTGCTATCATTCAAGGACTTAGTCTTATAATCTTACTCCAACGCCAAGGTGTTATAGCAGATCTCTCGACATTTGCGCTGTTCGCAAATATATCTGTAGTTGTTGCTGGGTCAGTACTTCTAATGTGGATTGGTGAACTTATATCTGAATTCGGTATTGGTAATGGTGTCTCACTCATTATCTTTGCTGGTATTGTTGCTAATCTTCCAACTGAAGTTTCACAATTCTTCTTTACTTTCGATATAGCAAGTCTTCCTGTGTATATTCTATTCCTCGCTGTTGGTCTACTTATTGTTGCCGGTGTTGTTGTTGTTACTGAAGCTGAGCGTCCAATACCAGTTACTTATGCAAAGCAGGTACGTGGAGATCGTGTCTCAGGTGGTACGCAGACATATTTGCCACTTCGTGTTAACCAAGCAGGAGTTATTCCTATAATCTTTGCTTTGTCTATTTTACTTTTCCCTCAGATTTTAGGTAATTTCTGGGCTGGAAGTTCTCATCATATATTAGCTAGTATTTCTCGAGGCATGCTATGGTTTGTCGCCAATGTCTGGATATACTCACTATTTTACTTTATCTTTGTGTTCTTGTTTACTTACTTCTATACCGCTGTTACTTTTGATCCAGATCAACTCTCGACAAATCTTCAGAAAAACGGTGCATTTATTCCAGGTATTCGTCCAGGTCCGGCTACTCGTGATTACATAGCAAAAATTTTGAACCGTATCACTATGGTGGGTGCAGTGTTCCTTGGGCTTATTGCTGTTTTACCTCTAATCGTTCGTGCTCTTACTGGTATTACTGCCTTTGCTGTCGGAGGTACTGCTCTCCTTATTGTCGTTTCAGTTGTTCTTGATTTGATTAAGAAGGTTGAAGCTCAATTATCGATGAGAGAATATTAAAAAATCCCGCTATACGGGATTTTTTAATGCCTGAATAAATTTAGTATATAATAAGAATATATGGAAAATAAACCACACACATTTGTATTTTTTGGAATCGTTGGCTCTGGAAAGGGGACACAAGTTGAATTATTACAAAAATATTTAAAAGACAATAAATTGTCTGATGATGTTTTGTTTACTTCTACTGGTTCTGAATATAGAAAGCTTGTCGACGGTGGAAGCTATACAGGAGGCCTGGTAAAAGCAACTATCGAAAAGGGTTATTTGCAACCTGATTTTCTTACAATTAGTTTGTTTACAAATATTCTAACTTCTAATATGAATGAGAACACTTCGTTGATAGCAGATGGCTACCCTCGTACCATTGTACAGTCTGAGGCATTTGAAAGTGCAATGAATTTTTATAATAGAGATAAAGTCTCAGTTATTTATATAGAGCTTAGCAAAGAAGAAGCTACAAAGCGTATGAAACTTCGCGGACGCTCTGATGATACAGATGAAGGTATTGCTAAACGTTTCGATGAATATGTAAATAATGTAATTCCTGCGATGAATTATTTCAAAGATAAACCTGGATACACTATTTATACTATCAATGGTGAGCAGTCAATTGAAGATGTCCATAAAGATTTAATTAAAGCACTTGGAATATAGTATGGAAAAGAAAGAATACATTATCATATCTCTTGGAGGTTCTCTCATTGTTCCTGATGAGATAGATACAGTATTCTTAAATTCTTTTGCATCTATGATAAAAGAGTATGCAGAAAAAGGGTTTCGATTTGTCTTAATTACTGGAGGAGGACAATTGTCTCGTAAATATCAAAAAGCTCTATCTGAGCTAGGGGATAAAGAGAGAAGTCATTTAGATTGGCTTGGTATCTATTCAACACAACTCAACGCACAGCTTATACGTTTTGTGTTAAATGATATATCTTATGAGAAAATTATAACCGACCAATCTCTCCTAGAAGATACAGATAAGTCGGTAATAGTAGGAGCCGGTCATAAACCAGGAGCAAGCACAGACACAGCGGCAGTCTCATGCGCTGAAAAACTTGGTGCAAAAAAAGTAATAAATTTATCTAATATTGATTACGCCTACGATAAAGATCCGAACAAATTTCCTGATGCAGTTAAAATAGAGAAAAGTGTCTGGGCAGAATTCCGTAAAATTCTTCCAGCTGAATGGACCCCTGGACTCAATTCTCCTTTTGACCCTATCGCAGCCCAAAAAGCCGAATCTCTAGGTATAGAAGTTGCCATAATGAACGGAAAAAATATAGAGAACTTAAAGAACTATTTAGATGGTAAAGAATTTATAGGTACTGTTATAAAATAGCCTGTCTATTGTATTATAGATTGTTTTTGTTAGTATAAGCCTTATATGGCAGTCATTATTAAAACTAAAGAAGAAATAGAGATATTGAGGGAAGGGGGGCATAGGCTCGCCTCTATTTTAGCGAAGGTGGCTAAGAAAGTAGCCCCTGGGGTAACGACTGCCGAGCTTGATAAGTACGCTTATGATTTAATAAAAGAAGGAGGTGATGAGCCAGCATTCCTAAACTACAAGCCGGAAGGTCAAAGTAGACCATATCCTGCGTCGCTATGTACTTCAGTGAACAATGAGGTGGTCCACGGTATTCCAAGCAAAACTAAGATCTTAAAAGAGGGTGATATTATTTCTATAGATCTTGGACTAAAACACAAAGGGCTTTTCACTGACCATGCTATTACTGTTCCTGTTGGCGAGATGAATAAGCTAAATAGAGCATCACAAGAACTTATTGGTATTACCCGTGAAGCGCTCTTGGTAGGAATAGAAGAAGCGAAAGGAGGAAACACTGTTGGAGATATAGGATATGCTATAGAGCAATTTGTTTCTCGTAAGTACGGAATAGTACGCGAGCTATCAGGTCACGGTGTTGGTAAAAAGATCCACGAAGATCCATTTATTCCAAATTACGGAAAGAAGGGTAAAGGTCAGAAATTAATACCAGGCATGGTGGTAGCAATAGAGCCAATGTTAAATATTGGTAAGCCTGATGTTATTACTCTCGCTGATGGCTATACTATCAAAACCACAGATGGATCTCGCAGTGCACACTTCGAACACACTATTCTTATCACAGAAGGAGAGCCAGAAATTTTAACTATGATATAATAGTTTTAATGGAAGGGTTTAATCTAAACAATGCGCCGAAATTTAAAACTCCCGAAGAAGAGTTAAAATTTTTACGTGCACATATAGCAGAGCGAGAAAAAGCAATAAATGAATCTGGTGCTGAAGTTTCTCGCGAAGCACTTGCTCATGATGTAATATCAGAATACAGAAAAATTGAACCAGAGCAGGTAATGCACAAGAGTGCTGTCATTAATGACTCTGACGCAGAGAATCTTGTTCTTAGGTTACATCCTGAACCTCACGATAACAAAATGGAGGAAATGCTAGGCGTCCTTTTGAGTAAAGGTGTTTCCAATGCGCTTTCAATTATAGGTAAGATGAATAATCCGCACCTAGACGATGATTTTCATCGTTTTCTTGTGCAGTATCTATACAGTACACATAAAATACCAGGCCTAAAAGAAGGCACACCACTATTCAAATCTCTCGACATGAAACTTTTTGAGATTACGCTTCCTGATCCAACAGACAATGAGGCTGACAAGAAAGGTTTAAAAGAATTACTGTCTGCTATGGAGCAATTCTATGCTGGTATGCATTCAGTCGGAGAAGGAAGAGAGAATTTTAATCGAAATCATTTTACTCTTGAAATTGCTCTTGCTGAAGGTACGGATAACTTTGTCTTCTATACAGCTGTGCCTACACACAAAGCAGATCTATTTGAGAAACAATTACTCGGAGTACATCCAAATGCAAAAATAATGGAAGTCCCAGATGATTATAATATATTCTCTGACGGCTGTTCTATTGCTGCATCTTATGCAACTCTCGATTCATTCCCGGTCTATCCTATAAAGACTTACGAAGCTATAGATCATGATCCACTAAATATAATCCTAAATGTTTTTACGAAACTCAAGAAGTCCGGAGAAGGTGCATCAATCCAGTTCACTATATGTCCTGAGGATGACGATATAATTAAGAAGTTTCATATTATATTGGGTGATGTAAAAGAAGGAATGTCAGTCAAAGATGCTTCTAGTATGGGTCGTCAGATAGGTAAGGAATTTAAATCTCTTGCAAGCGAATTATTATTTGGCCAATCAAAAGAGAAAGAAGAAAAGAAAGTAAATGATAAAGCGGTTGAAAATATAACCGAGAAGATGAAAAGCACTATACAGGCGTGTAATATACGTATTATTGCCTCAGCAGAGACAAGCCTACGCGCCAAGCAAATACTATCTGATATTGAGTCATCATTTAATCAATTCACAGAATCGCATAGAAATGGATTTAATTTTAGGCACCCAGTTGGGGCTGATTTGTCTCAACTCGTCCATGAATTTTCATACCGTACATTTTCCCAAGACTACTCAATGCCACTTAATTTGAAAGAGCTTGCAACAATATTCCACTTTCCACATGGTATTGGATCATCACCTCAACTTAAACAAGCTCGAGCTGGTATCGCCCCTGCGCCTATTGAAATGGGGGACCAAGGCATAATCCTAGGTACGAATAGTTATAGAGGTAAAGATACACTTATACACTTTCCACCAGAGGACCGCATGCGCCATCTTTACGTCATCGGTCAGACTGGTACCGGTAAAACTACAATCATGAAGAATATGATTGCTCAGGATATAAAAGCTGGTTATGGTGTCTGCTATATCGATCCACACGGTACTGATATTCAAGACATACTAAGTTATATTCCAAAAGAACGAATAGACGATGTAATTTATTTCGATCCAGCTTATACTGCTCGTCCAATGGGGCTCAACATGCTCGAATACGATCCAAAATATCCAGAGCAGAAGACATTTGTGGTAAATGAGTTAATGAATATTTTTAATAAGCTTTTTGACATGAAGACTTCTGGCGGTCCGATGTTCGAACAATATTTCAAAAATTCTGCATTCCTAGTGATGGAGCATCCAGAATCTGGATCAACCTTACTTGAGATTGGTCGCGTGCTTGCTGACAAAGAATTTCGTGATATGAAACTCTCACACTGCAAAAATCCGATTATCACTCAATTCTGGAAAAGTGCTGAACAGACTACAGGGGATCAATCTATCGCGAACTTTGTGCCTTACATCACTTCAAAGTTCGACAACTTTATTTCCAACGACATCATGCGCCCAGTAGTGCTTCAAGAGAAGTCTGTATTTAACTTCAGAGATATTATGGATAATAAAAAGATTCTCCTTGTGAACTTATCAAAAGGACGACTTGGTGATATTAATGCAAACCTCATAGGACTTCTGATTGTAAATAAGATTCAAATGGCAGCACTTTCTCGAGTAGATATGTACGGACAGAAAATGGAAGACTTCTATCTATATATAGATGAGTTTCAGAATGTGACCACTGACTCCATTGAATCTATTCTCTCTGAAGCTCGAAAGTATCGCTTATCCCTTACTGTTGCTCACCAGTATATTTCTCAGCTTGAAGAGAAGATTAAAAACGCAGTTTTCGGCAACGTAGGCTCTATGGCCGTATTCCGTGTCGGAGGGGAAGATGCACAATTCCTTGAAAGTAAATTTAAACCAGTTTTCACAGCAGCAGATATTATGAAGATCGAGAATCGCAATGCTTACATGTCTATGCTTGTAAATGGCCAGCCGACAAAGCCATTCAATATTGCTACATTTCCACCACCAGTTGGTACTAAAGAAATAGTAGAGAAGATTAAAGAACTCTCGTATCTAAAGTTCGGACGTGAACGAGCCGAAGTCGAAGAGGAAATAATGGATAAATACAGACAATCATAAAAATGAAAGCCACAAAAATATCAATTGAAAAAGCAAAGGTAGATAAATTATTTTACTTTGTAGCAAATGCAGTAATCTATCGAGATAGCGACAAGAAGTGTCTTATTCTAAAACGTAGTGATCGTGAAATTACTCACCCAGGAAGATATGGGGTAATAGGTGGCAAGCTCGAATGGCAAGATATGTCAGTAGATAACCCCGATCATATTAATGGAGATGTGCTTGATTATAACGATATGATAGAAAAATTACTCAAAAGGGAAGCAATGGAAGAAGCTGGAGTAGAAATTTATCCAGAAATCCGCTACATAAATAGTAAGACATTTATTCGCCCTGACGAAGTTCCAGTTGTGCTTGTAAAATTTACAGCTAAATATAAATCTGGAGATATAAAGCTTGAAGAAGGAGCTTTTACAGATTTTGCTTGGGTTAACGCAGAAGAAATTGGTCAATATGAATGTATTGATGGTATCCAAGAAGAAGTAAAGCAATCAATTATTGCTTGGAATTAATGCCTAAAATGAAAGTTGTTTTATAAGGCCTTTTCTGCTACACTATCATCACTTTATTATTTATTTATACGAAATTATGTCTACTATAGAACGTTCTCTTATTGTGTTTAAGCCTGATGCTGTGCAACGTGGCATTGTGGGGGAGATCCTTGCTCGTTTCGAGAAAGCAGGTCTTAAGATTGTTGGTGCAAAAATGCTTCAGCCAAGCTATGATCATTATTTTCATCATTATGAAAATATAGGTAAGATGATCTCTCGCCGTGGACAGAAAGCATTTGATGTTACTCTTTCTATGATGAACGAAGGTCCTGTTATTGCATTTATATTAGAAGGTGTTGAGGCGGTAGCACTTCTTCGCAAAATGGTAGGTGCCACTGAGCCGAAAGCTGCTCTTCCTGGTACTGTTCGTGGAGACTATGCACATATGAGTTTTGGTCATGCTGATGCAAATGATGTTGGTATTCCAAATCTTATGCATGCATCTGGTGATCCAGAAGAAGCAGCTCTTGAGATTGCTCACTGGTTCTCTGAGACAGAGATCTTCTCATATACAACTGCTCACGAAAAGTTTACTCAAGCAAAGAAAAAATAGTATTATCACAAAATCCCCGAAAGGGGATTTGTGTATAGTATAACTTTATGCGGAAAATTACAGATATATACGAAGAATATAAAATAATGCCTAATTTACAGATGCACCAATTAAGAGTTGCAAGTGTTGTTTCTCAACTTTGTGATTCTCTTAGTTTAGAAGTTACAAAAGAAATTTTAATAATCACATGTTTGTTGCATGATATGGGTAATATTATTAAATCAAAGTTAGATTATTTCCCAGAATTTATACAGCCAGAAGGTTTAGATTATTGGCAGAGTGTTAAAAATGAATTTATTCAAAAATATGGAGACGATGAACATGAAGCTACAGTACAGATAATAAAAGAACTCGGTTTACCAGAGCGAATTGTAAATCTTGCAGGGGAAAACAGGTTTTCGTATATGTGTAAACACAGCGAAGGGGAGGATTTGATGCAAAAATTGATACATTACGCAGATGGAAGAGTGGGCCCTCATGGAATACTGTCGTATGATGAACGAATGAATGATGCTAATAAAAGATACAAGAATCACAAGCTTAGCGTTGAAGAAGAAGAACGTGATAGGCTAGTTGAATGTGGAAGAGATATTGAAAAACAAATTTTTTCTCACTCAAACATCAAACCAGAAGATATAAACGATGAATCTGTCAGAGAAATTATTGAGCAATTGAAAAATTTTGAAATATAAATAACGAGTCTGACTTGAAAGGCTGTCAAATGTGTGCTGTTTTGTAAAAAAACTTGCAGAGTTCGTCTCTAGGAGTATACTCAAGATAGGGTTATTTGATTTGTATTACCTAGATCAAAATTTTAGGGGACATAGAGTTTTAATGCAGTGCTGTATACGTATTAATGTTAACAAATCTGTACTATCCTTCGTCCCACGTAGCTATATGGCTATGGTAATATTACTCAAATAGTCCTAATAAGTAATTCTTCCAAATTATCGGAAGGATTTTTTATTTTTAAGACAAAATTTTTCAATAATTTCAATATATAAGGTATAATAAAGCCTATATGACAAACGATACGAATCTGAAAGTTACATTTTGCTCTGGGGCCGGGACTGTTACTGGCTCTAATTTCTTACTTGAGGGTAATGACAAGAAATTCCTTATAGACTGTGGTTTAATTCAAGGCGAAAAATTGGCTGATGATATGAACTGGGAGAAATTTCCATACGATGCTGCCTCTATAGACATACTTTTTATTACTCATGGCCACATAGACCATATAGGACGTATTCCCAAGCTTATAAGTGAAGGTTTTAAGGGGCGTATTGTATCTACCGTGCCTACTAGAGACATCACCGAAGTCATGCTTGCTGATACAGCACATCTTCTTTCTCGGGATACTGAGAATGGCCTAGATAAGATTTACTCTATAGAGAATATAAAGAAGACCATGAGCCTATGGGAGACATTAGAGTACCATCAAGTCCTCAATGTAGATCACGGATTCCAATTCTCATATAAAGACGCAGGGCATATTCTTGGCTCTGGAATGCTTGAAGTAATATACAATGGCAAAAAAATAGTTTTCACTGGCGACTTAGGTAACTCCCCGTCACCACTTTTGCCCGACACCGAAGTTATAACAGACGCTGACTACTTGATCATGGAATCAGTCTACGGAGATCGTAACCATGAAGCTCGTGCTGAAAGAAAACAAAAGCTCATGCAAGTGATACAAGATAATTATAAAAGAGGTGGAACTTTAATCATCCCCACCTTCTCCCTTGAGCGTACACAAGAATTACTTTACGAGATAGACTCCCTTGTGGAAGGTGAGCGTATTCCTAAAATGAAAATGTTTCTAGATTCACCGCTTGCTATCAAGCTCACAGATGTATATTTGAAGTATGATAAATATTTTAATGAAACTGCAAAGGCTGTAATTGCCACAGGCAACAGACTCTTTGAATTCGAAGGTCTTAAAGAAACTCCTGAAACTGACCAATCAAAAGGCATTCTCCAAGCTCCAAACCCAAAGATTATTATGGCAGGAAGTGGGATGTCCAATGGTGGGCGTATCGTGCACCATGAGAAGAATTATCTTCCAGGACCAGAGAATACTATCCTTTTAACTGGATACCAATCTGTAGGTACACTTGGCCGGTCCATAGAAGATGGTATGAAAATACTTCATATACAAGGAGAAGAGATTCCTCTTCGTGCCCACGTAGAAATGATTAGCGGATACTCTGGGCATAAAGATTCAGATAATCTATTAGAATTTGTTCACAAAATGGCTGACAAGGTTAAAAAAGTTTTTGTTGTTATGGGTGAACCGAAATCATCTCTATTCCTTGCTCAAAAACTTCGCGACAATCTAGGTATAGATGTACATACTCCAGATGCAGGGGAGCAAGTTGTGTTAGAATGTTAAAGTATTCACAAAAATCTTCTGAAAAAAGTCCTCGGGTCGCCTTTGCAGGGGTAAATTTATGAAAAGGCTCAACCAGACATTTTTTCATAAAATATTTGTTTGCATAAGATGGAAATAAATAATAAAAAAACTGAATATCTTTGCTATAACGGACCAATCGGTAATGGAGATAAACACAACCACTTGAAATTGAAAATTGGTGTCTGTGGTGCCGCCGAGACTGGTACCTGTGGACCAAATGCTTTTGAAGAATCAAAAGAACTTGGTCGCCAAATCGTCCGCCAAGGTGGCATACTTGTCACTGGTGCTACTACTGGTTTCCCACTCTGGGCTGCTATAGGAGCCAAAGACGAGAAAGGTATAAGTATTGGCCTTTCTCCTGCTGCAAATGAGCGTGAGCACGTGGATACATACAGATTACCACTAGACTATATGGATTTGATTATTTACACGGGATTCGGTTTTCCAGGAAGAGATTTACTTTTCACTAGGAGTTGCGATGCTATTATTCTTGGTTGCGGACGCATCGGAACTATCCACGAATTTACTATCGCTTTTGAAGATGGCAAACCCATAGGAGTACTTGAAGGGGAGTGGACGATGTCAGACACTATTAAAGAAATTATTTCACGTGCCAATAGGCCGAATGATAAGATAGTCTTTGAAAAAGATCCAAAAATTCTAGTTCAGAAAATTATTGAAATGGTTGCAAAAGACAAGAAATAAAAAATCCCCTAGAGGGGATTTTTTATTTCTTTTATTAAATGCTCTTTACTATACGAGCGAATGTCTCAGGGTTGTTATTTGCAAGGTCAGAGAGGATTTTACGGTCAATGCCGATATTCTTCTTCTTCATTCCATCGATAAACTTACTGTATGAAAGACCCATTGGTTTGACTGCAGCATTGATACGGAGTGTCCATAGGCTTCGTGCATCTGCTTTCTTGTCTTTGCGGTGAGCAAATGAGTAAGCACCTGCGTGAGCAAGAGCTTCTGTAGCCTGAGCGACCTTAGTACTGCGTCCGAAACGAAAACCTTTGGTTTGTGCCAAGATATTCTTTCGACGCTTATTTTTCATTGTTCCTCTTTTTACTCTTGTCATATGTTTATATTAAAATGTTAATTATTTTGAATTCGATAAATATGTACGGCGGTTCTTGTTTGAAATAGCGAAATCATTCATCTTCTTACCATTCAATTGCTTTCTTCGTGATTGCTTTGCGTTGAAGTGGTTGAATCCTGGTGCACGTGACAAAATCTTGCCATTTTTTGTGACTTTTAAACGCTTTGTTAATGATTTGTTTGTTTTTATGCTCATAAAATTATATTTATACTTTTACTGGGGCTGCCTTGTCCTTCTCTATTGTTATAGTTGGACCTTTTGGACCCTTTTTGTAAGCTTCTGCGATTTTGAAATTCTCAGTTATAAGATGTAATACTCGATCAAGTCTCTCTTTTAAGAATGGATCTGGCATGTATTTTGATCGTCCAGAGAGGAATAGCTCTACTTTGATACGATGACCTTCTTTGAGCCACTCTGAAGCTTTGCGAGCCTTGAGGGCAAGGTCATTGTCGCCAGTACCGATTTTAATCTGGATAGATTTTGTCTCGGTGGTTTTTGCACCTGCTTTCGCCTTCTTCTGTTTCTTGTTTTGTTCGTACTGATATTTTCCGTAATCTGCTATTTTTACTATAGGCGGGTTTGTATTGGGAGATATTTCAATCAAATCGAGTCCATCTTTTTGAGCCAAAGCAAATGCTTCTTTAAAACTCAAAACGCCGAGGTTTTCACCTGTGCTTGAGATTACGCGAATCTCATTAGCTCTTATTTGGTTGTTGATTCTTTCTCTCAATTGTATGGGCCGATAGAAATAAATAGATTACCTACCTAAAGGCAATACTAGCATATCCGTGATACTATGGCAATATGTCACCAAAATCCATTGTTGTATATAAAGAACTAGGTGAGACCCCTTTAGAAGCCCTCGAGCGAACCCGAAAAGAGCATCAAATAGAGGTCGATATCCCAATGACCTATGCCGGCCGGCTTGACCCAATGGCCGAAGGGGTAATGATTGTGCTTTTAGGTGAAGAATGTAAGAAAAAGGATGAATACTTGGGCCTTGATAAGACTTATCAGTTTGAAGTGCTTGTTGGGTTCTCGACTGACACTTATGACTTGTTGGGATTGGTCGCTCCGTCAGTAGATAAAATTTCTGGTCCTCGGGGGAAGTCACCAGACGAGAGAATTTTTGTTGGTGACTCCGCTTTAATATTAAAGTCTTTTGTCGGCACGTTCATCCAAAAGTATCCAAGATTCTCTTCAAAGACAGTAGAAGGTAAGCAACTCTTCCAACTTTCGAAAGATGATGAGTTGCCTAGTGAACTACCAGAACATGAAGTTACCATTTCAAAATTAGAATATATAAGCAAGAAAACTATAACTAAAGAAGAATTACAAAAAGAAATAATAAGGCATATAAGATTAGTAAACGGAGATTTCAGGCAGGAAGAGATTATAGAAAGATGGAATAAGGTATTTGAAGATATTAAGCAAAGAGAATATGCCATTTTCTCATGCATTGCTGAATGTAGTAGTGGTACATATATACGCCAACTTGTGGCAGATATAAGCGAGAAAATAGGAGTGCCTCTAGTAACTTACTCTATAAAGAGAACAAGAGTGGGAGAGTACAAATAATTATATATTTTTTTTTGCTCTTTCTATGAGTTCTTGTGCTCTTTCTTTTGTTTTTGCTTCAGCCCATATGCGTATGATAGGTTCTGTATTTGATGAGCGAAGCTGAACCCAAGATGAATCAGGGAAATCTACACGAAGACCATCTTGTATGTCGGCAGTACCTTCAATAAATTCTTTTATCATTTTATCTACTATTTCCTGGACGTCACCTTCAAATGGCATTTTTGTTTTTATGAATTCATACTGAGGAAGTTCATTTACAAGTTCAGATACACTTTGGTTTTTTTGAGCCAACAATTCAAGAATCAGGCCCATGCCTGTAATACTATCTCGGCACATATTTATAGTAGGGTATATAACTCCACCTCCACCTTCGCCTCCAACGATAGCGTTGTGCTTTATCATTTCTTGGACTACGGCCATTTCACCAACTCTTGATCTGTAATTTTTATAGCCCACAGCTTTTACCAAGTCCTCATTTGTATTTGAAGTAGAAAGATTAGTGACAATATCTCCAGGAGTTTTAGCAAGGACACTCTCTACTGCAAGAGATAATGTGTATTCTTCAAATACTATGACACCATTCTCATCACACAGTACAAGGCGATCAGCATCAGGGTCAAGAGCAAAGCCAATATCTGCTCCAACTTCTTTTACCTTTTCTCCCAAGCCTACAAGATTAGGAGCCAGTGGCTCTGGCATATGAGCAAAGTTACCATCAGCTTTTTCATTTATGACGGTCACATCGCAACCTAATCTTTCTAATAAAGTTGGACCTAATTTGTATCCTGCGCCATTGATCACATCGATAACTACTCTGAACTTTTTGCTTCTAATTAATTCACTGTCTATGCCTTCAACAACACGATCTATGTGCTTGGTATTTAAATTAAAATTTTCTCCTGAGAGAGATCGCGATCTTTTTTCTGGCTTGCTACCTATATAACTTTTAATCTCATCGAGCTCTGATTCATTTATATAGAATGCATCTTTGTTGAAAAATTTTATTCCATTGTATTCTGGTGGATTGTGCGATGCTGTGAGCATTATCGCCCCATCAAATGGGGTAGTACGAGTGAGAAATATCAATGTTGGAGTGGGAGCAATACCTACATCAACTATTTCAATGCCTGCATTTGTAAGAACGTCGATTGCAATATCTTTTATGATTGGGCCTGATTTACGAGAATCTCTACCTAAGACAACTTTCTTGGCATTTCGTTTCTGTAGGAATAGAGCATAGGCTTCAATGTGAGACCTTACAATATCTTCATTTAACCCCTCGCCCCATATTCCACGGAGCCCTGCAATGCCGAATTTTGCTTGTTGTGACATATATCTATATTAACAGGTTTATAGGGTATACACCAAAAAGCATATATAAAATAAGCTGATTTGGCTTGACTTTTTGGTTATATTTGCTATAATGCTATCCGAGTTTTGAAATAAACAATATATTCACTTACCTAAATTATTAATTTTTATGGAAAAGGAAAAGTTATCTCAAAAACCTCAAAAATCCATTACCTGGCTTATTGAGGCATTATTGTTCTTTGTTTGTAGTTTTTTGATATATAAATTTTCATTAGGCAATGATCCATTCATTGTATCAATCCTGGCAGTAGGAACATTTTTAGGAGGCACGTTTTGTTTCCTCAGAATATTCTTTAAACCAAAAGATTTCGGAAAATTTATATCAAAGCTTGAAGATTTTTAAAATCCACCTGTGATTTGTTTACAGGACAACAATGGAATTTAGCAGGGTATCAGCAATATCCCATCAGAAAACCGCCGCTATTACAGTGGTGGTTTTATTTTTTTTATATACTTGCATTATGCATAAAAGTGTGTTATTATCAAAATAAGTTAAACAATTAAACCCCGACAATCATGACAGTAATGAACATTTTTACCGATTTCCGACATGCTTATCCTTATGGATATTGGATTGCATGGATAGTGCTAATTTTAGCCTTAGTAGTTATTATTTATGAATTTACATCCTATGAACACATAAGATGTAAGGTCATAGAAAATAAGAAATTTCGTTTTACAGACGTAAGACGACATAGAAGAAAGAATACTTATGAAATACAAGGACTGCACGGTAAATGGGAACCATTAAAGGTAGAGCATATACAAAAAATCGAAGAAATTCGTCAAAAATTTGCAAGCCGGATAAAACATGGTAAACACATTACACCTGAATTTCATTTAAGTTAAAAATTAGTACCTCTGCCACAAAAACGCCGCGTCCTATTATTAGGCCGGCTATTTTTTTACCCCAGCGTTAAATATACAATATGCTAATATAAATATATGACAGTTTTAATCGATAACCGAAAGGCACATTTTAATTATGAAGTTATTTCAAAATACGAAGCAGGTATTGAGCTTTTTGGTTTTGAGGTAAAGTCTGTATTAAATGGCCGAGCGATACTAGCTGGTGCATTTGCAATAGTTCGTGGTGGGGAAGTATACCTTATGAACATGCAGATTCCTCCATATCAAGTCGGCAATACTCCACTCGATTACGATCCGACTCGGACAAGGAAATTACTTTTGAGCAAAAAGCAGATTAAAGAAATTGCTCCAAGCGACAATATGAAAGGTTTGACGCTGGTGCCACTATCGTTGTATAGTAAAGGGCGCCTTATAAAGGTAGAGCTTGCAGTAGTAAAGGGTAAGAAGAATTACGATAAGCGAGAGACTATCAAGAAGCGTGATGTAGCTCGTGAGATTGATCGCGAGTATAAACGGTAACTCTTTGAAAAGAAAATAATGGGGATGACGGGCTTCGACAAAGGTTCGTTATCATAGATGTGCGTGTAAAGTACTCAGGAATCTTTTAAAACTTCTTGGAAAAGACTAAGTGCAAACAAAGTCGCTTCAGTTAAATCACCTTATGCTTTTGCATCTCGTGATTTAGCTTTCGCATTCGCCTAACTTAGGTCATGCGTTTGTCTCTCTTATCGACATCCGATACATAGGGGAGGCATAATTAATCGGGTTACGAATCTTTTAGTGCTCGAATAAGATTCCGACAATTAAGAGCTCGGTGTTCATCTTTTTTGTATGTTCCCTAGGATGAATATTTAAACCCATCAAACATGCTACACATGTAGACTCATCTATGAACTTCTTTTGCATGGCGGTTCAACTCCGCCCATCTCCACATAATAAAAAATCACAATATTTTAAAATATTGTGATTTTTTATTTACCCCTATTTTGTGTATAATAACCAGACTATGGATAAAAATAAGAAACAAAAACAACCTAAAAAGGTACCTAATATCGCCAATCAACTCATAATCGCCCTATTTATATTTATAAGTATTACGATAGTATATTCTCTTGTCGCAAAAGCCCCTGAGACGATAAAACCCCTAGCTATTTCTGATGTTGCCAATGATTTGATTGCTGGTAAGATCACAAAAATCGATGTTGTCGGCCAGAGTGTGACGGTGACATATAAAGACAATACAAAAGGTGAAGCTAAGAAAGAAGCAGAAAGCTCTCTATCTGACACATTGTTTCACTACGGTGTGACTCCAGCTCAGCTTGCGACAACTCCTATAGAAGTCAAAGATGAAAGTGGGTTCGGATATTGGTTGCTAAATATTTTGCCATTCTTACTTCCAGTATTACTTGTAGTATTTTTTATCTGGATGCTATCTCGCCAAGTTAAAGGCCAAGGCATGCAAGCATTTACATTCGGACAATCAAAAGCTCGCATCACTGACCCAAGTGATAAAAATAATAGAGTCACATTCAAAGATGTCGCAGGTGCCAAAGAAGCCAAAGAAGAATTGAAAGAAATCGTAGACTTTCTAAAAAATCCAAAGAAATTCTTAGACATCGGGGCACGCATTCCAAAAGGCGTACTTCTTACTGGGGCGCCTGGTACAGGAAAAACACTTCTTGCTCGAGCTGTAGCGGGGGAAGCATCTGTACCATTCTTTCATTTATCTGGTTCTGAATTCGTAGAGATGTTCGTGGGTGTTGGAGCATCACGCGTACGTGATTTATTTAAGATGGCCAAGAAAGCATCACCATCTATAATATTTATAGATGAGATAGATGCAGTTGGTCGCGTGCGAGGAAGTGGTGTCGGAGGTGGAAATGATGAACGCGAGCAGACTCTAAACCAAATACTAGTGGAGATGGATGGATTTGAACCGAATGAAAAAGTTATTGTTATGGCTGCGACAAATAGATCAGATGTGCTTGATCCTGCTCTCCTTCGCCCGGGTCGCTTTGATCGCCGAGTAGTACTTGATCTACCTGATCGTGCTGATCGTGAAGAAATATTAACTATCCACTCAATTAAAAAACCATTTGCAGAAGATGTGAATTTGAAAGTTGTTGCTGAGCGTACTCCTGGATTCTCTGGTGCAGATCTCTACTCTTTGATGAATGAAGGAGCAATACTTGCTGCACGTGAAGATAGGAAGAAGGTCGCACAGTTTGACCTTATTCGATCGATAGAGAAAGTCATGATGGGTCCTGAGCGCAAGAGCCACCTACTCTCAACAAAAGAAAAAGAAATTACTGCTTATCATGAAGCAGGGCATGCACTTGTGGCATCTGTACTTCCTTATGCTGACCCAGTCCACAAGGTCTCAATCGTATCTCGTGGGTCTGCTGGTGGGTATACTCTCAAGCTTCCACTTGAAGAGCGAAGACTTCAAAGCAAAAAAGAATTCCTGGATGATATCGCTATGGCGATGGGAGGCTATGCAGCAGAGCAAATGATATTCGGAGATATAACAACTGGTCCATCAAATGATTTGCAAGTAGCGACGAGTATGGCTCGAGCAATGGTGACTCGATGGGGTATGAGTGATGAGATCGGGCCTATAGCTCTTGAGAGTGATGGGGGACGAACAATGTTCGGTCGGGGAGTAGATGACAAAGAATATTCTGAAAGAGTAAGCGCGCTTATTGATGGGGAAGTTTCTAAGATTATGAATACAGCGCTCTCTGTGGCCAATAAAGTTCTGACTGAAAAAAGACAAGCTCTTGATGCAATAGCAAAGAAATTGGTAGAAGTAGAAACTCTTGAGCAAGATGAATATAACCAAATAATAAATGCTCACGGAATAGTGCCTAAAAAGAAGGAAGAAGTAAAAGCTTAACAAATAAGCAAAATTTGGTTAGTATGTATGAGTTCGCAAACTAACCATTTTCCACCCTTAGCTCAGTTGGTTAGAGCACAGAGCTTATACCTCTGGGGTCCTTGGTTCGAATCCAAGAGGGTGGACTATTCAAAATGAAGATCTAAATCTTTATCCAAGAGTGCTTTAGAAAGTAGAGGGAGGCCAGATAGATTCTGGTCTTTTTCTATTAGTTTGATTGCCTCTGCTCTGGCGGCTTCTACCATCTTGATATTCTTGATTGCTTCCATTCCTAGATCGGTAATGCCCCATTGTTTATCTCCGCCAAGAAGCCCGGCACCACGAAGAGTTAGATCAAGCTCAGCCAATTCAAAACCATTATTGGCTTTTACCAAAGCTTTTAATCGATCCATAGTCTTGTTTGTTTTCGCATCAGCAAATAAATAACAATATGACTGATGGTTACTTCTTATTACTCGTCCGCGAAGTTGGTGAAGTTGAGCAAGGCCAAAACGTTCCGCTCCTTCTATGATTATAGAAGTGGCATTAGGAACATTTACTCCGACTTCAATTACAGAAGTAGAGACTAAAATATCTATCTCGTGATCTTTGAATTCTTGCATAATGTCTTCCTTTTTCTGCTTTGTCATTTTGCTGTGCATGACACCGATACGATAGTTGGGGAATACATCTTTCTCTAATCGTTTAGCCTCGGCAAGGACAGATTTCGCAATAATCGCTTGCTCTTTGTCATGATCCGGTTCATCAATGCGCGGACAAATGACGTACGCTTGGCGACCTTCGCTTAATTCTTTTAAGATAGCTTCATATGCACCGGCACGTTTGGCTGGAGAGACGATTTCAGTGATAACTTTTTTTCTTCCGGCTGGCATTTCATCGATTATAGAAAGATCTAGGTCTCCATAAATAGTCAGTGCTAGCGTACGAGGAATAGGAGTCGCAGTCATAGAAAGATAGTGAGGGGCGTGGCCTTCTTTTTTGGCAAGCTTCATGCGCTGGTTTGTCCCAAAGCGATGTTGCTCATCTATAATGACTAAACCTAAATCTTCAAACTCTACTGATTTTGAAATCAATGCATGAGTACCGATAACTATTGGAATCTCTCCATTTTTTACCCATTTGAGAAGTTGATTTTTAGCAATCGGAGTCCACGTTTTCACTTGGGCACCATTTTCCCAATGTGCGCTTTTGCTCGGATATTTCCTGCAGCCACTACCAGTTATGAGTCCAATTGAAATACCAGTGTGCTCAAAGTATTGTATGAAGCTCTCAAAGAGTTGAGTAGCCAATACTTCAGTAGGAGCCATATATGCAACCTGTAGGTTGCCGAAGTTCTGTCCCGTTGGTCTATTTTTAATAACAGCATAAGCAACAGTTGCAGCCACAAATGTCTTACCACTACCCACATCACCCTCGACAAGTCGAGACATTGGTTTATCTTTTTTAAAGTCGTCTAGTATTGTACGAATAGTATTTGATTGCGATTTGGTGGGAGTAAAAGGAAAGCGCGAAATGAAATCCTTGATATCTTTCTCTGGAATAATAAGTTTGTATGAAAATAAATCTTGATAAGCTTTCTTTTCTTGTTGTCTTGCAAGCTGTATGAAAAATACTTCCTCAAAAGCGAAACGTTTGCGAGCTATTTCGGCATGCTGTTTATTCTGAGGCATGTGAACCCAGACGAGTGCAGTATGTAGAGCCGGGAGTTTGTATTTTTCAATAATATCTTTTGGAATATAATCTATAATATCTTTTGCGCAATCACTCTTTAATATTTTCTGTATTGCATGGTAAATCCAAAGAGAGGTTATACCACGAGATTCTCCATATACTGGATAGCCGAATTGATGCTCACGATTACCCTTATTAAAAAGTGAATCATGGAGATCTATAGGTAGTATGTCTTCAGGTTTAATTTCTGGATTTGTAAGAGTTAGGCCGTATGTTTTGCTATCTGATATTTTGCCAGTCACTCTAACTATAGATCCTTCTTTAAGCATTTTTGCTAAGTATGGTTGATGGAACCAGACTATATGTATAGAGCCTGTTAGATCTGTGAGTACAGCCTCACCCATAGGGATTTTACTTTTGAAACTTTTCTTTGTTTTTAATTTTGAAATTGTTCCCAGTATCGTCACTGTCTCGCCAGGTTCTACTGTGTTAACGTGTCGGACTTCTGAGATGTCTGTATACCGAGCGGGGAAGTAATAAAGTAAGTCGTGTACAGTGGTAATAGAGAGGCGATCTAGAGCCTTTTTTTGAATCGCATCAATTCTGAAATGTTTTTCAATTTTATCTGTAAGGTACATAGGTGGAGGATGGAGTAGGATTATTGCCATAAAGAATAATACCACCGATAGCTATAAGGATAATAAGGAGTATGATCGTACGGGTTTTATGGGCTTTGCTCATTTGGCTATTATAACATGCAGAAGAAAACCCCCGATTTGGGGGCTTTCTTTATTTCAATATTTTGTTTATGTGCTCAACTAGTTCGTCGAGAGTGAAGTTCGATTTAACCATAAAGTCTGTAGCACCCAAATTCTCTGCCTTCTTGATGTCTTTTTCTTCTGAGAGATTAGAGAATACGATTACTGGGATATCTTTTGTGGCTGGTGTCTCTCTGATTTTTCTAAGAATTTCGAATCCATCAAACTGAGGAAGAACAAGGTCAAGGAGAACTAAATCTATATCTGGTTCGTTGATCTTCTGTAAGCCCTCATCACCATTTGAAGCTACAATTACCTCAAAATCATCCTTTTTTAATTTGCCGACTTCTAGGCCCTGGAGGAAACTATCGTCTTCTATTATTAAAACCTTTCGCTTATTTTTCATAATCGTAATTATAGCATAGGCCCTAAACTATAGGCAATGTAACGAAAAATGTTGTTCCATTATCTCCATTACTCTCAAACCATATCTTACCCTTATGGCGCTCAACGATATTCTTGGTTGTAAAAAGACCTAATCCAGAGCCAACATAATCTTTCTCGATAGCATTTTCGGCTCGGAAGAACTTTCCGAATATTTTTAGCTGGTCCTCTTTTTTTATACCTATACCCGTATCGTGAACTGAGATTTCAATAGTGTTCTCTTCCTTGTTGAACTTTAAAGATATCAATACTTTGTCACCGCTCTGGCTATACTTTATAGAATTCTCGATTAAGTTTTGGAATACGACACGGATCATTTCTATGTCGCAATTAATCTGAGGGATTTCTGTGTAAGGTTTTAAGAATATCAGCTCAACGCCTTTCTTGTGGGTCTCACCTGAGAATTCAAATATAGTCTGCTCCAATAATTCCAAGACATTTACTTTCTCAAAATTAAATTTAATTGAAGCATCTTCGGCATGGCTTAGTGTAAGTAAATCATTTACAAGGGTAATCATACGCTCATTACTATCGAGTGCCTTCTGAATGAATCCTTCCTGTTCACTTGTGATTTTACCTAGATCCTTATCTATGAACATTTTTAGAATCCACTTGAGGGCAGAGAGAGAAGTTCTCAGCTGGTGCGCTGAAATAGAAATCAAGTCAGACTTAACTGCATTTATTTTCTTTAGTTTTTCATTCTCAGCTTTTAAGCTTTCGATGTCTTCCATATGTTATATGCTATCTATTATACATTAAAAATAAAAATTCTGTTCAAGACTAATAATTTTGACAAGGTGCTTATATTCATGCTTAAATAGATGGAATTTGATCTTACTAATATTAACCAAAAATTACCGACATGAAGAAAATTCTGCAATCTATCGTTAATCTCTCTAGGCAAGAAATCCTTGTTGAGCGTATCTATGTACTCTCTGAAGTAGAAATTCGTTACCAGAAAAATTTTGTAAAGACAGTAAACAGGTGTTTACAGAAAAAATTGGAACTACCTACTCCTAAAGGATTTGGATGTAAACCGGGGATATGTTGCCAGGCAAATGTTCATCTAACTTGTATGGACTGCCAGAAAATATCTCTTGATCCTAATGATGTTATATACCCACAAAACCTTATAACAGGATACGATGGAGTCTTAACTATTATTAAGAATGAATTAGTGCCAGTAAGCCTAAGTTGGCTAGTTGCAAATGTTGAGGGTAATATTTTCTCTTTGTATAATCCTCTGGTTAAGACTGGTTAAGTTAATAAAAAAAGGTTGCCTTAAGGCAACCTTTTTTATTTGCGGGCGGTCTCGTGTTAGAACCAAGCTCGGACAAGACCAGTAAGGTTATTTTAACACTTTTTCAGAAACTAAATCGACGCGTCTCGTGCGGACTAAAAAGTGACAAAAGTTACACACCATATGCTATATAAAGTTACAGTTGAGTGTAACTTTATTCTATTGAATTTGTATTACTAGGCTTTTCATACTTAGCAAAATCAGCATACTCTGTATTAAGCTTAGTAAATTCTACTAATTCCTCAATGTTTATCTTACACTTTGTCACATCTTCATCTCTTAAAACAATAGTCATTCTTTCACAATAACTTTTTCCAGCACAGGAAGATACAAATGATCTAACTATTTCTTTGTAGACTTCTTCTCTCGGCATTTTTAATCTACCATTACCTGTGCCTAAGAGCGGGATAGAAATGTGCTCTTTTGCTCCATGTTCAGATATGTATGACCAAAGACCGCTTAATGTAACTGATAATCCACTTTCCTGAGCTTCGACACGGCTGTCGTTAAGTTTTTTAGAGTTTACAACGAAATAAAAAGTTTTCTTCTTGTCATCTGTCTGAATTCTAACAGTCGTTCCGAGCTTGTATGTATTATTTTCTTTTTGTGCTAAGTAAATTTTTGATTTTAATTCTTTTGTGATTTTCTGTTGTAGTGTTTTATGATCTCCAGCAAAATATTTTTTAATCACCATTGACTTAACACTCTGTGACGCTTGTACGCTCCCATTTAGATCCATGTCAAAATCTGAATTAACAGGAACAATATAAGCTGATTTTGTTCTTTCTAACTTACCTATATGCAGACCAAGCTCTATGTCGCGATTGTTTATTTTAAAAATAAAATGATTTCTAGGTCTATTTTTGACAATTGCGTACATCAAAGAAAGTATTGTAAATAAAAATAAAAAAGATCTAGTTTTTAGAAATGTTGAAAAACTCGTTAGTGACGGAAAGAATTCTACAATTGTTATGACAATCGTAAGAAAACCCAAGGCACTCATAGCGTCTTTTACGATAGACCATGCTCTACTTGTTTTAAACCAGCGGCCACTTATCATAAGCCAAGTTTTGAATAAACAGACTCTTTATAATGATATGGCTCATCTTTACCTTCTTTTGAATAAGCATCGTGAGAAGATGGCCAATTTTCTAATGCGTATTGAATAATAGCCCTATTAAAGGTTACATGGATAGCTAGTTTATCTCTAAGAATAAGAGGACATCGTGTGTCATCCATTTCTCTTTTACCGTTTATATTGATAGCGATAATGGGTAATCCTTGCTTTATTGCCTGCTCAATTTCCCAACGTACATAAGTATTTTGAAATTTCGTCTTTTCTCCAACCAATAAAACAAAAACTTTCGAATTTTTGATTCGTTCTCTTAATGCTGTTTTAATCGAGTCCTCGCTACTCCATGGTCGAATATCGTTTAAATCATGTGCGTTATTGAAATCAAATTCCGTGTTATCGTTTTGTTTCCATGCTTGCATAAGACGATAATAGTGAATATCACTATCTGCATCAAATGCTGTATAAATTTTACTTCTATATGCCATATGTTTTTAATACAGATCCGATGGAAGCACCGCAACAACTACCCCTTGGATCATGCAATTATCTGTTAATATAATGGGCTTGTGATTTTTGTTCTTCGATTGTGGTCGGAGGATGACAGCATCACGAGTCTTTTCAAAAACCTTTACTGTCGCTTCATCGTTGATGAGGGCAACAACTTTATCTCCATTTTCTGCTGAATCTTGCTGTCTTATGAGAAGTAAATCACCGCTATTGATTCCTGCTTGATCCATAGAATCACCTGACGCTCGGAGAAGAAAATATGTTGAACCTTTTTGAGCCATTCTCGTTGATATTGGAATGTAGGTTTGTATATTCTCTTCTGCAAAAATAGGCGTTCCGCATGCAACAGAACCAACGAGGGGTATATCTATCGTACTTACAGAACTTTCACTATATGTATTTGCAAGTATGATATTTCTCCCGTTCTTTTTTATAAGACCAGATTCTACAAGTCGGTCGATTACCAAGCTTGCGGATCTTGGAGATTTGCCCCCTGTGACTTCGTTAATTTCACGGAGGGTAGGGCTTTCACCATAATGGATAATCTTGTTGCGGATAAGAGCAAAAGCTTTCTTGTCTTTGTCACTAAGGTTATTGGTCATGGTATAAATAGTATAAATTATACTATACAAAAAAGCAAGTATTTGCTATACTTCCCTTATGTCACAGGATACTAATAAGCCACGAACAGTTGGTGATCTCATCTCAAAAGAACACTTTGAGCAACTTCAAGGTATCGCAAAAAAGTTTTCTGAACAGCAGAAGGTTGTAATTGATAGTATCCGACCTACCATAGAACGAATGACAGAACTCACTAGAATCGGAATTCCTGAAAAGAATAATTATGTTATAGCAAACTATGTGCCTACTGATGTTTTAATCTTAAGAGAATTACGACAGTTAAATGCTAAAAAAGAAAAGACGACACAAGTACAAAACAGTGACATTGTTATTGTGTATGAGACTAGTGACGTAACTCTCAATAGAGTTATTGACGGAAAAGTTTACTCATACGACATATCTGAGAATGGAAAAAGAAAGAAACTGCTTGATTTACTTTTAGATAAAAAAGGTTATATACAAACTGAAGATCTGAGATCACTTTTGGACTGTCCGACAAATCCCGCTGTTGCAAAAATAGTACAAACTTTTAATGACTATGCTCGTAACACCTTGAAACTTAAAAAATTAAAACTTGTTGATAGTAAGAAAGGGTCTGGTTATCGTATAAATCCTAAAATTCATATTGAAAGAGAGTAAATTCTCAAGTTGACACCATCTTGAGTGGATAACTCTGTCGAACCGCTTTGAAAATAAGCGGTTTTTTCTGTTCGATGTCATTATCGTGTCAATTACATGGGTATGTACCATTTTGATTTGATTAAGATAGTAGATTCGTCATCTAACTTACTAACCAAACAAAAAACTACATGCAAAAAATACAATGGCGTGCAGAAACTCGAGAGGTTAAAGATCTTGTTCCTTGGAAAGAAAATCCAAGGAAAATAACAAAGGTCGCTCTTGAAAAGTTAAAAGAGAAAATCATTCAAAGTGGTTTTCATAGTGTGATTGTGGTTGATACTGACAACACAATTTTGTCGGGGAATCAAAGAAAAACTGCACTCACTCAATTAGGAATTAAGGAAGTCCCTGTTCTCGTTCCAGATCGTACGCTCACTAATGATGAGTGTACCAAGATTGCTCTTGAGAGTAATGTGAATGACGGCGAATGGGATTTTGAAAAGCTGAAGTCCTTTGATTTAGATCTCATAAAGTTTGCAGGATTTTCTGATATGGAAATCGCAAAGTTTTGGGATGAAGACAAAGATACAGAAGACGACAAGTTCGATGTTGATAAGGAAATAAAAAAGATAAAGACATCTGTAGTGCAAAAAGGTGATCTCATTATCATGGGTGACCATAAGTTACTCTGTGCAAGCTCAACCGATATGCACGCAGTACAGAAGCTATTCGGTAATGATAGAGCAACTGCTATTTATAGCGATCCACCATTCAACATCGGACTTTCGTACGACAAAGGCGTTGGTAACACCAGAAACTATGGTGGCTCTTTCGACGACAACCAATCTCCAAAAGAGTACGTTGAATTCATTCGACAAGTCTTGAAGTCTGCACTTTCCGTATCTGTTGAAGACTTACATGTCGCATTCTGGGCTGATGAAGCATGGGTATGGGTTTTTCAAACTTTGTATATGGAACTCGGTATTAAGAACAGAAGACTTAATGTATGGGTGAAGAACAATTCTTCGCCAACCCCTACTGTCGCTTTCAACAAGTGCACAGAATTTTGTGTCTATGGAAGCAAAGGATCTCCATACCTGTCTGACTTGGTTAAGAATCTCAATGAGATACAAAACAAAAATTTAAGTACAGGAAACCAACTACTCGAAGAAATATCAAACCTCTGGGCAACCAAACGACTTCCATCGAATCAGATGGAACACCCAACAAGTAAGAATCCTGAACTACATCATAAATTCATCATGCGTTGCACTAAGCCAGGCGACATTATTTTTGATGCCTTCTCAGGATCCGCTAGCACCATGATCTGTGCGGAGCAATTGGGTCGCAAGGTGTACTCCTTAGAAATTGAGCCTGTGTTCTGCGACTTGGCAATTCGCAGATACGAAAAACTGACAGGTCGCAAAGCAGAGATAATCAAAAACTTCTATGAAGAAAAATAAACTCCAAGATCAGTTTTTTGAAGAACTAACAAAGGTACCAATAGTGCAAGTTGCTTGTGAAAAAACAGGTGTCTCTCGCAATAGTGTATACCGTTGGCGAAAAGACGATGCTTCGTTCTGCAAGAAAATGGATCAAGCACTTAAAGACGGCGTAGCATTGGTGAACGACATGAGTGAAAGTCAGTTGCTCACACTCATTAAGGAAAAGAACTATCCTGCGATCAGCTTTTGGCTCCGCCACCGAAATGATAACTACAAGAACAAACTTGAGATCACGACCAAAGAAGAAAGCGAAGCACTCACACCATCACAAGCCAAGATCGTGCGGAACGCTCTTAAACTCGCTTCTATCACTAAGAGCAAATCTATTAAAAGAATTAATAAAGAACAATAATTATGACTAAAATAATTGAAACCAGTTTAGTGAACAAAATGATGAAAGATAAGTTAGTACGAACATCTATCACTAAAGATAGCTTTCTATACTTCTTCCACTTCTATTATGCCCACTATGTAAAGTATGAGACCGCGGACTTTCAGAAAGAGATCATTCACCACCTTGAAACTTCTGCCACAGAGAATCTCTATGTGGTGGCATTTCGTGGATCAGGAAAATCAACCATGGTGACAACTGCATACCCGATTTGGGCAATCCTTGGAAAACAACAAAAGAAGTTCTGCATGATTTTCTGCCAGACGAGAATCCAAGCCAAGCAACACATGATGAATATTAAGAGTGAGCTTGAAGGAAATGATCTTCTTAAGAAAGACCTCGGACCATTCCAAGAAGAAAGTGACGAATGGGGTTCATACTCCCTTGTCTTCAACAAAAGTGGTGCCAGAATTACGGTTGCTTCAACCGAGCAGAGTATTCGTGGATCACGACATAATGAACATCGCCCCGATCTCATAATCTGTGACGACGTAGAAGACGTACAATCCACTAAGACGCGCGAGGGGCGGGATAAAACATACCAATGGCTCTATGGTGAAGTTATTCCTGCGGGAGATAGAAAAACAAGATTGATCATTGTCGGAAACCTCCTCCATGAAGACTCACTCCTCATGCGTATCAAGGACGACATTGATAACAAGCGATCTAGAGGTGTCTTTAAACAATACCCACTCTTAGATGCAGAAGATAACTGTCTATGGCCTGGGAAGTACCCAGAACTTAAAGACATAGAAGAACAAAAAATGAATGTGGCAAGTGAGATATCATGGCAGAGAGAATATCTCTTGCGTATCATTCCAAGTGACGATCAAGTCATTTATCCTGAGTGGATTCAATTCTATGACGAACTGCCTGGTACAAAACACAAAGGATATCGCGGAACTTATGCAGGAGTTGATCTTGCAATCTCAACCAAAGAATCAGCAGACTATACCGCTATTGTTTCAGCTCATGTATATAGTCGAAGAGAGAAAATGAGAATCTATATTCTCCCAAATCCAATACAACAGAAACTAAACTTTCCTGCACAAGTTGAACTCATGAAGAACTTCAAGAATACGCAGATGCCGAGAAAGCAAGATACGCTCTTTGTGGAGAGTGTGGCGTATCAAGAAGCACTTCCACAAATGCTTGAGTTAAACGGTGTGGAAGCAGAAGCGGTTAAACCTAAGGGAGATAAACGAACAAGACTATCGCTCACTTCAACTTCTATTAAGTCAGGGATCATTAAGTTCCCACGACATGGTTGTGAAGATTTGATTGAACAACTCGTTGGCTTTGGTGTTGAAAAGCACGATGACCTTGCTGATGCGTTTTCACTCCTTGTGAACTCAACACTTGATAAACATGCGAATGAGGGAACAGTCCTAATAGCATGGGTTAGTACCGATAGAAACTATGGCTGTGACGATGATGATATTTTGTACTATAGCGATTATGTGGATGTTGAGAATAAGGTGAGATTGATTGGTTAATTATGCTTGTCTTTATTAAAGAATTACCGTATCTCAGATGATTGACAAAAGTAGTGTTTCGTGATACAATGGTACTGATAAACGATACCCGACCTCTATCTAACTTTCGAGGCTGGGTGTCGGGACCCAGTTCTTTAATTTTTAAATCAAGGAAAAGATGATGACGACTAAAAAGTTGATCACGTCAGATGACCCCAAGGGTCTTGATGCCACAGCCAAATGGCGTGCTGTGTACAACAAACAACAACTGACTGACGGAGCCGATGGTTCCGCACAACGCCTTAACGAAAGCCGTGAGTTTTGGAAAGAGCTTGGCGATCTGATTCAAAAGCATTCGGCTACAAACCAGTACGCCAATGAGGTGGTGTCCTCAAACTACACCTACCCCAAAGAGTACAAAGGTCCGAAACCGATTGCGGAACAGGTAAAAACAATTGCCACCATGTTCGGACTTGATCCGACACAGGCATTGGAATTTGCCAAAAACCTGCCTGCGCTCCCTGAAGGCTCTGAAGGATGGTTCGCTATCCCGAAAGTATCTGCGGTTGCCAAACAGCAGTTTCCTGCAATCACCGACAAAGCCGAACAGTATTGCGAAACGGTGAAGTTGGTGCACACGAAGTTAGCCGAAAGCCGTAGTTTCTACAACTACCGCAACGGTGAAATCGTACCCAGCAAACTGCGTCAGCATGCACGCACTGTTGACTTCTTGGAACACCTGGAATCCGAACAACAGGGCGACATTCTGATTATCGCAGTGCAGTACGGTATGCGTCACCGCGGCAAATCCGTTCGCAGAGTAAGGGAAACCTTCGCAAGCAACGAATTCGGCTTAGGTGCATTCGCTATCGGCTGTATGGCTCTGGTTCACCCCGAACGCTACGTTCGCTGGGAAGAATTGGATACCGACTGTGCAGGTGACGAGTTCGCTCCTGATGCTGATGGCGTGTTCTCGAGGGCTC
>CAZWAV010000006.1:0-23899 GCA_964631935.1 uncultured Candidatus Saccharibacteria bacterium
GATATGTACCAGTGATAGTCATTCCACCAGTTGGATCTGTTAATGAAACAGATGTTGGTGCCACCGTATCACTTGGAGCATTATTTACATTCACACTAACTACAGAAGATATACCTGAGTTACCAGCAGCATCATAGGCTTTAGATGTAATTGTGTGGGTACCGTTTGAGACTGTTGTAGTGTTCCAGATACATAGATATGGTGATGTAGTGTCTGGGTTTGGAGTACAGTTTAGTAATGTAGTTGTACCATCTATGTAGAACTCTACTTTAGTGACACCTACATTATCTGTAGCATTAGCTGCTACTTGTTGTGTGGTACCGAGGACTGGTGCTCCGTTTATTGGAGATGCAATAGATGTAATAGGAGATATGGTGTCTGAAGTTCCATATTCGTAGGCACCGAGGTCGGGTTTGGTTCCGTTGAATGGAAGGATTCCATTGGGGAATGTCACTATTGAATCAGCCCCAACTAGAGTGGTTGGAAGTCCAGTGATTGCAACCCCTTTATCAATAAGATCTGAGCTTGGGGCAAGTTTGAGGAAATTCAAATTTGGCTTTGATCCATCTGCCTGGCGAGGTCCATCACTTCCAAGAGATGAAATACTCAGGAAGTCTGCCTCACTTACCTGAAGAACTGTTGAGAAGAGGTTTCCAAATACTGTACCGTAGTTGATTGGCATCCATAGATTATTTGACATATTACCGCCTAATCCATCGTACGCTAAGTTTCCACCCGACTCTCCTGTATTGTTATTCCATGCCCAGTTATTTTTAAATACTTGTGCAACGCCGGCAGAGTACCCCGCACCCCATGAGAATCCATCGTTGAAGTTATCGTACGCGATATTGTTGTAGAGCTCATGTCGTGTCGTAAGCGCGTTCATGCTGTTTGAAGAAAATCCCATCGCACCATTCTGGAAAGAGACATTCCCTACTGCGTATTTGGTAGTAGTAGTGAAGGCTTGTGTGCTCGCAGGACCAAATTTAAATCCTATTCCTCCACTTCCCAAATAACTACTTGATGTGCGGAAAATAGAAGGGTCTCCTACTGTCATTGTTGATGGACTTACTTGTGTTGCAGTCGGACCCCATGGTTTGTACCCATTCCAAAATGACCAGTTATTTTTCAATGTAAACACGCCATTGTTTCCATAAAAATCCCATCCATCGTCAGAGTTGAGCCACGCTCGACATCCTTCAAAGACATTTCTCGTTGAATTATTCGGGTCTACCGTCGCATTACTTGTAGAAGCAAAGCCGTCGGCGTTGTCCCAGTGATCAGAACCAATAGCATCAGCTGATGTATCACGACTGAGCGGGTCACCGTTGTGGTGAGAATCAACGTTCAAGACAAGGTTGTCGTTACTTCCTGCGACACCTTCAATCGTAAATCCTGTCCCTCCCATGTTGTATATATCGAAACCTTCAATAGTGTTGTTGCTTGAATTTTGAAGAATAAACCCTCGAGAGATGCCAAGCCCTGATGGATCCTGAAGCAAGTTACGCAGTGTCAAACCTTTGAGGTGTACATACTTACTATTTGAGAGAATCATTGCGTAGGCATAGTGTCCTGCAGGGTTTGGCGCACCCACACTCGCAAGGTCAAAGATCGGCTTTTCACCAGGGTATGCTGAAATTGTAATTGGATTCGTTGCAGTACCATTGATATTTTGGAGCAACAGATGCACTGCATCACTTGAAGTTTTTGTAGAGTTGTATACCCCCCCTCTGATATAGACGGTATCCCCTGGCTGTAAGAGGTTTGCTGTTTCGAGCTTGGTGAGATTTTTCCATGGACCAGTTGTACCCGCACCATGCGTCAATGACTTGCCATCATAAGAGTCTGAGCCATTAGTTGCGTCTATATAATAAGTAGTTACAGATGCTTTAGTCGGAGTAGAAGAGATAATACTAGCGACAGTAAAAGCCACAGTTAAAGCTAATATTGCGTAATGCACAACTTTATGATGTTCTGTCTCATGCCACTTTTTATACCACGTTAGATTGTTCTCAAGATGCTGATGAAGCTTTTTCATTTTCATGATTATAGTTATTTATATTAATAGAGTAATTATACAATAGTGGGCATTGAATGTATATATTATTGTGTATAAATAAGTAATTTAATATATTTTATTGCAAAATCTCCTATTTTAAGTATAATAGCGAGTAAGCTCTTAGGAGCGTTTTATTATAGTCAGATTTGGTATAATTGTGTTATTATAGCGGGGTAGAGAAATGGTATCTCGTAAGGCTCATAACCTTAAGACCCTGGTTCGATTCCAGGCCCCGCAACAAGTCGGCAAGTGACATGCCATTATATGTCTCATTGTCGAAAGTTTACGTTTTTCATGTCGGCGTAGCTCAGTTGGTAGAGCGCGGGACTCATAAGCCCGAGGTCACAGGATCATTCCCTGTCGCCGACACCAGTCGGAAGTTTGAGTTATTGCCCGACAAAAAATAAATGCAGTCGTAGCTCAACTGGTTAGAGCACCCGCCTGTCACGTGGGAGGTTGAGGGTTCAAGTCCCTTCGACTGCGCATAAAAGAAAAATCGCCATTAATGGCGATTTTTCTTTATATAGCTTCCAACTCTTCAAAGAAATTTTGATACATTTTTATCACTCTCCTTCCCTCAATCTGAGTGAGTGAAAATTCAGATCCGGAGTGAGCTATCTGATTACGGACAATGTGTGCATCCCAAGCGCCTTGTATACTTCTGTATCCACTATCGCGAGCAGACTCCAAGAGCTCACTTACACCTTCTCCTGTTAGACCTTTTTCGCGTAATAGTTCTTCTAGCATAGAGTCAGCTTCAATAATAGCTACGCGCCAGTCAGACTCATTGGAACTTTCAATAAGAGTAAGTATGTAGTGCCAGCGTGGATTATCATTACGGATAGCTTCTTTGTCACGAGCAAGGGCTTCATTTATTTCATGATCAAGTTCATGCTTTTCGTGCATTTGAATTTCTCTCATTCGCACAAGAGAGAATATTATAACTGCAATAAATAATATAGATATACAGGATGAGACAATCCCGAGCACAACCCAAGTATGAGGATCAGAAAAGAAAGCTATTATAGGTTTTATAACAGCTAGTATTTTATTGAAGACGTATTCAATATTTAGATATGTGGGGTCGAAGACCGGTTTGTTTAAAAGAGGCTGGGCAATACCTTGCTGATCCATGTTTGTATTATACTAGCTTTTCGCTTCATTCTCAAAGTCTTTACCGATAGTAAATAGTATATCTTCACGAAAATGTGGAGCCATTATATGGAACCCTAGGGGTAATCCACTTTCTGTATAACCTGATGGTATAGAAATTGCGGGAACACCAATAATATTTGCTGGTACAGTAAATAAATCTGACATATACATAGCAATAGGATCATTTGATTTCTCTCCAAATTTAAATGGTGGGAATGGTACAGTAGGAGTAATGATAGCGTCTACGTTTTCAAAAACGCCACGCAGTTCAGCTTTGATAGCTTCACGTACACTTACGGCTTTATTATAATAAGCATCATAATATCCATGTGATAGTATGTATGTACCTAGGAGTATTCTACGTTTTACTTCTTTGCCAAATCCTTGACCACGACTCTTTGCATATACGTCATATAATTTATCTGATTCTACTGATAAGCCATAGCGCATACCGTCATAACGAGCCAAATTACTAGATACCTCAGCAGGCATTATTATGTAGTAGACAGCAAGAGAATATTTTATAAGTGGCAGATCAACATCTACAAGTTCATATCCAGCCGATTTTAATTTATCACAACCCTCTTCAAAATTTTTCAATACTTCTTTATCTATTCCATCCCCTTTCAAGAAGGATCGTGGGACACCTATTTTCTTTTTCATCTTTGATGAATTATCTCTTTTCTCTTTTGGAATTGAAGTACTATCATTGCTATCATATCGACTCGTCGCATCATATAATATTTCTACATCTCTCACGGTCTTACCTATTGGACCGACTTGATCCAAGGAGCTAGCCATAGACACAATGCCGAAACGAGACACATTGCCATAAGTTGGCTTCATTCCTACTACTCCACAAAATGATCCTGGCTGACGAATTGATCCACCCGTATCGCTACCAAGAGAGACCAGAGCACCATCCATAGCAACAGCAGCGACAGACCCACCAGAAGTACCTCCTGGGACATAATCTCTATTAACTGGATTACGAGTAATTCCATATGCACTTGTCTCAGTAGATGAGCCCATGGCAAATTCATCCATATTCGCACGACCCATAATAACTGCCCCTTGTTCTTTTAATTGTTTAACTACGGAAGCATCGTATGTAGCTTTGTAATTCTCTAATATTTTTGATCCAGCAGAAGCAATATGACCATCTACAAGCATGTTATCTTTAAGAGCAACAGGTATACCAGTCATAAGTGTGGCTTTGCCACTCTTAAACATCTCTTCTGCTATTTTTGCTTGAGATAGTACATCATCATAAACTTCAAGATATGCATTTATATCTTTATTTTTTTCTTTTATAACTTCAAGATATGCATTTACTAAATCAGTAACAGAAAAATCGCCATTTTTAAAATGGGTGTGGGCTTTTTCAATTGTGAGATTTTTTAGGTCTATCATAGAATCTGTTTAACTTTCAGGAATCCATCTTGGGAATCTGGCATTTGTTCAATAATCTTATCTGTATATTCCCCTGTTTTATTAGTAGCAATATCTTCACGCATTACATTTTCTAGAGTATATTCTACTTTTGCCTGTGATTGTTCCACTTCTCCAACTTGGCCAACATAAGCTAAAATAGGCTCAAAATCATTAGCTAATTCTGTGAGTTCTTGATCGGTCATATCTAGGCGTGCCATATTGGCAAGCTTTTTAATATCTTCTAATTGCATTTCCTCAGAATAGCATATTTTTAAGCTTTTATAAAAGTATCTTCAGAAATGCTGATTCATCTAGAGTTTTTACTCCGAGCTTAATCGCATCATCATATTTACTTCCAGGTTCTTTGCCGGCGACTACATAACTCGTATTCTTAGACACTGAGCTTGAGACTTTGCCGCCCAAACTTGTGATTTTTTGCTTAGCTTCATCACGCCCCATAGAAGAAAGTGTGCCTGTAAGAACGAATGTCATACCTTGAAATTTACCTCCTTTTTGTGCTTTGACTTTTTCTATAATCACGCCATTATCAAGCAACCTTTTTACGAAAGCATTATTTTCTTTATGAGTGAAGAAGTCATATACACTTTTTGAAACTACTGGGCCGATATTATCTATATTATTTATTTCTATAGCTGTTGCTTTCATTATCTTCTCAAGAGTTCCAAAATGGTTGGCTATATCTTGAGCCGTCTGTTCACCGACATGGAGAATACCTAGGGCATAAATAAATCGCCATAGAGAAACTCTCTTATGGGACGCTATTGAAGAGATGATATTTTCCGCAGACTTTTCGCCAAAACGTTCGAGGCCAGACAAATCGGCAATTTCAAGAGTAAATAGATCGGATGCGTCACTTATAAGACCTTCATCTTTTAATCGATCAAGAATCTTGGGCCCAACAGTATAAATCTCAAAAATATTTACAAAATGATGCATTCCCCTTCTGTTCTTCGCCGGACAATTTTTATTTGTGCAATAATACGCAACAGAATGGGTAGCTAGCGAACTTCCTAACCTTTTCTCAACATCAAATCCACAGACTGGGCACTTTGATGGCATTTTAAATTTCTTTTCTTTGCCTGTGCGCATTTTTAAGAGAACTTCTACTACTTCAGGAATAACATCGCCTGCTTTTTGAATTACAACCGTGTCACCAATACGAATACCGAGCCGGTCTATCTGGTCCATGTTGTGAAGCGTTGCCTTTGAAATAGTAGACCCGGCAACGAGCGTTGGTTTGAAATGAGCAAGTGGTGTAAGCACACCAGTGCGACCAACATTTACAGTAATGTCAGTCACAGTTGTTGTTGCACGTTCAGCAGGATATTTATAAGCAACCATATACCTAGGCGCTTTACCAACAACACCAATAATATTTTGCAAATCTAACTCATCTACAGAAATAACAATTCCATCTGTGCCATATGGTAATTTATCTCTTATCTTACCTATCTCATCAATAAAAGAATATATACCAGAAAGATTTGAAGACTTTTTTTCGTATGGTGCGACTTGGAAACCAAGACCTCGTAGATACTTATGTTTTTGCGAATGGGTCTTTACTGGGATATCATCTGATTCTTCTAGATCCCAAGCAAAGAAATCTAATTTTCTTTCTTTTACTATGCTTGGGTCAAGTTGTCGTAGTGATCCTGCTGCAGCGTTTCTAGTATTTGCAAAAAGAGTCTTACCATCTTTTTCTTGTATTTTATTTAGAGAACGCCACACTCTCTTTGGCATTACTACTTCACCACGAACTTCTAAATTTTTTGGGTATGGTGATTTGAGCTTTATAGGAATTGTTTCTATCATCTTTAGATTCTCTGTTATGTCTTCACCGATAAATCCATCCCCTCGTGTTCCACCTTGGACAAATAGGCCATCTTTATAGATTAGAGAAATAGCTAGACCGTCCAATTTTAACTCAGAGAAATACGTATGAGGTGAATCAATAAGTTTACCTATTCTAGTTTCCCACTCACGAACTTCTTCTTTACTAAAAGCATCATTAAGAGAAAGCATTCTCCTGCTGTGTTTAACTTTCTTAAAAGATGATAGTGGTTTCCCTGCAACACGATTAACGGCGCTATTTGGATCAGCAAATTCTGGAAAACTATCTTCAAGTTCACTTAATTCGCGAGTTAGGGATTCATAGACATCATCTGTAACTTGTGGATTATTTTCTACGTGATACAAAAATCTTAGTCTAGAAATTTCCTCCCGAAGTTTTTGTATTCGGTTTTTAGCATCCTTTTTATCCATAAAGTTTAATATTTAACCTCAATGGTACGCTCAACTGTTTTAGGGTTTGATAGCGCACAGCTATTATAGCCATTAGCAAGTATTATAGTACTAAATGCTGGGTCAGGAGAAACTTTATTTATACTGAAATTAAAACATGGTTTTGTTGTAGAACTGTTAGTGCTATTGAATTTATATAGTTGGCCAGTATCAGCTGCTCCAGAGAAATCGAAATGCTCTTTACCGCAATCCCAAGATGAGAGCATTGGTATATTGGCAACACCTACAACATTGTCCATATACAAGGCACATTCGGTGGCAGTATCAGATTGATAAAAAGCCAATTGAGAATCACTAGCAAGAGATGATAACACAAGCTGCTTATATGTAGTATTAGATAGTCCTATTGCAATCATAGATATAATACTTACTACTACTACAGCAAACAAAATAGCATATCCATGCTGCTCGGATTTTTGTTTAATATTTAAAATTGCTCTTATGTTAAATTTTTTCATAAATTATTTATTCCAGTTTAATAGACTAACTTCTGATGTTCTTGATCTGACCAAATTACCGTTTAGCCACTCTACAGTTACTTTTATATTAAGCTCATCTGCATTATTCATAAACATTACAATTTGCCTTTTGAAATTACTCTTAACAGAACCACTAGGATTTAAATACGTATAAAAATTATTGCCTCCATTTTCATCATAATTAAAAACTTCACAACCAATTGTGCCAAAACCATGATTTGAACCATCGCATATAGTGATAGGCTGAGAAGACATATTGTCAGGAGTTATATCCATCTTGCAACCATTAGGAGTTGAAAAACAGCGAGAGTTCGGGTATCCATAATTATTCAAGAAATTACTCCAGCCATTGTTTGTCGTAGGGTCATTTTGTTGAAATGCTATTGTGTCTCTATTGTTTCTAATATAATCAACAGCTTCTTCAATAAGATAGTTCGCCGTAATATCATTTTTAGCATAACGAGCAGAGAACAGACTACTTGCTATAAGACCGAGCATGCCTTGCATAGCAATAACAAGTATAAAAACGGCAATCATTGTTTCGATAAGAGTAAAGCCTTTATTTTTTTGTTTGTGTAAGATTTTCATATTATTCGCTTGATCGTTGTGAGGCCATTGTTTGGATAGCAAAAGTATTTGGTACACCTTTTACTGTAACCGTACCTTTTATTGAAATATAAACACTTGGTTGTGTTTGATCAGATATATCGGTGCCGTTTACAAAGAATTTCAAAGTTTGTATATCCACATCACGAGAAACCATATCAGTACACTCTATAGTATTTGTACTAGAGTTTGGTGTACAACGCTTAAGAACAAAAGTACCGTCACCTCTAGGGTTTAGAGTATAAGCAGCATTACGCAGTGGTGCACTAGGAATATGATCAGCGGGAGTAAATACAATAGCTCCCCCACCTAAAGGACAACTAGCATTAGCAGCTGCAGGTATAGACATACTGTCGCCAGAAATAACACATGCGTAGTCAGTACCCATACGCAAAGATCTCGTCATGCTCTCCATCGCAAAGTTTACATTATCCATTGCAGATCTAAGTGCTTGAGATTTCTTGGCTGTATCAGAAGAAGAAATAAGCGCCCCAAGAGCTATAAGCATGATAACCATGAAGATAGAAGTTGCCACCATGATTTCAATGAGAGTGAATCCTTTAGTTTTTGTTTTAATAAATTGCATATTATTTAATACTAATCTGTCCTGTGCTTGAAATAGTTATAGTTTTTATATCTCCACTTTGGTTATTCTTTATTCTTACGTCAACACTACCAGAAGTAGGTACAGAGCAAGAACTTCCAACTGTACCGATACAAACACGAGCGTCTGGATTTGGGCGAATGAAAGTTATATCTACATAATTACCAGGCGAACACTCCGCACCCGTAGGACACACAGAGTATATTATATCATCACTAGTAATATTGAGCATGTCTGTACATTCATCTCCAGAAATAAGTGTCGTTGCATTACATATTGATGATGCTGATTGTGGTGGAAGAGCTGGATAGTCATATACTTTGTTTGCATTCAAATCGCTGAAAGTTATAAATGATTTATTCGAACCAGCACGAACGCTAGTCGCCACAGGATTTGCTGTCGAGAAATGTATTCCATAACCATTCGAAAAGTTCGATGATTGTGAACTATGTACACCAATAGCATAGTTTTGCGCACTGCGAACAGCGAGACCTATATCATCGGCTAAGTTTTGCAGAGAGACAGATGAGCGAAATCTTCCATAGTCAAATATTGTAAGGCCAGCCACTATCATAAAAATAGCAAGGACAACCAGAAGCTCAACAAGAGTCATGCCTGATTGATAATTTATAAACTTTTTATTTTTATTAAAATATTTAAGCATTTAATTATAAATGAAATAGAGCTGCTAAAGAAAATATATCGAGATTAAAAAGAAAGACAATGAACACACTAACTACTAGAAAGGGGGCAAAAGGTATTTCTGTTTTCATTCCCATTCTTTTCTTTGAGAAAAACATCAGAGCAAGACTCACAATAGATCCCACCCAGAAAGACATGGTGATTACAGCAAGACTTGCGAGCGGTGGTAGTAACCAAGCAATTCCGAGTATAAGCTTTGCATCACCGAGCCCCATCAGTCTACCTCGCCCTAGCATCCATAAAAGAGCAAAAGGTAGAGCAAATAGCGGACCAGCAACTAGACGCATGGGTGATGGCAAGGAGAGAAGCGAGCCAGCATTAGTATAATTTATAAAAAGAGAGAGGAAAGATACAAAAATGAAAACATAAACAAGCTTATCTGGGATAATCTTATGACGAAGATCATACACAGATATAACGATTAGTAGACAGAAAACAAATGAATAGAATGTCACAAGTAAAAAGTACAAGTTTTGAGAAAAAGCGAGAATCGGAAAGAGATGCAGAACGGTAAGAGTAAATGTTACCCCAGTAATAAATTCTACAATCGGGTATTGATGTGATATAGAGCTTGCGCATCTTCGACAACGGCCAGATTGTATTAGAAAAGAAAACACTGGTATTAATTCATACCAACGTAATTTATTGTTACAAGTCATACATATTGAGCGACCAGCTACAATAGATTTGCCAGTGCCAAATCTATATATAACAACATTTAGAAAACTCCCTATAATAGTACCAAGAAGAAAAATGAAAATTACAACAAGGGTGTACATGTGTTTATTATACCATTACCTTATAAAAATTAATACTAAAATACCCCCTTATTGAGGGGGTATTTTAGTATTAGAAACTAATTACAACTATACGCAGGATTAGTTGCGCTTTGTAGATTTGGCCATTGCCCAGAAGCAGTACCAACAACCATAGGAGATCCAGTATTTTTAGCTTTCCCTACTCCAGTATAGTCTACACAGAATGACCCAGTAGAAGTTGAAGCCGCGATAGCCCATCTACCACCGGCCAGCGGAAGTTTATTCTCTTCAGAATAATAAATAACTGTGCCTGATGGAAGAGATGATGCTAGTCTATAGAGACTATTTGATGCAGAGTTATCATTCCAAAATAAGCCAACATGACTATGCAAAGAGAAATCACTAACTGGCCATGTTGACCAGCTATTAGTAGGGTTAATGGAAGGCCCAGTAAATAACTGTGCTTGGTTTACCATAGACTTTAGTTGAGAAACAACTTTTGAGTCATTACCTTTTGCTTTGGAAGAGTTGAGCAAACCTAGAACAATGGCAGCGAGTACAGCTATAATAGCAATTACAACCATCAGTTCAATAAGTGTAAAACCTTTATTTTTATTCATAGATATAATTTTAAATTAAGAACAAGAAGATTGTCCAGCAGATTGGTGAGCAAAGTAAGTAGCACCAGTATCAGTACCCACAACACCAGTGTAAGTATTACCTGCAGCATTCTTGCTTCGAGAAACACCACTATGATCAACACAATAAAATGTACCCGGAGAGAACCCAGCAGCAGCTACAGACCATGATGACGCATCAGCTCCACAATCCATTGTAGTAGTGATTGCACTTATAAGCGTAGCTAGTGAGTTTGTCCCTGCAGGATCAAATAGAGATGAAGCATCTGTACAAGTAGCTACTGGTGTAGTAGCACCAGCTACTAAATAAGTATTGCCTCCAGTTGTACTATAGTAAAGTTCAGCTTGAGATCTCATTGAAGAAAGCTGAGATTGAACTGCCGCGTCTTGACCCTTCAAACGAGCACTTGATAGAGCAGCAAGAACGACTGAAGCTAAGATTCCGATGATAGCGATAACGACCAAGAGTTCGATAAGCGTAAAACCTTTATTTTTATTCATAAATATATAAAAATTAAATTAATAATTTAAACTAAAAACTTATTCCTATATTGTAACATTGGTAACATCAAAAAACCACCCTAAAAGGGTGGATTTTTGATGTTACCAAATTCTCTATTATAGACAAGAAGTAGAACCAGCTGCTGTGTGAGCAGGAGTAGTTACACCTGCTCCAGTTACCAAACCATCATATGCTGTACCTGCAGCATTCTTGCTTCGAGAAACACCAGTACTGTCAACACAGTAGAACACTCCTGTAGTTGCACCAGCTGCAGCTACTGACCAAGCAGATGTACTATTTCCACAGTCTTTTGCTGTAGTTATAGCCGCAAGAAGAGTAGCTAGAGAGTTTGTACCTACGAACAATGATCCAGCTGTTGTACATGTAGCACCCGCTGTACCATAACTATTGTTACCTGTTGTACTGTAGAACAATTCAGCCTGTGCTCTCATTGAAGAAAGCTGAGATTGAACTGCCGCGTCTTGACCCTTCAAACGAGCACTTGATAGAGCAGCAAGAACGACTGAAGCTAAGATTCCGATGATAGCGATAACGACCAAGAGTTCGATAAGCGTAAAACCTTTATTTTTATTCATACTAAAATTTAATACTATTAATTGTGTCTTTTATAAAAGACGCGACCTTATTTTTAATACCCTTATTATATCATGAAAAGCTTTAAAAAGCGCAATATGGGCCTTACTGTGGATATCTTTTAGTGTATTCCTCCAGCGACGTTGTATATCGGCATCAAAACTGAAGTTAAAAGGAGACCAACCCCAAGACCAAGACCAACAATCATAAGTGGTTCAATAAGACCGACAAGAGTATCGACAGCATCATTTACTTCTCTGCTATAGAAATGCCCGAGTGTCTTTAGAATATTTCCAACTGAACCAGTCTCTTCTCCTACACGTACCATACCAGACATAATTGGAGGAATTTCAGGATACCTAGATAATGATTCAGAGAACGAACTACCACTTTTCACTTCTTCCATGACTGTTTTTAAAATATTTTCATAGACACGATTCCCTACTACATCAGAAGTGAGCTCAATCGCACGAACGATAGGAATACCAGAGGAGAGCATTGTGTCCATATTGTCAGAAATACGAGATAAATATAATTTCGTATAAATATTTTTCAAAACTGGTATTGATAACTTTAATTTATCAAGATACATTTTTCCAGAATGTGAACGGCTCAATCTAAATATGTACATTACAAACACTGCTACTGCAATTAATATAAATATGCCGTAATGAACAAGTAGGTCACTTAAGCCCAAGACAATCTGGGTCGTGAAAGGTATATCTTGTCCTGATTCTTTAATAATGACAGCAAGCCTAGGCACAATGAACACGAACATCATAGTCATGACAATAATAAACACAACAACTACGAAGGCTGGATAGACGAGAGCATTCTTTGTCTTAGAAGTAAGCTGATACTGGCGATCTAGATACTCAGCAAGATATGAGAATGTCTGAGTAAGCTTACCTGATTCTTCCCCAGACTTGACCATGTTTACATAGAAATTTGAGAAAGCTTCTGGGTGCTTAGCGAGAGCTCCTGAAATAGATACACCTGATGAAATATCATCTGATACAGCAGTCAATACTTTGACTAATGCTTTATTCTCAGTATTAGTAGCAAGTAAAGTAAAAGCTTTGAGTGCAGAAACTTGTGCTTCAAAAAGAGTAGAGATCTGACGAGACATAATAACTATGTCTTTCATAGCAACACTTTTCTCAAAGAAAGATAATTGCATTAATCCCTTCTTTTCTGTCTCTTCATGAACCGATACTACGATAAGGCCTCTATGTTGAACAGCAGCAATAGCTGTATCTTTAGAGCTTGCCTCTACGGTACCCTTTTTCTTTTCTCCTGTATTTGATATGGCTTCGTAATTAAATATCATATTTTATAGCATACGCTCAAGAGCCTTAGGGTTAATAGAATACTGATAAGCAGACTCCATACTAATCTCGCCTCTCTGAACTAGTTCAACTAGGGATCGGTTCATATCTACCATACCTTGATCAGAAGATGTTTCGATGACGTTACTAATTTCATGTGTACGCTTCTCACGAATAAGATTGGCGACTGCATTATTATTTATAAGAAGTTCATAAGCAGGTATACGTCCACCAGAAATACGAGGGATTAGACGCTGAGAAAATACTCCTAGTAAACTCGAAGATAGCTGAAGACGTATTTGGTCCTGCTGTCCTGGCGGGAATGAATCGATAATACGATCAATAGTCTGAGCAGCGTTGTTTGTGTGAAGTGTGGAGAAAACCAAGTGGCCAGTTTCAGCAGCAGTAACAGCTGCTGCAATAGTATCAGGGCTTCGCATTTCACCAATAAATATGACATTTACGTCTTCACGGAAAATCGCCTTGAGTGCTACAGAGAAATCCTTTGTGTCATCCCCTACCTCACGTTGGTCGATGATTGATTTATCTGGTTCATAAACGAATTCAATAGGATCTTCAATTGTAACAATATGAGCGGCGCGTTCTTTGTTGATCATATTTATCATTGTCGATAGTGTAGTAGACTTTCCTTGACCAACAGGTCCTACGCAAAGAAAAAATCCTTGATTCTTTTGGGTGAAGTTTGTAAGAATTGGGGGCAGGTTTAACTCTTCTATAGATTTCGCTTTCGGAATCAAACGTAGAGCTATGCATATCTGTCCACGCTGGAATGAGGCATTGCCACGGAGGTGTGTAACTCCTTTGAAGGAATACGAGAAATCAACTTCTTTCTCTTCTATAAATTTCTCTGTTCTTTTTGCTCCGATAAGAATATTTAGAATACCTACCATGTCATCTTTAGATAATACTTCTTGGTTAACAAGAAAAAGGAGTTGGCCATTGATACGCATTGCTGGCTTTCTTCCTGCTCCTAAATGCAAGTCTGATCCATCTTCGTGCATAAGGCTTGTTAACAATTCTTCTATTAGCTTTTGATGATTCATTTTACTTTTTATTTAGATTATTAATAATCGTATTTACTTTATCAATAACTTCTGACGGAGTGCTAGATGCTTTGACTATATACCCCGCAGCACCTAGAGATTCACCTCTTGCGATATCAGAAGGCTGTCCTCTGTTAGAAAGAATTATGACAATAGCATCCTGGGCTATTTTTTCTTCTTTCATTTTCTCTATAAGCTCGAATCCGTCCATGACAGGCATAACAATATCTAGAAGTATTACATCTGGCACAAAGCCTTCATGGAATTTCGCAAGTGCTGGTTCTGGACCGAGTGCTGTCGTTACATTAAAGTTTGATTGGTTAAACTTTAATGCATACATATCAAGAAGGAAGCTGTCGTCGTCGATAATAAAGATTTTCTTTTTAGGTTCCATATGAGAATATTATAATATAGTTATATACCTTTTCCTATAGCTCTAGTAATTATAAATCTCTTGTAAAGGAATATCACCATTAAAAGCTTTAATAATGGCATCCTCACGAATAGAGAGCATTCCTCTTGATCGAGCAAGTTTATAGATATCTTGTTCTTGTGGGCTCTTGAGTATTATATTCTGCATTTCTTTGTCTATTTTAAACATTTCAAAGAGTGGTATGCGACCTTTTAGACCAGAAGCAGATTCAGACGAAGGAGTAGCCTCATAAATCTTATCTCGCAGATTTAACTTAGCTTTAAATTCGGCTGGTAAATCTTCAAATTGTTTATCGAACATAATTTTTGTGGCCTCATCAACAGGAACTTCGTGCTTTGATGTAGGATATATGCGGTGAGCCAAACGTTGGGCCATACAAAGTATCAATGTTGGAGCAATAAGATATGGATCAATACCCATATCTATAAGACGAGGAATAGCACCAATAGAAGTATTTGTGTGGAGCGTAGAGAAAACCAAGTGACCAGTAAGCGCTGCTTGAATGGCTAGTTCGGCTGTTTCTTTGTCACGGATTTCTCCAACCATTATTATGTCTGGGTCCTGACGAAGTATTGATCGGAGACCTGAAGCAAATGTATACCCAATCTCAGGCATTACTTGCGATTGATTTATACCATCCATATGGTACTCAACCGGATCTTCAAGAGAGACAATGTTGTCCGCTTCATGATCAAGCTCATTTAACATTGAATATAGAGTCGTTGTTTTACCAGATCCAGTTGGTCCAGTAATTAGTATAAGACCATATGGTTTTGTGAGAGACTCCCGGACTAGGGCTAGATTCTCTGGTGACATGCCGAGTTCGTCTAATTTCTGTACACCTTTTTCTGAATCTAGAATACGCATTTCGATCTTCTCTCCATAATAAGATGGCATAGTAGAAACACGAAAATCAATTTTTCTTCCATCTATTTTTGCAGAGAAACCTCCGTCTTGTGGTTTACGCTTCTCATCTAGACGTAATTTTGCCAATATCTTAATACGAGCAACCACTCCATTGTAAACATTGATAGGTAGTATTAGTGATGTGTGCAAAGTACCATCAACACGGAATCGAACTCTAACTTTGTCCCCCACGTTTTCTATGTGTATATCTGAAGCAGATCCTTCCGTAGCATGACGAAGAATAACAGCTACTATTTTTATAATAGGAGCATCCTCAACAATTTTCTCTTCTTCGCCCGGCTTTAAAGTATCTGAGGTTTTGGTTCCTGATTCGATCGTTACACCACCATCATCTTTACTTCCGGCTATTTCTGCATCAAGTTCAGATAGTGCTTGGTCAACCTGGCTATCTAGCTCCTCATATGAGCCGAGTAGTTTATTGTATACAGAAGTCTTTATTAGAAATAACTTAAATGGTTTATCAAGTTTTGCTGTGATAAACGTTATGGCATCCATCGCCTGTACATTTTCAGGATCAATGATACCAATCTCAAGGACACTATCGGTTATTCCTATAGGCAGGAAGCGGTACATTTTCGCCGCATCAGTAGGAATAAGCTTGAGAATATCTGACTGTACATTCTTAGGGTCAATCTCTTTTACTGGAATATTAAAAATCTCTCCTTTTATTTTAAGGATTTGGTTTTCATCTATTTTAAGTTCAAGCAGAGCTTCGTCTACACTGCCATTGTATTTATCGTTAGCAAGTTTTACAAGTTCCGGTATCTGCTCTTCTCTAAGAATGTTGGCTTTAACTAATTCTTCAAGGAGTATCATACTAGTTCGTATTAAATGAAATTACATCTCCGTATGTTAGTGTGCCATTAATTTTAGCCACAGCACGGTAGAAATAAGTTGTACCAGAAGTAAGGCCTGTGACGGTTGAACCGAATGTACCGATCAGAGATTGTTTAGAATTTGGTGTGATTTTACCTAAAGTCGGAGTTGGTCCATACTCAAAATATGTATTTGTTACACCATTTGTACTACTAACTGCTCCATTTAATACTGCACTTTTTGTTGTAACCTGATCTGGAGTATTTGTAGTCACAGGAGACACAGGAGCAGAATTTATTACGGCACCAGCAATCGGAGCAAAAGGATTAGGGCGACCAGGAGTAGTTGGCTCAAGTATTACTGTATTATCATTGAGCGAATTAAATGAGCTATCCGTAAATAAAGATGTATCGATTTTAATTTTTGTTAGCGATGTAAGAGTGTAGAGAAAAGCAGTATCTTGAGATATTTTATCATTAGTAGCCCCTAGTAAATCAACAGGTGTACCGCTGGATGAGGAAACAAGAGATGAATCTGAACCTGCGGCATTAGCATTTAAGTTATTAGAAAAATACACATAGAATCCTGAGAGGGCAACTATTGTAGCTAGAACTATTAGAAATTTATTGTATGTATTCATATTATTTTAGCCAATAAGTTTCAACTTTTAATGAGTAAGTATATATATTTGGATCAAATCCTAATACTGGCTTGTCTGTAGGTGGTGGAACTGAAAAACCTAGAGATTTTACATCAACAAGACGAAGGTTATGTTCAAGATCTTTTAAGAACAGAGCAAAAGTATCATAGTCACCTTCTGTAGTGAACTCTATTGGAAATGTACCATACGGCAAGTTGGTTAACGGATCATTCGCAGTTATAACTGTTGTATTACCATTTGCTGTCGTAACAGTCTCTGTAGGTTTATGTGCGTCAAACCTTATATTCTTTATAGACATACTATGCAAGTTTGCAATTCTTTCTACTTCCAAAATGAATTTAATATTATTCACAGTATTTGGAAGGAAATGCTCAAGACGATCTCTGTCTTCAGATTTTATACGTTTATATGTATCGACAAGTTGGTCACGTGTCTCTTGTAGTTGCTTTGAATTATCTAGAGCAACATTGTAAGTAGCAACTTCTGTTCGTAGGCTTGAAACACTACTATACAGAGGATTCACCACCATGAAAAATAGTGCGCCTGATATTACTATAATTGAAATGGAAAAAATAAATTTCATATTATTGTGCTGGTAAATTATTTATAGGTGTTTCTCCTCCGGGAACAGGATTATTATCCAACGTAGTTGGTAAGGTTGCATTTGTTGGTATCTCTGTAGGTGTAGTCGTAGATTGGGCAGGCTGTATTTTTGCTTGTAATTGCTCAAGTACTAAATTCTTTTCATATGAAAGTAGCGCTGGGTCAACATCAAATTGTAGATCAAATACGACATTATTATTCTTGTCTTTTGCCAAATTTGAGAAGACTACATTTTTAAAGAAACGCCCCTTAGCACTATTAAATACATCGGCCTGTAGAGCAATAGACCTATAATCTGAAGCAATCCCAGACATGTTCACACTAAAACCTGAAGATCCATTATTTTCAGTGAATTTTGTATATTGAATAGATGGAATAGTAAGAGTTCCAAGAAGTGAGAACATCGGAGATAGAACAATGTGGCTATCTAGTATTTTACGTGAGGCACTGACACGCTTATCATAAAGCTCAAGTTCATCTATAGTATCCTTTTCAAAACTATCGCGGACTTTTTCAAGAGTAAGAGAGAGGGTCTCTTTTTGTTTTAGTAAATAATTTTTATATAAAAACAATCCTCCAGCAGCCATACCCATAACAACAAGAAGCAAGAAGGCTAGTATTGTAAATATACTAGTCTGTGCGCGATTATCACGACCGCCAGTACTGGCAGTTATTGGTTTCTTTGGTATGAATGATGTTTGAAATGAATTCTCCATAATTTATGACAACTGACGAAGCGCCAACCCTACTGCTACTGAAAACTCTGGTCCACTTAATTCAAGTACTGGCTTTAGGAATGCAGGGGCTTCTGTTTTTGAAAATGGATCCCCGTATGCTACCTCAGTATGCAAACTCTCGGAAGCCTTTTCTATTAAACCTCGAGTGAGTGAACCACCACCAACCAGAATAACTTTACTGATAGTTTTATTATACTTCTTCTCGTACGCAAGTACAACACTATTTGTGTCGGAAAAGATATATTCGATAGATAACCTCACAATATCGGCAACTTGGGCATTACTTGATGCATCCATGCCGACAGAGCGTTTCAACTTTTCAGCTTCTTCAAAGGTAATACCTAGTGATGAAGATATATTCTTGCTTATATCCTGACTACCACGATTAACAACATGAAATACTCTTACAACGCCTGCTTCGACTATTGATAACTTTGTCTTAGAAGCTCCGAAGTCCATAAAAAGAACTGGGGCTAAGTCATAATTAAAAGAAGAACGAATATTGGAAAATATTTCCATCTCAAACGAATCTGAGTGAACTTCTGTCTTTGTCAGTATGTCGCGATAGCGGGTCAAGATATCATTGTGAATAGCTACAACTAAAACTTCAACATTAGGCATAGCCGTGGGCACATCAGTAGGTGCTTGTTGCATCGCACTATTATCGAAAGTAGCTACCTCTTGTGGAACCATGAACCAATCAAGAGTAACTTCAGATATCGGTACTGGTATATATTTACGGGCTTCAATGGGAACAATTTCTGGGAGTTGATCTTCTGTGACTTTTGACGGAAGAGATAGTGTAAATATCAAACTTGAAGACGATGGAATAGCTACTGCACCAGAGAGAGTAGTAATGTTTGATTCTTTCATTACATCTATCAAGGCTCTGGCGATATTATCAGTCTCGAGATTTGTAACAGTACCAACGGGTGTATTGCCATATGGACCGAGAGAAAGGGCGCCATATGTTTCAAGCACAGCTTTACCACCCTTCTTTTTTAGTTGAACAACCTTTATAGCCGAAGAGCCTATATCAATACCGAGGGCGCTGTCAGATGCTTTTTTAGATGAGAACATACCAGACAGACTTGTTAAGCCAGAAGATATGATTTTCTTGAATGAATTATCCATATATATCTATTCAGTATAGCATAGCTATAGTAAAATAAAGCTGTGGAATCATATTCTAATCCAATAAAATCTTTAATTTGGTGGATATCTGATTTACTTTTCCCAGAAACTTGTTTTGGATGTAAAAAACGTGGCGAATCGCTATGCGATAATTGTATTTTAAATATTCGTCACGCTGAAAGAGAGACTAGTAGCGGGATTTATGCATTGTATGATTATCGAGACCCGTTGATAAAACGTGCTATTTGGAATTTAAAGTATTATCATCGTTTTAATTTAGGTAAAAAATTGGGAAAATTATTATATGAAGGGTTAATTGAAGAAATTTCAGAAATGAGGACATATACAGGTGGACAATCTATATATGTAATACCTGTTCCCCTATCCCCCGCTCGCGCAAAGGAGCGTGGATACAATCAAGCAGAAATTATCGCCAGAGGATTTTGTGATTGTGTAAATAAAGAAGTTTTAGAATTAAGGAATGATATTGTAAAAAAGAAAATAGATACAAAACCTCAAGCAAAGATTGTGAATCGTACACAGCGTCTTCGTAATATTCACAATGTATTTGAAATAAAAGATGAAGAAAAGATTAGAGACCGAATGATTATCGTTATCGATGACGTCACGACGACAGGCGGAACAATAAATGAAATAATTAAAATCTTAAAAAGGTGTGGCGCTAAAAAAGTCGTCGGGTTTGCTGTTGCACATTAATTATCCCAAAGATCCCACACCATACCTGCTATATTACGTGGCTTGCCTTCGAGAGCATAGTAATGGAGATCAATAAAAGGCAATGTATTACACTCAATGATTCCCCATCGTTGAGAATCTTCCTCTTTTGTTGGATCAGGAATTATGCAATCAAAGCCTACAACAGAAAGCCCAACGACACTTGCAGCTTTTTCTAGGATTGGGGTAAAGCTTGGATGAAGTTCATCAATCATTTCTTTTGTTGTGCCACCAAACAGCCTTCCAATACGATGAGAGAGGGTTAGGGTCATTTGGTCTGGCAATACATCTTCAATATTAAAACCAGATCTTGCAATATGAGCATATAATTCTTCTCCGAGACGCACTTGCTCGACTCGTTCATTTCTTTCTTTGTCTTTTTCTTCTATAAGTTCTCGTATGGTCTTTTTTCCATCACCTACGATAAAAGGTGCTTTGCCTCTATAGAAACCAGCCAGTACCCCGCCGATAAGTGTGGCTCTACAGACATATCCTTGCAAATGCTCTTCTACGACTAGATGTGGCGATATTTTACCTGCGATATTTATACCATCTTTTAAGTGCTCTATCGTATGGATATTAGTAATCGTGTGCCTTGCTCGTGAACCAAGTTGTGGTTTGACGATTACTGGGGGTTTAATTTTTGAAAGTAAACCTTCAATATTTTTATTTCGAAAAAAAGGGACTCTCTTGTATTCTGGAACAGGAATTTTGTGTTTTGATAATTCTTTTTTAAGAATTATTTTATTATCCCAATCTTTTTTAAAATCCAAAAACTCTGATTGGATTGGAATACTTTCAAAATATATAGTTTTCCCTGCAAATTTTGCTCTATACCAATCGAGGGGTTTTTTACCTATGATTATTTGTTCCATTTCTATACCTCTCCTTTTTGCTTCCTCCCATATAATACGAGACCTGAAAGAGTTAGCTTTATTTATATCTCGAGAAAAATGAGCAAGACCCAAAAATACAAGTGTCTTAAAAAGAAACACAGGGACAAGGCCCGCAAAATCTTTTAGAAATTTAGGTGCATGACTTGCGACTTTAACCATATGCGCTTCGACAAGTGAAGAGAAGAAGTTCTCTAGATAATAGAGCCTGTGATTCACCTGTGCATCTCCGCAATATGAGCAGACGCCTTGTTGTATTTTTGGTTCAGCTGTATGTTCCATGTTTATATCATACGATACACAAAGAGACAGCGCGAGCTGTCTCTTTGTGGCGAAATGAATCGCTTTTAGTGGTCTCCTTTTATCATAAAAAAACTATTATTATGAGTTGATAAACGACCCACGCATTTATTATAGCATAATGAAATCCTTAGGCGAGCTATAAGCCATTACTTGTCTGCACATTGGCAGTATATTCTATAACAAAGCTCTCTAAATGTCTTGAGAAGAATGAGAATATCAATACATTTATTACGATAACGACGACGACTAGGATCCAATACTTTTTAACGTTTAGTTTATTTTTCATAATTATTGTTTAGGCAAAGGATGTAAGTGGGCAGCGATACCGAAAGCTGCAGCGATTAAGGCTAGGTTCTTTATTATATACTGACCCTCTAGTGTTGGAGTCATGAACCCAGACCATGTCTCTTGTGTTAATAGAAATAGAGGCATGAATGTCGTAATCATATGGATCAGAAGTAGTGGGATAACAATGCGCTCAACTCCACGAATTAAAAATAATACACCTATAACCATTTCAAATAGACCGAAACATATGAGAAATGTAGAAAATGACATCCAAGGTATTGTTGTCTCAAAAAGTCTTTGAACCAGACCACTTGCAGGAGATAGCCCAATAACCTTCAATAACCCGAACCAGAAGAAGATCACAAAGAGACCAAATCGTGCAACAGGCACTGAAACTCTACGAAAAAAATGGATAACCTCAGCATCTGTCTTGTGTATATTCATAATAGAATTAAATCCAGTGAGCTAAATATGCAATAAAAATAATTGCACCGAGTGCACCTAGGAGTGGTTGAGCCCGAGAAAGCAAAGCAATAATGACTACCGCTATAATAACTTTAACCCAACCCAACAGTAAAATCGAAGCCCATATAGTTTGTAGAAGCAATTGAATCATTGTCATGAATCAATTGTACAATGGATACATTTATAAAGTCAAAGATAATAATTTGTTTTGCGGAAGCGGTGAGATTCGAACTCACGGTCCTTTAAAGGGACGACGGTTTAGTAAACCGTTGATTTAAACCACTCATCCACGCTTCCAATTTCCCTATACTAGCATAATATCCTCTTAAATAAAAAAGATTTTTTGAGTAAAAAGACTTAATATGATAAGGTGTAAACGGAGACGTGTCGGAGTGGTCTAACGTACCTCCTTGCTAAGGAGGCAGGCTTTAATCGGCCTCGAGAGTTCGAATCTCTCCGTCTCCGCCGAGTTGTGATAGCACGAGATGCTTAGTTTATAAGTGTTTTTAGTGAGTCAAAAATTGACCCATCTGAGACACTAAGACTTTGCATAAATACTAAAAAGAACAGATCTTTATCTGTTCTTTTTAGTATGTGCTCATACAAAAGCATTATTATTGCTTCGGATTTGTTTGTGGAGCAACGGGTGTTGTTGTCGGTGCAGCAGTTGCTGGTTTTGCATTTTGATCTACTGGAACACCTTGGTCATCGTTGGTTTCTCCGTCATTTGGATTCATATTGTTATCATCATATCCTTGTCTTTGTTCCATCATGCCATTGCGATCATACTCACCCCTATCGCCATGTTCTTCACCGCCGACGGCAAGACCAATAGCAACAGCTGAAACAAGTACAAGAGCAATTGATAGAGCTACGATAATAGCATTCTTGCTTATCTGTAGATGCTTAACATCTTTCTTTATTTCTTGAATATCCATTTACATTAAAGTTAAAAATTAATAATTCGACCATCTACTAAAATTTACATATTCATCTCAGTAGCAATCGTATCTTTCTTGGTAACTGATAGATAGATTACCGTAGATAGAATTGCAATGAGAAATATGACACTGGTAATAACTGTTCCCAAGCCTAACCCACCATCTGCTTGTGCTTGGGATAAGTAATCACCAATAGATGCTCCAAGTGGTCGGGTAAGAATATATGCGATCCAGAAAGCAATGATTGGATTAAGATTCCATTTTTTGTGAGCCAGATACACTAACACTATTCCGCCTGCAAATATCAAAGCCGAGAGTAGGTATCCAACATTCAAAGTTTCGGCTAATAAATCGCCTGAGGCTGTTCCGAGAGCAAAGGTAAACAATATTGTAAGCCAATAGAAGAACTCTCGCCTAGGGGTAAATATGGAATGTATAGAGAGTGTCTTTTCTTTCTTGTACCAACCGATAAATGTCGCGATAAGTGCGATGCTAAATACTATTGTTGTAGTAACTAATGAGATCCCAAGGTTATCTGTCAGGTTATCTGTAATCAAGGTGCCTACGACACTAATGAGTACCACAGAGAGCCAATAGATGCTTGGTGTGTATTTCTTGGTCTTGAATTGGTAGATAAGGGCAACAAGTAAAAGTACACCCATAACAAGTGAAGTTCCAGTCAAGCCAAGATTGAGATTTGTGTTAAGAAAGTCTGCCA
>CAZWAV010000007.1:0-17758 GCA_964631935.1 uncultured Candidatus Saccharibacteria bacterium
ACAAGTGAAGTTCCAGTCAAGCCAAGATTGAGATTTGTGTTAAGAAAGTCTGCCACAGTCTCGCCAACTGTTGTACAAAGGATTTTAATGATCCAGAAATAGAGCGTGACCTCAGGAACTTTATTGAGCAACTTTTTAGCTGTTGTAATCATATCAAAAAGTATATATAAAAGTTATGAGGAAATTATGAACTATAATAGTGCAAATGATTAAAGATTTTTGAGACCACCATAGTGGAAACAATCCCGATGAGACCTCCTGCAATGATATCAATCGGATAATGAACATGAAGATATAATCTTGAATAACTCACTAACATAAACCAACCAACTGCTACTATCCACAGGAAGTATTTCAAATAATTATTCTTGATATGTTTATTTGAGTAAGAAATAATTAATGTCATTACAACTGCTGCCATCGTGGCGTGACCTGATGGGAAACGAGGGTCTGTTTCTATAACGAGCATATGTTCTGGGCGAGGAATCTTAAGAATATATTTGAGAGTATATGTTACGAACATGGCAGAAGTACTCGCAAAGATAATTTTAAGAAAGTCTTTTTTGTATTTGAGTACATAAAGAATTACACAAAGGATTCCTAAAACACTAAACATTACTGCTGTTCCTGATATTTGTGAGATGAGGATTTGGAAATTAAGCATTTTTAGGGTGTTCACCTGCTTTTTGAGGAATTACTGCAATTAAGATAACTATCGCTACGAGAAGAATTAGTGAAATCATTGGTCTTGAAATATTAAGACCTCCTTTTGCAAATGGTTTATCTAGGAAATCCCCGACAACAGCTCCAAGCGGTCTTGTAAGAATAAATGCTCCCCAGAACAATAATACTTTCGAAACTTTAGTTCTAAAATAGAGTAGCGTAATAATTAAAAGTAATGTTCCAAAAACAAAAGCAGAGTGAAGATATCCAAGGCCATTCGTATCTGCAAACCAATCTCCGAGAGCAGTACCGAGAGTTTGGGAGAAAGTAATTGCAGTCCAATAAAATACTTCACTTTTTGCATTTGAAATGCTATCTACAGAAATTGTTCCAGTACTTTTTTTCCAAATAAATAATGTAGCAAGTAGAAATGTTAAAAGAATTAATGACCCACCAGTATACCCGACACCGAGCGATCTATCTGCAAAGTCTGCAAGTGTCGTCCCTGCTGTCGTAGAAGCAATGATAGTTGCCCAATAGAGCCATGGTTTATATAATTTAGATTTTACTTGAGCAACAATGAGCCCTATAAGAATAACTATAAATATCCCTGTACTTACTAGATACCCAAGGTTCCATGTCATAGATACTGCATCTCCACCAGTCTCGCCGAGTGTTGTACAGAGTATTTTTATAATCCAAAAACCAAGCGTTACGGCAGGAACTTTTATAAGTAAATCTTTTGTTGCTTGTGTCATATGCTTACATCATAAAATAAAGTTATGAGGAAATTATGAACTATATAATTCTCTATATGTTTTAAATCAAAACAAAATGTTAATATAAAAATATGAATGATCAAATCCATTATTCTATTGAAAATATAAAAACAAGTAAAAAAGAATTATGGCTTCAAATTTTTATTGTTTTCGTGTTGCCCATTCTGTTGATTAAGGCTAATTTAATTGAAATAGAAGATCGAATATGGGTTCTTGGAATTCTCATAAGTTTATTGATGGGAGTTTTGATTAAGGAAAAATGGACATGGACAATGCTCGGTGCAACTACTTACCGTATCAAGAAATATTTTTTACCATATGTTGTTTTTACAGTAGCCACAATATTGCTCTGTTATATTTTTTCAGAAAATATAGGTCACGAAGAACTTAATGGCTGGTGGAAACATGGACATTTTCTATATGGATTTTTTATTGTCTCTATTTTCCAAGAAATAGGATATAGAGGATACCTCATTCCTGCATTAGGTAAGATTCTTAAAAAACCAGTATTTATCGTATTAGTAAACGCACTACTGTTTATGTTTCTTCACGTTATTTTTCCAAATCCGATGATAGGACTACCAATCGCATTTATAGGTGGAATTGGTTTTGCGGTAATGTATCTCAGATATCCAAGCTTGCCACTTATAATCTTGAGCCACGCCCTTATTAATTTCTTTGTTGTTTTATACGGATTCTTTGTTGTCCCCGGAGTAACATATTAAAAAAAACACCTCTCATAAAGGTGTTTTTTAATAGCCTTGCCGAAGATAATTTATTGAACTGGTTTAACTACTGGAGTAGTTACCTTCACTTTGTGAGATTTTTTACCTTTCGTATGCTTGACTGGAGTAACTTTTTTCACCACATCGTCTTTTGTTTCAAGATCCTTACCATTTTTATCTTTAGCATCAACGATACCATCTTTGTTGCCGTCTTCTACTGCCTTCATTTTTACTTGACTAGTTTGTTGCACAGCTTTTGATCCTGTTACTGGAATGTCAGCTGCGAACACTGACGTTCCAGAAGCAAGCAAAGCAAGAGCAAACATACCGCTCATGAGTTGTCTTTTGTATTTCATAAATTTTATGATTTATTGTTAGTAATTATCGACTAATCATTTGCATCTGAACCATCATTTGTTTCAATGTCATTTCCATTTGCATCCTTTTGATCTACGCGGTTATCCTGATCATCAGCTCCTTCTGAGTGAGACTTTAGTATTGCACCACTAGTTGCATCAATCTTTACTTCTACTTTATTATCAAGGCTAATTTCATAGACCGTATTTCCGCGATGCTGTTCAAGCTCAACAGAAAATACTTTCGTACCAGCATGTGCAGTAAGGGCAATTTGTTTTGCTTGATCCTCACTAATTTTCACTGCTGTAGTTACTTTTGATTCTTGATCATCATTTGTTTCGACATCGTTTCCTTGTGCATCTTTCTGGTCAATTGTTTGATCAGTTTGGTTTGAGACTACCGTGGTCGGTTGTACAGGTGTTGATGTCTGTGCAAATGTTTGCACAGCGATTGATCCTCCTGCTCCGAGTAGTAGTGCTCCTAATGCGAATATTGGTAATTTTTTATTTTTCATATGTTTTATTCTAATTAATTTATAATCTATTAGTAGTTATTAATAATAGTGTATTCATATGACGAGTATGAATTACTATAACTATACAAAGTTACTATGAGGAAATAATGAATAGAATTACTTATTTTTTGTGTATTTTTTAAAGAGGAAAAATATACTCATTGTCACGATCACACCAATAGATACAATCAGTATCGGTAGTATTTTTGAATGTAGTCCTGCACTGTAGCCAAGTAAACTACTAACGACTAGAAGTGGTATCATACCTGAAGCTGTAGCAATAATGTATTGCTTGTATGATATGTTCGAGAGACCTGCTGCATAGCTTAAAATATCAAAAGAAAGAGTTGGTGTAAGTCGCATCATAAATACCGTCTGCCAGCCAAGTTTATGACTATACTCGTTGAGAGTTTTTGTTGCTTTTGGAAATCTTTTTGTTACATATGACCTTCCAAGTCTGCGTGCTAAATAAAAATCAACAGTAGCACCGAGTATTTGTCCAATAATAGTAAGAGGAATTGCTACATAAGGACCAAAAATAAACCCGCCCGCTAGCACTACTGGAGTATCAGGTAACGGAGACATAATTGTTATCAACAATACAGCAACGTAAACTAGCCAAGAAAAATAGCCATACTGTAAAATGAAGTGTTGTATTTTTGATTGAGTTATGAAGTTAGCTTCTTTTACTTCTGATCCAATATAGAATAACAACCAAAAGAATAGCCCGGTTACTACTATAGTTTTTACTAAATTTTTTCTGAACAACGAGTCATTTTTTAGTTTTTCAATAAAGTATGAAACATTATTTTGTATTTGCTTCATATTTATACTTTTGGCACTTTTATCGTTACGGTAGTCCCATTACCAGCACTACTTTCGACAACAATATCACCTTTATGTTTATTGATAATTTGTTTGGCAATTGATAGTCCGAGGCCTGATCCTGATTTATCATTTCTTGAATGCTCCGCTTTATAAAATCTATTGAATATAAATGGTAGATCAGCGCTTGATATGCCCACTCCAGTATCTGATATAGAGAGGATAATATTTTTTGCATCTTCTTTAATTTCAACCTTTATCTTGCCTTGCTTTGTATAATTAATTGCATTTTGAAGTATATTTGAAATAGCCCGTTCAAAAGTATTTGGCTCAAGAAGAATATCTGCTTTTTTATACTCTGAAATTTCAAGAACAATGTTTTTGTCTTTTGCTTGTCTTATAAATTTCTGTACTACTTTTTCAGCAAAAGAGTGTAGGTCTGTGGTAATATAATTATTTAGAGTGTTTTCTTGTTCGCCACGAGAAATTAGTAATAAATCATTTACTAACTTTGCCATCTTTTTTGCTTCTTCTAGATTGCTTCCTATTATAAATTGAAGTTCCTCTACTTTTGGATTTTTATTTTGTAGTGCAACTTCTGATTCTGTCATTACAATTGCAAGAGGTGTACGAAGATCATGTGAAGCATCTGCTGAAAACTTCTTTTGAGAATCAAGTGCTTCTTTAATTGGTTTAAGAGTTTTACCTGCAAGAAAATAACTTGAAAAACCTATAATTACAAGCAATAATCCATCGACTACATAGATAATAAGCTCTATCTCGTCACTTGCATTTTTAGCTGGATCTCCTTCAGATTCAATTATTGTAATTCTATCCCTGAATCCTTCTCGTATTTTTGATTCGATTGTAAATATAAGAACACTACTAAAAGCAAGTAAAATAACTGCCATAATTCCTATGTAATATAGCGTGAGTTTTATTCGAGCTTTTTTAAATATATTATTTTTCATAATCAGTCATTAAACCTATAGCCAACACCGTGAATAGTCTCAAATATATCTTCATTTTTACCTTGTAACTTCTTTCTCAAGTTTTTAATATGCACATCAACGATGTTGCTAAATGTGTCGTATTCAAAGTCCCAGACATGGCTAATGATTTGATATCTATTGAGTACTTTATTTTTATTCCTTAAGAAATATTCTAAGATCGCAAATTCTTTTACCGTGAGTTTAATTTCTTTACCTTTTTTATCTACATTATGACTAACAGTATTCAGACTAATACCTGCACCAGTTAAGTTTGTTTCAAGTGCTACTTTTGGACGACGTAACAGTGCTCTCATCCGTGCCGTTAATTCATCAAATTCAAATGGTTTTACAAGATAATCATCTGCCCCAACATCAAGTCCGTCTATCTTATCATCGAGTGTGTCTTTTGCGGTGAGCATGAGTACAGGGGTCATGATATGTTCACTGCGTATTTTTTTACAAAGACTTATACCATCAAGTTCAGGGAGCATAATATCAAGTATGATTAAATCAAAGTTCTCAGGACTTGCTTGTATCTTACGAAGCCCTGTTGCTCCATCATGAGCCATATCGACTGCATAGCCAATATTTTCAAGACCTTTCTTGATTGAATTTGCCAGTTTTATTTGATCCTCGACGATTAAAATTCTCATATAAACTACATTATACTTTGATTATGAAGAATTTATGAGGATAATAACTAACTAAAGTTAATTAAAAAATTATACATCCCCATACCGCACACTCCCTGCAATGGTTCTCCTGCCTTCGGTGTTCCTAGATCAATAACTTCTTCTCCAGTATTTTGAAGTATCTTTTGATATCCCAATGACTTGATTACAAGCGAAGAAGAACAGTCATATGTGCCGTTTGTTTTGACGATCAACTTTGTTGGAATCCCAGCTTTTGCACTCGAGATTTTTGGAGAGTACCCACCCTTTGCATCTATAGTGATGTACTGTACTCCATCCTTAATCTCGGAATTCTGTGCTACTGCTGTAGATGTAGTAGTTTTTGTTCTGGTGCTGGATTTTGATCCACCTAAAAAGATTATGCCGATTCCGACAATAAGGGCTAGAGTTATAATAATTGAAGTTGTTTTGTTCATAATGTAATTATATAAAAAATTAAATGTTAAATAATGGAGCGATAACACCGAGTCCTGCAAGACCAGCAAGTAGTGCAAAGATACCTAGCCCAATAACAACAATACCTGCTGATTTGAAGAACAGAGGTGCGTGTTTTGATTGAGCGAATGATACAGAGCTAAATGAAAGCAGTCCGAGCATTGGTAATGTACCGAGTGCAAATGAAAGCATTATCAAAAGCCCAGAAATAAAGGATCCACTTGAAAGTGCAGCGACCTGCATTGACTGAGTGAATCCACATGGTAAGAAAAATGTCCCAACACCGACCAAGATTGGTGCTAGTGTTGAATGTTCAACTTTTCTAAAGTATGCAAAGATTCCTGTTGGTAATGCCACTTTATTTTTCTTAATAATTCCTACGAGGTTAAGTCCAAGCAGGATCATAACACTCGATGCTACGATTCCAAGTATTGCCGAAAAGGTAAAACTGACACCGATTGCTTTACCTACCAAACCAAGCACTCCACCAAGTATTGCAAATCCAATGAGTCGTCCACTATGGAACAGAACAAACTGCTTCTTGCTTGTTTTCTTACCCTCATCTTGGGCTACTTTTGCAGATAATGAAAGAATAAGTCCACCAACGACTGCAAGACAACTTGATACCGACGCAATGAGACCGATAATAAAGCTCGTTGCAGGGGTGGTCGCTCCACCGATGCCGAGATTGAGTATTCCTGACTTTTGAAGTAGGAAGAACAGGACCAGAAACCCAAGTCCAATTGGTAACGCCTGCCAGATTGTCACTGAGTCTTTTTTGACCTCTGTATTTTTCTCAAGAGATAAGGTGTAGCCGTTTGCTTTTACTTTTTCCGTAAGTTCACTCGCAAACTGTTCAGGCGATTTATCGCTTTCTGTACTAATTTCAACCGTCTGTTGCTTTAAATTAACTACAGCTTTTTGAATCTCTTTTTCATCATTCAAGACATCTTCGATCAAGATTTTGCATGATGCGCAGTGAGTGCCAGAAACATGAAATGTGTATGTTTTCATATAATTATAATTTCATATTCTTAATTCGTAATGAGTTCGACACAACGGTAATGCTTTCAAATGCCATGATAGCTCCTGCAAGTGCTGGAGAAAGTAACCAACCATAGAATGGGAAGAGTACTCCTGCTGCGATCGGAATACCGACAGAGTTATATCCAAATGACCAGATAAGGTTCTGCCAGATCGTTTTGTTGGTTCGTTTTGCGAGGTTAACCGCTTCTGCCACTTTCCCAATGTCACCATTAAGAAGAATAATATCCGAGCTTTCAATGGCAATATCAGATCCGTCACTCATAGATATGGCTACATCAGCTTGAGCGAGAGCCGGTGAGTCATTTACACCGTCACCGATCATAGCAACCTTGAGTCCTCGCTTTTGTAAGTCTTTAATGATATTTAGTTTATCCTCTGGCTTTACCTGTGCATACACTTCATCAATACCAAGATCTTTTGCGACAGACTCTCCAGTTTTCTTGTTGTCTCCTGTGGCCATGATTACTTTCAGTCCGAGTTTCTTGAGCTTTGCAATTTCAGCTTTTGCTTCTTGTTTTATGGTGTCGTGGATCTTGATAAGGGACAGGACTTCAGTTTTAGTAAACAAATACAATTCTCGTCCGCTTTCAAATCTGCTGTCATGGAATGATCCACGAATGACTTGTTCTGTCTGCTTTGTAGTTTCAATAACATAATCAAGCGAACCAAGGAAATATTCTACATTTTCAAATATTCCTGACACTCCTTTGCCGGGAGTTTCTTTCATATCTGTAATTGATACTTCTTTGGTATTTTGCTCAGCAAGCCATATAGCTACGCTATGAGATATTGGGTGTCGAGATGATTTGGTAAGTGCATATGCAAGTGATCGCTTGAAGTTACTATCTTCTTCGTTGCAAACATGATTCACATCCTGACAAAAGATTCCTTCGATTGAGAGTTTGTTTTCTGTGAGTGTTCCTGTCTTGTCGAATACTATTGCTTGTACCTTTGCGAGCTTTTCTAAACTCTCTGCGTTTTTGATCAGAATACCTCGTCGAGCACCAGTACCAACACCTGTAATGATTGCAGTGGGGGTAGCAAGACCAAGCGAACAAGGACATGCCACAACGAGTACTGCCATTGTGGTTGAAATTGCTAATGCAAACGCTTTTGAAAAGCCAAGAGTAGCAGGTGCAAATACTATCCATGCAATGAAAGTAAGTACTGCAATACCAAGGACAACATAGACAAAGTATCCTGAAATCCTATCGGCAATTCTCTCGATAGGAGCCTTTGAGTTTTGAGCAGATTCAACAATCTTCATGATATGCGAGAGTGCTGTATCACTTGGATCTTTTTCAATTCTAATCTTGAGTATTCCTTGGAAGTTCTGTGTGCCTGCAAAAACTGCATCATTGACCGCCTTATCAACTGGGACAGATTCCCCAGTAAGGTTTGATTCATCAATACTACTTGCACCAAAAATGATGGTGCCGTCTACCGGAATACGTTCGTTTGGCTTAACTACCACAATATCTCCAATGACTATTTGATCAATTGGGATCTCTATCTCTTTTCCATTTCTCTCTACGATTGCAGACTTACTGGTGAGTTCCGCAAGTTTCTGAAGTGCTTCATTTGTTTTCTTTTTCGCACGAGCTTCAAGTGACTGCCCTAGAGCGATGAGTCCAATGACTACAATCACCACATCATAAAAGTTTGAGGTGACATCGATATATGGAGCGAGTGGTTTTTCAAAAGCAGTGACGGCAAATGAGTATATAAAGGCGACAATTGTTGAAATACCAACGAGAGTGTCCATGTTGGTAGTACGGGTCTTTATGAAAATCCAAACAGCACGAATGTATTTACGACCAATACCAAAGAGGATAAATGTAGCAAAAATAGGCATCAGATGATGCACACCCTCATACACATTTTCTGGCATCACTGGCACGATACTGTTTTTGCTGAGTACATCCCAAAGCATCATAATGAAAGAGAATATGACCATTGGGACTACATACTTCATTTCGTTTGACTGATCCTGCTCCATCATCTTCATATGATCATGGGATTCAGTCTTTTTTGCAACTTGTTCGGAATCTTCAAATGAATATCCAAAAGGGTGAAGTGTTTTATTGATTGTTTCTATTGAAATGGGAATATCTTTGAAAGTGACCGTTGCTTTTTCAGAAGACATGCCAACTTCACAGGTTGCTACACCATCAATTTTTTGTACCTTGTTTTGAATGAGTGACACACAACTCGCACAGTGCATTCCTTTTACTTTGTATATTTTAAGTTCAGTACTCATATTATTTTCGTTTGAGCTTATATACTTTTAATACTTCCTCCTTTGCTTTACCGACCTGTCCAGAAGACATCTGGTGGTGCACACAATGACCCAAATGGTTCTCAAGGAGAGCATCCTCGACGCTTGAAAGACCCTGCTTTACGGCAGAGGTTTGAGTGATAACATCTATACAATAGGTGTCATTCTCTATTAACTTTTGCAAACCACGAACTTGCCCCTCTATGAGTTTGAGTCGGCGGATAATTTTATCCTTACCTTTTTGATCCATGTATTTCATATAACAATTCTATACCCCTAGGGGGGTATAAGTCAATTACTCTTATGTGAGAGTAATTTTTTTATTCGCTAAACAGATCTTACTCTTCAAACATCCAAGTAGTTCTCGTTTTTCAATATCGGTTCCTTCTTTCAAGACAAACTTCGCATATCCTCGTACATCAATATTTGGTATATCAATTTTTTCTTTAGTCCCTAATAGAAATCTCTGTAGTTTTGAAAATCGTTCAACATCATACTTTATCTTTTCTTTAACTTCTATTTCATTTAAATTTATCTTTTCGATTAGCTCATTGAACTGTTTGAGTAATTCTCTTTCTTCGGTATACCCACATTTACAATCCACCCCGCGCGCTTTAGTACAGCCATAATAGACGTATCTAGCGACGCCACCATTTTTGAGTTTTTTGAACTTCTCATCTGCTGATATACCAGATCCGCATAATCCACAAAGCATCATTTTAGTGAAAGCAAATTCTTTGTTTTCTACTCTTAGAACATTACTTTTTATCTGTGCTTGAACCAGATCAAATAACTCCTTCGTTACTATCGGCTCATGCTTTCCTGTATACCAATTACCTGACTGTCTCGGATACTCAAAAACTCCATAATAAAAGGTGTTATCTAAAACCTTATAAATATTTCCCAAACTGAGATGTTTCTTTCCTACGGCAGTTCTTAGATTGAGATCAAATTTGAGCCAATTATAGATTTTTCTACCACTCCAATGTTCATATGCTACTTTCTCAAACATCTTCTTTATGATCGGTGCTCGTTCTGGATCAAGAAGTGTCTCACATTTTCGATCCATTCGTTTTTCTTTCATGTATCCAGTAGGTGCAGGTCCAGGCCATAATCCCATCTCTACTCTTGTTCTAAGTCCTCGTTTTACATTGATACTTTTATTATCATTTTCCAATTTCGCCTGAGAACACAAAATCATTAATAGGAACTTTTCGTTTGGTGAGTTTTTAAACTGCTGACCATACGTTCGGATTTCCATAAGTAATTGCTGATCCATTAAATCAACGATGCTTCCAAGATCTCCTGCGTTACGAGAAAGACGATCGGGTGCCCAAGTGAGGATTCCATTAAATCGTCCTCGCCGTACATCTTCTAAGATTTCTTTATAGACAGGTCGTTGTCCTGATTCTTTTGCACTATGAGATTCTCTTCGTATTTCTACGACTTCCAACCCGTCACGTTCGGCAAGTTCAAGCATCTCCTTTACTTGGGAATCAATCGACAAGACTTGTCGTTCTTCTGATTCGGTTGATTTACGAGCATACAGAACGTACCTAATTTTTTGTACTGGGGCTATAACCTCCTTACCAATTCTGGCTGTGGTATATATTTCCATATTATATTAATGACAGAGAACACTAGTCTTGCTAAGTCTATGCAGAACTAGAAATGCGTAGCATACTCGCGTACTAGCCTTAGCAAAACTAGATGTTTGCGATAGAATCGGTTCGTTTGAATAATGTAGTATTTATTATATGATTCAAACACCTTATTAGTAATCTAAGTTATCGAATATGAATACATGGAGTATAAAGGGGCTTTGTGAAAATTGTGGCTTTGCATATCAAGGGATAATTGATTCAGAAAATGGATCTTTCCCCAAAATAAAATGTCCTGCTTGTCACAAAGAAACAAGTAATTTCGATGAAAGTTCTGCTGTTGATAAACTCAACGTGGAAGAATCTTCTATTCCTGACTACAAAGAATCAGTAATAGAAGTGATTGAATAATCAATATACTCTTGTATTTTAACTTGGAACCCAAAAAGCCTTTCAATTAGGGCTATTTTGTGATAAAATTCTAAGCGTACCCCATAGTATTTTTATAAAGTGTGCTTCGTCCCCGAAAGGACTGTTTTCTCTTACCTGTTATTGGCAAAGAGGGGCAGTCCGAGTTCCATAACAGGAACCTTTCGGGGTAGCACCGCTATGGGGTACAGGCTCGGCTGTCCCTTTTTGCCGTTTCTATACAAACCAAATATGGATAGCCGAGACATAGAACTGTACCCCTATGTCTCAAACAAACTCACCAAAAGAGCTTCTTGCTCAAATAAAAGAACTTGAAAAACAGATCTCTGTTTTAAAGAACCGAAAAAAATATGGACTCGTCTGGGAAGATAAAACAGAGGACGTAGTTTTGGAGTGTCTTGAAAACGTACCTGTTCTTAAAGAAGTTAAAAGTAGAAAAGTCGTCATAGATAATTCTTTACCCGATAACCTTTTAATCGAAGGTGATAATTATCACGCCCTTTCTGTTTTGAACTATACACACAAAAAGAGTGTGGATGTTGTATATATTGATCCGCCATATAATACAGGTGCAAAAAACTGGAGATACAACAACGATTATGTAGATAGTGATGATGACTGGAGACACAGTAAGTGGGTGTCTTATATGAACAGAAGATTACTGCTAGCGAAGAAAGTCTTAAAAGAAAAAGGTGTCCTTATTTGTGCTATTGATGAGAATGAACATGCAAACCTAGGTTTACTGATAAAGCAAATTTTTACTAATTATGTAGTTGACTGCGTAACAGTAGTACATAATCCTAGAGGTGTTCAGGGTAAGAACTTTTCCTATAACCATGAATACATCTATTTTGCTTACCCTGATGATGGCGGTAAGTATATTGCAGACGCTGAAAGAGAAGAAGTACTGGAAAGAAACTTTAGAGTTGACGGTGGTAACTCACCTAGATCAACCTCAAAAACAATGTTTTACCCAATAATTATTAAAGATGAAAAAATTATTGGTTTTGGTGATATAGCAAAAGAAGATTTTCACCCAAGTAAACAGACTGAATTAAAAAAGAACGGCGAATATTATGTCTGGCCTATAGATATAAATGGAGCAGAAAAAAAGTGGTCGTTTTCAAGAAATACCGTAGACGAGATAAGCGATCAGCTTATTTTTAGGAAAAGAAAAGATAGATATGAAATTTATCGACAAAAGGAAGCTTCTCCCTATAGGACTGTTTGGGTAAATTCTAAATATGACGCTAATGAATATGGATCTAAATTAGTCAATTCTATTGTTGATACAGTATTCCCATTCCCAAAATCAATTTACAATGTTTTGGAGTGTTTATCTGCTACTGTCAGTAATAATAAAAACGCTACTATTTTAGATTTCTTTGCGGGATCAGGAACAACAGGTCACGCAGTTTTAGAACTTAACAAACAGGATGGTGGTAACCGCAAATTTATTCTCTGTACTAATAATGAAAACAATATTTGCGAAGAAGTGACTTATGAAAGAATTAAAAGAGTTATAAAGGGATACACCAATAAAAAAGGAGAAAAAGTTGAAGGTCTTGGCGGTAATTTGTCTTACTATAAAACTGATTTAGTAAATATAGAAAAATTACACAAAATTTCAGACGATGCTCGTATTAAGGTTACTTATCAAGCGGGAGGAATGATTGCTGTCCGTGAAGATACACTCAATGAGGTTGATAAAAATGAATGGTGGCAGATATTTGAGGGTAATGGAAAAGTGACCGCCATTTATTTCAAAGAAAATAAAGAAAAATTACAAGAACTTATTACATTTCTTGAAAAGAGTAAAAAGCCTACGACTTTGTACATTTTTGGTTGGGGTAAAAATGAGTATCGCAATGAGTACAGTACAAAGAATATTAAAATTGAGGACATTCCTGAGCCAATTTTAGAAGTGTATAAAGAAATTAATCGAATATAATTATATGTTTACTCTTAAACCTTTTCAAGAAACAGCGGTAGCGCAATTAAAAGAGAAATTTCTTACCCTCTGGAAACTTGGTGATCATAATTTAAATCTAACCTTTAAATCTCCAACAGGATCAGGAAAAACAATTATGATGGCACAATTCTTGCGTGATATTGTAGCTGATCCAAGATTCTCTCATGCTGATGTTGGTTTTCTTTGGATAACAAATTCGGACACTCTTGCAATGCAATCAAAAGATAAGCTCTTTTCATATTATGGTGGAGCAAGTGAAAACCCTCTCATTGATATGAATGACTTAAGAGATGGGTCAATTCCTAAGAATGGAATTTTCTTTATAAATTGGCAAAAAGTTGTTTCAAAATCAAAAGAAAATAGGAAGCTTCGTACCGAGGGAGAATCAAACACTACTTTCGACGAATACCTAGATAATACTCATAACCTAAAACGTGAAATTATACTCATAATTGACGAAGAGCATATTGCATCATCGACAGTTCTTGCAAGCGATCTGATAAAAAATATTATTAAACCAAGAATAATTATTGGTGTTTCAGCAACACCTCAAAATACTGGCTTTGCTACAGTAGATGTAACTCGTGAAGATGTAATCAATGCTGGTCTTATTAAAGAAAAAATAATTTTCCAAACAGAAGAAGATCTTGAATCAAAAGATTACAAAGGATTTGATCAAGATGAAATTCTTGTTTCCCTCGCATTTCACAAAAGAAATGAGGTTCTGAATCTTTACAAAGAACTCGGCATTGAAATTAATCCTCTTGTACTTATTCAGCTTCCGAATGATGAGAAGGCAGATAAAAATACAAATGTTACAACAAAACAAGATTTTATAATTAATTCCCTCAAAGAGAAAGGCGTTTTTGATCACGAGATAGCTATTTGGCTTTCAGAAGATAAAGTTAATCTTGAAGATATCACCAACAATACATCGTCCGTGTCATTCTTGCTTTTCAAACAAGCGGCGGCGACAGGATGGGATTGTCCGAGAGCGAGTGTGCTTGTGATGTTTCGTGAAATTAAAAATCCTACTTTTGCTATCCAAACAGTTGGACGTATTTTGCGTATGCCGTTTGGTACACACTTCCCGAAACCAGAGTTAAACCTTGGGTATCTTTATACCAATTACAAACGTAATGAAGTGCTTACAGGTTATGCAAAAACTCCTGGAGGTAACCGACCCGCTATTTATTCTAGTGAAAGGAAAAAAGAAATAATGCCAATTGAACTTGAATCAGTATTTATGAGTCGCTCTGACTATAACGACTTAGGTGATAGTTTTCAAAATACATTTAATGAGGTTGCAAATCAGTACTTTGGTATAACAGAAAAAGATTCATCTTCCGCTCGAATTAAAAAGCTTGAGAAAGGAGGAGTTGAGGTTGACCCAACAGTTACCAATGGTCTTATTGTTGGTGTTGAGATTGATGATTACGATAATTTTAAAGAAGAGTTACTTTCTGAAGGAAGTAGCCATGATCAAGAAATATCACAAAATGATTTAGAGAAAATTTATAATCTATACTGCTTTAGTCTTATCTCAAAGCAAATAGACGAGAATAAGAAGTTCGCACCAGAACGTTCTTGGGGAAAGCTCAAAACAGCTCTCAATGTTTGGTTTATGGAAACAATGAATATTGGCAGAAAAAACACCTATAACATAGTAGTGAATGATTTAATCAAAGCAACAAGTGTATTATCTCCCCTAATAGGAAAGGCACTAGAATTATACCGTCCAATTCGTGAAAAAGAGGTAAACAAAAAATCAGAGCGTGCGAAAAGAATTGAATCTATTGAAGTTCCACGACAATCACTATTCTTTACAGATCAATATGAAGAAATGAAAGTTAAAAAGTCTGCGTTGCATCCTTTTTATATTGAGAAAGATTACAAAGGTGAAGATAATGAAAAAGCGTTTATTGATTTCCTAGAAGAAAATAAGAATGTGGTTTGGTGGTATAAGAACGGCGATTCTGGTAGTGAATACTTTTCCATTGCTTATTACAACGAAGATGAAAATAAGGAGAAACTTTTTTATCCAGACTGGATTGTAAAAACAAAAACTAAAGTTTGGATTATTGATACAAAGAAAGGAACAACTGCTGAAATAGCTGATACAAAATACAAAGCAGAAGCTCTCCAAGAGTGGCTCAAAAACAAAAAAGAACTCGCAGGAGGTATTGCGGTACAAGACGGTCCAAATGGTTGGAAACTGCAGAGTAATAAAAAATATAAATATACACCATCGTTTGATGGATGGAACAACCTCAAAGATCTTCTATGAAAAGAGTAGATTGAAACTGACTATGAAAACCTAGTCGAGCTTTCTTAGTCAGGATTATTAACTGAAAGAAAATAATCATTTTTCAGTTTTTCAGAAAATCTATAAGTATTAGCGTGGGAAAGAACCCCAAGATATGAGAATAGTGCCGCATCGAGTTTTTCTCTTTCAAGAGATCCTGACTTATAAAGAACCATCTTCTCCTTGAGTCTTGTTGATATTCTTTTCATCGTTCTTTTGCGAACTCGCATATAGTGCGGGAACGCTACATACCCCAGAAAGTCAACGCCATGAGTATACTTACGAATGGTAATTTTCTTTGGATGGATAGTGAGTTTTAGTGACTCATTCAAGAACTTTGATATATCAGAAATCAAAGAAACTAAATATTCTCTATTATCACTAACAACCACAAAGTCATCGGTATATCGAGCGTAATATTTCACTTTTAAATCATGCTTCATATGCTGGTCAAATTTGTCCATGTATATGTTGGCAAAAAGTTGAGATGTAAGATTCCCGATTGGTAACCCGACACGATCAAATAGTGTAGAGCGATCACTCGCAAAGCTCTCAACCACTTCAACAAGTAAGTCCATGAGCTGATTGTCTTTGATTCTTTGTTTTAGAATTGTGATTAAAATCTCGTGATGAACGGAATCAAAAAATTTCTCAACATCACACTTGAGTATATACACCGTGCGAGTGTTATTATTGCTCGCCTTAGCGATCATTTGTCGTAATGCCTGAACACCTTTGTGAGTTCCTTTGCCGATTCGGCAAGAAAAAGAGTAATCAATAAATGTCTTATCATACAGTGGGTATAGAATATTCATAATTGCATGATGTAGTACACGATCACGAACAATTGCTTTGTGAATATGTCTACGTTTTGGGTCAGAAATGAAGAAGCTCTCATATCCACTATGTTTATAAGTGCCTGTCTTAAGTTCACGATATAACTTGAATATTTCGCTTTCAAGATTTTTCTCAAAAGCAAGGACATCTTCTTTGCGACCTTTATCACGCTTAAATTCCTCCCATGCATAGAATAGGTTTTCTGGCTGAACTAATGTATTGAATAACTTAATAAAAATACGCATATGAATGATGGGGATGTTCCGATTCTGCGAAAAATCCACGAGTTATATAAGACCTTTCACGAATACAGATCAGTAGTGCCAAAGTCAGAGCGATTTTCTATTTTTGAACGCTCGGAAAACATACTGATTGATATTCTTGAGTATGTGCTTGAAGCAAGCTATGTATCTAAAGACCGCAAAATGGTACTGCTTGAAAAAGCAAGTGTAAAATTAAACATTTTCCGTTTCTTCGTCAGATTGATGAAAGAAAGTAAAACGCTGGATGTTAAGAAGTACACTCTTCTTCAGAGTATTATCGACGAAATTGGTCGTATGCTTGGTGGATGGATTAGATCCACAGAACGATAAAGCAAAAGGTATCCGTAAAGGATACCTTTTGTGTATATAAGATACTTCGGAACGAACCCCGACACGGAGCCATAGTTATCGTTGGCATTGGACACATCGTTGGTGTCGAACTTCAGCTTGTCGTCATTGAAGTTGAAGATAGGAGCCTTCGAGAACACGCCATCAGCATCAGGAGTTTTACCGTTTTCCATCTGTGGCACAAACCACGAAACATGATATTGCGCATGAATCATAATTCTGTATTTAATCTGACAACACAATTGCTTGCTTGTCGTAAAAAGCGGTAAGCAGTATCTCTTATAACAGCGACACGCTCATGAGAACCGTAGTCATCATGATTCTGATCGTAGATTTCTCATAAGAGAAAGAGTTCGGTGATAGTAATCCTTGAACTACTATGCACTAACCTAGACTCAATGATGATTATATCAAATATAAAAAATTTTTCGAGGGCAAGAATCAAAAAGAAAAGGGATACCACAAGTGGTATCCCTTAAAAAAATTTGAACGCAAGGATCAAGAAAACAAAAGATTCAAACGTTCAAAGTACAAGCATCAATTCTGCGGAACGAACCCCGACACGGAGCCACAGCCACCGCCGGCACCGGACACACCGCCGGCGCCGAACCGCAGCCCGTCGCCATCGAAGCAGAAGATAGGAGCCCTCGAGAACACGCCATCAGCATCAGGAGCGAACTCGTCACCTGCACAGTC
>CAZWAV010000008.1:0-17410 GCA_964631935.1 uncultured Candidatus Saccharibacteria bacterium
GAGGAACTCATTAATCAAATCGTAAACTTTGGTGTAGAAAAGCATGATGACTTAGCTGATGCTTTTTCAATACTAATACTTAACTGCATAGAACAACCTACTGTAACTCCAAGAATTTACTTTATATAACCTACTATTTTATAGCTCACAATGCTACGTATTCTGGTTTTGCATAGACTTAGCAAGACTAGTGTTTTCTGTCATTAATATAATATGGAAACAAATACAATTGGACGAATAAAAGGAACGGTATCATTATCAGAAGTAAGGGTTAAGTATTGTCTATATGCTAGAAAATCAACCGAATCAGACGAAATGCAAGCTTTGTCGATAGATTCACAGATTAAGGAAATGGAAGCTATAGCAGAACGATTAAACTTGAATGTCATTGAAGTTAAAAAAGAATCTCATTCTGCTAAAGCTTCAGGAGAACGACCTGTATATAAAAAGTTGTTACAAGAAATAGATCAAGGAAAATTTAATGGAGTACTAACATGGGCACCAGATAGATTAAGTAGAAACGCAGGCGACCTAGGGTCGCTTGTTGATTTAATGGATCAGAGAAAATTGATTCATATACAAACGTATGGTCAGACATTTTCAAATTCGCCTAACGAAAAGTTTTTGCTTATGATTTTATGTTCTCAAGCAAAACTAGAAAATGACAACAAAAGTATTAATGTTAAAAGAGGTTTAAAGGCGAGAGTAGAAATGGGGCTGTGGCCATGTCGTCCACTTACTGGGTATACCAAGTTTAAGAGAATGGATCAAAAGTGTGAATCAGTAATTGATAAAGAAAGGGGTCCAATTATTAAACAAGTTTTTGAAAAAATTGGTTACGATGGATGGAGTGGTAGAAAGGTATACAACTGGTTACATGATGATATTAAGTTCAAAACTGAAGCTGGTAAGTTTCTTAGTTTAGGAAACTTTTATGAAATGTTAAAGAATGATTTTTACTATGGAAGATTTGAATATCCTCGTGGTTCAGGCAATTGGTATAACGGAGCACATGTTCCTCTAATCAGTAAAGAGTTGTTTGATCTGGTTCAAGAAAACATTAAGAGCCAAATTCTTGAACCAAGATCAGAACAAAAAGAATTTGCTTTTACTAAGCTTATGACATGTGGACTTTGTGGATCTGGTATTACAGCAGAAGAAAAATTTAAACATCAGCAGAATGGTAATACTCATAGATATGTATATTACAAATGTACCAGAAAGAGGGATGAAAATTGTACAAATGCTGTCATTAGAGAAGAAGATTTAATCGAACAACTAAAAAGTTTAATGGATGATCTTGATATCCAAATAGTTCCGATGAAAGAGAAAATCTCAAACGAAGTCAGGAGGTTCAAGTTATTTCAGCAAATGCTAACTGGTACAAAAGCTCAAATAGCTGTTAAAGATATAGATATACGAAATTATGCGAAGTTTATTCTCCAAGAAGGAAATATAGATGAGAAGAGGGAATTTTTTAGGTGTTTGAATTCTGATATTTTATTGAAAGATAAGAAAATTACTTTGATAAGTTAAAGATGATTTTTATGTTAAAATAAGGCATATTTATGATTTCGATGTTTAAAAAACTGCCTCAAGAAATATACTTAGATTACTCAGCGAATACTCCTATTGACAAAGAAGTGGTTTCATACATGCTTCCATTTTTTGATATGTCTTTTGGTAACCCATCATCACTTCATATGAGAGGTAGGAGATCAAGAAAAGTTATCGAAGATGCAAGAGTTTCAATTGCCAAAATTATAGGAGCAAGTAGTGATGAAATTATTTTCACAGGATCTGGAACTGAGGCTAATAACCTTGCTATTATTGGTATCGCTAGAGCATATAAAAATAAAGGAAATCACATAATCATTTCCAACATAGAACATAAGTCTAATTTAGAAGCAGTGCATACGTTAGAAAAAGAAGGTTTTAATATAAGTATCTTACCAGTTAAGAAAAATGGGATTATAGATGTGGAGGAATGTGTAAAACTTATTACAGATAAAACAGTTCTTGTTTCTGTTATGTATGTAAACAATGAGATAGGAACCATACAACCAATTAGAGAACTATCTTTAGAAATTTCAAAACTTAAAAAGAGCAACCTTCCATTTCTTCATGCTGATGCGTGTCAGGCAATAACAATGCTTCCTGTTGATGTGAGTGAATTAGGTGTAGATCTTTTAACTCTTAATAGTTCCAAAATGTATGGACCAAATGGTGTTGGGCTACTCTACAAAAGAAAAGGAATACATATTGAACCTATTATCGTAGGGGGTGGACAAGAAAATAATCTTCGGGCAGGAACAGAAAGTGTCCCACTTATTACTGGTTTTGCGAAGGCACTACAAATCTCTAATGAGAAGAGAGGTTCTGAGTACAAGAGATTAAAATCTCTTCAGGAATATTTAAGAAAAGAGTTGAGGAACAGAATTCCGCAAGTATTATTTAATGGTGATCAAGAAATATGTATCCCTTCAGTGGTGCATGTAACTGTTCCAAGTATTGAAGGTGAGTCTATGCTTATGATGCTTGATAATTATGGAATATGTGTTTCTACTGGCTCAGCATGCTCTGCGACCGATTTAAGGCCATCCTATGTGCTTACAGCTATCGGACAAGCACCTGAACTAATTCATGGAAGTTTAAGAATTTCTACGGGGAGGTTTACTACGAAAAAAGAGATCGATTATTTTCTTGAAGTATTTCCAAAAGTAGTTGATACTCTTACCAAGTTATCTCCACTTGCAACATTATGAAAAACTTTTTAAAGAAACTTTTTAAGAAAGACAACAAGAAAGAAGCCGAGCAACTTGGTTGGTTGTATAACGATACTGTAAAAGAACATTTTTTTAATCCTCAAAATTGTTTGACTAATGATTCTGAGTTTGAAGCTGATGGTTACGGGGTAGTTGGTAGTGCGACTTGTGGAGACATGATGGCTATATGGATAAATGTAAATGAAGACACACAAACGATATCAGAGTGTAAGTGGAAAACATTTGGATGTCCTTCGGCTGTTGCCTCAACATCAATGATGTCAGTTATGGTAACAGAAAATGGAGGTATGCCACTCAGTAAAGCAAAGAGAATAACCCCAGAAGCAATCATTACAAGATTAATTGGTCTCCCAGATAGAAAGTACCATTGTTCCGTGCTTGGTCATCTTGCACTAAGAGAGGCAATTAAGAATTACGAAACTTTGTATGCATCAGCAAAATAAAAACCTATATAGAGTCGTAGATAAAAATAATGAACTTGATAATGTTACAACTATTAAGTTTGTTTTAGATAAGGATTCCAGTATTCCAACTTTTATAGCTGGTCAGTATATTGATATATATGTTGAAGATCAGAACACGACTGAGGGAAAATCGTACAGTATTTCGAGTTACCCCGAAGATTCTTTTCTCTCAATAACGGTAAAAGAAATAGGGCAGTTTTCTAAATATTTAGCCAACTTAAATACTGGAGATATCATAAAAGCCTCAGATCCATACGGTTATTTTTATTCTGAAAACGAAAATACTAATCTTATTTTTGTTATTGCAGGTATTAGTATTACTCCCGCTATGAGCATGATTCGTTACTTTTCAAAAAACAATCCTGAAAGAAAATTAAATCTTTTTTATAGTAATTCTTTCGAGAATTCTATTTTGTTTAAAAAAGAACTTGATGAAATAGTAAAAAATAATTCTAATATTAAAGTGACACATTTTATAACAAAAGAAGATGTCGTACATGAAGGTTATGTAAAAGGGAGAATCACTCCTTCGTTTGTTGTTAAAGAAATAAATGATATTTTTTCAGATAACTCAGAAAATGAATATTTCATCTGTGGTTCAATTGCGTTTGTAAGAGATATGTGGGACGGATTCAGAAAGGCAGGTGTCAATGAGGAACAAATTTATACAGAAGCTTTTTTCTCACACTAAAAAATAAAGGTCCGATCATGATGATCGGACCTCAAACAAAGTAACCAGAGAACTTTTCGTGCCAGTCGACTTTTGGAGATAGTCGCTTCATTTTTATGTCACCAAGACGAGCCCCACTCTCCTGTGAGGACAGTTCGATGAATCGTGCTTCAGGTGAATGGTCTTCTATCACGAACACCCTTGCTTCACTAAGTTGCCCTAGTTCGCGACAGTAGTTGTAGTGATATGCTCCACGCAGAAGTTTATCGAGCGTCGATCCGAGTGTGGCTGGTATTTGTGATGAAATGAAGAGCGTATACGCCACCGCACCACTGAAATCATTTGTTGGCGAAAGAAACCAGAAAGCGTTTTCAGCTCCAGTTCCACTCAACAACTTGCCAACTACTTTTTCGACAGTGGCTTCATCTAACTTCTCCCCAAACAGATCAACGACTCCTGTTCTACCAATGAATATACACGAAGGTCTCCCAAACACTTGCTTGGTTACCCTCACGATATCTCCAGTGGCATAACGTACAAACCCACTTTGGGTGGTCACCACTACTTCGTATTCACTTCCAACTTCGAGAGTGGTCACTGTTTCCAGTTTTCCGTTAGAAGTATTCCTGAATTCGAAATAATGCGAGTTGTACGAAAATAGAAAAGTTTTCGTTCCGATCGGTACGGTCACACAGGCTTCTGTCGAGAGTAGTCCTTTTGGTTGTAGTTGTGATCCTGTTGCCATTTCAATTCTTGCCGCATCTTCTTCCGAATAACCATGAGCCCATGAACTGAGTACAAAATTCTTCGGCAGAATACTTCCATACTTTTTCACAAGCAAGGAAGTGAGGCTCGGGCTCCATACCGAGATCAGACCTATTCTTCTCTCCTGACTTAGCTGTTTTGCAAGCTTAGTCAGGAACATTTCAGTGTCTCTGCTTTCCCTGGCAATCTCCTTTGTGTTGATCCAGACTGTTTTAGTAATTAGTTGTTGCAGACGTCCAACATATTCTTCATCATCTTCAAATCCAATTTTGATTTTGCTTATGGCATCATCATTTCTGGATTTGATAACAGGTGTGACTGACCAGTATTGACGCTTGAAAAATAAAGAAGGAAATCTTAGATACATAAAGAATATCCAAGGGTAGAGTCCTTTCTGGAATGCCTCTTTGAGACTCTTTGTGTACGGCACCAGTTTGTTTAATCCCGAAGTGCCACTTGTTGGACACAGCCGAACCACTTCTTCATGGTACGTGGGATGAACTCCTGTTTCTTTGAGTATTTCGATCTGCTTCACATAATCGTCATATCTGGTGACACGATGACCACCAAACTCAGATTCGCTCATGTTCATCTTTCTTAGGATTTGCATGAGGACTTTTTTCTGAGCTCGCTTCGGGAACAGAAATGCAATGACGTAACGTGTCGCTTCAGGTAGAAGCGACAGCCACAGCACTACATTACATAGTAGTAGCTTTATCTGAAACATCGCTTAAACCTTTCTGTGAAGTTGTCGTAAGAAAGACGAGCAATACACACAAGCTCGTCACCCTGTGCAAAGTTCGGATTACTCTTCTTGAAAAAATCACCGAGCTCTGTTGTTGGGACTTCAAGATCAGGAGATCCATCTTTCAATTTCTGATCTCCTTGTAAACCTTGAAGCACTAACGTTTCTTCGTTGAAGCGAGAAGGGTACCTCTTTTTTCCAAAAGCAGTTATGACTCTTCGCTCCAAATCTGTTGGAGTATTGTTTGGGTACGGAGTAAACGAATGAAACATGAACCCCATTGCTTTGTATGTTCTCCATCCTTTTGAGATAAGAACATACCAAACATTTCCGTCACCATAGGTAGAGATGTTTTCTCTGAAAAATGATGAGAGGGTTGTACCAAAACCAATACTATTTCTTGCTTCAAATTCAATGGCTGTATCTCCTGAGAAAGCGATATGGATAGTCTCTCCGCCTGCTACGACCGGAATCGTAACCATAGTGGAAAAACCAACCAGTCGACCGTCTCTTCGAAGCACTGCGACGTATTGTTTTTCATGGAAGTCAGTGTTGAATTGCTTCCACGTCACACAAGCGAAATGTCTTGAGAGTAACTCAAAACAAGCTTGTTTTGTTTCTGGTGCACATGACCACACGGGTTCAAGTGAGCTGACAATTTTTGACACGATATTCTCCTTAAAATGAGCAGACTGCTGTAAATCTATCATGTACCAATAGAAATAGCCATTCACGAGGAATGGCTATAAAGTGGCGACTTCAACGTTGATTTTATCTACGTTGTTATCTATTTTTGGTATCACGCTCTCATTCCATGCAACTGCATACAAGATACTCTTTGTGGTGCTGATGCATTTACGATTGGCGTATTTATTGAAAGAACTTTGGGAGCTGAGCCCACACACAACCCCATGACAGTCTTTTTGAAACGCTCTGTCTCTCGCGTGCTGTAGCAACGCTTGAAACCCTCGTTCTCTATCACCTGAGATACTGACAGCAGTCAGGTAAAGAGATTTTAGGTGTGATCCCACTTTAGGTGGTGGCACGATTCCCAAAAATGAAGCTGTGACTCTTGCAAGTCCTGTGATTACTGAGTAAGGCATTGAGTACCCATCAATAACCACTTGCTTAACTTTTGAGAAATCTACAAGCATCGCCTTGGCAGTGAAAGTGCTGGTGTGCACGATTACTGCTTCATGATCAACCATCGACATCCACGACATTGTGTTTTCGTCGTATCTTGTCGCAAGACTTCCACCCAGCACCTCTTCATTGTAGTGAGTCAGCACATCTCTAACATCAGCTTGGTTTGTAGTTTCTGCTGACTTAAGGGGTGACCTCTGTGCAATGAAAAAATGAGAGTGGAGTTCATCAAGCGGTTTGTATGTTGGCAGTCCAACTCGTTTACTCTCCAATGACAGCCTTGCGGTCTCATTGTCTGAAAGCACTGTTGTGATGTAGAACGGGACCTTTCTGTCTTGTTCGTGTAGCTCTTTGAATTTCCTGTATCCTTTTGCAAGGTAGAGTCCATTCCTGAACTCGGGAATAAGTCGTAGCTGACTGATGTAACCAAGCTCGACCGCCTGACCATTAAGCCAGTAGGGTCTGCCTGATCTTACGCCAAAGCCAAGCACTTTGTCTTTTTCGTCATCGTGTAAGACAACTAGTTGCGACCAGGTGTTAGCTATTTTTTCCGCTGGAAAAAAAGAAGGCTCCCGTCGAAACGAGAGCCTAACGTTTTCTCCCATTGGACTTTCCCGAAGGATAGAGCGACATGCTTCGTCATGCACTTCGGATCCGAATAGGAAACGCTTCATGTTCATTACTCCTTTCTTTTGGTTGAGGTAAAACAGGGTGGTTACCAAGTGGTAAACCGTCTTTCTCGGCAACTTCACGCCTGAGGAGGTAGTTGATCCACATGTATGCACCGACCTTCTTCAAAGAACCACAGTTGCCGGGGATGTTCTCGACACCTCTTCGTACGATTGACGGCACACTGTAGAAACGTTCACGTGCTCGCAGACATTCCTCATGCAGTCTCTCCCGAGACATGCTTTTCGGATGAAATGGCACCTCCCCAAATCGAAACTCGGGAGATAGCCACCACTTGTCGTACACCAGCCTTTTTTCTGCTTCCAGTCTGTCATAGGTTGGTGTTCCTGGGAAAGGAAGCAGATGATTGAACGCGGCCATGAAGATACCGAAGTCAATCGCTTTCTCGACTGTGTGGCGGATGTCTTCTACGGTCTCGGTGTCATACCCGAAGATAAACGTACCGTAGAGTGCAATTCCATACCGATGCAGTTGCTTGATCGATTTCTCGTACTCAAACCTTGTATTGATCGGTTTATTCATTGCCATCAAGGTTTCCCTCTTAAGCGACTCAAAACCAATCAGCACCCCTGCACACCCACTCGCTTTCATGAGTTCAAGTAACTCCTCGTCATTGGCCATGTTCAGTGTTCCTTGGCCAACCCAGTTGATTTTGAGAGGAATCATTGCTCGAAGGAGTTCTTTGGCGTGTCGCTTGTTGCCAACGAAATTATCTTCGACGAGGAAAATGTTATTTCCTTTGAGGGATTTAATATCTTCCAAGACTCTGTCGATTGGTCGTGCCAGGTATGTTGCACCTGTTACAGCTGTAATCGAGCAAAACTCGCACGTGAGCGGACATCCACGTCCAGTTTCCACGCAGTGGAGGTTGAAGTAGTCTCTCCCTCCGAAAATATCTCTGCGAGGAATAACGAACGGATATTTCACCGTCCTATCTTGAACGTAGAGAGGTTTCAGATTTCCTTTCTTTGCGTCAGAAATCATCTCCCCCCATAACGGCTCAGCGAAGCCGACCATTATGGAGTCCCCATACTTCTGTGCTTCTTGTGGCAACAGCATCACATGATATCCACCAAGCACGGTAGTAAGTCCATGTTCACGGCATTCAGCGCAGATTTCGTATGATCTCTTTGCTGTGTATGTTTCAACCGTGATAACAACCAAGTCTCTGTGGATCGAGTAGTCGATGTGTTCGCCTAAGCGTTCATCGACGTACTCAATTTCCACATCATTCGGTGTTAGTGCTGCGAGTGTGGCAATGGTGAGCGGCTCCATTTGCCACGTTCGTACATACCTCATATCAGACTTTCGTCCGACATGAGGGGTGACAAATAGTATGCGCATAAACCCTCCTTAGAGTCTGTTGAGAACGATTGGTGATTGTTGCACTGTCTCAGGTAGCCACATATCTTCCTCCCCACATGACATCGAAATGAAAGGTGGAAGGAATTTGGAATACGCAGCATAACCCAAGTTTGCAGGGATCGACACTTTGAGTAGATCCCAGTCTCTACTCGCCTCAGAAGAAAAGATTCTCTTCCAAACCGAGCCAAGCCTGTAAACCTCTTTCCATGTCCGACGAATACCTTGGTGCAACTCCTCTGCGGTCATTTGCTTTGGTTGGAACAAGACGTGTTGACCACTGTACAAGCTCCAGTCGTAGCTCTGTATCCTTTTCTCAGATTGCAGTTGTCTGAAGAACGGCGTTCCAGGGAAAGGCGTAGCTACAGCGAACCTCGGCAAGTCAATGGATGTTTCAATTGCAAACTCAGCCGTCCTATCAAAGACGTCTTTGTTATCCTCGTCCATACCAAACACGAAACAGCCGTTTACTGCCACTCCGTGATCATGGAGCATTTTGATTTGCTCACGATAGGAGTCAGGTTTGTTGAAACCCTTCTTCATTTCGTGCAGGTTTGATGGGTTCACTGACTCGATACCAATGAGTAAACCTCGGCATCCACTCTTTGAGGCAAGTTCAAGCATCTCACGATCTTTGCAAATCGTGAATGTCGATAAACCTCCCCACTTCTTCTTGAGTGGAATCAAAGCTCGGTAAAGATCTTTGATATACCTTCGGTCTTCTACTGGGCTCAGGTCAAGGAACAAAAAACTGTCCCCATCAAGTGCTTCAACTTCTGCAACGACCTCTTTGATTGGTCGATGCATATATTGAGGCCAAGCAGACGGAACCACGCAGAAGGTGCACTTGTAGGGGCACCCTCTGACCGCTTGCACGGTATTCATGGTCACGTAAGGCTTCTTGTTGAGTAGGTCACGTCGTGGTATTGGTACGCTTTGGAACTGGTACGAATGTCCTTGGTCATACCTCTTGCGAGTCTGCTTCTTGGCAAAGTCTCGCAAAAGTTGTGGCCAGGTTTCCTCAGCATAGCCAGTGACGATTGCGTCGGCGTACTTCATTGCTTCATCAGGTACGAGAGTTACATGCACACCACCGAGAACAACGAAGACACCTCGTGCACGTAGCTTCTTTGCAAAAGCATACGCACGTTTTGATGTCGGAGTGATGACGGTAATGCCAACGATATCCGCATCACAAGTGTCAGGATCAAAGACTTCAGAAGCTTCGTCGTGACACTTGATGGTGGCATTCAGTTCTTCTGGAATCAGCGCCGCGAGAGTTGTGAGAGTTAGTGGTGCATACCTCAAGGCTTTCGGGAAAATCCCACCCTTGCGGTACATATCACTTTGAGGCATGAGAAGAGTGATCTTCATAGGATTTCCTTCCTTTCTGCATTGCAGAGATAGAGTTTTAAAAGAGCGAACTATTGGTTATACTATCATAATAATGATAAATTTACTCTCAATTTTTTGTCTATAAGACCTCTCCTTAAACTCAATGAACAATACTAGTAATTTCCCACAGTCTTGGTACCCAGTCTATATTTCTTCTCAACTAAAAAAAGGTGACCTTATTCCGATCGATATTTTTGGGAGTGAATGGTTATTATTTAGAAGTAAAGTAGATAAAAAACTTGGTTTCGTCGAACGTTTTTGTCCTCATATGGGAACAGATCTTGCAAATGGGAGTGTTGAGGGTTGTAATCTTGTATGTCCGCTACACAGACTAAAATTTAGTGTTTCTAATCCTGAAATGTCTCATAGTAAGGTAATCAGACGTCTGCCAGTATCAGAAAAATACGGGCTCATCTTTGTGTTCTTAGGAAAAGAAGCATTGTTTGAACTTCCTGAGATTGATAGTGTAATTTCACCGGCGTACTCGGATCCTCTCCTTGTTAAACTAGATAATAATTACTTAGCTGTTTCACTTAATACTTTTGATACACAACATTTTGAATTTATTCATAATCGTGAAGTCTTGAAAGATATAACCCATTTTAAAAATAACCTTTTTCACTTTGGAATTATTTTTTCTGTAAAAGTAAAACTTGTTAGATGGGTCGATTACGTTATGAATTTTTTAGGATACTCTGAGTCAAAACTCAAGTATGAAATATGGGGAGATAATTTAGCATACGGAAGAAATATGACGTCAAAGAAAAACTTTCTTGCAATGTTGTCACCAGGGACTTCAAAAGATAAGTGTAATTTTTATATTATTGCAGCAGAAGAACGTTGGAGTGAAAATATAATACTCTCATGGGTGCAAAGATACTATCTTAATCTACTTGCACAGTTTGGTAAGAGTTTTTTAGCCCCAGACTTTCCCGTGATTAAGAATATGCAACCAAAGGAAGGGGATCTTTTACCTGATAAAGATAAATCAGTACGAATGTTTTGGGAACATAAAAATGGATTACCGACTTTGTCTAAAACAGATACAAATATATGGGAATAGTTAAACTTTTTGCCGCGCCATATGCAGATGAGGTAAAACTTTTTGCTTCTATAGATAAAGATATTGCAAACTTAAAAATGTCTGAGATAGAACAACTTATAGTTGAGAGTAAGGACATGTACAGAAAGACAGCATTAATGTACAGATATATTGAGCGTCAAAATATTGAATTCATAAATCGTGTTAGCTCGTTTGATATATCAAAAACACCAAAGAATAAAAATATAAAGATAATTGTAGTTCCGGGGATGTTCTATAAAGAACATCCTGACGTTGGCGCAGGTGGTGATATCATATGCGAAATTGCACGTGAATGCGGATTTCAAACAAGCGTGGTCCCAACCCTAAGCAAGGGTTCAGTGTCCCACAATACTAAATTAGTCAAAGAGGCAATTCTAAATGAAAGACATGATAAAGTATGGCTCGTATCGTTCAGTAAAGGTTCTGCAGAAATCAGGCTTGCGTTAGAAGAACTTGCCGACTCACCTGAACTAAAGAAGGTGCAGGGTTGGATAAGTATCTCTGGTGTTCCGTATGGAACACCATTAGCGACATTAAAACAAAAAAATATTATATCAAAGGCGGTATGGGGAGCAACGTCGAAAGTATTAGGAGTGCATACAAATGTTTCAAAAGATCTTTGTCATAAGGGTGTTCTTGCTAGTTCGATGAAGATCTCCTCAAAAATAAATATTATCCATATCGTCGGGTTTCCAATTGCACCTCATCTTCATCAGGAACTTATAAAATTTTATTGTCGTCTTATTCCATACGGACCCAATGATGGTCTCACATTACTTGAAGATTACATGCATATAGAAGGGAGAGTTTACCCAATGTGGGGGTTGGACCATTTCTTAAGAAGTAGTACAATTAGTTCAGTTATATACAAGATGTGCCATTTTATAAGTAATTTAAATTAATAGTATGAAAAAAGTAGCTCTGTTTTTTACGGGATTTATTTTAGCAAGTAGTTTTAGTATTTCTGCATTTGCTCAGACGAGTGTTTCTGCTGTTGATACATCAGATCGTTCAGCGGATCACGAAGCGCTGAGAGTAATGTTAACTGATGCTGAAAAAGCTATCAATGAAGGTAGATTTGATGACTTAACAAAATATTTTGATCCGAACATAAACATAATTTATCAGAACGCAGAAGTTGCAGATGGTATTCCTGAAGTTCAGGCGTTTCAAAAAAGAATTTTAAATGATAAAGGAGGTCTCCTTAAAGGTTTCAAAACTAAAGTAACGGTTGATAAGTTAACTGAGTTTTATGGTGATACAGCAATTGCGTACGGAAGTGCTGTTGATCACTATACTTTGGTGACTGGAAAGGAAATGGATGTAACTTCAAAGTGGTCTACCACTCTTATTAAAGAAAACGGGGCATGGAAAGTTGTTTCTCTGCAATTCACAACTAATTTGTTCGACAACTCACTTCTTTCAATCGCAAAAGCGTCAAATAAGTATTTTGGTATTGGGGGTCTAATACTAGGACTTATCTTAGGATTCTTTGGTGTTAAGCTTCTTAGAAAGAACAATAAAAAGAACAGATAGCAAGCTGCGATGAATCAAAATATAGCAACAAAAATTCCAGGGAAATTAAATATTCTATTGGTTATTTTGGTTCAAATAACTGCTTTCAGTTTGCTTTGGCTTGGGTCACAACTTGATTTTATTTGGTCTATCCCAATTGCAATTATTTTTTCTTTTGTGTTACTTACAAACTATGCGCTCATGCACGATGCTGTTCATCATACACTTCATACTAGTAGGCGTATGAATCATTTGCTTGGGGTCATATCATGCGTATTATTCCCACAGTCGTTTACTTTGTTTGAAGTTGCTCATCAAATGCATCATCAAGGAAACAGAACAGATAGTGAGACATTTGATTATTATTATCCAACTGATAATATTTTTGTTAAACGAGTTCAATGGTATGGAATACTTACTGGAATTTGGTATCCTATGGTTATTGCAGGCACAATCCTTACTTCACTGTCACCAAAAATTTTTCGACTCAAAATATTTTCCGCAAGCATTGGCTCTATCGCACTCTTTGATTCGTTCAAGGGGTGGATAATCTCTAAGATTCGTTTAGAGGTGCTTTTTATGATTGTATTTTGGTTTATGATGTGGAATATTCTATCATTACAAATTTGGACCGTACTGCTGTGTTATGCTTTTTTTGGAATAAACTGGTCAACTAGACAGTATGTGACTCATGCGTGGACACCTCGCGATGTGATTGAGGGTGCATTTAACCTAAAGACAAACAAAATTATGGAGTCTCTATTGTTGAATGGAAACTGGGATCATGTTCATCATAAGTATCCTCATTTGCCATGGACTGAATTGGTAAATGAAAAATATCATGAAGTAACCCCCGTCTCGTACATGGTTCAGTATCTGAGTCTTTGGAAAGGACCGAGACCTAATAAAGAGCCGGCACCACATCCGATTTTAATCTCGCTCGAGCAACCTGAAGCTATTTCTTATAGCGCTTTAAAATAAGGGTAAATTTTGTTATAATTAAGTTCTAAATCTAATCACAATCGTCAATGGTGAGTAATTTCTGTAATGAAAAAGTAACACTTGAGGACTGGTATGCAGTCTGTAAGTCAAAGGAAGTTAAAAGCGGTAAATCGCTTGGTTTGTCTTGTGGAAACCAAGCGCTCCTAATAAAAAGATTTAAGGATGGTAAATTAGTTGCATACGAAAGATATTGTTCACATATGGGGGCTGATCTAAGTCTTGCAAAAGAAGTAGACAACACTATCCAATGTGCCTTTCATGGTCTTTGTTTTGATAAAGAAGGCAAATGCAAACAGAAATGTGATGTAACAAGTTTGTACAATTTAAAAATATTTCCAGTAGTTGAAAAGTACAATCTCATTTTTGTCTACTTAGGAGAAAAACCTAGATATGAAATTCCAGAACTTCATTTAGACAAAGGTCCTTTATTCTACTCACCGTCTCAAAAGATATCTGCTCATCACCATATAGTTATTTGTAATGGTTTAGATAGTGTCCACACATACCCAGTTCACTCTTTTAAGATTAGCGACCTGAGAGTTGAGACTACGGGGAATAAAGTACGGGCACATTTAACAGGTGTTTACAAAGCGTGGTGGATGATGCTACTGAATAATACATACAGAAAATCACTTACTTTTACCTTTACTTCATACGGTTCAGCTATTTCTGTTGCAGATGTAAAGTGGCATAAAACACGTCTAGTTATATTTTTTACAGCAAGACAAGATGAAAATAATAAGTGTCATACAAATACTGGACTTTATCTTGACACTTATAATCCACTTGATTGGATAAGAGGAGCTATTGTTGTTTTTGGTATCTTATATCAGGATGCAAAACTTCTAAGTCAGGTCAGCAGAGAAGAAGTGAGGCAAAATTTTACCAAGCTTGATGTTGGTGTTTCAGCGTATAGAGATGTTCTCGACGCAACCCCTGTTTATTATAAGTTTGAAAAAGATCATGAATTTATTAGTGACGTTCAAAATGTTCAAAGCATAACTAATAGTTAATATGAAAAAAGAGGAATCTAGTGAATTTTCTAAAATTAGAAGTAGCAAGAGATTGGTTGTTGGTCTTGGTACAGGTAGATCGGGAACCGTTTCTTTATCAAAATTTCTTGACGCACAAGAAAAATCATTTTTTGTTCATGAGGGGGCGTATAAACTAAAGTTTTTGTTTCGACACGCAGCAGGTAATTACTTGCCATGGAAAATAAATAACCTCCTTTTTGAGGAGTGGTATACAGGACTTACAAAAGCTTCTAAAGATGCTAGATATTATGGTGATATCTGTGCTTCACTTCTTCCTTATGTACCGTCTATTCTAGAAAAAGATCCTGAAGCAATTTTTGTATGTATGAAGAGAAACAAAAAAGATGTCGTTGATAGTTTTATGCATGTTACTACAGGTATAAATTACTGGGACAAGAACGAAACTTTTAGGGAAGTTGATTTCTGGGGAGAGATGTTCCCAACTATTGATTCATCAAATAAACGTGAATCAATTGAAAGATACTGGGATATGTACTATGAAACTATTGAATCTTTGGAACAAAAATATCCAAATGCAGTTCGAACTTTTTCAATTAACGATCTTAACACTACCGAAGGCAGAGATCGAATCCTTGACTATATCGGGTATCCAAAAAATGACAGGCGTGTAGATAAAACTTTCCATGCAAATAAACGTCTTAATTTAGGCTTCATCACTATATTGCGTATGTTTATGTTCACTTATGCTTATTTCGCTAAAATTGGGCCTCACGTTAAGCTACGACCTGACAGTGCGAAAGATCCAAAAGATTAGTTAAACATGTACTGTGTTATAATTTGTATTACATATGGCAGTAATTTGGCTCACAGGACTTTCAGGCGCAGGTAAAACCACCCTTGGGAATGCTGTAATTAGTAAACTTAAAAAAACAGAAAAAGTAATAATTTTAGACGGAGATGATCTTAGAAAAGGTATAAATTCTGACCTTGGTTATTCGATGGAGGATCGTAATGAAAATATCCGTAGAGTTGCACATATAGCAAAGGTGCTAAGTGATAGTGGGTTTTTAGTTATTGTGACATTAATTTCCCCGACAATACAGGCTCGTAAATTAGCGAGAGAAATTATAGGTGAAAATTTTTTTGAGGTATATGTGAATTCTAGTATCAAAACCTGTATAGGTAGAGACGTTAAAGGATTATACAAAAAAGCAATACAAGGAGAGATAAAAGAATTCACCGGTATTTCTAGTGTATACGAAGAACCTCTACATCCAGAACTTATTGTGGAAACAGAGTATTTAAACATTGAAGAATCTGCAAATAAACTAATCAATTATTTAATTAAGGAAGACTTGATTAGTTTTAATTTTGATGAAGATTGGTTTAAAGTAAATTATGGTGGTAAAAAGTTAAATCTGACAGACAAACAATATGCAGTTTTTATTGGTCGTTGGCAGCCATTTCATACAGGACACCAAGAATTAATTTGGAACAAATTAAAACACAATATTCCAGTTTTAATCATGGTAAGAGATATCCCAAATAATGAAAATAATCCTTACAAAGCAGAAGAAATAGTAGGAATGCTAGAAAAGGTTTATGAAGATAAAGCAGACCTTGTGAAGATAATAATTATTCCAGACATTGAATCTGTTAACTTCGGTAGAGGTGTTGGTTATGAGATAAATGAGTACATACCAAATGAGAAAATTGGAGATATCTCCGCCACCAAGATCAGGGATTCTTTAAAAGAAAATACAAAAATGTGGGAAGATATGGTGCCAGATAAAATTTTGAAACATATTAAAAAAAGTGAATCAAACTAGTATAGTGATATCTCCTCTATCTTTATTTATAAAAGCTATTAAATTATGCTATACAAACTCTCTAAGACTAAGTTTACAGCGCTACTACTTTTTTGTGCTTTAGTCATAGCTTATCTTTCGATTCAACCAACAAATGATGCTGACTGGGCTTTGGATCAACAAGTACTACCCTCTGCCAAGATTTCTAATGATTTAGTAACAATCGAGAATGTCCGTAATTTTAGATATACGAGTACAAGTGATTACACACCTGACTACTACACCGGAGTCTATGATTTGAGTAAGATTAAAAGCGTTGACTACATAGTGGAACCGTTTGGAGAATTCAGTGGTGCAGCACACACATTTCTTTCATTTGGATTTGAAGGAGATCAGTATGTTTCAATTTCTGTTGAGATTCGTAAAAAGAAAGGCCAGTCGTTTTCTCCATGGAAAGGGCTACTTAAACAATACACTCTCGTGTATGTTGTTGCAGATGAAAAGGATGTAGTAAAACTTCGCAGTAATTATAGGAAAGATGATGTATACATATATCCTACAAAAATCGACAAAGAACACGCAACGAAGCTATTTTTGAGCATGATAGCTAGGGTAAATAAGCTTCATGATAAACCTGAGTTCTACAACACTATCACTAATACTTGCACAACAAATATTGTACGCCACGTAAACGAGATATCAGAGGTAAAAGTACCTTTTAGTTATAAAGTGCTGATGCCTGGGTATTCTGATAAGTTGGCTTATGATTTAGGACTGCTGGATACGACGCTTCCATTTGAGAAGATACGAGAAAGATATCAAATTAATGATAAAGCTATGAAGTACGCAGATGATAAAGACTTCTCTATTAAAATTAGAGAATAACTATATTTCTATATGATTTAAAGACTAGTATTAAAAGCATTGTAATGATGCTTCTCGTGCTAGCACGTTTGGGTGCCCCGAAACGTGACACGACCTTTTGA
>CAZWAV010000009.1:0-16140 GCA_964631935.1 uncultured Candidatus Saccharibacteria bacterium
GATGCTTCTCGTGCTAGCACGTTTGGGTGCCCCGAAACGTGACACGACCTTTTGAGTTCCTTGCCCTGTAACGTCCGTTTGTTATTTTTTATGATTTTATTTTGACCCTTCTCGTGCGCTCATTAAAAAGTGACAAAAGTGACACATCTTCGACTTATAAAGTTACAGCTCACTGTAACTTTTTGTTGTAGAATAAGGTTTAAAAATAATATATAATTGGAGTAGATAATCCTTTGAAAAGCTGGCGGGATCTTACCTTAGGTGCTGTTGTTATCCTTTAGGGGGCTACGTCACTCTGTCTCTTTCCTCCTTAGTGTTTAAGGAAACATTAAGGAGGGGAAAAGAAAGGTCGACTCCCCTGAATTACTAACATTAATTTATCTGAGCAAACGTATGGCAAAATCAATTCATACTGGATCAAAAGTTACTGACTCTGGTATTTACCAAGTGGTTGGTCGCAAGAATGAAATCATCCTTTCAACAGGTGATAGAGTTCCTCCAAATCATGGAAAAGCGGTTGATGTTGTGTTGGTCCGTAAGGTTCAACATTAATTAACAGTTTTGTGGGATAGTGTGTAAATAATAAAAGCACTATTCCTTCCCGTCAGCTTTTCAGTGGAGTATCAAGCATATTTACAATATAGTTGTTTTCTTTTTAAATATTATCAGTAACAATATAATCAATTCTCGTTTTTTCTCCATCACAAAACTTGTCGTCTAACGAACATACTGGTGGTTTACCTCTTGCTGAGTACTCAAGTGTTCTAAAGAGATATCCAAGAAATGATCCTGTATATCTATAACATCTGATACATGCTTTTATTTTATCTTCCACCTCATCTCTATAGCCCTTCCATTTACAGATTTGCGGATACTTATCAATCCATTCATCAACAACATAGCTAACCCATTTTATAAGCTCAAACTGAGCTAAAGCGTTGCCCCTCTGACCTATTCTCACTAAACGTATAATCATTCGGTCTTGCAGTATTCTGTCCTCTTTAGTCGTAGTGCAAAAGAATAGATATAGTTTATCTTTGTACCTTTCCAAGACAATATCAACTTCCTCTTGTTTTTCATATAATTTAGCTTGTTTATACCTATAACGAATCCATCGTTTCTGGAACGTTTTATCCAAAGAGCTTGTTACTTTGTCCCAATCAATATCACCATTTTCTAAACGTACATTTTTCCAAACATATCTGTATACCCTCGGAGTATTGATGTAAATCCAAGAAGCACTTATGGATTTTGGTTCAATTTCGGTAAGGGTGCTGTTTAAAATCTCAATTGATGTATTAAAATCAAGCATAGGATATAATGATAAGTATATGGGAGAAGCTCAAAATATTATGGAACATAATCGTGACGGCTCAGTGTCGAGGCGTTTTGTTTGTGAATGTGGAAACAGTGTATACAAAAAGAATCTAGCTACTGGTGCTATTGAGTTTTTATCTCGACAAGGAAGCAATAAAATAACACCGATACCTCTTGATAATGTTTCTCAAGTAGAGATTATGTGCCCAGCATGTAAGACAGGACACCTTCTTGTTGACGTAAAAGAGGGTGTAGGAATATCAGAAGAACATTTTATCCACACTGATGTTGCAAAATAAAAGTGATGGGTGTACTATGAAAATATAGGTTTAGGTTTCTAAAAATTAGATAAGCACATCTGGAACGCCCAGATATTTGTTTGAGTCCTCAAAGCTCGAGCAGATATCTGGGCGTTTTTCTTTTTATCTAGACCTATATTATAAAAGTAAAACGCAACATTTATGACAACAACACAAAAATTAGTTTGGTGCACAGTAGAGAAGAAGGTTAACGACCTTATACCGCAGGACGTCAATCCTAGAATTATTACTGACAAGCAGATGTCAGATCTCAAGAAGTCACTTAACAAGTACAACCTTGTCGAGATTCCTGCAATTGACCTCAATGGAAAAATCCTCGCAGGTCATCAGCGTATCAAAGCATTACAGCTTCTTGGTCGAGGTGAAGAAATGATTGATGTAAGACTTCCAAATCGTGAACTAACAGAAGATGAGGCAAAGCAGTATCTTATAGCAAGTAACGCTTTGGGTGGTGATTGGGATTTCTCTGCTTTGAAATCTTTTGACCTAGACCTCTTGCTTGATGTAGGGTTCGATGAAATTGAACTCACAAAGTTTTGGGACAAAGATGTGGAACTTAAAGACGATCCTATTGATATCGAAAAGGAAGTTAAGAAAGCACAGGACACAGATATCAAAGCAGGAGATATGTTTCAGCTCGGTAGACATCGATTGCTATGCGGTAGCTCACTTGAATTAAGTAATGTGCAGAAACTTATGGGTGATGTTAAGGCAGACATGATCAACGATGATGTGCCGTTTAATATCGGTTTAAGTTATGACAAAGGTGTAGGCAATAAGCAGAATTACGGTGGCACGATCAACGACAGTAAGTCTGACGATGAATACAAAATCTTCATTAAGACGATTATGCAAAATGCATTGTCAGTAACCAAGAAAGATGCGCACATAATGTTCTGGGGAGATGAACGTTACGTCTGGCTTTTACAGACACTCTATAAAGAACTTGGAGTAGATTCAAAACGCTTACTTGTTTGGATCAAGAACAATAGCTCTCCGACTCCGACAGTTGCCTTTAACAAGGTAACGGAATTTTGTGCATATGGAACGATTGGATCTCCGTATCTCTCAAAAGAGGTAAATGACCTCAACGAGATTCAAAACCATGATATGACAACTGGCAACAACTTGTTTGAAGAGATAATGGATCAACTTAACATCTGGATGGTAAAAAGATTACCAAGTAATCAGTATTCTCATCCTACGGAAAAATCGCCACTCCTCCACCATAAAGCTCTTCGTAGATGTACAAAGGTAGGTGATATCGTTCTTGATCTAACAGCAGGTTCAGGAAGTATCCTAATCGCTTGTGAGCAGTTAAAAAGAACTGCGTATCTCTGCGAGCTTGAGCCAGTATTCTGCCAAGTCATCTTAAATAGATACAAGAAATTTACTGGTCTTAATCCTGTCAAACTCAATGAAGAAAAATAAGTTACAGGATCAGTTTTTTGTTGAGCTTGAAAAAGTGCCTATTGTACAAGTCGCATGTGAAAAGACAGGTATATCTCGCAATAGTGTCTATCGTTGGAGAAAAGTAGATAAAGCGTTTTGCAAGAAAATGGATGAATCACTAGCAAATGGTGTAGCACTCGTAAATGATATGAGCGAATCACAGCTCCTTACTCTCATTAAGGAGAAAAATTACTCTGCGATTTCCTTCTGGCTACGTCACCGAAATGATAACTACAAGGATAAGATTGAAGTTACCACCAGAGAAGAAAGTGAAGCACTAACGCCTTCTCAAGCAAAGATAGTACGAAATGCACTTAAACTCGCTTCAATTACAAAGTCGAATTCTATTAACAAGATTAATTCTAAACAACATGACTAAAATCATTGAAACAAAACTCATCAGTAAAATGATGAAAGATAGACTAGTGAGAACAGCTATTACCAAAGATAGCTTCCTCTACTTCTTCCATTTCTACTATGCTCATTACGTGAAGTATGACACCGCAGATTTTCACAAGGAGATAATTCACTATCTTGAAAAAAGTGATAAGGATAGTCTGTATGTGGTTGCATTTCGTGGATCAGGAAAATCAACCATGGTTACTACTGCATATCCGATATGGGCAATACTTGGTAAACAGCAAAAGAAATTTTGTGTCATCTTGTGCCAAACACAAGCTCAAGCAAAGCAACACATGATGAACATCAAACGTGAACTTGAAGATAATGCACTTTTACGAAAAGACCTCGGCCCTTTTGAGGAGGAAGGTGATGAGTGGGGTTCTAAAACACTCGTCTTCAGTAAACAAGGTGCTCGTATTTCTGTTGCTTCACTTGATCAAAGTATTCGTGGTTTACGTCATCATCAATATAGACCCGACCTCCTTATCTGTGATGACTTGGAAGATATACAGTCAACCAAGACAAGAGAAAGTCGTCAGAAAACATATGACTGGATTCATGGTGATGTAATTCCATTAGGAGACAGAAATACTCGCCTTGTCATAGTCGGTAACCTCCTTCACGAAGATTCAATGCTTATGAGAATTAAGGATGAGATAGATACAGGTAAGAAACGTGGAACATTTCTTGAGTATCCGCTTATTGATAAGAATGATCAGTGTTTATGGCCTGGAAAATACCCAACCAAAGAATCACTTGAAGAGGAACGACTTAAAATTGCAAATGAAGTGGCGTGGCAACGTGAGTACTTACTTCGTATTATTCCTACCGATGAACAAGTAGTTCATAGAGAGTGGATACACTACTATGATGAAGTCCCAATTCACAGAACTGATAGTGAAGGATGGCCACTTAACAAAGGTGTGCGTATAGGTGTTGACCTTGCTATCTCTGAAAAGGAAACAGCCGATTACACATCTATGGTTTCAGGAAGAATCATTGGTGAAGGTAGTAAAACAGAGATTTATATTCTACCGAACATCATTAACAAGAAAATGACTTTTCCAGAAACTGTCGAAACATGTAAAGCCCTATATGCATCATTTATGGGGACTGGCAGAAATGCAACATTTATAATTGAAGATGTTGCGTATCAAAAAGCTCTCCCTCAACAACTAAAGACAGAAGGAATTCTCGATGTAAAAAGTGGTAGACCCATGACTGACAAAAGAAGTAGATTAGCTCTTACAACTCACCTCATACAATCAGGGAGAATTCTTTTCCCTAGACATGGAGCCGAGGAACTCATTAATCAAATCGTAAACTTTGGTGTAGAAAAGCATGATGACTTAGCTGATGCTTTTTCAATACTAATACTTAACTGCATAGAACAACCTACTGTAACTCCAAGAATTTACTTTATATAACCTACTATTTTATAGCTCACAATGCTACGTATTCTGGTTTTGCATAGACTTAGCAAGACTAGTGTTTTCTGTCATTAATATAATATGGAAACAAATACAATTGGACGAATAAAAGGAACGGTATCATTATCAGAAGTAAGGGTTAAGTATTGTCTATATGCTAGAAAATCAACCGAATCAGACGAAATGCAAGCTTTGTCGATAGATTCACAGATTAAGGAAATGGAAGCTATAGCAGAACGATTAAACTTGAATGTCATTGAAGTTAAAAAAGAATCTCATTCTGCTAAAGCTTCAGGAGAACGACCTGTATATAAAAAGTTGTTACAAGAAATAGATCAAGGAAAATTTAATGGAGTACTAACATGGGCACCAGATAGGCTAAGTAGAAATGCAGGCGACCTCGGGTCACTTGTTGATTTAATGGATCAAAGAAAATTAATTCATATACAGACATATGGACAAACTTTTTCTAATTCTCCTAATGAAAAGTTTTTGCTAATGATTTTATGTTCTCAAGCAAAACTGGAAAACGATAACAAAAGTATTAATGTTAAAAGAGGTTTAAAGGCAAGAGTAGAAATGGGATTATGGCCATGTCGTCCACTTACTGGATATACTAAGTTTAAGAGAATGGATCAGAAGTGTGAATCTGTTATAGATAAAGAAAGAGGTCCAATTATACGACAAGTTTTTGAAAAGATTGGCTATGATGGTTGGAGTGGTAGGAAGGTGTATAACTGGCTACACGATGATGTTAAGTTTAAAACTGAAGCAGGTAAATTTCTAAGTTTAGGAAACTTTTATGAAATGTTAAAGAATGATTTTTATTATGGAAGATTCGAATATCCTCGTGGTTCAGGTAATTGGTATAACGGTGCACATGTTCCACTAATTAGTAAAGAGCTTTTTGACTTAGTCCAAGAAAATATTAAGAGTCAAATTCTTGAACCAAGATCAGAGCAAAAAGAATTTGCTTTTACTAAACTTATGACGTGTGGATTATGTGGTTCTGGTATTACAGCAGAAGAAAAATTTAAACATCAGCAAAATGGTAATACTCATAGGTATGTATATTACAAATGTACAAGGAAAAGGGATGAGAATTGCACTAATGCAGTTATTAGAGAAGAAGACCTAATTGAACAGCTAAAAAGTTTAATGGATGATCTTGATATTCAGATAGTTCCAATGAAAGAAAAGATTGCAAACGAAGTCAGGAGGTTTAAGTTATTTCAGCAAATGTTAACAGGTACAAAAGCTCAAATAGCTGTTAAGGATATAGATATACGAAATTATGCAAAGTTTATTTTGCAAGAGGGAAATATAGATGAGAAGAGGGAATTTTTTAGGTGTTTGAATTCTAAAATATTACTGTCAAACAAGAAAGTAAGTCTTTTGTAATTCGACTATTCCTTTTAGAAAGATAAGACATGCTATATAAAACTAAAAACAGTACTGTTATCGAAATTATTGCGCTACCAATTACATCAATAGAATGATGAACACCAGCATATACTCTCGAAACAGCAACAAGTAATGTAAACACCCAAAGAGTAAAACTTAATTTTTTAGAAAAAGGATAAAATAAGACGGCAATCGCCGAAAGAAGTAAAATATGATCCGAAGGAAATCCATTATCAGCACCATGCGGAATTAATGGTGTTATATTATCTGTTACAAATGGACGAGCATCATAATAGAAATGTGAACTAATCAATGCAATGATATACGTTAAAGGAAGTATAATAGACCCTAATAGTAAGATTTTTTTCTTTTTAGTATTGTCCAGCTTTAAAAAATAAATACCAGAAATTATAATTGGAATAATAAGTAAATACTTTGCACCAAAAATAATAATCAGGTTTAACATTTTTATTTACTAGTTTACTCTAGAATTAATTGTATCTTTCTTTGTAACTATTAGATACACGACAGTTGCAAGTATTGTAACAAGGAAAATTCCACTAGTAACAACAGTTCCCAATTCTAACCCTCCTGCACTTTTATCTTGTGAAAGATAATCACCAGTAGAAGCACCAAGTGGTCTGGTAAGAATATACGCAACCCAGAATGCAAATACTGCATTGAGATTAAAATACTTATAACCTGCATAAGTAAGTGTGATTAATCCACCGAAAAGAATAGCTGAAAGTAAGTAGCCAACATTAAAGCTTTCTGCTATAAGATCACCCGTTGCAGTTCCAAGAGCAAAGGTAAAGAGGATGGCTAACCAATAGAATGCTTCACGTCTAGTGGTATGAATAGAGTGAATAGATAGTGTTTTTTCAACTTTGTACCACATTGTAAACACTAGAGCTAAAATAGCACTAAATATAATAGATGTTGTTGTAAGAGGTACACCAAAGTTGTCAGTTAGATTATCAGTGATGAGTGTTCCTACAACACTAAGTAACACTACCGCAAGCCAATAAATAGATGGCTTGTACTTATTTGATTTGAATTGAAAGAGTAGTGTAACAATTAAAAGAGTCCCCATGACAAGTGTAGTACCTGTTAGACCAAGGTTAAGATTTGTATTAAGGAAATCAGCGCCTGTTTCTCCAACGGTAGTACAAAGAATCTTAATAATCCAGAAGTAGAGAGTAATCTCGGGAACTTTATTTAACATCAATTTTGTATTCATATTTTTATAATTATTTTTTACTAAATCTGCTCCACAAAACATAAGCTAGATAAGCACTGAAAGACATAAGAAGCACCTGTTTGATTTCAAATGGTGCTACACCAGTAAAATATCGTAAACTTGAAGGAACAAATGGCCATAGAATAGTCCACTGGAAGACATACTTGTGATATTTTTTAGTTACAGGAAAAAATGAAAATGTCAGCAATGCTATAGCAATAGCAAAATCAAAAACACCTATTCCGTATGCAAGAAAGGATGAAATAGGAATAAGTGGTTTAATAGCAGAAATAATATCTACAAACTCTTGTTTATCCGCCAGGACTTCAAATACCTTACCTCCGAACTCATAGGAGACATATAACGCTGGCAGAAACCACAAATATTTTTTCATAGTTATTTTGTTATTTTTAATCTAATCTGAGAGTATTCCTACTTTCTTTTTTAATGGTATAGGATATGAGTCCAATTAAAATTGTTACGAGTACGATAGATGAACCTATTGTACCAAATCCCAAACCTCCATCGATTGGTTTCTTAGTTAGTAAGTCTCCGATAGTTGCGCCAAATGGTCGAGTAAGGATAAATGCTACCCAAAATAGAATTATAGGAGATATTTTAGTAAAGTATCTAGCAATTACAGTAAGAGCAATTAAGCTACCAACAAGAGTAGCTCCGCCAATGAATCCTAGTCCAGAATTATGGGCAAGGAAGTCACCTAAAGCGGTACCAAGAGTATTTGATACTAGGATCGCTAACCAATAAAATACTTCTGCTTTTTTAGTCTTTATATTATTAACAGAGAGTGACTTTTCAGAAAAATACCAGATACCTAAAATCGCAATAAGAGTAGAAAGTAAAATTGATGTTCCAGTTGCGTATCCGAGCCCTAATGTTCTATCCATAAAGTCAGACATTGTTGTACCTGCTGTACTCGTTGCAAGTATCACTGTCCAGTAAAGAGCAGGATTGTATTTCTTAGATTGTAACTGAGTGGTGAGGGCTACAACAAAAATACTAAATAAAAATACCGAACTCATTGCGTACCCTATATTAAGAGTCATTGAGAAAAGATCTCCCGCTGTTTCTCCTAATGTTGTAGCTGCGATTTTCATTATCCAAAACAAGAGAGTAATTTCTGGAAGTTTACTTGTTATTTTTTGTAGTTTAGTTTTCATATGTTCTTTTAAGTCTAAGGTTTATTTGTGAAGAAATTATGAGAAATGAAATTAATCTTTAACTTCTGCCCCTCCTGCATCTTTATTAATTTTTAAGGTAGCTACTTTGAATTCTGGACTACTTATCTGTACATCAAATATCATTTTATTTTTACCAGTAAAATACATACCATTAGTATTTAAGCCAAAATGATTTTCAGCTACTTTTGTGTCAAAGTGTATTATTTTAGATTCTCCAGACCTTAGTACTAATCCAGTAAGTTTTTTATAGTACCCTTCTTGCTTATTTGTTACAGTATCAGTAATGGTGTAATATGCCTCAAAGTTAGACATGTCTTTTTGGCTACTATTTTTTACTACTAACTCTAGATGATCATCTGTTGGTTTACCATTTTGGTCTAAGTTATTTTCGACTAGACCTGAAACTATTGTTAATCCAGATACTGTCGAGTTGTTTTTTATAGTATTTGAATAGAGTCCTGGGACAATATCTTGAGGGTCCTGTGATACATTTTTCACTGAAACAGTCTTTGTTTGTTGAACAGGATTTTTCTGTTTTGAATTAGTGGTCATTTTATTTATAGAAACTACCACAACACCGAGTACAAGTATTCCAATTATTAGATATGTATATTTATTCATATAGTTATTTGTTTATTTTATTAATTTATGTATTACTGACTACGGCAAATTTAGACATCATTTTGCCATAACTTATTATTTTTACTAAATAGATATATAGGAACTGTCCCGAAGATGCCAAGAAAAGTAATGAGCCATATTACATCTTGTGGTCTATCTGAAACAATAAATCTTATTGATTTATTGTTATATATGTCTTTAATGCCGAGCAGAGCAAAAGCTATTCTTTCGTAGTGCTTTGTTATTGATGTCTCTTCAGCTCCGTTTCTTAGATTTTCGTACAATGAATAATCTTGAAGAATTATTTTTGATTGTGGTTTATTAATGTGTATAGCATTAAAGAACCCTCCAGGGACTTGATTGTCAGTATCCATAGTGTCGCCAATCTGAGGAATAATTAAAACAAAGAATAACCACAGTACAAAAGAAGTAATAAGAGCGTTAGATGAGTTTTTCATCTCTATTGTAAATAACGCAGACACTGAAAAGAATATAAACAGGTATATAACAGTTGCTAAAGCAGTAAGTCCTAGTTTAGTAAATTCTAAATTATTTAAACTTATTCCACCAACGAATGCAAGGAGAAAAAGTATAAATATAAATACTACTGAAGTTATTAAGGCTAGTAAACCAAGATTACCTATCATTTTACCTATATAAAATCTCTTTCTTGATATTGGACGAGTAAAAATAAGAGGGAGAACATTGTTACCTTTTTCTTTTGCAATACTTAGATACCCAAGAGATATAGCAAGAACAGCGCCTATTATTTCAAGGTATTCGATTGTCGCTCGTAAAAGTTGTAGTGGAAAAAACTCTGGTTTCGTTAATGTCTCCACAGGTTGTCCGTTTGCAATAAGTTGATTATATGTTGTTTCAAATAATGAAACTTTTGCTTGATAATTAACTGAACCTATATAGACAGAGATAGCAGTGAGTCCTAAAAGAAATGTAAGAAATGTTATAAAGACTTTATTTCTTAATGCGTCTGTAAACTCTTTTTTAGCTATGGTTATTATTTTTTGCATATAGTTACTCGTTGATGAAATCAGCTCGAACATCATATTTCTGTAAAGACTTAATTGATAAAAATATAAGAGCGATATTTATTCCAAATAAAGTAATTAACTGAGTTATATTTTTAGCAATGACTTCTAAGATAGGGGTACTACTAGTAAAAGAACTTCCAAGTAACTCACCACTTATTGTGTAATAATGCCAAGCAATTGAGAACGGTTCAATTATTTTCTGTGTAATTTGAAAAAATGGGTCTAGCACTGGTAATTGTAAAAGTGTTACTGGGTTAAGGAGTGCCGTTGGGGTAAGTCCAGTTGCAAGTTCTGGTAAAACAAAAGTGATTGCAATCCAAATGCATACAGGAATAAATAACGCCAGTGACTCGCTTTTTGCATGTATTGAAAAGAATAATCCAATCATTGCAAATATAAACATGTAGAGGAATGAGATCAAAAAGAAGGCAATTAGGTGAAATATATCATTAGTATTTAGTTGTATAAGTGGTAAAAAATATGAAGAAATTATACTTACGATAGCTGTAAACGAGATAATTGAAAAAAGAGTTATTCCTAGCCCCAATACTTTACCAATAATAAGATTTGATTTTGTAATTGGTCTTGTAAAAAGTATCTGAATGATTCCTGATTTTCTTTCACGCATCATACTCCTGTGACCTACTATTATTGCCAGTAAGGTTCCAATCAAAGAAATATATATAATTAGATTATCAAAACTCGTTAATGTGGATAGTTTTAGGAGAGGATTTGATGGGATATCAGTAACCCCTAATACTTTTTGAGAATATATAACTGAAGATTTGTAGATAGCATTTGCTGTAGTAAAAGTAGACCATCCTATAAAAGAAGAAACGAAAGACATCAGAATAAAAACTAAGGAAATAGAATATATTATGTTTTCTCTAAATAGAGACTTTATTTCTGCAAAAGTAACAGTGAGTATGGTTTTCATGTCTATTTATTTTTCCATTGATACGTAAATTTCTTCAAGAGAAGATTCATCTTTGAACTTACTCATAGTATTTTCTAATGAATCAAAATAAATCATCGTGCCGTGGTTAAGAACACCAATAGTTGTACAGATTTTCCCAACCTCAGATAAGAGGTGGGTATTCATAAAGATGGTCATTTCCTTTTCTTTATTTAATTTTAGAATTATTTCTCTTAGTTTCTTTATTCCCATTGGATCAAGACCACTCGTAGGTTCATCTAAGAACAAAACTTCTGGTCCATGTAATATTGCTTGTGCGATACCTATACGCTGTCGCATGCCTTTTGAAAACTCTCCAACTTTTTTGTCTTCATACCCAACAAAATCAATAAATTGTAAGACCTCAGTTATCTTATCTTTTGGATTTTCTATTCCTGAAAGTTTTGCTAGATATTCCAAATTCTCATATACTGTCAAATTATCATAGAATTTTACATTTTCAGGTAAATAACCGATACGCTTTTGAACTTCAATACTATCTTCCTGTGTGTCAAAACCACAAATAGTTGCGCTACCTTCGGTTGGATGAATCAACGTATTTAGGATACTCACTGTTGTTGTTTTACCTGCACCATTATGACCAAGAAAACCAAATATTTCGCCTTTATGTATTGTTAGATTAAGATTATCTAGGACTGTCACCTCCCCATACTTTTTACTTAGTGCTTTTGTTTCTATTATTGGGTTTGTATTCATATATTTAAAGTATAAATATTACTTATGAAGAAGTTATGAGCATACTGGTTTTTGCTGTTATTAACTAAAAAACACTCCATATGTGGAGTGTTTTTTAGTTATAATACTTTAGATACTACCAGTTGGATTATTAATCGGACGTGATTTCTGAGTTGCCTTTTTGTGTACTTTGTTTATCTTATTTGTAGTACTAGTAGAGGTTTTCTTAACGGAATCATCATTTGATTCAATATCTTTACCTGAAGTATCTTTAGCATCTATATTGCTATCAGTATAATTAGGCTTTGCTTTAGTTTTACTCTTAGATCGGTTTGCTTTTTTGGTACTTGTACCTGTAGTAATTGAGTCGAATTTATCATTCTTGGCAGAAGATTTCATCTTAACTTGATTACTGTACTGGTTAACCTTTGTACTGGTTGCATTCATGTCAGCTGCGAATGCTGACACTCCTCCAGTGATTAAACTAAGAGCAAGAATACTTGTTGCTACATGTCTTTTATACTTCATAAAATGATTTTATTTAATCGTTCTGGTCAGCTCCATCGTTAGTTTCAAGATCGTTTCCTTTTGCATCTTTTTGGTCTACCGTATTACCATCATTTTCATCACTCTCATTATCAGCTTTTAAAATTGAACCGTTTACGGCATCAACTTTAACTTCTGTGTTATTAGAAAGATCAATCTCATAAATTGCTTTTCCATCTTCATCGCCCACAACTATTGTTTTAATAGTTGTGGCTGGATTTGCCGTTAATGCTATTTGTCGTGCTTGTGACTCTGATATTTTTACTTGGGCAAGAACACCTGGAGAGACAGTATCGTTACCATCATTTGTTTCTGAATCATTTTCATTCACATCACTTTGCTCAACGTCTACACTTGCTACTTTTTGTACTATAGCAGGAGAATTTTGATTTGAGATAGATTGTGCTGAAACTTGGTATGCGGTACCACCTAATGCACTTACTGCGAGAAGTCCTAATGCCAACATGGGCATATTTTTGTTTTTCATATAATGTAAAAGTTACGTTAATTAAAATTTCTTCATATGACTAGTATGAATACTATAACTATACAAATTGAAGATGAGAAAATAATGAACACGTCAACCTAAGATTTTACTACTTGTTTTTACTAATTTTCTTAAAGATGAAGAATACTGTTGAGATAAAAAGTACCCCAACACCGATTATTATAAAGGGTAGTGTTTTTGAATGAATACTTGCGCTATATCCTAATAGAGATGTAATTGCTATCAGAGGTATCATTCCAGATACAGTTGCTAGGATATAGTGGGTGAACTTTATTTTAGAGAGACCTGCGGCGTAACTTAAAAGATCAAAGGAAAGCGTTGGTGTGAGTCTCATGACAAATACCGTTTGCCATCCAAGTTTATGACTGTATTCATTTAGTAAACTTGAAGCTTTTGGGAACTTATTGTTTACGAAATTTCTGCCGAGTTTTCTAGCCAAGAAAAAGTCTATAGTTGCTCCAAGTATTTGCCCAATAATCGTTAACGGTATAGAAATAAATGGTCCAAAGATATAACCACCCGCTATAACAATAGGTGTGTCAGGTATAGGAGACATAATAGCAACAACAAGTAGAAGAATATATACTAACCAAGAAAAAATACCATAACTTAAAATGAAACCTTGTACCTTTGTTTGAGCTATAAAGTTAGTTTCTTTGACTTCAAGGCCTAAATAAAAAAGAAGTGAAAGAAATGCAATACTTATAAGTAAATTCCTAATTAAATCATTTCTTAAATCCCTATTTGTTTTTAAGCTGTAAAAAAAGCTTCGCAGGTAATCCATACTTGTTAATTTATAAGAATGGTAACTTTTGTACCAACATTTGTATCACTAGTAATGTTAATGTCTCCACCATTTCTTTCAAGTAATGTTTTTGCAATAGGAAGACCTAATCCTGAACCAGATTCATCATTTCTGGAATGCTCTGCTTTATAAAACCTATCAAACACAAAAGGAATATCTTTCTGACTAATCCCAACACCAGTGTCTACTATTTCTAGTATAATTTTCTTATTTTCTTTTTTTAAAGTTATCTTTATACTACCAATTTTTGTAAAATTGATGGCATTTTGCAAAATATTTTTAATAGCTCTCTCTATGTCTGTTTTATTTACATATAGAGAAATATCTTTTTGTATGTTTTGTTCAAGGGATAGGTTTTTATTTTCAAGCTGTTGTTTCATCTTATGAGTAATAGTGAAAAGTAAAGCTGATAAATCTATCTTCTCTTTTTCTAATTTAGAGTTTTCCCCACGAGCAATTAGGAGAAGATCGCTCACAAGTAGGTTCATTTTTTTAGCTTCTTCTAAGTTGCTCTCTACTACTTTTTTATAATCAGAAATACTCTGGTCTTTATCTTGCAGTAAAACCTCTGACTCTGTCATGATAATTGCAAGAGGTGTTCGCAAGTCGTGAGAAGCATCTGCTGAAAACTTTGTTTGAGCATCGAGAGTGTCTTTAATCGGTTTGAGTGTTTTACCTGCTAGAAAATAACTTGAGAAAGCAATAATGAGCAAAAGTAAGCCGTCCACAGTATAGACAACTGCTTCAATATCATCACTTGCACTTTTTACAGGATCTTCTTGCTCTTGTGTAATGAGTATCTTGCCATCAAGACTTGCTCGTAGCCTCGATTCCAAAGTGAACATAAGAATACTTGTAAAAATAACTAAGATACAAAACATTACACCAACATAAAATATTGTTAGTTTAATTTTTGCTTTCTGAAATATCTTATCTTTCATGATTTATGAATTAAATTTATACCCAATACCATGTATTGTTTCAAAAATAATAGTATCTTTACCTTCTAGTTTTCTTCGTAGATTTTTTATGTGAACATCCACGACATTACTGAAGGTGTCGTAATTAAAGTCCCAAATGTGAGCAATAATTTTATCTCTGTGAAGTACTTGATTTTGATTTCTTAGGAAGAATTCTAGAATGGCAAATTCTTTTAGTGTTAACTTAACTTCTTTGCCTTGCTTTTCTACAGAATGTTTAACCGTGTTTAATGAGATACCAGCCCCAGTAAGTTCAGTTTCTAGAGATTCTTTTGGTCTACGAAGAAGTGCTCTAATTCTTGCAGTTAATTCTGTGAACTCAAATGGCTTTATCAGGTAATCATCTGCCCCGTTGTCTAACCCTTCTATCTTATTTTCAAGTGTATCCTTTGCTGTAAGCATTAGCACAGGGGTCATTATATTTTTAGTACGTATTCTCTTGCAAATTGTTAGACCGTCAATTTCAGGCAACATAATATCAAGTATAATAAGATCGTAATTTTCAGGTGATGCCTCAATTCTACGGACACCTTTCCCACCATCATAGACAGCATCAACAGCATACCCAAGATTCTCTAATCCTTTTTTAATAGATTCAGCCAATTTAATTTGATCTTCAATAATTAATATTCTCATATGCTTTCTATAGTATAACTAAATTATGAAGAAATTATGAGAGAAATTTCGTTTGTGATTTTAAGCAAGAACTTCATATTTTCTTCATAAGTCGCTTTTATAATAGTAAAGGTAAGGATTTTATATTATTAACATAAGCAATAACAAACATGCATTTAGATAAGAAATTGATTACTATCATTGTTAGTTCTGCTCTTACAGGGGGAATTATTGGTGGTGGTATAGGAGGTGCCATTGGATCTTTTGCTTCACAAGAAGAAGGCGGTAGTGAACGTAGAGGTAATGAGAGGATGATGGGTTGGAATAATAACTCTTATTACGGTGATGTAAATGAAGGTGAAGAAAATAGTGTTCCTCAGAGATTACAAGCGTCTAACCCTACACAAGTACCAGCTGTTACTGCTTCAACAACAAAAGCAAAGTAGTTTTAATTAATCCAACTAACAGAATTAACAAAAATCACCTACCTTACCAGAGGGGTGATTTTTGTTAATTGTACTAGCCTTCTCGTGCTAGCACGTTTGGGTGCCCCCAGCAGGGATCGAACCTGCGACCGTCGGCTTAAAAGGCCGCTGCTCTA
>CAZWAV010000010.1:0-12094 GCA_964631935.1 uncultured Candidatus Saccharibacteria bacterium
GGTAGAGCAGCTCCCTTTTAAGGAGATGGTCGTAGGTTCGATTCCTACCGAGGGCACAAAATGTCTAGCCTCAAAAATTCAATACTTATTTTACCCGATATCCGAAGTGCTCTTAATGTAGGGGCCATATTTCGGACTGCTGATGCTGTGGGGGTAGATAAGATTTTTTTAGTAGGTTATACACCAAGACCTACTGACAAATTTGGAAGAATTCAAAAAGATATTTCTAAAAGTGCCTTAGGCGCAGAATTAACAGTAGATTGGGAATATAAAAAAATGCTAATACCTCTTATTAAATCTCTTAAGAAAGAAGGATATAAAATAATAGCTCTTGAGCAAGATGAGAGTGCTATCGATTATAGAAAAGTAAAAGTAACACAAAAGATAGCTTTTATCCTTGGCCCAGAAGTTACAGGATTAAACAAGAAGATTCTAGGTGAATGCGACACCATCACTTATATACCAATGCATGGCAAAAAAGAATCCTTAAATGTTTCAGTGGCTTGTGGTGTTGCTCTATTTAGAATACTAAGACCTTAGTTTACGTTGCCGTATGTTTGAAGGGGAGCTGATGAATCTGTATAAGGCTTTATAAAAGGCTTGTCGCCCTCTTGGCTTTTTTGTGGGCCACCAGTAAGAATCCAGAGTATAAATAAAACTGTTAGAAATATTAGAACCATTGTTCCAATATGCATTTCTCCTCCGCCATGACCTTGTGACATATATTTATTTTAGATTATTATTTGAATAATTTTTGGTGAACGTTGCAAAAGTGAGCACTACGTCCTCCGATGACTTTCCTCATTATAACACCATGGCATGCTTTCTTTCCACACTTCTCGCCCTTCTTGCGATATACATTGTGATGATTTTGGAATTTACCTCGCTCACCATTTACATCTCTATAATCAGACATAGAATCTCCACCGAAATCTATACCTTTATTTAAGACTTTTCTCATGGCTTTATAAAGCAGACTAAGCTCAGTCCTTGGGATTTTGACAGGCTTTGAATCCGGGTGAATGTTTGCCATCCAAAGCATCTCATCAGAATATATATTTCCTATGCCTGCAATAATTGACTGGTCCATGAGTACGGTTTTTATGCTCCATGTTGGCTTAATCAACAATCTTTCTTTGAATTTCGGTAATGTGAAATTTTTCTCTAGTGGCTCAGGACCAATGCCTTTTAGGTGAATTGTGTTATGGAGAGTCTCACTATCTAATATCGTAACCTTACCGAATTTCCTTGAGTCACACATTACGAACTGCTTCTTGTTTGAAAGAGTAAATACTACATGGACGAACCTATTATATGAATCATGAAGAGCTTCACGCTCATCTTTATCTGGTATCCATTTATTCTCTTTTTTATTATAGACATATTTGCCATAGATAATATGCCCAGTCATTTTCAAATGTATTAGGATTGTCTTTTTGTTATTTAGATTAATGAGAATATTTTTCGCCCTTCGCTCTACATTTAACACCTTTGTACCCACAACTTCCTTTTTGAATTTCTTATAAAAAGGTTCGTTTTTAATTGTTTCTTTAAATTGCTTAATTACATTCTTTTTTGCTAAATCAGTCCAGACATCAGTAATCTTGAGACTTGGTAGGGCTCTCTGTAATCCTTTTACTGTCGTTGTGACTTCTGGGAGTTCGGGCATATTACTTTCCTCCTAGTATTCTCAATGCTTCTTTAATACGAGCATTGGTGCCGTCTATAGTGTGTGGAATTTGTTTGAGTACATCACGAGCTTCGTTTTGTGAATAACCTAGAGATTTTAGGGCCTCGATAATATCGCTCTCTCCACGAAGTAGGGTAGAGATCTCACCCTCACCTTTGTGAGCGTGAAGTTTATCGCGAAGTTCAATGACAATCTTTTCTGCAGTTTTCTTGCCTATACCCGAGACTTTGTTCAGATAGCTTGTATCGCCAGTAGCTATAGCTTTCTTTAGTGTATCAACAGAAGCAACAGTGATAATAGAGAGTGCTGATTTTGGTCCAATACCAGAGACATCCAGAAGGAGCTCAAAGAAAGACATTTCTTCCATAGTAGTAAATCCATATAGATCTATCGAATTTTCTCGGACTGCTGTGTATGTCCACACAGAGGCCTTGTCACCTATGCCAAAAGCACTAATGGTGTCTATTGTTGTAGATACTTTATATCCGACACCTCCAGTGTCTATGACTAAGAATTTTTCATCTTTATGTATTACTGTGCCTTCTATGTGAGCAATCATAGCTCTATTATACTCAGTTTTACTTACTTTGTAAGCTCCTTGCAAATAGTAGGTTTTTTGTTTATATTGTTGGCAAACCCATTATTTATGACAGAAATAATTTTAAAAATCGCACCTCTGTTGTTTCTTGCCCTGACTTATTTTTATGTTTATGCAGCTTTTATCTTATGGAAAGTAATAAAAGAACGGAGACTTTTGTCAGAAACTCCAATCCCAATTTTTCCAGAAGCAAGAGTAATAGAGAAGAAAGTGTCGCCAAAACTTAACGACCAGAAATTTATTATTGTATGTGAGACTTCTCGTTTTATTAAAGATGAGGATAACCCCTTGAAAATTTATGAAAGTAGAGTTCAGTTTTCTTCTCTAGTTAAGAAAAAAGAACATATTAATGACTTTTTTGTAAACGGGAAAGTATTGCTTACTGTAAAAAAAATTTATCAATCTGAAACTGAAAATAAATTTGTCTATCATTATTCAATCAATCCACACAATCAGCATGAAGATTTCTTAAAATTTTGGCATGAGTTTAATTTATGGCGCTACCGGTTTTAAAATCTAAAAAGAACAAAAAATCCCTCCTCTTTTATTTAAAGTGAAGGGATTTTATTTTAACCCCTTAAATAATCAGCCCATTTACTTTATCTTTTATTTCTGTTAGTATGCATGTATTCACTTTTGTCCGTGTCTCGGTGAAGGGAATATCAATAACTTATAACATTATGCCAATTACAAAATCAGCAAAAAAGGCTCTCCGTGGTTCGCTCGTTAAAAAAGCAGCCAATGACCGCAATAAGAAAGCCGTCAAAGAAGCTATCAAGGGGATAGAGAAGCTTGTGAAAGAGAAGAAGAAAGATGAAGCAAAGAAACTTCTCTCAGTTGCTTACAGTACTATCGATAAAGCAGCAAAGAAGGGAGTATTCAAGAAAAATAACGCTTCTCGCAAGAAAGCTCGACTCTCTAAGATTACAAAATAACAAAACCGCCTTCGGGCGGTTTTGTTATTTATGAGTGCTCATATATAATGACTACATGAATCAAGACTTACTTTTCTTTTATGGTACTGAATGCCCACATTGTATCCGCATGGAGAAACTCCTAGATAAACTAACAAAAGAAGAGAGAATTAAGGTTGAGAAAATTGAAATCTGGCACAACAAAGAGAATAATGAAATGCTTGAAAAGCTCGACTGCGAACCTGAGCCTTGTGGTGGCGTGCCATTCTTCTTAAATCAAAAGACCCACAAGACACTATGCGGGGAAGTGACATATAAGGAAATTAAAGAATGGGCAGTAGAAAAATAAGATATGATCACAATGGAACCAACAATAAATAATAGTAAGCCAGAAATTAATTCAAAAGATAGGCTTTTTATTTACATTCTTATAATATTGAACTTGTTTTTACTCTTTGCACTACCATATTCCATGCTATCTGCCGAAGGAGGACTATTTAATTCCGATAAAAGTTTTATTCTGGGAATATCAGGAATCGGATTACTATTTATTTCATTTATAGTATCTCCTATTAGTATTTTCTTTGCTTATAAATATGTCTTTAGAAGAAAAACTACAGTTTTATCTGTAATGCTTTTTATAATTAGCTTTCTCAGCTTTCCATTGGTTGGGTCACCCCTACTCATGAGACTACCTATTTTTATAGAATTAGTTAAATAAAAACTAAAAACATTGTGATCCCGGCAGGAATCGAACCTGCATCGCAACTTCCGCAAAGTTGCGTCCTATCCATTGAACGACGGGACCATTAAATACTCCATAAATCTACACTATTAGACCCATATTCGCAAGTTATTAAACCTACAATATAGGCTATTTTAAGGTATTGACCTAATACCCCCCTAGGGGTATACTCTGGTTATGAATAAAAACAAACAAAAATTGATCCAACGCCTTAAAATTGTTGAAGGCCAAGTACGAGGTCTTCAAGAAATGATAAATAAAGATACTTACTGTATAGACGTCATTACTCAGACATCAGCCATCAAACAAGCCCTTTCAAACATTGAAGATGTTCTTATGGAAAGTCATCTTGGGCATTGTGTTGTTGATCAAATTAAAAAAGGTCAGACAGACAAAGCAACAGGTGAAATATTGAAAGTTTATCGTCTCAAGAGAAAATAATTATGAATACTACTAAAGTATACAGAGTAAAAGGAATGCATTGCGCCTCATGTGCAAGCATTATAGAAAGAACTGTCAAAAAAATTGATGGGGTAGAGGATGTGTCTGTGAATAATGGTACAGAGAATGCTAAGATCTCTTTCGATGAGTCAAAGACTAATCCCGAATCTTTTAATAAAAAACTAGAACCACTAGGGTATAGTTTGGTCGCCAAATCTCCTATGGATCATTCATCTCATAACATGAGTGCAAGTGAAATGGGTATGTCAGAGAGTGAACATGCCGAGCACCTAGGACTCAATCAATCAAAAGTAGAAAAGCTTAAGGAAATAAAAGATATGAAATCCAAAGTCATGTCGGTAATTCCACTTGCCATATTTAGTATTTTTATGATGACTTGGGATATTCTAGTCCAATATAAAGCAGTTCCTACAATGAGTTATATAATTAAAGAATTTTTCCATCACCTCATTCCTATCTTCGCTACATACACGCTTTTTGTTGTAGGGAAGCCATACCTCCTTGGATTCTATAGATTCCTCCGTTATGGGAAAGCTAATATGGATACTCTGATTGGTATAGGCACAACAGCTGCCTTTCTATACAGTTTTACGGTAACAGCATTTGAGGATGCCCTAAGGCCTTTTCTAAACGTAGATCATACGTATTACGATGTGACTATTGTTGTTATTACCTTCATAGCCCTTGGAAAATATCTAGAAGCTCGTTCAAAAATAAAGACAGGTGATGCTATAGAAAAGCTCTTGAATCTTCAAGCTAAAATTGCATTAGTAATTCGTGATGGTAAAGAAGTAGAAATATCTATAAATGAAGTAGTGCATGGAGATTTAATAATCGTAAAACCTGGAATGAAGATCCCAGTCGACGGAGTAATTACTGAAGGTGTATCGTTCGTAGATGAATCTATGGTTACCGGGGAGCCAATGCCCGTCCAAAAGAAAGCAGGTGAGAGCGTTGTAGCTGGGACATTAAATACAACAGGATCATTTACTTTCAAAGCGACAAAAATCGGTAGGGAAACATTGCTTGCTCAAATAATAAAAATGGTGGAAGAAGCACAGGGAAGTAAGGCCCCAATACAGGCGCTCGCCGATAAAATTTCAAGTATTTTTGTACCAATTGTCATAGTAATTGCTTTTCTTACTCTGGGAGCATGGCTAACCTTAGGCACTGGCCCTCTCGGATTTTCGCAAGCCTTATCGTATGGACTAGTTTCGTTTGTTGGAGTTTTAGTTATTGCTTGCCCTTGTGCGCTTGGTCTCGCGACACCGACAGCCATTATTGTAGGAGTAGGCAAAGGGGCCCGCGAAGGAATACTAATTAAAGATGCTGCTACACTTGAGAAGTTACATAAAGTAGATACTATTATTGTAGATAAAACAGGGACTGTAACTATTGGTAAACCAACGCTTGTAGATATTGTTAATCTATCTAACTTAAGCAACGAAGAATTAGTATCAATCATAGCCTCGCTCGAGAAAAAGTCTGAGCACCCAATAGCTTCTGCGATTATAAACTATGCACAAGAAAAAAATTTAAAAATAAAAGATATTTCAAATTTTGAAAGTATCCAAGGGAAAGGGCTTAAAGGATCCATGAATGGAAATGAGTATTATGTTGGTAATGTAAAATTTATTACTGACCTATCTCTATCTTTCGACACTGAGAAAATGGAACAGTTTACAGCAGAAGGGAAAACTCCTGTTATCATTGCAACTACTCAAAAAGTTCTAGGATTTGTTATGGTCGCTGATGCGGTAAAGCCAGAATCAAAACAAGCAATTAGTGATCTTCATAAGCTTGGGATAAAAGTGGTTATGCTGACAGGGGACGATGAAAAGGCTGCAAAATATATGGCTTCACTTGTGGGTATTGATGAAGTTGTGGCACACGTAATGCCCGCAGACAAACTAGCCAAGATAAAAGAACTACAATCACAAGGTCATATCGTCGCTATGGCAGGAGATGGTGTCAATGATGCTCCGGCACTCGCACAAGCTGATGTAGGTATAGCTATGGGTACTGGAACTGACGTAGCAATAGAGTCAGCTGGGATCACTCTCCTTGGTGGAGATATTTCTAAGCTTGTAAAATCTATTAAGCTATCAAAAATGACGATGCAAGGTATTAAACAAAATCTTTTCTGGGCATTCTTTTACAATATTGTAGGTATTCCGCTTGCAGCAGGAGCATTCTATCCGATTTTCGGATGGTTACTTAATCCTGTATTTGCAGGTATGGCGATGGCATTATCAAGTGTATCAGTGGTGTCGAACTCACTTAGGATTAAAGCAAAAAGATTATTATTATGAATAAATATACATTTCATGTAACAGGGACTCATTGTGCATCATGTAAAATATTGATTGAAGATATTTTAAATGAGCAAGACTTTATTATAGATGCACAAGTAGACCTGAAGAACGAAACAGTAGAAGTAGAAACTGATAACGAGATGAGTGCTCTAGAATTAACAGAAATATTAACAAGTAAGATAAAACCCAATGGATATTCTCTCTCACTAGAGAAGGTGGTTCAAGAAAATAAAAACGATGATCTTATTTGGAAAGCCATACCAATTGGTTTAGTATTTCTTATACTATTTTTCTTGCTTCAGAAATCGGGAATACTAAACCTTGGTATCGGTGGGACAACGACACCACAAGGGAGTTTCATTATTGGTCTTATTGCTTCAGTTTCTTCGTGTCTCGCAATTGTTGGAGGACTTGTGCTGTCTCTCTCAGCTAAGATATCCCAAGATAATGTAAGCGACAAGAAAACTTTTATTTTGTTCCATATTGGAAGATTAGTTAGCTTTGCTTTATTGGGTGGAGTATTGGGATTAATTGGTAATGCTATAGGAATTAATTTTATTTTCACTGCAATTTTAGGAATAATAGCATCTGTCGTGATGTTATTATTGGGGTTGAATTTAGTGGGGGTATTTGCAAAGAATAAATTAGTATTACATTCTGGAATTTTTAAATTTTTTAGAAAAATAGAACATAAAACACTTACTCCACTACTTGTAGGTTTTGGAACATTTTTTCTGCCTTGTGGATTTACACAATCGATGCAAGTTGTGGCGCTCTCTAGCGGATCATTCATGTCAGGCCTTCTTATTATGCTTGCATTTGCTCTCGGTACTTTACCAATGCTTGCCCTCCTTTCTTTCGGCTCAGCATCATTTGCTCATGGTAAATATGCACCTCTCTTCTTCAAATCTGCTGGTGTCGTTGTTGTAGGCTTGGGTATATTTGCACTTCTAGCTGGACTTGCCGGGCTCGGTATAATTAATCCCTTATTTAATATATAATTATTCTATGAACAAAATCGCCTTAATAATCATTACCGTAGGTCTTGTTGTCGGTATAGGATTTATACTACTTAGTGGATCCAAAAAGAGCACTGAAAACATATCTGCACAATCAATACAAAATTCTGAAATCAGAGATGGTGTTCAGTATATTACAGTTACAGCAAAAGGTGGCTACTCCCCAAGAATATCGACCGCCAAAGCAGGAATTCCAACAAAACTCATTGTTAAAACAAATGGTACATACGACTGTTCTCTATCCCTTGTAATTCGATCTGTTGGTTTCCAAAAAATATTACCACAGAGCGGAGAGACACAAATAGATATAGGTACACCTAAAGCAGGTGTACCATTACAAGGTGTATGTGGTATGGGAATGTATAATTTCTCTATTAATTTTACTTAAAAATATAATTCATTTGTGTTTGGACTAAACGAAAAAGAAATAAAGATTTTTAAAAAGCTTGATACACCGGCCAAGATTCAAGATTTTATAAATACCCTCCGCCCCAATTTCGAGAGAAAAGGGGAGACATGTTCCTCTCCTCGAGTGACCCTTCGGCGAGGGACAGCTCACTGCTTAGAAGGTGCGTATTTGGCAGCTGCGATACTATGGTTTCATGGATATGAGCCACTGCTTCTTGATTTAAAAAGTTCTAAGAATGATTTTGATCACGTTGTCGTTCTTTTCAAGAAAGGCGTATTATGGGGTGCTATATCAAAAACGAATCATGCCGTATTGCGCTACCGCGAACCCGTTTATAAAAATGTTCGTGAGCTTGCGATGTCTTATTTTCATGAATATTTTACAAACCATGACGGTAAGAAAACATTACAAAGTTTCTCTAAGCCATTTAATTTAAAGAAGTTTGGTAAATCCTGGATCACAGAAGAGGATGACTTGTGGGAGATAGGAGCTTCTCTCGATGATTCGCCACATATAGATATTTTCAATAAAGGTTTTTCAAAACATTTTAGAAAAGCCGACCCTGTAGAAATACAAGCCGGCAAACTTTTGGAATATAAAGATTAAAAACCTAGCTTTTCCATGAAAAGCATCGAAGCAGATTCTTCAATTTCTGCGTTTGGAATGATTTTGAGTAATGATTCTCGTGCCTCATCAGAAAATGCCGATGGCATAGGGATGGTATATATAGGTAGAAACTTCCTAGTCGTTTCGATCAATAGCTTGTCGTAAGGAGTGCTGTCTTTAATATTGAAGCTTTTTATATTCTTCCAAGAGTGCATATCTTTGCCCATTTTTATCCCATCATTACTTATAGAAAATGAAATATCTTCTGGCGGGCGAACAGTAAATAAGATCAGACATCCACCAGACACAAGAATAAATATAGCAAAAACATAATTTGCCATAAAGATTGCTATGATTGCACCGACTAGGGCTACTAGACCTATAGTCCAAAGAAAATCAGCGCTGCGTTCTTTGTGAGTGTATTCAGGAGCTTGCCACTCTATAGTAGTAATATTTATCTTTTCCATTATTTTTATTATACCAACACTATATAAAAAAGACCATCAGAGATGGTCTTTTTTATAGATACTAAGTTTATCCTACTGTTTCAATGCCATAGTGAGATCAGCACGAGCTTTCTCTGTGGCAGTTTTGAATGCTTGCTCTATTGCCTTTATTGCCTCATCTCGAGTTTTTCTTAATCCTTGGAGCCCAGATGTCATATCCGCAGCCTTGCGAGCATCTTGTAATACCTTGCGAGCATCTTTTATAGACTGATTAAATGTCTTAGCTACTGTTTTAGGAGCAACATTTGCCGTACAGTCAGCTTGAGCCTTTGTTATGGCAGAACTTACGCTTGTCTTAAATGTCGCTATAGCTACGTCTAGTGCACCTGAGTGTGTAGTCATTGCTGTTGTTAGGCCATCCCTGAATGCCTTTACTGCTGCATCAACACCGGCTCTGCGAGTAGCTACTGCTTGCCCTATTGCTGTTTTGTAAGTCTCAACAGCAGCTTTTTGAGCATCTGTTTTTGCTTTGCTTGCCATTTTAGTCCAATTGCTCAAACGCTTACCATCTGCGTCTGTTCTACCTTGAGCTCTTTTCTCATCAATCTTGCCTTGGTTAGTTGCTACTTTATTTGCACGATCAGATTGATTCTTTGAAATCTTTGTCTCTGTTGCTGTTATCTTGTCTGTAATCTTTGTTTCACGAGCTGAAAGGTTAGTACAGAAATTTGTAGCGGATTTTTCTGTAGTTGCACCTGTGTTATCTTCTGCAAATGCGAGCATTGGTATAAAACTAAATGCTACCATAGTACCAGCAAGAGATTTTTTTAAGTTAAATTTCATTTTAATTATTATTTATTGTTTATTAATATTCGACATGACCGTTTGCCCATTATAGCATATCTCTATTTATGTAATATTATGCTAGTTAATACGTCTTACCCATATGAGGGTACTATTGCACCAATGAGTATATAATATACGTATCATATGGTGTGTAGTCGCACCGCAAAATGTGTGACCTTAAAGAGTTAGATTATTAATTATTTAAAATAAAAATTATGAAAAAAATATATTTATCGACGTTCGCTATAGCACTATTAATAGGTACAGGATTGGCCTCACAGGTTCACGCTGAATCAAAAGGTGGAGACGATAGAAAAGAAGGCTACAATGAAGTCGGGCTAAAATTTGGAGTTGAGGCTGGTATGGGTATGGGTAAAATGATGAGCGATGATAATGATGGCCAAAGGGGTGTCTATGGTGCTGTCACAGCTATCAATGGAAATACTTTAACTGTCACCGATAAGATGAGTAATATTTCTTATTCTGTCGATGCAACCAATGCAAAGATTGATAAGAATCGTGTAGCAATTTCAATTTCAGGCGTTACCGTTGGTGATATGGTTCTTGTTGAAGGTACAAAAAATGGTACTTCCGTTGTGGCCACATCAATACACGATGGTGTTATGGTAAAAGGTGGAGAAGGTATGATGGGGAATTTCAAGCCAAGAATATTTGGTACTGTTACAGCTGTTAGTGGAAATACTATAACTGTTACAAGTAAAGGCTTTGGTCCAAATGCGACAAGTATTACTTATACAGTTGATGCTACAAATGCAAAGATTGAAAAGGCTGGTGTGGCTGGATCAATATCTAGTATCCTCGTCGGAGATTCAATTTCAGTTGAGGGTACAATCAACGGGACCGCAGTGGTTGCAACATCAATCAAAGATGGTAAGGGTAAGTCAGGTGACCAAAATACTATATTAGAAGGCAATGGTCAGCCTATCGTCGGAGGTGTTGTTACAGCTGTGAGTGGTTCAACAATTACTATAAAAAATAAAAGTAATATCATTTATACAATCGATACTACAAATGCAAAGATAAATAAAGCTGGCAAGGCTATCACTACTAGTGATGTAGTTGTCGGCGATACTATTCTTGCTCAAGGTACCATAAACGGTACTTCAGTTATCGCAGTATCTATTATTGATCAAAGCAATACAACAAATAATAAAAATGGGGATAATGGAAACCATAGAGGATTCTTCCGTAGAATGGGTGATTTCTTCTCCCATATGTTTGGATTCTAAATAATTTTATAGATTAAAACAAAAGACCGCCGATAAATCGGCGGTCTTTTGTTTTGGAATGTGGCAAACCTTTTACTTTAACAAAAACCTTAGAGTTGAAACAAGGCGAATTTTTTTATACTCAGGTGAGCCAGGGTCTTTATTTGTTATTTCGAATACTCCTTGATTACCACGAGTTACGCTTCCTACTGTTGCGCCAGCATTTTTTGCAAACTGTGAAGCTGTGTCACGAGCATTCTTTATTGCTTCTGCTAACATGTCTGGCTTTATACTATTTAAGTCTGAGAAGTCGAATGAAATATTGTTCTGGCTTAAGACCACTCCATTCTTCACTAATAGAAGAGTCTCATTTGAGGCAGATTTAGCTAAGTCTACTTTGTTTGTGTAGACTGACACTTGGTTTGTTGAGTTGTATCTGAATGCAGCATCTTTATATGTATCCTGGTAAATATTTACAGGAGCTACGTTTATTTCAGAAGCCTCAAAACCCTTTTCTGTAAGGAATTTTTTTATTATAGTTATATTCTTTTCTATATCTGAATAAAGTAAATCAACGTTATTTGATTTTACTTCAAAGCTCAGTGACCAAATCGCTGTATCTGATTTTATAATTTTTTCTGAAAGCCCTTTTACTTCTACATATGAGCCTTGTTTAGAGAAGTTTTGAGATGCAAAGAAAAATACAGCGGAGAAAATAACCAATGCTACGCTTAAAACCCATACCCAACTATTTCTTGATGTTTCCATGCTTTAATTTTAACACCAATTAGAAATTAGTTCTACTTTTTGCGGAG
>CAZWAV010000011.1:0-10534 GCA_964631935.1 uncultured Candidatus Saccharibacteria bacterium
TAGAGCAATCGCCTGTTAAGCGATGGGTCGCAGGTTCGATCCCTGCCGGGGGAGCCCCATAGGTTCAGTAGTCAAAGAAAGGAGCTCTTTGAACGGAGAACGCATTGTAATACAAGGCGTTTTTTCGTTTACGGTGTAGTTCGAAAGTATGTAATTTAGAATTGCTCTTTTTTCAGGCACTTCGGAACTTTCAAATAAATCGAGTGCATCCTTTGCCAGATTAAACACTGTAGATGCAGTAATATAATAACTTTCATCTGCTTTGGTATGTTCATCAAGTTGGATGTTCAGATCGTATTGCTTATTCTTAAGCTCTTTCAACTTTTTGTCATAGTCAGTCTTAGTAATACTACCGTCTATCAAAAGGTCCATTAGGCGATCCACTCTGACTTGGACCGAATTGTATTCAGTCTGTAGAGTATTTATAGTATTTTTGTGATACAGGTTTTTAGCATCACTTGATTGTTTTAGACCATCTACCAAATCATCAATCTTTTGCTGTGGAATGGCCTTGAATGCCTCTAAAACGCCATAAATTGGCTCTAAAAGCTCTTCTTCTCGGATATAGACCTTTGTATTGCAAATGTCCTTTCTGCCATTAGAACAGCTATAGTAAACATATTTTCCTTTCTTTAGATCAGGGCTCATAGAACAGCCACATTTAGCACATCGGACTAGTCCTCGTAAGATAAATGGCTTGGATGCATACGCAAATGGCTTTTTATTCCATCCTTTGCGAATAGATTGGCATTTATCAAAAAGTTCTTTTGTGATTAGTGGCTGATATTTATGTGGGTATGGTTTTCCTTTTGAAACCATTACGCCATAGTAAAAAGTATTATTGAGGATATGATCTATCATACTCAAAGCCAGCGCCTTACCGGTAGAACTTCTAAGGCCTTCTTTATGCATATGATCCCTGAGCGTTAGTGTTGAATAATTTCCAGTAGCGTAAAGCTCGAACATTTTTTTGATAAGATGGGAGTTTTTTAAATCGAAAACCACGTCAGTTCTTTTACCATCTTCGCCATAGATACTTTCATAACCGATCGGTGGCTTACCTATAAGCTCACCATTTGCGAGCATGTGCTTTTGCTTTCTTTTAACATTATCACTAAGTTGAAGCACATAGCTTTTAGCGAACATTACAGCCATATCCCAGCGTAAAATATCAGAGCTGTTTGACTCTTTATGAATGACTAAATTTTCTCGATAAAAATGTATTTCAAGCTTCCCAGCTTTTCGTAGTTCATCTAGTTGGACCGATTCCTTGAAACTTCTTTGAAGGCGATCTACAGTATCTACAACAAGAGCAATAGTTTCTTTAGAATCAGTAATCATTTTGATGACTTCCTGAAACTTTTCTCGATCGCCCTTAGTAGAAGATTCCTCAATTTCAACTGTCTGCCAAATTGTTAGTCCTTTGTATTTAACATAATCCGAAACACGCACGACTTGAGCTTCGTTTGAATCTTGTTTTTTATCTGAAACTCGTGCGAGGATTATTGCTTTCATATTATTCCCATTTTAAATCCGAAATTGTCGGTTTGTTTTTAATCACTCTAAACTGCCATTCGCCCCAAGAATCTTTATCGGAATTTAATGCTTCGCACCACATTTTCGCTGATTCCCATTTCGTCTGATCTTGTTCTCTTTCTTTTCCTTTTATCTCAAGAAGAAGGTACCTATTACCAGAATACTTCACAATAAAGTCCGGAAAATAAGACCTCATTAGACCTTTATGAACATATGGAATGGTAAATGCTAAGTGGTCATTTTTAACCCACGCTACAACATCATCAATTTCGTTATCAAGAATTTTTCCTATATTTTCCCATTTACTGTCACTAACCAAATGGCTTATATGGCATTTCATCTCTGGTGATGAGTAGGTGTCTTTGGTTGTATACCACGGAGTCATGACTGCTGTGGTTTTAAACTTATTGATTGGATCTGGAATCGGATATGATTTTGTGTTTTGACTTAGATTGATGGCTTCTCGAACCATAGAAGTAATTTTGGTCGTATTTAATCCGATCAATATATTTTTATAAACATCGTGATTAGTTTTATCTGCATCAATAATGACATTCTTTTCTATGAATTCAGATACAATTTTAAATATCTGCTGGAATTTATTTCCATCATCAATGTTATTCCAAGTGCTATCAAGGCCGGTTTTAATACTTGTAGTAATCGCAAAAATACTTTGTTTTAATCTGTAATCCTTTCCAAGATATTCTTGGATTGAATCCATTTTTTGTGACTGTGATAGATCAGGTCGGTCAATGGTTGGAGCAACTTGGACCCATACAGGATTTTCAGTTGGAGATAATGTCAATTTCTCTGTTTTTGACCAATCAATATCAACAAAGTATTCCGTTTCTTTTTGTATTCTTAGTATATTAGGGAAGAGAATTTGATATTGTTTCTTTTGTGGTAGTACTTGAATAAATGTCTTTGGTTTTTCATCTTCTGTTTTATCCTGATCTTTACCTTCAATTGGAAGGAAACTGAACGGTATGCCGAACACCGTTACATATTCTGGTTTTAATAACCCAGTATTTTCATCAACGTCATAACTCATTCTTCGCAAACCACGACCCACAACCTGTTCACAAAGAAGCTGTGAAGTAAATGCACGTAAGCCAAGTATTTGCTTAACATTATTTGCATCCCATCCTTCAGAGAGCATGTTTACACCGATTACACATTGTATGTTTTCGCCCGGCTTGCCTTTTTTACCAACAGTATTAAATTTCTCTCTCAATACCTCATCTTCTATGTCTTCGGCTGTACTATCAATACGAAGCACACCTTCTTTTTCTGAAATTTCTGAAACACCTAAATGGCTATTTAAAATAGAGTACTCGATTCTTTGTGAAGTAAAAGTGTTATTACAAATGACAATCATTGAGGGAGGAACTCCTTTTTGCCAATCATTCTTTGTTGCTAACCAATCCGTCGATAGAATTTTAAAGGCACTTCTTACTAGGTCAGGAAGATCAACATTCGGCTCACATTTTTGATTTAGATTTTCCTTAATACCTTCCTCATAGTAAATATGGAAGAGTTTAGATCGGTCATTTTGCATCTGATCTGAACCATAAGAACTATCCCTAACAGCCACAGTTGGTGTTTTAACAAGGCCAGATTCAATTGCATCATGTAATCCAAAATCAGATATTATCCAATTAAATAATTCAAAACCCGTATTTGATGTACGTCCTTTTGGAACAAACGGAGTAGCAGAGAGATCGTAAGTAGTAATAATACCTCTCGCTTTGTGTATTTTATCTAGTCCTTGAACCCAGATAGTTGCTTCTTCATTTTCTTTCTTTTCTAGATCTTTTTCTTCTTTTGATTTTCCGATTTCGGCCGTGTGTCTATGGCAGTGATGAGCTTCATCGTTTATAACAATAATTGGTGTATCACCAGGAAATTCAGATAAAACTCTTTTAGTAAAAGCAGAGTCACTTTCTTCGCCCATCATATCTCTCATCACTTTCGGTAATGATTCTTTTTTCTTTGGAGCAAGTGCGTGCCAGTTTAGAACCACGACTTTTGACTGATATAAATACTCTTTTAAAGATGGTGGAACTATATCAAAAGCATCATAATAGTTTGATTCGTTACTTGGAATCAGCACGTCCAGTCGCTGTCTAACAGTAATACCCGGAGCCATAACAAGGATATTTTTTGAGAATCGAGTATCTTTTGGATTTGCTATTTTATTTAGTGACTGCCATGCAATTATCATTGCCATTACAACTGTTTTCCCAGTGCCAGTTGCTAACTTTGTACAAGCACGAACCCAGTCACTATCACTGTGATCTTTTATGTTAATTCCTACCTTTGCTGAGTCTGGTGCTTCTGTAAGCCAAATAATAGTTTCAATTGCTTCAATCTGGCACCAGAAATATCTACGGCCACCTTGTTCGAATTCTTCTCTATCAAATCTGTTCCAATGTTCTAGGAGCTTTTTTGTTGTAGAAGTAACATTTGGATAGCCGGCTTCTTTCCATTCTTTAACTCGAGGGCGAATCATGTTCGCGAGTTCAAGCTCTAAAAATTGTGTAGCACCTTTTCCTGCTTCTTGTTTACCAACTGTTGCATAATATCCAGCTTTTCTACGACCATCCTGCTTGTGGTAACTTTCAGCATTTTCGTCATATTCAAAATGATACTTTGGTTCGAAGTACGGCGAGTTTATGACGAATCCTGTGTTTTGATGTTTTTGTTCCATAATTTTATATTTTCTTTACAATTAGCATTTCAACCCCTCGATCATCGACTATTTTGACCGCAATGGTTCTTTTTTCTCCTAATGTAAACGGTATAGATACTGTGCCAGTATATTGTTCAAGTAATTCCTCATCAACATTTCCATTCAATGCTTTGGCGAGTTTGGTCCAATCTCGTTTATCGTCTTGCATTGGAAAGAATATCTGAGAAGGAAATAGTGATCTATTATCATAATCAGTATCTAGCATCCATACAGCAATTTTATCTGTACTACCACCCTTAAGTTCCTGAGTTCTTGGATCATAATAGTCAAAACCTTTTACTTCAATCTGATATTTTCCATCTTTTGTTGTTGTGATAGCAATGTCAGGTTCACCAATAAGCCAGAATGGTCTATTGGTATTTGCTTTCTTTTTAAGATCCTTCGTAAGTAAATCAGTATTCATTTGGGCCTTAAGAATTTGTAGGCCAGGAATTTTTATATTATCTATATCTTTAGATGCTTCAGGATCAAAAGCGTAAGAACAAAATACCACCATGTTTGGTTTTTCAGACATTGATCTGATTTCATCCATTGTTCGTTCAACTTGAGTTTGTTCAAGTGGTGCATAATCAGGACCAAAAACAATGGCACATTTTTTATACTCGCCATTGCTATCTATATTTCCAAATGCATGAATCTCGGCGAAACCTTCAGCAACTTCTACGCTGTTGAAAGTAATTCCTTCGTTGTTATAGGAACGAATACCCGATGTACGAATACTATCTAGGTAGTCATTTAATTTTTCAGAAATTGGATTTGTTGGGTTTGTCTTATCAGAAACATCTGGAAGATTTCCTTCAATTGGTTTTGTTCTAACTCCAGGAACTGCTTCTACGGTAAATGGCCCAGTAACTCGTACTTTGTCTTTAATTAAAATAGGTTGATCATATAGAGTTTGTAGTTTTGCTGGTTCATTATTAGCAATACTACTTACAGTAATATGCGGAGCATTTTTATAAGTAAAACCTGAACTTACACCTTCATTCTCCTGTGAAAGTTCATAATAATCAAATTTTGATGTCATTAACCTCTGCTTAGCTAGCTGCAATGCTACACGAGAAGTATCACAAGTAATCCATCGTCGCCCCCATTGCTCAGCTACGTAAGCAGTGGTGCCTGATCCACAAGTAGGATCTAAAACGAGATCCCCAGGGTCAGTAGTTAAGAGTAAACATCTTTGGATTACCTTAGGAACAGTTTGAACTACATAGATATTAGTATCTCCAAATGAACCTCTTGATGTATCATCCCAAAGATTGGTTAATGCGAGACCCGGCTGATTCTCTAAATATAGCTTATAGAAAACAGAGTTTCCTCGTACAGTTAAAACGCCTTTATCTAGTAATTCAGGTATCTTTTTAGGATCTATACTCCAGTGTCTATTTTTACCAGGATGAAAAATTTTTCCATTCCATTCAATATCTATAGTTCTTGTTGGGCTGGGGTCTTGGCTGTTTATCGGAGAAAGTCTGTATTTTCTGCCATCACCGTCATCTTGGTCATAGTCCTTGATCAATTTAGGATTATCATTTTTATCAGTAAATAAGTCCCTTTTCTTTAAATTTTTAATATCTTTTGCATACCAAATTAAGTAATCAAAAGTTGAAGGTAAGGAATTAGAACCGGTCTTTCCTGCTTTTTGAAAGACAATTTGAGCACAGAAATTTTCTTGTCCAAAAATTTCCTGCATCAATTCTCTTACATGATGAACATTTTCATCAGAAATTTGGACAAACACACTTCCACTCTCGTGTAGTAGATCCTTTGATAAAAGTAATCTATCTCTTAAATATGTTAGATAGCTATGTATACCAAGCTCCCATGTGTCACGAAAAGCTTTTATCATCTCTGGCTCAGCCGGGATGCTTTCGTCATCGTTATCTTTTACGTCCTTCTTGTTTGTAAAAGGTTGAAAGTTCGAATTATATTTAATTCCGTATGGAGGATCTATATAGATCATTTGCACTTTTCCGGCCATATTCTCTTTCTCTAGAAGAGAATTCATCACCAAAAGACTGTCTCCTGAGATAAGACGGTTGGACCAGTTTTTTGTATGGCTGTAAAAATCAAATTCCTTTTCTGTGTTAAAGTTTTCACTAGGTTGTTCAAAAAGTGATGGTTGAACCTGAGTTGCTTCTGGGGTTTTCTTTAGAACTTGTTTAATAATTCTTTTTGGGTCAATTCGCTCGTGAATATGAAGTGATACGGTATCTACATCAAAGGATGTTCCTTCTGCTTTTCCGGCCCAAGATAAAGTAGGATCAATATAAGGGTCATGTTGATAAGTTTTTTTCTTTGGTTTTGAATCTAAAGCACTACTAACGAGACCTACTTGAGGATTGTTCGCTCGTTTACTTTTTGTATGCTGATATTGCCCGAGAGAAATATCTTTATGCTTTTCTGTTTTAATTATTTTCTTAGGCATATTATTTAGTACTAGATTTTTTTAGGAATGATTCAAACTCATTCTTTTCGACTCGAAACTCTTTTCCAAACTTGTAAGCTTTAATTTTGCCAGCTTTGATATAACGATAAATCGTCATAATGTTTACTCGCAACTTCTCAGCTAATTCTTCGGCTGTATAAAACTCATCTATATTTTTCATAAGTATTGTCATTATATTATACTTTACAATTGTTTACAATCCTAGTTGATAACTAAATCTCTTCCAGTGGTGTATTTTTATACATTTCATCCCACTGCTCCCATCCTTCATCATTCATTACATCTTCAGCCAGATCAACCAGTGCACAATAAACAGCTCCAAAAAATCTTTCATTGTCTGTAAAAGCACAAGGAAGTCTTTTAAGCTCTTTTTCTGTTAATTCTCTCCCCAAATTTGCTTCGGAAGCAGATTGGATTAAATCTTCATAAATTGAATAAATTATTCTTTCTTTTTGCATAAATATTTAAGGTTAAAAATGATAATTAGTGCAGAACCTTTTTAGGGTGAATTTGATTTAAAAGTTTCAAACCTATTCAATACTTTTTCAATCTGATCAAACCAATCCCTAGAACGTGTTTTCTTTAACAATCTTGAGATATTTTTAATATCAGCCTTGATCCGATACCAAGTCCTGTTATCTCCATACTTACTTAAAATTGCTCTGAGTTCCCGAATACCATTACCGTCTTTTGTCATACTCATCAAACTGGCAAAATAGATGGCTTGTTTAGGTTTTAGTTTTGGATTGGAAATAAGTATTTGTTTTAATAAATCTTTCGGTCCGGTCGAGAATCCAAAAAGTATTGTTGAATTATTTTTAACTAAAGTATCCCAGTAATGTTGGACCATTGATTTACTTATTTTTCTTTTGAAAACATCTTCAAAATTTGGGTTTTCTTTTAGTCCTAGTTTCTTAAATAAAGCATTTAATTTTTGCTTTTTACTTATCCGTATTTCAAACCTTAAAACCTCGTATAATTCTTTTTTCTCGAGAGAATCAAAAAGTGTTCTTTGGTAAAGAGTTTGATCTTTATCAATGGCCCGTTTCTCATCCTTTTTTAAATCAGCTATCTTGTCGTAGATAACAAAAGAATGAGCGATAGTATATGCATAAATACTCTGGCCGTCGTTTGTAAACTTTGTCTTACTAAAATCAAAACTTTTACGAATATCAATCTTACTTAGTTCTGAAAGAATAAATTGAGAAGTATAGCCATCAGTAAGTAGGATATTCTTTGAATAATGAACTGACGTAACAGGTGCATATTTTAGATATTTTTCTGGTACAGCAATACCCATTCTTAGTAGTCGATCTTTTAGAGTACTGATAACCAAATTGAAATCTTTATCAGAAACTTCATCTAGATTGTTCAGATAAAGGAGCTTTGGTATTGAAAACTCTACTTTTATGAATGCGTCTAAATTTCCATTTACATTTCTATTTATCCCAGTTAAACGAGGAAAGTAGAGGCCACTTTCAAGATCACGCTTACTTGGGTTCTTTACAAATTTTGCGTAATAACTAGTTTTTGATTGTTGGTCCCAACCCAAAGAACTGCTAGATGGATTACTAACATTTTTTACGACACTCTTTGGAATTGAAATAATTACGGTATCAATCATTGTTTTTCTTGTAACCAATTAGATATTTTTCAGGGTTGGTCCTTTTAGCTACATCAAGAAGAATAGAGAAAACGCCAAGCAAGTTTTCTTGCGGATTGTCATATTGTTGGAGATTTTCTTCTTCAACTTCTGGTTCTGTTTTTTCTTTTTTCTTTCTAACCATAAAAAATAACCTGAATGGTTACCCAATCAGATTATTCTTTGTGTAAAGTATTTGATATCGAAATACTGACCCTCAGTTATTTGATTTTTCGTCTCTTTTTTTCTTCATTCAAAACCTTGTTTATTTCAAAATACGCAAGACCGGCTTTGGGATATTTTTCCTTTAATAACGGAACAATGCCTTTTGCTTTCTTGTCTCTATTCTTCCAAATAAAATCAACAACTTCTCTTGGTAGTTTTCTTTGTTTGATTCTTTTCTCAGACAAGTATGGCTTAAATTGATCCCAGTGCATTTCGACAAAATCAAGAATATCTCTTTTGCTGGCGAATCTATGTATCTTGAGAGAGATAGGATATACATCTTTATCTATTCCATCTAAGATGGTTGCATGATAGGTGTGCATTCCTACTGGCAAATCTCGTTCGGATTGATCTTCAATAATACAAACGTCGCCACTTGTCTCTTCGCTAAAATCCCAACCTTCCAATCGGCTATCTCTAAGACCGAAATATAGGCGATCAAAGAGGACCGGATCTATGCCGTATTCTTTGCAGAGCTTTCTTTTTAATCGAAAAGCTGTATCTTTATATAAATACTTTTTTCTAAATGATTCGAGAGCATCTAAATAAATTCGATACAGAGCGTATAGCGGTTTTAATTCATCATGTGTATATGATGGCTTTGACTTAACAACTTTTTCTAAGTTTTTTGCAAAAAGAGAATCTCTTCTGGTGTCTTCCAAAAGCTGTTTCATCTTCTTTTGGCCCTGAGATATCTTTTCTTTAGGTGTATCAAAAACAAACGGATTTTCGTTCATCCATTTTCGCATCTCTACCAATTCTGCTAGGGCTTTGGGATCATCTTTCAAAAGCTCGTCTATTGTTACCAGCTCGCCAGAGGAGTATTCGACCACTTCCTTGATCTTTTTACTACGCTTCATTACTTCACTTTACTTTAGTTTACATATAATTTCAATAGTGATATGCTAATTTTATGGCTTTAATACCACCAGCATATCTAAACTCTGTAGTATCCATTGGATTAGAGAAGAAGAATGAGAAAGACGAACCTGTTTTTAGGTCAATAGCAACTGGCTTTTTAGTCGGTAAACCGATTGGAGAAAAAAACGACAAAGGACAACAGTCGTTTAGATTGTTTGTTGTTACGAATAGACATGTTTTCTATAACGATAAAAATAAACAATTTGTAAAAGAAGTATTATTGCGTTTCAATACAACTGATAATAAAAGTCATCATTTCAAAGTAAATCTATTAAATAAAGAAGACAAGCCAATTTGGTCTATGCATAAAAATGAAAAAGTAGACCTAGCTGTTCTTCCCATAAATGCAGGTGCAATAAAGGATGCAAAAATAGATTTCTATTTTTTTAGAGAGAATGATCTGTTTTTTGCAAAAGATTTTGGTACTAAAAATGTATCTACTGGTGATGGATTGTTTGTTCTTGGTTTTCCAATGAGTATTAGTGGTAAGGCAAAAAACTTTGTAATTGTAAGACAAGGTATAATTGCTCGTGTGGATGAGGAAGTTCTTGAAGAAGGATTTTACTATATTGATGCTTCAGCATATCCGGGAAATAGTGGAGGGCCAGTTATCATAAAACCCGAAGTGGTTGCAATTGAAGGAACAAAAAGTAATAGCTCTGCCGGCTTAATTGGAGTTATTAGTTCTGGCGAAACTTATTCAGATGTTGCTATTAGTCAACAAACAGGTGAAGCAAAAGTTATTTTTACAGAACAGACAGGATTAGTTAGAATTGTGCCGGTTGAGTTTATTTATGAAATTATTGATGAAATAATAAAATCATCTAGTCCACAAGAAGCAGAGGTTAAAAACGCTAGCTCTGAGGTGAAAGCTGAGGAAACAACATCATAACACCGCTAAATTGTAGATCGCTTTTAATACTGGTCCAATTGAGAGTTCTAAACGTATCCAACAGCGGGAGCAAAATTGACAATTGAATACTTCGTGCTATTGTTCATGCAATAGTGTTTT
>CAZWAV010000012.1:0-4355 GCA_964631935.1 uncultured Candidatus Saccharibacteria bacterium
TCAATAATCCAGTTTCGCATGAGTTCGAGCCAATGATTACCTTTTCGCTCAAAATCCGATAATTTATCTTCAATTGTTTTCTTTTCCGCCATTAAAACATTCTTTTTCTCCTGATACTCGGCAAGTTCCAACGCCTCGCCTAGATATGCGTCTGTAAGGCGTTCTAGGCGTATTTTAATGGCGGAAATTTGATCGCGGAGATTTTGAGCGAAAAGGTCAGATGAGTGGCGGGATTCCTTGTTCTCATTTTCCAGTTTAGCTAAAAACTTTTCCCGCCACTCATCGGGCAAAGAAACTTTTTGACAGAGATTTTTCACTTGTTCAGTTAAAACTTCTTCCCGCAAAAAGCGGTTTTGCGAACACTTGCGGGTTTTGCTTTTGAAAGTGCAATGATAGTAGTGATATTTCAAACCACTCTTTTTTATTTTTCTCTCTGCCGTTATCGCATACCCGCATTCCCCGCAAGTGGCAAAACCGAGGAATTGAAAGTTTTTCGGTCCTCGCTTTTTGCGGGGTTTTCCATTCTGAACAAGCGCCATTTGGATTTGGTCAAAAAGCTTCTTTGAAATCATTGGCTTATGCGAACCTGGATGCACCTCGCCACGATATTGAAAATGTCCGTAATAAAAAGGATTAGTGAGTATGTGTTCAATACTGGCGAGGTGCAAGGGTTTGCCTGTCTTGCCAACCAAGCCAAGAGAAAACATTTTGCGCTGAATACCAGTGAGCGTGTATTGTCCAGTAGCAAAAGCCCCTAACGCTTCTTTTACTTTGCTAAAAGTTTTTTTGTCCGGCTCAATAGTCCTCAAACGAGGTTCGTTAAAATAGCCGAGAGGGGCTTTTGCCGATAACTCACCACGCCTAATTTTCTGTCTAATCCCACGCAAAATGTTTTCTCTTAAATTGTCGGTGTAATACTTTGCTTGTCCGAAGGCGACACTCAACATAAATTTTCCTTGGGGTGTCGCCTCGAACCAGAAAGTAGGGAATTTTAGCGAGGTTATTTTTCCAGTATCCACAAGATAAATTACACGCCCTCCGTCAATCGAGTTGCGGGCTAATCGATCGGGATTCCACGCTAAAATTCCCTGTGCGGTGCCTTTTTCAATTTCGCCAAGCATTTCGTTAAAAATCTCTCGTCCCGGCTCTTTGGCGGTTTTACTCTCGTAAAATTCCTTTACCACAAAAAGCGAATTTTGCTTGGCGAAATCACGCAATTCTTGAAGTTGCGCCTCAATACTCAAAACTTGGCGTTCTTCGTCCTCGCTAGATTTACGACAATAGATAAAGTATTTGATCATAGAATTGCGTGATTAAATTGCACCGCACTTACACCGACAATTTCTGAAAATCTCTCATCGGCTCTTGCGCCTTTGGCGCAATTCAAACTTCGTTTGGGAACCGCCGCCTCGCGGCGGGAATGCTGGCGGTGGATTTCAAAACCCCTTGGGATTTCTTGGCGGAAACCACTGCCGAGGGGCGAAGCCCCGAGGCAACTTCTTCGGTAAATCAAATTTGGTGGTGTTTGTTTGAAAAAGTCAGAACCCATTTTGCGGAGAACCCTGATTGACCGCCTCCGCTTCGCTCCGGCGGAACGCTCGGGCGCGGCGGAATTCCCCCCACACCCCCCTTCCGCCGCGCCCTCGCTTCTGGCAATTCGGCGAAAAAATCCGGCGGCATTGAGGAAAGAATGGAAAGTTGATATAATTGATTTGCAAGTCATACAAGTATTATATCACTTTCCATACATTATAATCTACTATGTCCACAATAGGCAAGAACATCAAACGATACAGACAAGACAAAGGGCTTTCGCAAGACAAGCTCTCTAAGCTTGCAGATTTATCGCTCAATACAGTTGTTAAGATAGAGCTAGACGAAAGTCCTAACCCGACCATTGAGACAATCCAGAGAATTGCGAAAGCCCTTGATGTATCGGTTGATGACCTTTTGAAAAAATAGTTATGCCAAATAATTTACAAAAACAAAGAGCACCAAGAAATAGAACCATCAATTTGAGTGATGATGAGATTTCCGTTTTGAAAAAGCGGTTGATCAAAATCAATAAGCCAGTTTCGTTGAAAGATATTGAGAACAAAACTATTCATCAAGATATTTTTGAGGCTTTAGAGCATTTGCCGGATAGTTTTGTTGATTTAGTTTTTGTAGACCCACCATATAATCTCAATAAAACATTCAACGCCACATCATTTAAGGAAATGAAGTCGGAACAATATGAGGAGTGGCTAGATTCTTGGGTTGCCAAACTTATTCGCACACTAAAACCAAACGCTTCAATTTACATCTGCGGTGATTGGAAATCCTCGGGAGCAATTTTTAATGTTGCAAAAAAGTATTTCAAAATACAAAATCGTATTACTTTTGAGCGTGAAAAAGGGAGAGGGGCAAAAAGTAACTGGAAAAATTGCTCGGAGGATATTTGGTTTTGCACATTGTCTGATGATTATCATTTTGATGTTGATTCTGTAAAAATGAAGCGCAAAGTAATTGCGCCGTACAAAGACCAAAATGGGGACGCGAAGGATTGGGAAGAGAGTTCGGACGGAAAATATAGAATAACCTTTCCATCAAATGTTTGGACGGATATAACTATTCCATTTTGGTCTATGCCAGAAAATACGGACCATCCAACACAAAAACCGGAAAAGTTAGTTGCAAAGGTTATCTTAGCAAGCTCCAAACCGAACGATGTCGTTTTTGACCCATTCTTGGGTTCAGGAACAACTTCGGTTGTAGCAAAAAAACTTGGGCGTAGATATGTTGGGATAGAGATTGATGAGCACTATTGTTGTCTTGCCGAAAAACGCCTTGAAGGAATTGGAAACAATAAAGAAATACAGGGTTATTCGGATGGTGTATTTTGGGAGAGAAATACACTCAATGAACAAATGAATGGAAATGGTAAAAAAGAAAAAGCAATCGGCAAAACGGATTTATTTAGCAAAAAACTATTATGATAAACAAGGAAATAAAATCATTTATTGGCTTTGTACAATCCAAAGACGGGATTGGGAATAAATCCGTTCTGATAGAGGAGGTTCAGAAAAATTTTAAGCTGACAAAAGATAGATCAGTTTACTATTCTAAAAATTTTTCTGTCCGGTTTAGTTATTCTTCCTCAACTGGATTTTCAAATACCGTTATCTCGCTTTCAAATTTACAGAAGTACGACCATTTGCCTTTTTTTGTATGCTTAGTAACACCAAAGAAAAATATACTTTACATTGCAAATAGTACATTTCTACAAAAAGTTAGTCATAGCTCACAACAGCTTCGGGTAGATAATATACGAGGCAGTATCAATGGCTCCGACATTGTTAAAGCTTTTGATGGCCTGACTAATTCGCCAGAAAATTTTGAGAAGCTATTCAGTATCCATGCCGAGCTTGGTTTTGACGGGAACCTAGTCCGCTTAGTAGAGGCAACGAATAATATCAGTCCATCGGGTATAAAGTTTGAAGTATCAAGAAAAGCGAAAGATATAATTCTCTCTGCTCCCTCTCGGGCAATAAAATTTGTTGAATCAAAGGATTATTTACAGCTTAAATCAGAGTTAGACGCAAAGGTTAAGCAATACAAAACTGAAATTCTGATCGCTGGCTTTATTGAGAATGTAAATATCCGAGGAAGAATCATTGAGTATTTAATTGCCGGAGAGGACGAAAAACTTCGGGAGAGTTTAGTTCAGGCGCTTCACAACAGCAACCGAATAATCCCTAATTTTCAAACTCAAAACAATCTTGGGGATTATATAAAGATTTTTAACAACTTTGACACGGCAACGGATGTAAAGACGAAAATCATGGTATTAAATTCAAATCCAAAAGCGTACAATATTGATAAAGTTCTTGAATTTCTAGCCAAAGAGAAATCAGTTTTCATGTTTTATTTCATCGGGATAGAGCCGAACAAGATAGTAAGCCAAATTCTTATATCAATGTTTCAAACCGATTTGTTAAAATCAACTATCCTGTTGAAACATTGGTCTGGTAGAAATTCAAGAGGCGTTACCCAATTTCAAGGAGAAGTTATTCATAAATTGCTACTTTCTCCTGTTGATACTAAAATTAACGAAAGAGAAAGTCAGCAATTTTTGAATACCCTTATTGGTTTATAGGCAAATGCCGCCGGATTTTTTCGCCGAATTGCCAGAAGCGAGGGCGCGGCGGAAGGGGGGTGTGGGGGGAATTCCGCCGCGCCCGAGCGTTCCGCCGGAGCGAAGCGGAGGCGGTCAATCAGGGTTCTCCGCAAAATGGGTTCTGACTTTTTCAAACAAACACCACTAAATCTGAAATCCCTCGCGCAAACGGGGGATTTCTTCGATTTAGTAGGGC
>CAZWAV010000013.1:0-3638 GCA_964631935.1 uncultured Candidatus Saccharibacteria bacterium
AAAAACCGGCAGATGCCGGTTTTTTGTTTATTTTATTAGTTTAAAAGTAGAAATAATTTTTTTAATATCTTTTATATATTTATCAAAATCCTTAATTACTGGGCTATGGATACTATAAGCAAAAGAGTAGTGTTTATCAGAATTTCTTAATAAATAATTTTTGGTATAAACCATATTCTTATCATAATTAATATTTAGAGTTGAGGTGGACATTAGATCAAAGTTTTCAACATCCGAGTCATATTGTGCAGAAGATATAAACCAAGCACTCGGATTAACATCCTTTTGATACCCAGCATCAATAAAAAAATCTGCTCCCTTATCCTTAACTCCATTTAAATAAACTCTTACGCCCAAATCTTTTATTGATAAATCCGAAGTAATTTCGTAGTCACTTGGATACTTAAACTCAAACCCGTACTCCTCATTTCGGTATGTTTTCCACTCTTCTACCTCATTTTGAATAGGTACAGATTGAGCTACTTCCTTTTTAGGATTTTGAAGAAATAGATATGCTGATGACCCAACTAGTGCAATAAAAATAAATATTAAAATGTAGAAAATCTTGTGATTTGGTTTTGGTTGAGGGACAACAGGAATAGGATTTGTTTGTTGTGGTTCCATTTAGATAATTATACACAGTTTATTTTATTCTACCAAAAAAGTTTAATGTTAATAGACACAACTATGGACAAAACTAATATTTTAAGTATAGTTTGCCTCAGAACCACAAAACCGTGGCAACCCTGTTCCCTTACAAAGAGGTAGAAACGTGACTGCTAGACTCCTAAAGTTCGAACCACGAAAGGTGGGTGTCTGGATCCGTGTCTCCACTGAATTTCAGGTTCAGGGAGACAGTTTAGAACACCACGAAGCACGAGCCCGTGAATACGCAGGTTCCAAAGAATTGGACATCGTCGAGACATATCGACTCGAAGCCATGAGTGGCAAGAGTGTGTTGAAGCAAACCGAAACACAGCGGATGTTGAAAGATGTCCGATCTGGAAAGATTAATGCCTTGATCGTATCCAAGTTCGCCCGCCTCGTACGTAATACGAGAGAGCTCTTGGAAATCTGTGACGTGTTTACAGAGAACAAGGCAGAAATCATTTCGCTCGACGAACCAATCAACATCACGACCTCAAGCGGAAGACTCTTCTTGAGCATCATGGGATCTCTGGCTGAGTGGGAACGTGAAGAAATCGGAGCACGCGTCGCCGCCTCTGTTCCGATTCGTGCCAAACTGGGCAAGTCGCTCGGGGGTGCAGCTCCGTTCGGTCACAAGTGGGAAGGAAAACAACTCGTTATCAATCCCGCTGAAGCTCCGATTCGGAAGCTCATGTTCGAACTCTTCCTCACACACAAACGAAAGAAGCGCGTTGCTCGACTTCTGAACGAAGCTGGGCATCGGACGAGAAACGGAGGTCTCTTCACCGACACCACCGTGGATCGTTTACTTCGAGACCCGCACGCTAAAGGTCTTCGACGGGCAAACTATACTAGAAGCCTCGGTGACAAGAAGCATTGGATGCTGAAACCGAGAAGTGACTGGGTGATGGTCCCCATCGAACCAATCGTGTCCACCGAATTGTACGACCAGGTCAATAGGATCTTGGACGTACAAAGAGGAAAGCTTAGTCGCTCCAGCAAGATGGCCGTTCAACTTTTCGGAGGCTTACTACACTGCGAGTGTGGCAAGAGGCTCTACAAAGGAAGTGCGACTCCGAAGTACGTTTGCTCTGGGTGTCGAGATAAGATCCCGGTTGCAGACATGGAGCAGATCTTCGTTGGAGCCATCCGATCACTGTTCACATCTGAGAAGGCCGAGGTACTTCTTGAGCGAGCTGAGCACGAACTGGCTGTGAAGCGAGCGAGGGAAACTTCGCTCAATGAACAGTTGGTCTCAATGCGCGACGAAATGGATAAGTGTTATCGCGCATACGTTGCTGGTCACCTCGATCAGCGAGATCTCGGACGGTTCTACGATCCGCTGAAAATCCGAAGTCGTGGAGTGGAAGAGGTTCTGGCGGAACTGAGTGGAGACATCGACGTTCTTCAAAAGTGGTGTTCATCTCGGAAAGAAGTTATTTCCAAGGTTCGCACCTTAGTGGAAAAGTGGTGGCCTACCGCTCCCTTCGAACAGAGGCGTGAGATGGTAGAAAACTTCGTGAAGAAAGTGCAGGTTTGCAAGAACACTGTGGCAATTCACTTCCACTATCTCGCACCGTTTCAGCCGGATGGAAAAACGGATTTCGGTGCACTTGCGCTTCTCTGTGGTCTTGAGGTTGTATTTCCAAAGGATCCCCAGAGAACCGAGATAGTCGGAACGTTGGAAGAGCTTCGAGAACAAATTCGATCACTCTCGCGTTCATCGGTTGCGTAAGTTGCAATCAAGTTCCTTAACTAAATCGGTCAATAAAGAAATCACGAAGAGCCTGACCAGCTCTTTTTCTATTTAGTGAATTTGAAAGTTTTTAATATCTGGCTCTCTACCGTTTCTGAAGATAAACTTAATTCCTTATTGTAAGCAAAAATCTCATATAAATCATTCCCTTTTTGCACCAATATAACGTAATACGAATCATAACCTCCCTCTACTACTTCATATGCAATATGATTATCAATGCTTATTTTTTTAGGACTATATACTAAATTACCTGGGTCTTTAATATATTTTTCAACATTAGTATTTTTATGAACGTAAAACCATAAATCTGGCCCGCAACCCTCATAACATTTTCGTTCAGCAGCCTCCTTACTAGAAACTATAGTAATTAAATCAGGATCAGTTTGATAATTATCCATCTTAACCCAATCACCTGGATACTTGAATTCGATCCCGTACTCCTCATTTCGGTATGTTTTCCAAGTAGAAGTGTCAGCCTTATCAATAAACTTAAATGTTGAGAGAATTTTATTAAATTTTTCCCTATCATACGCAGTGCTAATAGAATATGTATAATTTTTAGACTTATACGAAGCGATTCTTGTAAAATTTATATCTGCAGGATATAAAATCTCATATTCCACAAGTTTCCACAAAACACCGTTTGTCATCAATTCTTCATCAATAATTTTTTTATATCTTTTTGTGTCTTGAAAATCAGAAAGTTCTGTTTCAGAATTATCAGTGACTAGAACAAATGCAACTGAAGTATGTAGACCGTCATCATTAGAACCAACTTCTAGTGCCAATAAGCGTCCCCCAAAATCTCCTTCTGGGTAGGTTACAATATCCTTAATATATGGGTTATTAGTCACTGGATACTTAAACTCAAAACCATACTCTTCATTTCTATATGTTTTCCACTCCTCTACCCCATTTTGAACTGGCACAGATTGAGCTACTTCCTTTTTAGGATTTTGAAGAAATAGATATGCTGATGACCCAACTAGTGCAATAAAAATAAATATTAAAATGTAGAAAATCTTGTGATTTGGTTTAGGTGGAGGGACAGCAGGATTTGGATTTGTTTGTTGTGGTTCCATTTAGTGTAATTATACCCCAAGAAGCCTTAGTATTCATATATGTAAAAATCTATTTATACAGATTATCTGTAGTAATGCTGGTTACCGTGTAATCAGTAGTGTTATACCTATCTATGTATAACTTATAGAACGGTTTCATATCATTTTCA
>CAZWAV010000014.1:0-3542 GCA_964631935.1 uncultured Candidatus Saccharibacteria bacterium
TTGATCCGCCTACACAGTTTCCATTGATTGCGAAACATCCACCTGTGATGTTGAAGCCTACGTTAGATGTAGATGTAGCTTGACCTACTATTGTTAGACCTCTAACTGTAGTAGTACCAAAGCCACCTAGAGCGATATCTAGTAATGGTGTAGATGTTGTTGCTGTACCTGCTACTGTTGTAGATGAGATGTAGAATGATGAACCTGTGTTTCTGAATACTGTTTGTGCTAATCCTGCTCCTGCTGATAGAGATAGTTGAGGTTGAGTAGAAGATGCAAATGTTGCTAGCCATGCTGTTGTAGATGTACCGATACCTAGACCGTATTGTGATAGACCTCCTGCTCCGTCTGAGCGACCGAAGATAGATAGAATTGAATTTCCATCAAGCATTGCTGAGTAACTCTCTTCTGTTCCAGCACTAGCAGCACTTGTAACTGGCATATCAATCCAACTTACAATTCCCGAGTCACTCTCAAAATTCGTAGCACCGATAGTTAGGTTAGGTATAGATGTAATACCAGTTGAGAAGTCGTAGTTGATTGCACCATTACCTACTGTTAATCCACCAGCGATTGTTGAAGTTGCTGAAGTTGAAGTTGCTGAGATGTTTGTAGCCACTATCTCACCTACTACTGATAGTCTTGCATATGGTGATGATGTACCTAGACCTAGTCTTCTGTTTGAATCATCCCAGAAGAATGAACCTGTTGTTGATGCTTGAGTTAGTTTGAATCCATCAGAGAATACTACACCACCGTTGTAGAATGTTGTTGTAGCTGTTCCTCCGTTAGCTAGAGTGTTAGAGAATGATCCTGCTCCTACACAAGTTCCATTGATTGCGAAACATCCACCTGTGATGTTGAAGCCTACGTTAGATGTAGATGTAGCAAAGCCTGAGATAGTTAGACCTGATAGAGTTGTTGTTCCGAAGCCTGAGTTAGATACTCGTAACCATGGTGCTGATGTTGATCCAACCCATAGTGAGTACACATCCCCTGCTACTGATTCAATAGAAAATCTATTTAGTGTAGATGGACTAGTTGAACCAATACCAAATGTGGATCTATTTTGTTCTGAACCCATAGTTAGAGCTTGAGTTGATCCTGTTAGGAATTTAACACCTACATTTGCATTAGAAATTATTGAAGCATTTCCATCACCACTATCATATCCTGTTTTCACTCTTCCGTTTGCATAATTCACAAAAGCATCAGTACCACCACTATTTATAAGTATATTATTTCCTTCAATTTGAAGTTTATATGTAGCTGTTGGATTCGCTGTTCCGATTCCAACATTACCAAGTGAGTCTACTATAAATGATGTTCCTGTTGTTGAACCGACAACTAGACCTGCTTGTCCTGCACCTGCATTAATAGATAGTCTTGCAAATGGAGATGTTGTAGAGAATCCTACTGAACCTGTAAAGTTATTTGTGTTTGAGAATGTGTTGAAGTCAGCAAGTAGAGTTGATGATGCTGATGAACCAGATGATGATAGACATGTTCCGTTAATCGCATAACAACCACCTGTGATGTTGAATCCTACGTTAGATGTAGATGTAGCACTACCTGCGATAGTTAGACCTGATAGAGTTGTTGTTCCGAAGCCTGAGTTAGATACTCGTAGCCATGGTGCTGTTGTTGAACCAACCCAGAATGAGAATGCGTCACCCGCTACTGAGTTTACTGCTAGAGTCGCTACTGGAGATGTTGTTCCGATACCAACTCTACCACCACCTGAATTTAACAATGTGTTATTTCCAATACTATTTATTTGTAGAGGTGTTGAACCAAATGATTGTATGTAAGTGTAGTTTGTATCGCCTCCAATTCCCAAAGAACCTCCCAATCCCTGCTGGAATTGTGCAACGTAAGTTGATTGTGTTAATGGAGTATTTGCAACATTAGACTTTACACTAAATAGTGAAGTCTGTGTAGAAGTTAGATCCTCAATATAAAGCTTAACTGTAGGATTTGTTACCCCTATTCCCACATTGCCCGCATTTGTCACCACGAAGTTTGTAGCTGTTGTTGAACCAATTGCAAATGCAGGAGCTGTGCCATTAGCTGATGTTGGGTTAATAGATAGTTGTGCCCATGGTGTAGATGAAGCAAAACCAGTAAAGCCACTTGTTCCAGTTATTCTAACTCTTTCTGTACCAGCATTTGTTCTAAACTCTATATCATCCCCAGAACCAGAAGAAATTAGAACTCTATCATCAAACTCATCTCCAACATATAGTTGTCCGTTTCCACTAACTTGGATTCCTTGGTTTGTATCAAACATCAACAATCCATTTGTTATTTTTGTATTTCCATTTACTTCAAGTTTGAAAGCTGAGTTTGTATTTAATCCCCCTATTCCTACATTACCAATCGAATCAACAATGAAATCTGTTCTTGTTGAACTTCCCACAACAAATGCTGGTTCACCTGCTACTGAGTTAACTGATAGTTTAGCCCAAGGAGTAGATGTTCCGAAACCAGTTCTAGAGTTAAAGTTGTTTGTTCCTGTCCAATAGTTTGAGTCAGCAAGTAGTGTAGATGATGCTGATGAACCTCCAGCTGATAGACATGTACCATTCACAGCATAACAACCAGATGTAATATTGAATCCTACGTTAGATGTAGATGTAGCTTGACCTATGATACTTAGACCTCTTAGTGTTGTTGTTCCAAATCCACCTAGAGCGATATCTAGTAGAGGTGTAGATGTTGTAGCTGTTCCTGCTACTGTTGTACTAGAGATGTAGAATGATGAACCTGTGTTTCGGAATACTGTTTGTGCTAGTCCTGCTCCTGCTGATAGAGAGAGTTGAGGGTTAGTTGATGAAGATAGGGTTGTAAGAATATTTGCAAATGGTGTAGATGTTCCCACTCCTAGTGCGCCTGTACTAGTAATTCGTAATCTTTCTGTAACTGAACCTCCTGAAGGTCTAGTGCCAATAGCAAAGTATCCTGCCAAATCTAAATCTGTTCCATTTTCTTTTGCTCCCTTGATTGTCGCAAATGTTGCTCGAGCAGTTCCTGAGTATCTTCCTTGGAATCCAATTGAACCTCCGTTATCTGCTCCTTGAGGATTGTTTGATTGAACTGTAAATATTGCATCATCACCTGTTAGAGCCAAGTTTGCACCAGTAACTGAAAGTACACCAGAATTGTTTCCGTTTGTATTTGCTGAACCACTAACCACATCTAGAAGACTAGAAAGTGAAGGAGTAAGTGTTCCAACTCCCACCTTTCCTGCATTTGTCACCACAAATGATGTAGCTGTTGATGATCCAATTGCAAATGCTGGAGCTGAACCATTAGCTGATGTTGGGTTAATAGATAGTTGTGCCCATGGTGTTGTTGTGCCTAGTGCTACAAAACCACCAAACTGTGATGTAGCTGTAGTTGTAGCGATAATGTTACCTACTGTTAGTTGTGTACCAGTAGCAATAAGGTTACCTGAAGAGTTAGTTGTGATGATTGAGTTAGGAGAGAATGTTTGTGCAGAGAATACTTGTGAAGCTAGAGTTGATGTAGATACTGTAGAT
>CAZWAV010000015.1:0-3160 GCA_964631935.1 uncultured Candidatus Saccharibacteria bacterium
CCAGCCAGCTTGAGATAGTTTCGGACTCCGAGGAGGCTCGAAATGGCTCAAGTATCTATTCCGTCATAGCATACCTGCTGAGAGCAGTATTCTAGAACAAAAAACCACTGAGTAATCAGCGGTTTTTTGTTGTGCATAAGTGTTGCTTGACTATACCCCCTAGGGGGTATATTATGTAACTATGAATATAAATAAATCTAAAATATCACGTCGATTAAAAATTATTGAGGGTCAGGTTAGAGGATTGAATGAGATGGTTGATAAGGGTGCGTATTGTATAGATGTCATAACTCAAAGCTCTGCAATTAAGCAGGGGCTTTCGAATGTTGAGGATATGCTCATGGAACATCACCTTTCTCATTGTGTGGTAAAGCAAATAAAAGAAGGAAAACCTGCAAAGGCAGTCGATGAAGTTCTTAAGGTTTACAAACTTAAACGTAAATAATATATGAACAATACTAAAACATACACAGTAAAAGGAATGCATTGTGCCTCATGTGCCAGTATTATTGAAAAAACGTTTAAAAAAACAGAAGGGGTGCATTCAGTGGAGGTAAACTATGGAACAGAAAAAGCCAAGATAGCTTTTGATGAATCCAAAACAAATCCACATCACCTTTCTCAAAAAATAGAACCATTGGGTTATTCGCTAGCTCTTGATCATGAAGTAGACAGTTCTAATCATAGTAAATCTGCTGAAGAAATGGGGATGTCAGCAGATGAACACGCCACACATTTAGGTTTGAACCAGTCAAAAAAAGAGAAACTGGCAGAAGTTGCTGATATGCGAACAAAGATATTCTCAGCTATTCCTATCGCTATTTTTGCTGCATTTGTTATGGGTTGGGATATTTTGGCTCAGTACAAAACCGTACCTGAAATGAGCTATACACTAAAAGAATTTTTCCATCATCTACTTCCTATACTCGCTACCTATATTTTGTTTGTTGTTGGTAAGCCGTACCTCCTTGGCTTCTACAGATTTCTGAGATATGGAAAAGCAAACATGGATACTCTCATAGGAATTGGAACCACTGCCGCTTTTCTATACAGTTTTGCTGTAACAGCGTTGGAAGATGTTCTCAAGCCTTTTATTAATGTTGAGTATCAGTACTACGATGTGACAATCGTTGTTATCACGTTTATTGCTCTTGGAAAATATTTGGAAGCACGATCAAAAATAAAAACTGGTGATGCCATAGAAAAACTTTTAAACTTACAGGCAAAAACTGCTCTAGTAATTCGTGATGGAAAAGAAGTAGAAATTGGAGTTAATGAAGTTAAGCATGGAGATTTGATAATAGTAAAACCCGGAACGAAAATTCCAGTTGACGGTGTCATAACTGAAGGTAGTTCTTTCGTCGATGAATCTATGGTTACTGGAGAACCAATGCCTGCACAGAAAAAAGTTGGTGATGGTGTTGTTTCAGGAACAATTAATACAACTGGATCATTTACATTCAGGGCTACAAAAGTCGGGTCAGAGACACTTTTGGCTCAAATTATAAAAATGGTTGAGGACGCTCAAGGAAGTCGTGCGCCAATCCAAGCTCTTGCAGATAAGATATCGGCAATTTTTGTTCCGATTACTCTTATCATTGCATTTCTCACACTTGGAGCATGGCTCTTGATTGGCACAAGTTCACTTGGATTTTCACAAGCTTTATCATTTGGTCTAGTTTCCTTCGTAGGAGTTTTGGTTATTGCGTGCCCTTGTGCTCTTGGACTTGCAACACCAACTGCAATTATTGTCGGAGTTGGTAAGGGTGCAAAAGAAGGAATCCTAATTAAAGATGCTGCAACACTGGAGAAGTTGCATAAAGTAGATACCGTCATTGTGGATAAAACAGGAACTATAACTATAGGAAAACCAACTCTTGTTGATATTGAGAATACATCTAATTTTAGTAATGAAGAGTTTGTTTCAATTATTGCTTCGCTTGAGAAAAAATCTGAACATCCTATTGCTCATGCGGTAGTAAATTATGCACTTGAAAAGAAATTATACATTGAAGATGTTTTAAATTTTGAAGGAATACAAGGTAAAGGATTAAAAGGATCAATTAAAGGAATAGAGTATTTTGTTGGAAATGCAAAATTGGTTAATGATCTAGGTATATCATTTGATATTTCAAAAATTGACCAATTTACCTTACAAGGTAAGACACCTGTTATACTTGCTACAAAAGAAAAAGTTCTTGGATTCGTCATGGTTTCTGATGAAATAAAAATAGAATCAAAACAAGCTGTAGCTGATCTCCACAAGCTTGGTATTAAGGTTGTAATGCTTACTGGTGATGACGAGAAAGCCGCAAAGTATATAGCAAAACTTGTTGGGATTGACGAAGTGATTGCACATGTATTACCACAGGATAAATTAGCAAAAATAAAAGAGTTACAAGCACAAGGAAAAATTGTAGCTATGGCAGGAGATGGAGTAAATGATGCTCCAGCCCTAGCTCAGGCAGATGTAGGCATTGCTATGGGAACTGGTACTGATGTTGCGATCGAATCAGCGGGAATTACCCTTTTAGGGGGAGACATTTCTAAATTGGTAAAAGCCATTAAGCTCTCAAAAATAACCATGAGGGGTATCAAACAAAACCTCTTCTGGGCATTTATCTATAACATTGTTGGTATTCCACTTGCTGCTGGGATTTTCTATCCAATTTTCGGTTGGCTCTTAAATCCTGTATTCGCAGGGTTCGCTATGGCAATGTCGTCAGTATCGGTAGTTTCGAATTCACTTCGTATCAAGGCGAAAAGATTATAAAAATTAACTATAAAAAATAATATGAATAATAAAATTGTATTCGGAGTTGGAGGAATAATCATCGGTTTAGTTCTAGCAGTATTTTTTACGTCATCAGTATTCCCTAACAGGAATGGTGGTTTTGGAATGATGGGCTGGAGGACTAATTCAGTTTCTAATCAAGGGGTTAATGGAAATACTCTGGTAGCAAACAATATTGACAGGCATTTTATTGAACAGATGATTCCTCATCATGATGGTGCAGTTGCGATGGCAAAGTTAGCACTCGAAAAATCAAAACGCACAGAAATTAAAACTCTGGCTACTGCGATAATAGAAAGTCAGACAAAAGAAATAGAAGACATGGGTGTTTGGTACAGGGATTGGTTTGGAAAGGATGTTCCAAAA
>CAZWAV010000016.1:0-3006 GCA_964631935.1 uncultured Candidatus Saccharibacteria bacterium
GCTTTATTTAATTTCTTTTTTGCATCTTTTGCACGCACCATACACACCTCCGGCTCCTTATCTCCAACTACTAAGTAAGTTTGAGCATATACCTTCGATACCAGCTTATCAAAATGAAAATCACTATCTACAAAATTTTCTTTCCACCATTTAAGCCAAGAAAGTTTAAAAGTTTTTAAGTCCTCTACGAAATACGGTGATAGTGAACAAAGTATTAGTGTTTTCGGTTTCAATTTACTTGCAGTTAGAAAAGCGATCATAGCCCCATATGAAAAACCTAGTATATAAACATCTGCATTTTTAGGCTTCTTATACTGTCTTAAAAATTGCTCTATATAATTTGAAAATTTGTATGGTTTTGTTCTAAACCAGTCTATTTCGATATGTACTGGAGTAATATTCTGATTTTGAAATATTTTAGCTACCTTATTGTATCCCCTTTGTTTTAGATGCGACTCACCAAATCCTGGAATCATAAAGACAACTTTTTCTCTTCTCATACTTAAATTATTTATTATTTTTCAAATAATTTTCTCTAATTTCCACCGCTCTCTTTACAATATGATCACCAATTTCTCCCCATTTAACAAACTCTCCGTAGTATTTAGGATGGACGAGTTTGATTTCGGTAATATCCACATCAGGATCTGAAACAAATTCTCCATATGGCTCAACTATACACATAGCCCTAGTCATTCTTAAAATCTTATCCTTTTCGTATACATCTATATAACCTATAAGTTCCATATGCAAAACTTTCATATTTGATTCTTCATGTACTTCCCTCACAGTTGCATCTTGCCATGTTTCACCAGGTTCTACTCCTCCACCCGGAAACGTCCAGTAACCCTTATCGCCTGCATAAACAACAACTAGTTTATCTCCATAAAAACAGAATCCGTGAACAGCGTGTAAAATTTTTCCATCCAAATCTTGCATTGGGTCTGTGCCTTCTCTAAAAACATAATCTATCATTTCCCCCTTCCTGTTTTTAAATTGAGATTTAATTTCCATATTAATGTTACTTAGATTCTACTATCCACTCTACACCATACTTGTCGCGGAACATTCCTGCATAAGTTCCCCAAGGGCTGTCGCTCATAGGTCCTTCCACCTGTCCTCCCGCTGATAGACCACCAAACACTCTTTCTGCTTCTTCCCTACTATCAAGTATTAAATAAATCTTACTTCTATTTTCGTTTTCATTTACCTTTCCCATAAACTCAGGGACATCATTTCCCACAAGCACGTTTGATGCGCCTACTGGCAAAGTTATCTGCATTATCTTGTTTGCTTCTAGCTCTGGGACTTGAAAGTCTGGTCCTGCTAGGTCTTTGAATCGTACTACTTTTGTAAAATCTCCGCCGAAAACTGACTTATAAAAATTAAATGCTTCCTCGGCATTGCCGTTGAAGTTTATCCATGGGTTTAATGTTGTCATAGGGGTAGTATAGCAAATTCCAATATGTTTGGCGGGAATTGGGACTAGTCCAATGTAAACTATTTTGATATAGTCTGGTCTGGTGGGGCAACCTGTCGATGGAAACATCGTCGGATCCCAAAATTCTCCCAGCTGGTGGAACCCATGGATTCGCTAGTTGCGGAGCTGCCCTCATCACTGGGCCATAGTGGTGTGGATGCGTAAACTGTCCGCTTTCCGGTCTCGTAGTTATGCCCAGCTACGAGACCTTCGTTTTATATAAACCCTTGTCTTCTATATAATCCGTAATCAAATTTGGAAGTAATTTTTTATACTGGTCGTCTCCATTTTTTATCATTTCTCGTATTTTTGTACTTGATATTCCCTGAAAATCCTTTTCTTCATCTATAAAATACAAATTACTATTTTCTAATATATTTGCAGGGATTTCATACCCAGCTCTTTTACTAATAATAAACTTTTCATTTTGACCGATGACTCGCTCCTTGATACTTGTAAATCCGTCAGTTCCACATAGTTGATACACTTCATATTCTGGATTAGATTTTAGATCAACAATTATTTCATGAGTATATTTACCTTCCACACCATCAAGAGCATCTGTAATTAGTCTTACTGGCACAGTAGTTTGACTCTGAATATAACTTACAAAAAGAGTGCTGAGGTTTCTTCTATCCTCCTCACTTGTGCTTATTTCCCTATCCACTCTCTTACCAGAAGGTAGAATCCAAACTTCATCAAATGAAAATTTATTTAGTGCTGTATGAAGCACAGATGCGTGACCCAAATGAGGTGGATTAAAAGTTCCAGGGAAAAAGAGAATTTTTTTCATGAAATTAAAAAGCATTAAGCTCAATTGCTCTATTTATAATCCTATCTCCTATTTCACCCCAATCAAAATATTGTTTGTAGTCCTTTGGATCGATAAGTTTTATATGTGTAATTGAACCATCCGGATCAGATACAAATTCTCCGTAAGGTTTAACCCTACAAACATAACGTAGCTGATTGAATATTTTTCCATCAAAATGAACTTCTTGATAGCCTATTGGAGCATAGTTTAGTACTTCCATATTTGTTTCTTCTTTAATTTCCCTTCTTAAACACTGTTCAAAGGTTTCTCCTTTTTCAATACTTCCACCAGGAAGGATCCAATGCCCACCACCTTTTATACTGTAAACAATTACAATTTGATTCTCTACAAAACAAATCCCGTATGTTTGTGTTACAACCTTATCTAAAAGATGATCAAACGAGTATGCATCATTATATATGACATTCACTTCTTTACCGTCCGAAATGAATTGAGATTTTATTTGCATGGAAGTAGTAATAAAAAGTTAAATTGCCCTTAAAATATCCTCTTTTGTAGATTTATTTATCAAATCCAACTTGCCCTGATGATCTAAAGTATGCTTAATCTCATATTCTCTCTTAGCAGCTTCTTTTCTACTAGGATATTTTTCAACATAAACAAGCTCAACAGGCCTTTTAGCTCTTGTGTATTTTGCACCACCCCACGCAAGACCATTATGTTGTAACAATCTTCTCTCAAGATTATTTGT
>CAZWAV010000017.1:0-2996 GCA_964631935.1 uncultured Candidatus Saccharibacteria bacterium
GGTGCGTACTGCGCCTGGGAGCCCGACGCCACCACAGAGCCATCCACCTTCGGATTGAAGTCTGCAGGGACTGCTGAGCCACCAATGACGTTTACGATGAGCGTCAGGGTCGCGGTGGTAGGCTCTGCGGCGTAGTAGATGGCGCAGGAGTTGCTGGTGCCTATTGAGGGAGTGATATGTCCCGTCTGGTCGCAGTCCCCTATCCACTTGAAGTCCGTGGTGTAGCCAGACGGTGGGGTGAGCGGGACACTCGCGGTATAGGCCGTGCCAGGGGACACCTTGAACGAGGTGCCGGACACGACTCCCGCGCCCACGGAAGGCGCAATGGTGAGCGGAAAGAGCGACGCGTTCGCACCCGAAGGAAGAATGGTATAGAGCGTGAGCATCGTATTCACTGTCTGAGATGCAGGGTTCTGGATGGTCGAGGTGATGGTGAGGTCGCTATAGGTGTCGCGATATATGCCATGCACCGTGATGGCCACCACCTTCTCTACCTCGACACCGCTCTGTATGGTGGTCGATTTGATGACTATGGAGTCGATTTTGCAGGTCTGCGCAATTCCCTGCGCATCCGTACCGATGGCGATGGTTTCGTTTCCACTGTAACTGTAGTTCGTCGCGAACTTGAGGAGTGCGGCGTTGGCGCAGGACTCTGCAAGCCCAAGCGAGACACGCTTGAATTCGCTCGTCAGCGAGTCGCCACGCGCAAAGTAGCCAGAGGTAGAAAGCGTCGTGGTGATGCCGAGCAGTACCGCCGCGATAAGAATCGCTGAAGTGAGTGCAATGAATCCGCGTGGTGAAGTAGGCATAGGCTAGCGGCGCAAATAGACGGTAGTAGTAAAGTCTTGGCTTACCGGTGCGCCGTTCGGGGCGCGTGCAGAAAGGGTAAACGTGGCAGTAACGCTCTCCTGGTTGATACCATCGCCCGAGGCAGCGGTATGGGTGAAGGTGAGGTTCTCTACGGTGACATTCGTATTCGTCGCTGTTGTGGCAACGGCATTGTGTTCATCCTTCACATCTACCGCTGTGCCGTTAGCTGAGACGGTGACTGACGTGGAGTCATATTTCGTCGTGGTAAGCGTTGAGCCAGTCGTAGCAGGCGCAGTGACCTGCGAGGCGCCCGCGAGGGCGTATTGAATTTTCCCAATGATGAAGTTCCCCTCTTCCTGCAGCATGGCTCGGGTTTGGTTACGGCCTGAGGACTCAATGACACTGAATGCACCGGATGCAACGCCGGTAATCATGATGGAAAAGAGCGCAAGATATACGAGCGCTTCAAGCAACGTAAAACCGCGAGGAGAGATGGTCATGGCTTTGGTACGTATACGTACAATTTCCCGTGGTCGCCTGAATCGTTCGACCCAACGAATATCATGTTGCCCTCGCAATCCATCACCGGCTCATAGAGCGTGCTTCCGGACGATGGAAGCGTGGCTGCGCCAGACCACGCCGCCGTGCTGGTGGCGTTAATGACCTGCAGTGCGGTCTTGGTGAGTACGAACGCCAGCGAGTCGCGGACGATAATGCCGTCCACACTCGCAGAAAAGGTTGCAGAACCGAGAGAACTAAGTGATGCAGGAGTGGAGGCGTCTAAAATATGCAGATGGGCACCTGACGCTGTCGTTCCGAGATAGACCGTGTCACCTACCGCATAGACACTTTTGCCTGTATTGCCAATGCCTGTGTAGCCTCCTACAGCCGTCACTCCATTGGGGTTGCTGATATCAAACACCTTTAGGCTCTGTGAGTTTGGCGACGCAACGTACGCATACAACCCTTTCACGAATATGGCATTTACTCCATTCCCGATATTCGCACTACTGCGAACGAATGGACTGGTCGGAGTATGCACGTCGACAATATTGAACTCCTTTCCCTGACCAGTGGTCGAATTAAGTCCGAGGAAAATGTATCCGTCACGGTATGCGATGCTATTGCCACTACCCGACGTCAGTCCCGGCACTTTCATGTTTGTAATGGCAGACGTCGTCAGGTTAAGTACTTGCAACTGCACTGTAGAGGGGCTGCTCGCATTCGCTAGATAGGCATAGGAACCGGCGGAGTTCGTTGCGACGGTAACAGCGTTCACGCCGCTTCCCGTGATGTTAGTGGGGTCAGTGTCCCTACCAGATATGAATGAGAGAGATGGGCTAGCGCTGTTCGGATTTACTATTGAAAAAATAAAAAAGTTTGGCTTCACGGGGCCACTTGGATTACTTGTTGTGACGTACAGCTTCCCCTGATACGCATCCACGTCCGTAATCGGATAGGTTCCTCCCGCGTCGCCCACCAGCGTCGCAAGGTCATATGACGACGCGAGTGTCGGGTTCTTCCAGTCACCCTCTGGTGTTGAGTTACAGGTATTCGCGCCGACTGCCCCAGTGAAGTTCGTAATGAGGCCCACGAGCGAGACATTCTGCACGCGCAAATGATCGCCCTTCCAAGAAACCTTCACCGTTACCTTCTTAGTGAGGTAGTCGCTCGAAAGTTCAGAGGTAGTTTGCGCCGTGTAGAACCCGTCCGACGTTGAGCTCGCAAAACTATTCACGAGATTGAAGTCCTTGCGTGCGTCCGCGAGCTCACCCTCCAAGAGCCGCTGCGCAAAATTAAGCGCTTCCGCATCCGTCTGACTGTCCGCGATTGCGGTCTGATTCCCAAACGAGACGAGGATAACCGCGCCAAGCACGAGGAACATCACCGACATGGCGATGAGAATCTCGAGCGTTGAAAATCCGCGTAGTGTCTTCATATCAATTGCTCCACGAGATGCGGCCTGCCGTATTGAAAGACACGACGGATTGCTGGCCTGTCGTCGCGTTTTTAATCGTTAGGTTCCACCCAGCACCTGAGTTAATGGTGGCGTCACCAGAGAGCTCCGCAAATACAACGTCGGTCGGCTCCCCTACACCACCCACCTGCGTTGTCGCGCTCGTAAGCGCGACTATCTCATTGGTCGGGTCCGCAAGGTTATAGGTCGTCCCCTGGAATATGGTGAG
>CAZWAV010000018.1:0-2907 GCA_964631935.1 uncultured Candidatus Saccharibacteria bacterium
TTATAGAAGACTCAATGCGTAAGTACGAAAAAAAGTATTTGTAGTTTATTTTTTGAATAGTGTTTTGAACTTATCGTATTCTTCTGGGTTTGGTTCCTCAAAAATATCATTTTCAAATTTTTGCACCTTCATGTAAAGTTCGTCATCTAGAAACCGAGGTCTTATGTGTATATGTAGGTGGCTAACTTTGAATTTACTATTTGGTATAAAGGGTCGGTAATGTTGTGAAATATCACAGCCCGGGGCAAATTTTTCTATAACCAACTTTTCTAGTTCTGACACTTCGTCAAATAATTCATTTTTTTCTTCTGTAGATAAATCGCTAAATCTCTCAACGTGTTTCTTTGGTATAAAGGTGTGCACGAGCCTTTAATAACCAAGGAATTATTTGACCAAGTTCAAACCCAGATAAATGGACAGATTGTACGAGTTGAAGATAAAGAATTTGCTTTCACTAAACTTATGACTTGTGGCTTATGCGGATCAGGTATAACTGCAGATGAGAAATTTAAAAAGCAGAAGAACGGAAATGTACATCGTTACGTTTATTACGGCTGTACAAAATTTAAGGACAAGCACTGCAAGTCTGGATATATAAATGAAGAAGAGTTAGTCGAGCAATTCGTATCACTTATGGATCAGATTGATATAGATGAAATCGGCATAAAGGAAAAAATTAAAGCTGAGGTAGAAAGAGTGAAAAAATTTCAACGAGTAATTCTTGGATCTAAAGAAAAAATTGAGGTCAAGGATGTTGATATACGAAATTATGCTAAATATGTTCTCAAAGAATCCTCTAATTTAGAGAAGAGAGAGTTACTTAGTTGTTTGAAGAGTAAGATTTTATTAGCTAATAAAATGGTCAGTGTCCTTTAATCTTTCTAGCTAACCTTAATCTGAAAATTATACATTCCCATCCCACACACTCCTTGTACTTTCTCACCAGATTTTGGAATACCTAAATCAATTACTTCTTCACCTGTCGGTTGTAGTATTTTTTGGAAACTAACAGAACGAACCACAAGTGATGCTGAACAATCATATGTACCATCTGTCTTCACAACTAATTTGGTGGGCAACCCACCTTTGATTTCTGTGACACGCGGAGAATAACCCCCCTTTGCGGTAATGGTTACGTATTGCACGCCATCTTTAATTTCGACATTCTGTGACTGAGCTGTTTCGCCATCTGAAGATGCTGATTTATCAGAGATAAAGTAAATAGTCCCTCCAATTAGAGCAATGCTAATGATAATTGATATGATTATATTTTTTTGCATAGATTAACTAATAAGATTATATGTTAAATAAAGGATCGATAACACCAAGCCCAGCAAGCCCTGCGAGAAGTGCAAAGGCTCCAAGACCAATTACCAAAATACCTGCTGATTTGAAAAACAGTGGAGCATGTTTTGATTGCGAGAATGACGCCGAGCCAAATGACAACAATGCGAGCATTGGTAGTGTACCTAGAGCGAATGTCATCATAATCAGAAATCCTGAGAAAAACGAACCGCTTGAAAGTGCCGCAACTTGCATAGCCTGAGTAAATCCGCAGGGTAAGAAGAATGTGCCGACACCAACCAAAAATGGTGCTATCGTCTTGTGCTCGGCTTTACGGAAGAAATTGAAAACACCTGAGGGTAAAGCAATTATATTTTTCTCAAACACTCCTACTAGATTAAGCCCAAGCACTATCATTACAACTGATGCAATAATTCCTAATATTGCAGTGACTGTAAAACTAATTCCAACTGCACTGCCGATTGCACCGAGAACACCACCGAGCACTGCAAAACTTATAAGCCGTCCGCCGTGGAAAAGTATCATCGGCTTTTTATCACTTATTTTGTCTTGAGATACTGTCGCGGAAAGGGAAAGTACCAATCCTCCCACCACTGCAAGACAGCTCGACACCGAAGCTACAAGACCAATAATAAAACTTGTCACTGGTGTAACAGTTCCTCCAAGTCCAAAATTAAGAATTCCTGATTTCTGCACAATGAAAAAGAGAGCTAAGAATGCTAAACCAATGGGTAAAGCCTGCCAAATAACGTTACCGTCTTTTGTCTCTCTAGCTTTTTTATCAACTGATAAAGAGTAGCCATTGTGCTTTATTTTCTCAGTTAATATTTCCGCAAGTTTGTGCTGACTCTCATCTAGAGTAGTTTCAATCAAGACAGTTTCATACTTCAAATCGACCTGTGTTCGCTCAATACCAATCTGCTCATTCAAGGTGTCTTCAATGAAGATTTTGCACGATGGGCAATGAGTACCAGAAACGTGGAGTGTGAGTGTTTTCATAAGAATAATATTTTTTTGATTATATAACCTCTCCCTTTTTCTCCAGCATCATGTGATGAATTGTTGCGACTTGAAGCCATGTTGCAATAAGGATAAGAATTGCAGAACATGCTAATGCATCCATTTTTGTAATTCCGAACACTAGATTGTCACCACCGCCGATGAGTGTTCCCACAAATACAATTACTCCAACAAAACCTGTGATAACACTTCCTATATGCATTACTTTTGATAGTTTCATATATTTTATTTTTTAATTATTTTTAATAAGTTTATTTATACCACTCTGCATACCAACCTTGCATTAGCTCTATTTCCTTTGATTGTGAGGTGGTAATATTTTTCGCGAGCTGTTGCATCTCTGGTCGATTACTTCCCGCCTCAAGCATACGCACCATCATAAGAGCAAGCTGGTGGTGTGGAATCATTGCCTCAAGAAACGCTTTATCAAAATCTTTTGAATTTTGGAGAGTTGTCATATCCTCTTGCCCACCCATATGCATACCACTTTGTGACATCATACCTCCACCCATCATTCCTGTGCTAACTTTTGGAACATCCTTTCCAAACCAATCCCTGTACCAAACACCCATGTCTTCTATT
>CAZWAV010000019.1:0-1916 GCA_964631935.1 uncultured Candidatus Saccharibacteria bacterium
TAGCAGAAGCCCAACGAGCAGCGCAAAACACTCCAATCCAATCAGTTGCATCAGACTTAGCATTCGACTCCGCTCTGCGTATTTATTATGCACTCCGGGACGGAAACATGAAGTCCAAGTTTATTGGGACTGTCCACGACTCAATTCTGGTTGATACTCACCCAGACGAAATTCATCAAGTACTTTCTCTAATGAAATATCATATGAATGATTATATTAATGAAACTTATACATTCTTGAATGGTTGTCCTATCAAGTCTGATTTTGAAGTTGGTACAAGCTGGGGAGGAAGTTGCGCCTTAGACAACTTTTCCGAGAAAGTATGGAGTTGTTCTGGGTACAGACTTGATGCAGAAAACTTAATAGAAAGAATTAGAATATTCCAGGATATAAAACACTCCAACTTAATAGAGTATGAACAAAACGAAGATAAGATTCAAAAGTTCGTAGACGCAGGTAAAAAGGTAAAATTTAAGATTATTTGGTAAAGTTATATACTTATTTATAATAATTGTAAGTTATGATACCGAAAAGACTCCTTCAACTTGAGACGAAACTTTTTGAAAGTCTTGCGAGTGCAAGAAAGTTGTATTCAAGCAAGATTCCAGAAAACGTCTTTCAGGAACTTGTTTCTCTTGATCCTTCGAAAACCTTCAAGTACATTGAAAAAATTTGTAAGTTTTACATCCAAAATTCAGATTTGAACTTAGAGGAATTAAAACAAGAAATTGAAACTTTTGAAGAACTCTGTAATAAAAATATTATTGACAAAAAAGATATTAATCAATTTAAGACCTATATTGAGTTTCGAGAATTTGTGAAGGAGAATTCGGGCAGGATGTCCAGGTCGGAAGAAAGAAATTTAATAAAGAACGAAGGAAGTGAAGTTATCTTTAATACCCCAGAATTATTAGTTCTTTTGATAAAAGACGAAAAAGCAAGTATTCAATATGGTTCAGGCACCAAGTGGTGTAAGTGCGAAAGACTCAAAGAATTATTTCAAGTCTTACCGAGGAAAAGAAGTAACTTTCTATTTTGTGTTTCAAAAGAATCTCACTTCAAGTAACCCGAATTATAAAATAGCAGTCGCAGTTTACCCTGATTCTCTTGAAAATAAACTTGAAATTTATAATGCCAAAGACAAACTAATTACTTTTTCTGTTTTGGAAAAGTTAGGTTTAAGTAAAGATATTTTTAAGTCTGTAAAATTTTCTAAGAAAGAAGTTCTTGAAAAATATGTTAAGGGAACTTTTTCAGTAGACAAAGAAGGTTTTATTAGTGTTGAAGGAAGTGTTGATTTTTCAAATTTGAAAGGTTATTCTTCAATTTTGGAATTCGCAAAGTTTAAGAGTGTTTCTGGTAATTTTATTTTATTTGGAAGTTCCTTTAAGTCCCTGGAGGGATGTCCAAGTTTTGTAGGAGGAAACTTTAGTTGTGGACTAATGAAAATAAAGACTTTAAAGTTTTGTCCTGAGTATGTTGGAGGTTATTTTGATTGTGCTCATACAGACTTAAATACTCTTCAATATTCTCCAAGAGAAGTCGGAGGAGACTTTAGTTGTGGAGATACATTTATAAAAACTCTTAGGTTTCTTCCGAAGTTAAACAAGGGGTTTAGTTGTGTAAGTGCCCCCTTAAGATCATTAAGAGGACTCCCAAAAATTCTTAACGGAAATTTAGTACTTAGAGAGAACGATTTGAATTCTCTAAAATACTGTCCTAAAGTAATAAATGGTAATTTAGAAATCAATTCGAACCAATTAGAAGATTTACAACATTGCCCAAAGATTGTCACTGGAAATTTTAGTTTAACAAATAATTATGGTAGAAAATTTTCTAAAGAAGAAATCTTGGCAACTTGTGAAGTAGGTCATTGGGTTATTGTCTAAAATCCTTTTGGTAGTTATATAGTTTTG
>CAZWAV010000020.1:0-1884 GCA_964631935.1 uncultured Candidatus Saccharibacteria bacterium
GTTCATGAACAAATATAAGTATCGCTAATATCGCTAAAAAGATTATTACGGTCATAGCCAAAAGATAACATAAAATCTCGTTGACTCATAATTTTTTTAGAACATCGCGGAATGAGTGAATACATGAGCGCGAAGAAAATTTTCAAGAGAAAATTATTCTGTTTCTAAAAAAGTTATGAGGAAAAAGAGATTTTATTCACTTATTTCCTTCTCTTTCTTTTCAAATAGTGACTCCAAGTTACGAGTGCATTCGTCTACCATTTTTTGAAGCTCTGTTTTAAGTCTAAACTTTTCATCTTCACTCATCTCACCCGCTTTTTCTTTTGCGTCAATATCTTTAAGAGTTTTTTCTCTTTCACCTCGCAAGGTGATTTTTGCATCCTCAAGTTTCTGTTTTGTAAGTTTAACTAAAGCAAGTCTTCTTTCACCCGTTAGTTCTGGAAAGATAACTCTAAGACCCTTGTCGTCTACTGTTACTGAAAGTCCTAAGTCTGATGCAATGATAGCTTTCTCAACATCTTTTGTAACAGAAGCATCCCACGGAGCTATACGAACAACTCTCACATCTTCCATAGAAAGGTTTGCAACCTGGTTAATAGGCATAAAAGTTCCATATGCCTCAACATTTACACTATCAAGTATAGATAGGTTTGCTCTACCAGTACGAACAGTAGAAAGCTCCTTTTTAAGCCACTCTTCTACTCCTTTTATACCCTCTTTTAATACATTAAAATTGTATGCCATATTGGAGAAGTATAGCAGATTATTCGTAAAATTAAATAGACAGGACCAGGTTTTCAAGAATGATTTTCACCGGTGCCCCTCGATCATAAAGTGAGGCTCGAGTTTCTTCACAAACTTTTAGTTTTTCATAATTCTTCTCTACTCCATCCTTGTACAACTCTTTCTCAATAGTATTTAGAAAACCAATGGCATCTTGTTTAGTTTTTTCTTCATCTTTTATAGCTTCTGTTATTTCTTTTACAACTTCTAATCTTTCTTTCAAATCCATATCCAAGACACTTTTTGAAATTTTGTTTGCACTAATTTTACCCACAAAAACCTGCATTCTAGAACGAAGGGTTGGCAAAAGAACATCTTGAGGAGAAATAATAAAGAAGTGTGTACCCTCTGTTGGTTCCTCAAAAATCTTAAGCAAAGCGTTCTGTGCTTCCTCTGAAATAAAATCAGTTTCAATAATAAATATTTTCTTTCCTCCAGAAAAATCTTTCATACCCCCACCATGTGTCAGTGTTCGTGCGTCTTCTACTGAAAAGTTTTCATACTTTTTATGTAACACGTCTGGGTTACCAGAAGTTTTAATGCCTAAAGTGTTTTCAATAAAGTGCTTTAGCCTCGCAACACCATCTTCCAGTTTATGCTCTACGAAATAGTATGCATGGTGAAGTGAGTCTGAGTTTTTATATAGTTCTAAAAATGAATGCATGAAAGTATTATAACAAAATGTTAAATTTTCGTTGACTCATAATTTTTTTAGAACATCGCGGAATCCGCGAAGAGATGAGCGCGAAGAAAATTTTCAACAGAAAATTATTCTGTTTCTAAAAAAGTTATGACGAAAAAGAAAATTTAACTACCTCTTACTAATCACAGATTTCTTGTAATTGTCTAAGTGCTCAAGGGCTATTCCAGTCCCCTTCACAACGCAGTACAGTGCATCTTTTGCCAAAACAGCCTTAACTCCAGTTCTACGAAAGACAAGTTCTGGAAAGTTTCGTAACTGTGAAGTTCCTCCTGTCATTATGATCCCCTGGTCAATAATATCTGAGGAAAGTTCTGGTGGAGTTTCTTGCAAAACATCTTTGATTGCTTTTATCATTTCTCGCAAGTCTTTACTAACAGCTTTTACAATTTCATTTGTTT
>CAZWAV010000021.1:0-1848 GCA_964631935.1 uncultured Candidatus Saccharibacteria bacterium
ATCCGAAGGTGGATGGCTCTGTGGTGGCGTCGGGCTCCCAGGCGCAGTACGCACCGGGTACTCACACGCTCTCGTATACGACGGTCTCGGGCTATACGACCTCGGGTTGGGACTGTACGGGTAGCGGCTCGCTCTCACTCGTGAAGGGTCAGACACAGGTATGCGTCGCCACATTCTCTCAACCGGCCCTGTCCTGCGCGGACACAGTGCTCATGCTCGACCGTACGGGCAGTATGTTCTACACGGATCCCGCAAACGCAGGAACATACCGAACCGACTGGATTACGGACGAGGAAGAAGCTGCAAATGCATTCGTTGCGCTATACAAGATGGTGGTGCCTCATCCGCAGCTCGCTATCGGACATTTTGCCGACAAGGCTGCATTCGTGCTTACGCCATCCGGTAGTGCGGAGATTCTTCCGAATGCGCTCCTGCAGAGTGGTGACGCCTACTACACCTCGCTTCCAAGCATCATCCATAGCGCGCTCACTAACATCACAGCACCGATTTTTACGTATGCCTTCACGAACCTGAGCGCTGCCGTGTCGAAGGGATATGCGGAACTCACGAGCGCGCGCCATATTGCGGGCAAGCAAAAGGTCCTCGTGCTCGTGTCCGACGGTGTGCCAACGCTTCCATCCGGAAGTGCGGAATCAAGTGCGACCGCTTCAGCCAATACCGCAAAGGCAGGCGGCACTCAAATCTTCACCATCCACTTCGGTGACCCGGCTGGGCAGAATTTCCTCGCGTCTCTCGCGAACAACTCCGCGAACGACAAATTTGTGAACACCGTTACGGGCTTCCTGAATCCGACTGCAGCACGTACGCCGCTCGCGTTTACGAACCCAAACAACGCCCTCGGCGCCATTGATGCGACATTCGCTACCAACGGGACCACGAACGATCATCAGGACTACGGCAACTTCCATATATCGGTTCCAGCGTGGGCAACCGTTACCGGTATCGAAACGAAAGTGGATGCGAAGGCGACCGGATCCGTCCCGACTCAGAGCGGTACGCTACTTCCTTCTGCGCAGGGCAATTACACTGCATGGACGAATGGCGTATCGGTCATCGATGAATCCAACAACCCCAGCTGCTCTTCGAATGATTCCATCCTCTCGACGGGCAATAATTCGCGTGAATCCGTTCGCGTGAACCTCTCCAGCATCCCAGACGGCACTACGATATCGAGCGTGCAGGTGCAGGTGTGGGACGTGGCGAACTCAAGCACGGGAGGTACGTATCAGCCGTTCGTGCGCGTCGGTACGACCGATACCCAGGGCGGCACAAACACCGCCTCGAGCAATAACGGATGTACGCAGCGTAATCAGACCATTGATATCACGGACTTCACGAAGACGAGTAGCTCGGTGCTTGAGGTGGGTGTGCTCAAGACCGGCACATCAGGCTCAGCTGCGAACATCGTTCGCGTGGGTGCCATCCGTGCCGTGGTCACATACAGTGTGCCGGCATCCTGCACCATCGGCGTTCAGCTCTTCAATAAGTCCGCGAATACCTGGACCAGTACCTCGCGCACCATCAATATCACGGGCACGGAGGCGAATGTGGCGCCAGTAGGTGGTGGAGCAACCGATCTGTGGGGCCGTTCATGGACTCCGGACGATTTCAGTGACACTAACTTTGCGATGCGTGTCGTGAACACGAACTGTAGCGCAGGCGAACTTGCGAACATTAATTCCATGAGCGTGAATGTGCACTATAGCGGTATAGATGCGACCGCAGAGAATGCTGATGGCGACAACTTCTTCATTGCTCCGACTTCAGCAGATATGACCGGCGTGTTCACCACCATAGCTAACTCGGTATGTCCGGCTGTCGCCGCGG
>CAZWAV010000022.1:0-1212 GCA_964631935.1 uncultured Candidatus Saccharibacteria bacterium
GTATGCGTATCGCTTTAGAACATAAAGCAATACAGCAAAGTTAAGCATCTGTGTTAGCAGAATTTTCCAGTCTACTCCAAATGTGTGCAGTAGTTCACTCATTTTTTATATAAACTTCAAAATCAATGCTACAACCAAGCCGTAGATAGCGATAGCTTCAACGAAAGCGATAGATAGGATCATCGCAGATTGTATTTTTGATGAAGCTTCTGGATTTCTCCCGATAGCATCTAGCCCAGCTGTTCCAATTTTACCAATTGAAATTGCAGGTCCCAATGCTGCTCCTACCATGATAACTGCGATTGCAAAAAACTTTAATGATTCAGCGTCCATATTATATTTATTTTTATTTAATTATTAAAAAATGCCCCACAATCATAGCAAAAAAATTGCTTCTGGTAAACCCCGTGCTTTTTAAAACTAGTGGTGCGGAGCCTCCACCAAAATACTTAGGAAAACCATAGTAAGCGTAGAGAAAACTAGTGCTTGAATAAACCCAGCAAAAATTTCAAGACCAAGAAAAGGAATAGGAATAATGTATGGTGCTAGAAAACCAATAATAACTAGCAGAACCTCTCCAGCAAATATGTTGCCAAAAAGTCTAAAAGATAGAGAGATGATTTTTGTAAATTCACCTATAAGCTCAAGAAAACCCACGAAAAAATTCATAGGGCTAGAGAAGTTAATGTATCTAGATATAGAAGCTTTAAGTCCAGTTGCTCTTACTCCCATAACGTTTATAACTACAATAGTCATAAGTGCGAGTGCAAGTGTAAAGTTTAGGTCACTTGCAGGTGCTCGTAGAAACGGAACTATAGCGCTATGACCCTCTGCATTTTGATGCACTGTACCAAAAGATCCGATACCCGGCAGAAGAGCCACCCAGTTAGAGATAAAAATCACTAGAAACAACGTTGTAATAAATGGAAAGTATTTAATAGCCTTTTTCTCTGAGCCAAAAATAGATGTCATGTTTCCAAGCCAACTTTCCATACCCAGTTCCACAACATTTTGAGTTCCGTTTGGCACAAGAGCAACTTTTTTAGAAAGTCTTTGTGCAAATAAAATAAGTAGACCAACAATAATCCAACTAAGGATAAGTGAGTTAGTTATAAGAAAGGAACCAACATGGAGTATTTCTTCTGCAGCGATTTCTATATGCATATATTTTTACAAAAAACAGTATGACACATCGGAAGAAAAAAATGAAGT
>CAZWAV010000023.1:0-1195 GCA_964631935.1 uncultured Candidatus Saccharibacteria bacterium
AAAAAGCACCCTCTCGGGTGCTTTTTAACTAAATCTTTTAATTACTAATCGTGACACTAACAGGAGCAGATGATTGACTGTTACCTAGATCATCATATGCTTTGGATGTAACTTGATATGTACCATTTGGAACTTGGGTACTATTCCAACCAGCTCCACCAGCTATATCGTATGGGCTGTGAGTAGTATCAGTACCGATAAGGGTAGTACCTAGATAGAACTCAACCTTTGTAATAGTATTTGTACTTGTAACAGAAGATTGTACACCTAATATTCCACCTGCGTTTGCTGTTATGACTAGAGGTTGGAAAGTGAAGTTGCCTGTACTTGCAGAATTAACAGTCACATCCATCGTATCACTAACTGTTGTAGTTCCATTATTTATTGCTAGTTGAAACACTGATGTTCCAGCAGTAAGACCTGTAACAGTAGTTGTTAGAGAAGATGGGTTAGTTATGACTCCTGATCCTGAGATTTTAGTCCAAGTTACTGTATTACTCAAACTATTAGTTGTGTATGTACCAACCAATGTTACTGAGTTTGTTGGTAGTGTAATTGTTTGATTTGCACCTGCATTTGCAGTTAAGGTTGCTCCAATCTTCTTGTTCGTCGTCTTTACGTCAGCAGATGTACCGATATTACCTGCTGCATCATATGCTTTGGCTTTTATTGTGTATGAGGTAACAGTTGTTGATGACGGCATAGACCATGAACATGTGTATGAGACTGTTGTATCTGTACACTTTAGTACATCATTTACATAGAATTCTACTTTAGTGACACCAACATTATCTGATGCAGTTGCTTTGAGAGTCATGCGGGTGCCACCTTTGTAGTAGCCAGCTATTGGACTAGTTATGGATGTTGTTGGAGCTGTCGGATCAGAATAAATAAATGTATGCTGAACTGAAACAGGCGCAGAAGTTGTAATGTTTCCAGCTGCATCATAGGCTTTAACCGTTAGTGACCACGCACCACTACCAGTATTATTATTGGCATAGCTATCTGTATCCCAGGAAATACTATATTGAGAAACAATATTAGCTCCTGGTATTCCTGTTGCTGTACCGATAAGGTTTACACCTTCGTAGAATTCTACTTTAGTAACACCTACATTATCTGCAGCTGTAGCTTTTAATGGATATGTACCAGTGATAGTCATTCCACCAGTTGGATCTGTTAATGAAACAGATGT
>CAZWAV010000024.1:0-1055 GCA_964631935.1 uncultured Candidatus Saccharibacteria bacterium
ACGCTTTTTATAATGCAGATAGTGGTATAGAGTGTGCAGTATATTGGGATTTTAAAAATGGTGTAAGTGCTTTTAATCAACCATTAAGTGGATCTCCTGTTTGTAATGGTCAAGCTTTAAGTATAAGTGTGGTTTCAACTGCAACCACAACTTTTACATTAAATTTTTCTTCCCCTGGAAAAGGATGCGTTGTGGTGAATGTTGGTAAATACGCAGACGGAACCACAATTATTGATTCAAAGGGTTATAATATTTGTTCGGGGGGGTCTAATAAAAAACTTGAAAGAGGGGAGAAATTGAGTTATGTAAATTCAGGTAGTGGAGGTGGAGGTGGTGGACCGAATTTAGCATACGGTGGAACAAGATGGTCTATACCTGGCATAATTCAATTTGAGAATTATGATATTGGCGGTGCGGGTGTGAGTTATTCAGATACAGACGCTGGGAATAATGGGGGTATAGCATTTAGACCTGATGACGTAGATAAAGAAGGGACATGTCCTGGTAGTGTATGTAATATTGGATGGGTAATGGCTGGTGAATATCTGGAGTATTCAGTAAATGTAGCATCTACAAATACCTATTCTTTTGTCGCTAGTGTAGCATCTCCTAGTCCAGGAGGCTCATTTCATCTCAGGGTTGATGGTGTTGACGTACCAGGCTCAGTTACGGTTCCAAGTACCGGAGGTTGGCAAACATATGTAAATACTAGTACATTGTCTGTCCCCCTAACAGTCGGAGACCATACAATCAGGGTCATCTTTGATGCAAACGGTTCGACAGGTTTTGTCGGAAATATTGACTATATGTCTTTCTAATTATTTGAGGTAATATTGTGGCAATGAAATAATATAAATTATGAAAAAAAATAATTTACCCAAGGAAACGATTGAGAGAATAAGAAAGTTAAAGAAGTTGATTTCATATCATGGTAATTTATACCATACACTAGATAAGCCTGAAGTTTCTGATGAAGTTTATGACTCTTTTGTAAGAGAACTTGAAAAAATAGAAGAAGATTATCCAGGTATTAAAACAAAAGATAGTCCTTCTGA
>CAZWAV010000025.1:0-1043 GCA_964631935.1 uncultured Candidatus Saccharibacteria bacterium
ATTTTTCAAATCATTCAGGTTATTATTTAAAATATAAACATACTCCAATATCTGTAAAAAGCAGAAAACTCATAGAAAAAGAAAATGTAACTGAATTATTTATTGATAATGGATATATTATTGACGGTATCATTTCATTAGAAGATACATTTAAAGATATAGTTTTATCACCTTACCATGTATTAAAGAAGTCTAAAGAATTACAATTTATATTATCAAAATTATATAATGTAAATATAGAATATATAGATGAATTAGATTCTATACCCTTAGAAGAACAAGAGATTTTTAGTTTTAAAGAATTAGTAATATGAAAGAAGAAAAAATAATGATACAAGTTAAAGATGTTCCTTACATTTATTTAGATTTTGATTTATTTGAAGGTGAAATTAAAGATGTTGTAAAAAAGATATTAAATATCAAACATTCACTTATTACTTCCTGGAAAAACAGAGAAATTAATATTTCAAAAGAATTTAAACCAGACAAGATGCCGGTTTTTACTCATTATAAAGATTATGAAGAAATAAAAATAAATTTAGAATTTGATTATGATGGTGAAAGAGATATTGTTATTAAAGTTTATAGAAAAGAAACTGATGAAGAATTTAAAACCAGATTAGAATTATCTAAAATTAGAAGTGAAAAAGCTAAAAATGCGGCAGTTAATAGAAAATTAGCTCAGGAAAAGAGAGAGAAAATATTATTGGAAAATTTAAAGAAGAAATATGAATAAATATATAATAATACTAAGCTTATTTTTCTGTTCTTGTACAAAGTATAGAGTTTATAATTTAGAAACTAAAACTATATCAATTATAAATGATGATTCTGGATATAAAAATGGTGATACCATACTTCATAGTTTTAAAAAAAGTTTATCTCCTTCTGGTGATGGAGTTTTATATAAACGAGAAAAATGTTTAATTTTAAATAAAATAATAGGATGGAATTAAAACAAATGTCTTACGAAGATTGGATCGCATTTTACAAGCCAATCAGAAATCCTTTTAATGAAAAACAAACAGGTGAAGATGAAGATT
>CAZWAV010000026.1:0-1018 GCA_964631935.1 uncultured Candidatus Saccharibacteria bacterium
TCTTTTAAATTCCAGATTCTTACAATTTTAAGTATTACCATTAACATTGCATAACCTTCAGGTTTAGTAGAATCTACTTTAGCTAATTTAACTATTTCAGAAACTATTTTAAAGTTTGACAATATATCTGCGTCTGCATAATCTTTACCTTTAGATTTTAAAATTTCTAATAAATCTCCATCAAGTTTTTCTACATGTTTTATTTGTTCTTCTGATGTCATATATTATTTTTGGCTGTCATAAAAATTATTCATGTATTTTGTAGAGAAGTTATGATTTTCATCTCTGATTACAATGCCTTCAATTAATTCACCTTTAAATATAGATTCACATTCTTGTTTAATTTCTTCTATTGTATTAAATATTTTGTCAAAATATAACTTTGGTGTTTTAAAATCTTCCCATTTATAAAAAGTATTAAATTCAAATTCTGATAATTTAATAGATTGATTTTCATATTTACAAATATTGAAAAATATAATATCAGTTTCTTCTTTTGCTGTAGGATTATTTTTATTACCGCTACCTTTCATCCCTTGTCCACAAAGTTCTCCTTGTAATACTAAATTTTCTTTGTATAGTTCACAATGATTAATTAATCTATCCAAATAAGGTTTACCATATTTAACAAAATCACTATCAGATTCTACTTCTTCATAAATATTTAAATCTACTTTTTTCCAAAATAATATTCTCTCTAATAAAGTTTTTTTTCTTCTTCCTGTAACTTTTGTAATAGTTAGTGGTTTTCCTAAATTTCTTGAAGCAATACCTGATTTACCATCTTTATACCAAAGTGTAATAGAACTTCCATCAATCTTTTGTCTTCCAATTAATCTACAAGGTAATATTTTTTCTATATGATGAACTAAATTATTAAAATTCTCTTCATCAGTTCTAATAATACCTTCAGGAAATCTTATAGAACTACCATTTTTTATTCCATGACCAGAATTATCTTCAGGTTCTTCATATTTAGTAATACCTAATTTTTCATCTAAGTTTATACTTGTATCTA